>JANQOW010000148.1 GCA_028285595.1 Hyphomicrobiales bacterium
AGGCGCCTGAAGTCGGTCCGTGAGCAAAAGTAGCGTAAGCGCTCCATGAGACCTTCCAAAGCCATAATGACCACCAGGTCCAAGCCGTTGGGGAAGTGACGCCCTACTAGGCAAGGCACCGTCACCTGTCCTCCATCTCCTGGTACCACCATGGTTGATGCCCTCGGAAGAGGACAGGCAGGGAACATATAGAGAACATATCCATCCACGTCAAGGACTATTTTCAAGAAAATAAACACGCTTTTGGTGGCAATTTAGTCCTGTTCGAGGCTTGCCGAGAAGCTCTTCAGCAAATCATCCAGCGCGCGCCGCTGCTCTTTCGAAAGGCCTGCGACCAAGGCGCCTTGAGTGTGAACATGCGCGCTCACTGCCTCATCAATCAACGCAAACCCCTTCTCGCTCAGACTGATCTGAAAACGCCTGCCATCGTCAGGGCTCTGTTTGCGCTCCACAAGGCCGGCCTTTTCGAGCTGATCAATGCGGTTGGTCATGGTGCCCGACGTGACCATGGTTGAGGCCATAAGCGCGCTCGGAGACAGGCTGAAGGGCGGGCCGGAGCGGCGCAAAGTGGCCAGAACATCGAAGCTTGCCGCATTGAGGCCGAAAGCCCCCCAAGTCTTTTCCATCTCACGACCAAGAATGAGGTTCAGCCGCTTTATGCGGCCAATCAACCCCATGGGCGCAACGTCGAGATCCGGCCGCTCCTGGCCCCACTGAGCAAGAATTTTGTCAACGTGATCCATAGCTTAGGGTCTAAACCAAAAAATATCTTGACGTCAAGATAAAATAAACTATCTTGACATCAAGATAAATCACGAGACCGCCACATGACCCGCTCCACCGATCTGTTGCTCACCTCCCTCGCACCGGCCATCTGGGGCACTACCTATTTTGTCACAACGGAATATCTGCCAGCCGGATACCCGATCACGGTGGCCATGTTGCGGGCGCTTCCGGCGGGGCTCCTTTTGCTTGTGCTGGTGCGCCAACTTCCCTCCGGCATTTGGTGGGGCAGGGCGTTGGTGCTGGGTGCGCTGAACTTTTCCCTGTTTTGGTCCATGCTGTTTGTGGCCGCATACCGTTTGCCGGGCGGCGTGGCGGCGACAGTGGGTGCGGTGCAGCCCTTGCTGGTGATCTTTCTGGCCCACCTGGTGCTGAAATCATCCGTCCATGCACTGTCAATCGTGGCCGCGGGCGCCGGGCTTGGCGGGGTTGCCCTGCTTGTGCTCGGTCCCGCCGCAAGCCTCGACCCTGTCGGCGTGGCCGCAGGCTTAAGCGGCGCGGCCTCCATGGCGGCAGGAACCGTTCTCAGCCGCAAATGGCAGCCGCCGGTCTCCCTGCTGACGTTCACCGCATGGCAGCTCACCGCAGGTGGTGTGCTGCTTTTGCCGCTTGCCCTTTGGGCAGAGCCGCCCTTGCCGGATCTTAACGCTGAGAACGTTCTGGGATTGACCTATTTGGGCCTTGTGGGTGCGGCCTTCACCTACCTGCTCTGGTTCAGAGGGGTCAGCCGTCTGGAGCCGGCCCTGGTCTCCACCTTAGGATTCTTAAGCCCGGTGACCGCCTTGGTGCTCGGCTGGTGGGCCCTTGATGAGCGCTTGGGCGGACTGCAAATGGCTGGGGTTCTCATAGTTTTGTTCAGTGTTTGGCTCTCCCAGCGTGCCGTGCGGATGCCAAAACTTGCAGCAGCTTGATGTTTGACCAACCCGACAAAGGAGAAGAGACAATGAAGATCATAGTATTTGGTGGCCGAGGTGACGTGGGGCGCCGCATTGTGGCCGAAGCTGCAAGGCGCGGACACCAGGTGAGTGCTGTGGTGCGCAACGCGAGCCAGCTGGACACGCTTCCGCCTGAGGTCAGCGGTGTTGTGGCCGATGTGGCCGACACAAAAAAGATCGCCGACCTGATGGCCCGCCATGATCTTGCGATCAGTGCCGTCCGCCCGCCTGACGGCGGCGAAGAGGCCCTTGTGCCGCTCACCCGCTCGGTGCTGGATGCAGCCGCTGAGGCCGGCATTCGGGTGCTCATTGTGGGGGGTGCGGCAAGTTTGAAAATGCCGGACCAAACGGACGCAACGGTCTTGACCGCAGAAGGCTTTCTGCCCACGTCAGTTGTGCCGATCGCCCGTGCGAGCAATGCGCAATACGAGATGTTGGCAGATGAGCACGAAGCCAATTGGGCCTATCTGTGCCCGCCCGCACAACTGCAGCCTGGCGTGCGCACAGGGCGCTATCGCGTCGGATCAGACCATCTGCTGGTGGATGGCAAAGGAAGCTCCAGGATCTCAATGGAGGACTTTGCCGTGGCGATGGTGGACGAAGCCGAGGTGCCGCAACACCCGATGGCCCGGTTCACGGTCGCCTACTAAGCGTTCTGAGCACTTGGAAATAGGAAGGAGATAATGATGACTGGTAAAGCCCTCACGCGAGCTTCTGAGACGGTTCAAACCCATCGCCCTCCGGAAGACTTCAGCGACAAGGTGGCGTTTGGCTTTGTAAAGCTGCTGCGTTTCGTGGCCGATCGGTTCTTCGCCAAACGTTATGGCCATCGCGCTGTTGTTCTGGAAACCGTGGCCGCGGTTCCGGGCATGGTGGCCGGTCTGCTGCAGCACCTGAAGGCGTTGCGCCATATCCGCGATGATGCCGGCTGGGTGCGTGAACTCTTGGATGAGGCCGAGAATGAACGCATGCATCTGATGACGTTTGTGCAGATTGCCCAACCCACTTTGGTTGAGCGCATGGTGATCATGATCACCCAGGCCGTGTTCTACAACTTCTACTTCTTCCTCTACCTGTTCGCTCCCAAAACCGCGCACCGGGTGGTGGGCTATTTTGAGGAAGAGGCGGTCACCAGCTACACTCAGTATCTGGAACAAATCGACAGAGGCCAACAGGAGAACGTGGCAGCCCCGAGCCTTGCAATCGATTACTGGGATCTGGCGCCTGATGCTACGTTGCGTGAGGTGGTGGTGGCCGTGCGCGCCGATGAGGCCGGACACCGGGACCGCAACCACGGCTTTGCCGACAGCCTGAAGCGCGGCGAACAGCCCGTGGGCATCCAACATACTGCACCGGCCCCATGAAACAGCTCCCCGAAGGCCTCAGCCCTTACAAGCGCACCCCCGTCTTCACCGAAGAAACGGTGCCCGCAGGCCTGCTGCGGGATCATCAGACCAAGGCGGGTGTCTGGGGGGTGATTGAGGTGAGCGCCGGACGCCTGCGCTACACCATTCCCTCAAGCGGGGAGGTGGTGGAGCTTCATCCAGGGCTTAAGGGCATCGTGGAGCCGGAGGTGCCCCACCATGTGACGCCCCTGGGGGAGGTGGCGTTCAGTGTGGAGTTTTGGCGGTAGCGACTTCACCGCGTACTGAACTTCCGTCATCCCCGCGAAAGCGGGGACCCAGGGCCGCAGATCCTCATCGCTTCTGGGTCCCGGATATTTTGCTCGCGCAAAATTCCGGGATGACGTTTATTGGCCCAAAAACCGCACCATATGCTGCGCCACCTCGTCGCCGGCTTCCAGCAGGATCGAGTGCTTAAACTCCGGCAAAATCACCAATTCCGCATCCGGCAAAGCCTCGGCGATCTGCGTGTTCAAACGCGGGTTGCAGCCGCCATCAAACTCACCGGTCAGCACCAAGGAGCGCGCGGTCACCTCATGCAGCCAGGGGCTCATCTCTGTCCCGGCATAGATGCGGAACACATTGAGGAAGATCTCAGGGTCCGTATCCACCACCTGTTTCAGCCGCCGGTCCACAATATCCCGGCGCTCCTCCACAAACCGGTCCGTGTACCAGCGGTCGATCAGGGTTCCCAAAACCTCAGGGATCCCCTTCTCTTCCATAGCCTTCACCACGGCCCACACCTTGGCGCTGTCATCCTCGGTGCGGAACGCTGCCGTGGACAGGAGGCCAAGAGACAGGACCCGGTCCGGGTACGCCCGCGCATAGGCAGGCCCAATCATGCCGCCCAGGGAGTGACCGGCAAAATGAGCCTCGCCAATCCCCAGCTTCTCCCGCAAAGCCTCCAGATCGGCCACCAACTCCTCCAACCCAAATTCTCCATCCGGCTTGGGCGACGCGCCATGACCGCGCAGATCATAGCTGATGCAGGTGAAGTGCTGTGTCAGGGTGGGCAGAACAAAGCGCCAGGTGTCCCGCGCCGCGCCAATGCCGTGGATCAGGAAGAGGGGCGGCCCGTCGCCCTCCACCGTGTAGGCGCAATCGATCACCGCGCTCATTCTGCGGCAACCGCCGGTGGGGCTTCAGCAAAATGCGGCATCACCTCTTCGGCCATGCGCTGAATGGCCTCCAGCGTGTCCTCCTGGCTTGCCCCGAAATTGATGTTGAACACCATGCGGTCGACACCGGCCTCTGCATAAGGGCCGAGCTTATCGATCATCTCAGAGGTGGTGCACACCAGGATGCTCTCCCCCAGCTCCTCAGCGCTTTGGGCCCGGGGCAGGGGGCGGATCATGCCGGCATCCACAAGACCAGCACCGGTGTAGAGATTGTCGAACCGGCTGTAATAATCGTTGGCCGCCTCAATCTTCGCCCGCTTGTCGGCCTCATCATTGGCCAGGAACCCGACGCGCGACAGAGACAAGGTCAGACCCTCGCCCGTCTCGCCCGCCTCCGCCTTGCCCCGGTGGAACGCGTCCACCTGGTCCAGCATCCGCTGATGGTCGCCCGACAGCGGCGTGGTCTGAATGTGAAAGCCGCGCTTGGTGGAATGGTAGATGGCTTCAGGGGTCACCGCGCCAATCATCATGGGCGGCCCGCCGGCGCGCACCGGGCGCGGCATGATGGTCATGGGCTCAAACTTGTAATACTTGCCGTCCCACGACACTTCCTCTTCGGTGAGAAGCGCCTGCAAAACGTTGAGGCTCTCATCGAACTTCTCCCGGCTGTCTTCCAGCGGCACCCCCAGCCTGTCCATCTCAAACTTCCAGGCCCCGCGGCCGACGCCCAGCAAGAGCCGGCCTTCGGTGAGGATATCCGCCACCACCAGCTCGCCTGCATAGGTGCGCATGTCGTGAATGGGCAGCACGGCAACGGCGGTCATGATCTTCACATGCTGCGTGGCACTGGCGATCTTCACCGCGAACTGCAAGGGCGCCGGCAGCATCAGAATGTTGATGATGTGATGCTCCGTCAGGGTCACCGATTCATAACCCAGCCGGTCGGCCAGAACCGCCTGCTCCAACATGTCTGCATAGAGCCGGTCGCCGCCATAGCTCTTGTCGGGATAGTAGGCTGAAAGCTGAATGCTGAAATCCATCTCAAGGCACCTCATTTCAATGGTGAGCAGAAGTATGCGGCACTTTTTTCTATTAAGAAAACGAATTTATCTGATAAATAGAATAGAGAAATCCGATGAATATAGCGGCCTTCCAAACCTTCCTCGCCGTGGTGGAGACGGGCAACCTCTCCAAGGCGGCCGAGCAGCTCCACGTGACCCAGTCCACGGTCACCACGCGGCTGGACGTTCTAGAGGAGACTCTGGGCCAGAAGCTGCTGGTGCGCTCGCGCCGGGGGGCGGAGCTCACCAAGGCGGGCTTTGCATTTCAGCGCCATGCGGAACTGATGGTCCAGGCCTGGGAGCAGGCGCGCAAGACCGTGGGGTTGCCGCGCGGCTTTTCCGGGCTTTTCAGCTTCGGCTGTCATTATGATCTGTGGGAAGGGGCGGGGGCCGTCTGGCTCGATCAGATCCGCCAGAACCATCCAGATCTCGCGCTTGAAACCTGGGCGGGCGATGTGGGCGAGCTGACGCGCTGGCTGGGCAGCGGCCTGGTGGATGCCGCGCTCACCGCTGAACCCATTACAGGGGCGGATTTGGTGGTGCGCCAGGTGCTGGAGGATCGGCTGGTCCAGGTCTCCACCGTGCCGCGCCCGATGCAGGACTGGCATCCCGATTATGTCTATGTGGATCTTGGGCCTGACTTCCGGCGGCAACACACTCTTGCCTGGCCGGGCGATGAAACCGCGCACATGACCTTCAGCTCCAGCCGCTGGGCGCTGGACTATCTTTTGCAGAAGGGCGGCTCGGCTTACCTGCCCCAGCGCCTGTCGGAGCCCCATGTGCGTGCGGCTCAGCTTTTCCCGGTTGAGGGATCGCCGGAGTTCACGCGCCCGCTCTATCTTGTGTGGCGGAAAGAGAGCGCGGCGATCTATCCTTGGGTGGCCGAGCAGGATATTCTGGCCTGACAACCCGCCCCCTGCCTCTCTCACCCAAGGAGCCCCCATGCGCATTGCCAAAGCTGATGTCTTCCCGATCGCCATCCCGTTCACCGACGGCAGCGCCAAGACCGGGCTGATGCCCGGCAAGTGGACCCATCTGCAGATCGCGCTTCTGAGGCTGGAGACGGACGATGGCATCGTGGGCTGGGGCGACGGCTTTTCCTATGTGTGCTTCAAGACCACGGTGAGCGCCATTAAAGAGATGGTGCTGCCCTTGGTGGTGGGGGCTGAGATTGACGACATCCCCGCCTTCAACAAGTCGCTGCAGCAGAAGCTCCATCTGCATGGCCGCTATGGCATCTCCATCTTCGCCATTTCCGCGGTGGACATCGCCCTGTGGGACATTGCGGCCAAGGAGAAGGGCGTCTCCGTGGCCACGCTTCTGGGCGGGCGCACCCGCGAGGAGGTGCCGGCCTATTCCAGCCTGGTGCGCTATGGGGAGCCGGATCTGGTGCGCAAATATGCCGAGAAGTCAGTGGACGAAGGCTATGATGCGGTGAAGCTGCACGAGATCACTCTGCCCAACATCGAGGCGGGCCGGGCCGGTGTGGGCGAGGGGATCAAGATGGTCACCGATGTGAACTGCAACTGGTCGGCCGACGACGCTGCCGAACTGATGCCCCACATGAAGCGCCTGGGGCTCTACTGGGTGGAAGAGCCGCTTTTCCCGCCGGACAGCGAAGCGGCGCTCAGTGCTCTCGAGCAGGAATATGGCGTGCCCATCGCCAGTGGCGAGAACGCCTGCACGTCGGTGGAGTTTGCCCGCACCATCCCGGCCATCACCTACACTCAGCCGTCCGTCACCAAAGTGGGCGGCATCTCGGAGATGGCGGCCATCTGCGATATGGCGGCTGAGGCCGGCAAGGTCATTATGCCCCACTGCCCCTATTTCGGCCCGGGCTTTTGGGCGAGCGCGCAGATCATGGCGGCCAAGCAGAACACCGAGATGTTCGAGATGCTCTATATCGAGGCCGAGGCGTGGCTCGATCCCACCATCCCCTTGCCCAAGAACGGCATGGTGCAGGTGCCGGACAAGCCGGGGCTCGGCTTGGAGCCGGACCCTGACGTGTTGAAGCGCTACGCAGCCTGATCGGCGGCGTCCTGGGGCAGGCTCTCGCTCCATTTGCGCAGTTCGTCCAAGAACCCCAGCGCCGTGGCGCCGAGCGGGGTGATGGAATAGTGCACGGAGACCGGTGAGGTCTGCAGCACCTCACGTTCGATCAGCCCATTGGCTTCCAGTTGGCGCAGCCGCTCGGCGAACATCTTCTTGCTGGCCCCGCCGATCATGCGGGCGAGGTCGTTGAAGCGCACCGGCTCATCCTTCAGGTGCCAGAGGATGGACCCGGTCCACTTGCCGCCAATGATCCGCATGCCCCGTTCGATGGCGCACGGGGAGGTGCACACGTCCTGCGCGATCCGACGGCCTTGGCCGTCTTCAATCACCTTTGCCTTCATGAGAGGTGCCTTTATCTCAAGGTTACCAAAAGTATACTGGTTGATTTTTGTACCCGGTGATCTCACTTTGCGGATCGACCGCGGCGCCGTCAAGTCCGGAGCCCGCCCATCACTGGAGATTGGACATGTCCCAACCCGATATTCTGCTCTACACCGCCAACACCATGAACGGCTGGAAGCCGCTGATTTTCCTCCACGAAGGCGAGATTGAATATGACATGGTGCCCATCAGCTTCTCCAAGAAGGAGCAAAAGGCGCCTGATTATCTCAAGCTCAACCCCAACGGCCGCATCCCCACCATTGTGGACCGGGGCAACAATGATTTCGCGGTCTTCGAATCCGGCGCCATCCTCTGGTACCTGGCTGAGAAGTACGACATGTTCCTCAGTCACGATCCCAACGAGCGCTCAGAGACCCTTCAATGGCTCATGTTCCAGATGGGCGGCATTGGCCCCATGATGGGCCAGGCCATGTTCTTCCAGCGCATCGCCAAGCCCAATGGAGACGATGTGCCCTATGCCATCACCCGTTATGTGGACGAAAGCCGCCGCCTGTTGGAGGTGCTGAACACCCGCCTTGAGGGGCGCGAGTGGCTGGTGGGCGATCAGATGTCCATTGCCGATATGGCCACCTATCCCTGGGCCCGCAGCTACTTCTGGGCCACGGTGAGCGTTGACGGGCTGGACCACTTGAACGCATGGTTCAAGCGCATTGATGAGCGCCCGAAGACGCAAGCGGCCCTGCAACTGCCCGAGCCGCGGCCCTCAGCGTTCGGACAAGGGGATATTGAGGCCGCAGCAGCCGCTAATGCGGCGCGGTTTAAAGACAAATAGGCGGCACCAGAGAGGAGGAGAGACGGCATGCCCAAAGCCCAAGTGATCCACAAGCTGGGCCCGCCCAGCGCCATGAACTGGGAAGACTGGCCGCTGGCTGATCCCGCTCCGGGCGAAGTGCAACTGCGCCACACAGCGGTGGGGGTCAACTTCGCCGACACCTACCACCGAGGCGGCATCTCTCATCCCTGGCCGGTGCCCGAACCGCCCGTGGTGATCGGGTTTGAGGGCGTTGGCGTTGTCGAGGGCGTGGGTGAGGGCGTCACGGACTTTGCGGCCGGCGACCGGGTGGCCTACGGCATTCCCCCGCTGGGCAGCTATTCTGAGAAGCGCAACTACCCGGCCGACAAGCTCTTGCATTTGCCGGACGGGCTCGATGACCGCCAGGTGGCGGCCCTTCTGATGAAAGGCATGACGGCCCACTATCTGCTCCACCGCACCTATTTGGTCCAGCCGGGCGATACCATTCTGGTGCATGCCGCTGCCGGGGGTATGGGGCTTATCTTGTGCCAATGGGCCAAGGCTCTGGGCGCCACGGTGGTGGGCACAGTGAGCACCGCGGAAAAGGCGGAGGTGGCCCGGGCAGCGGGGTGTCATCACCCGGTTGTGCGCTCTGAGGCGAACTTCGTGGATGTGGTGCGCGAGGTAACGGACGGGGAGGGCTGTGCGGTGGTCTATGAGGCCATCGGCAAGGATACGCTGCAGGACAGTCTGGATTGTCTGCGGCTCATGGGGGTGTGCGCCGCTTATGGCCATGTGTCCGGCCCGCCTGATCCGGTGGACATCATCCAGGATCTGGGCCGGCGCGGCTCGCTCTTCATCACACGCCCGGCGATCATGCACTATGTGGCCAAGCGCTCAGATCTGGAATGGACGGCCAGGGACCTCTTCAAGGCCATTGGTGATGGGATCCTGGATGCCAACATCAACTATGAGTACGCGCTTAAGGATGCGGTAAAGGCGCACGAAGCAATTGAGAGCGGGACCACGCTGGGGGCGACGGTTCTTATCCCCTAGCGCCGCAGCCATACCGCTCCCCTGTGAAGGCAGGGGTCTATAACTCATACCGCGCCCTTGGCTGGTAAGGTCCCTGCTTTCGCAGGGACGCGGAAAAGAAGCCCGCGCCCTCGCTTTCGCAAGGACGCGGCGGCAGAGCTGGTCGCTCATTGACCCAAGCGCGTCCTAACCCTGCTTTCGCGCCGTAAACTTGCAGCCCGCGTAGTTCACGCCCGTGATGGTTCTGCGATTGCCGCTGAGCCTGGCGGTGTAGTTGTCCTTGGCACCATCCTGCCAGACGAGCCTGACCGCCAGACGTCCGCCGCCCGCATCGGTGACCGTGCCTTTGGCCAGGTTCTTGAAGTTGTCCTTTGTGACAACGGCATACTTGTTGGCCCCGAGGGAACGGTAGGTGGTGGTGCCCCAGGCGCGGATGGCGAGCGGGCAGCTTGCCTTGAAGGCCCAGCGACCAGCCAGCGTTGCAGGCTTTGGCTTTTCTACAGCCACGATCTCTTTTGGAGGGGCTGCCGCGCAAGGGGTGCCGGACGCCCGGTTGAGCCAATCAAGCGCTTTCTGGGAGCCAAAATCCGAAACGTTCAAACGCGCGCCGGTTTCCGAGATGAACCTTCGAAAGGCACCGCGCGTTCGGGGGCCGGAGACGCCGTCCGCGACCCCCACAGTGCACCCAAGAGCGTTCAAGCGCTTCTGGCTTGCCAGAATGAGGGCTCTGCGCGCGTCATAGGCGGGTTCCGTCTCCGGTTCGGGCTCGGGCTCCGCCGCTGGTTGAAGCAGGGCCAGGCGCTGCTTGGCGATATCCACCAGGATGTCTTTCGTGTCGCCGTGCTTCTCCAGAAAGGCCTCATACGCCACAACCGTGTTCAACGACCTGACGCGTTCAAAATCATCCCTGAGCGCGCTGCTGGCCGGAGCGGGGGCGGGTGTCTGAGTGCCCTTGGGTTTGAAGTAGAACTCGCCCAGCAGCTCATCATAGTAGGCCGGAAACTGCCGATGGTTTTGGGTGAGGGCAATCTTCCGGACTTCCAGGCGCACCTTGGAGACCATCTCTCGCAGTTCCAATCCCTGCTCGCCGAGCTTGGGCAGCAGGGTTCGGGTGAAGACGGAATTGGGGTTGGCATCATCACCCTCCAGGCGGTCAAGGGCCTGCTGGCCTGCGCCCGCGGAAAACACCACGAACGTGCCCTCCGGCGCCGTGATGCGGGCAAGGCCCCGTGAGCCGCCGATGCTGCGGCCGGCCGTGCTTTGGAAGGGGTTGTCGCGACAGGCGTCAATGAACATGAGGGTAATGCGCGCGCCCGTGCCCTGAACGCGCGCCAGCACATCGTTCAATCCAATGCTCTCAGACCTGATGAAATCCTCACTGGCATTGGCGGCAGCTTCAATGTTGGTGGGCAGGAGATAGTTCTGCCCGTCTATTTCCACACCGTGCCCTGCGAAAAACACGAACGCGGTGTCGCCCGGTTGCAGCTTCCCGATGAACGTGGAGATGGCGCGGTTCATCTTGCTGCGGTCGGCGTCCAGGACGCGGGTAACGTCGAAGCCCACATCGCTGAGAGCTCCAGAAATGGCTCTGGCATCTGCGCGGGCTTTCTCCAGAACCGGCACGTGCGCGTAGGTGTCATTGCCGATGACCAGTCCAATGCGTTTTGCGGCCTGGGTTGTTGTGGCGGCCACAAACAAAATGGCTGCAGCCAGAAAAAGTCTTGCCAGCATGGATCTTCCGTCACGGCCTCTCAAAGCGAATGTGCCCCCTCGCTCTAAGCAACAATAGGGCCTTCCACCGCGCCTCACCATGGGGTTATGGGCGTTTTCCGCGTTGAGGGATGACCACACCCCCGTCATCTCCGCCCCTGGCTCCCCGCTTTCGCGGGGATGACGATGTTGTCTGCTGACCTACGATCACAGGGTAAGGGGATAATCACTCCGCCCACCCCGGCGTCATCCCGGAATTTTGCGCCAGCAAAATATCCGGGACCCAGGAGCGATGGAGATTTGCGGCCCCTGGCTTCCCGCTTTCGCGGGGATGACGATGTTGTTTGCGCTCCTACCGGAACAGATAAACCGGGCTCGACCAGGCCTGATAGCCATCTTCCGTGGTCACGCAGATCCACAGCGGATTATCGCCGGCCTCCGAGAGTTTCACCGTGCGCGTCGCCTTAATCTCCCGCCCAAGCCTTTCGCCGGGCAGACGGAACACGCGCAACTTGCGCTCCAGCCCACCGGCTTCAAGCACCTGATCCTCCAGGCCGATGTCATCGACGTTGAGGCTCATATCGCCAAGGCCTGTCGCAATATCGAGCGTGCCCCCTTCACCCTCCAACCAGGCGTCAAATCCCGTGAAGTTGCCCGTGGTGATGGTGTCGAACACCACACCATGAACGCCGGCCTGCTGCAGCAGACGCTCCTGGTTCCATTGGTTGATCGTCTCAAACCCGGTGATCATGGCCTCGCTGAACGCCGCGCGGCCGCGCCAGCTCGTATCGCGCCCACGGCCGCGATATTCCGCACCGCCCCACACCACGCGCACCCGGTTCCCCAGATCCGCCGTGCCATAGGGCCGCAGCACCTCAAGCACTTCGGTCCCGTTGCGCAGCTCAATGCGCTCAATCCCGGCATGGGCCAAAACCTCAAAGGAGACCTCGACCTCATCAGCAGCGGTCTGAACAATATCGCCCATCATGGCCTTGCCCACGGCATGGGTGGGCGTATCGGGCACGGCATCCGGGTTGCGCTCAAAAAGCGTTCCCCCGCCGGGGATCTCAACCGACACATCCATGTGCATCCGGCATCCGGTGGTGGCGTAGTGGTGCCGCCGCCGCTGGGCCTCGAAGATCGCGTCGCGATCGTTCCGGTTCGTCAAAAAGCAGGTGAGCCCGCCATAGGCCCCAAACTCCGAAGAGCCCGGATAGCTCGCGCCGGGCCGGCCCTTGTGCCCATCGCTGTTGGCCACAACCCCCACACGGCGGCCCAAGGGAAACCCGTCGGTCAAAATCCATTCAAACGTGCCCCAGGCCGAGTGCACCTCCACCGCCGTCTCCAGGCGGGCATCATGGTCGTAATGGATGTTGGCGTAACGCCCGCCAACATGGGCGTAGATCACGCAATCTTCCTCTTCCAATGACCGGTAGAGATCCGTTAGTGTGTGGGCATCGGTGTCCATCTCGCTGCGGTCTTCCAGAAGCGCATGGGAGCAGCGCCGGATCTGGCGCCCTTCGGTGCGGAAGAACACATTATGGTCGCCGCCAATGGCGGTGTTGCCGGACCATTCATAGCCCGGAAAGACGGTGAACCGCCCAGGTTCATCCACCTCGGCCGTGATGTCGTTGAGCTTTGCCCAGAACTTGGTGTTGATCTGAAAGTCGTTCCCCTGATGGGCCGAGACCTCCAGAAACGCCTTGTTGCGGGCAAAGTCGAAATAGCTCTCAATCGAGTTCACGCCCACGGTCTCGCCGGTCTGACCATGCAGGTCTCCCCAAAACCCGGCCACATTGCTGGCCTTGATCACCAAGGGCCCGGCCTCGGCCGCCTCTTGGCCATCCACCAGCATCTTGATGGTCAGCACGCCTTCTTCCTGAACGGTCAGGCCCTCGATCACCACAGACCTGTCGGACGGTGCATAGGCAAACGGGGCGGGCAAGCCCTCGACCTTCAGCGAGGGCACCAGCTCAATCTGGCCGCTGGCGATGTTCGTCGGGTTGCCCCAGGCATCTTCGGCTTTGAGGCCCAGATGAAATGGCTCGCCCGGTCGCCGGAGTGTGGGCAGAACCGCTTTCCACACAGCAGCCTTGCCGGCCACCACAGGCAGGGAGAACTGCTCGTCCAGAGGCAGAAAGTTGCCCGTGGCCTGCACGTCGGTGGAGACGCGCAGCTCATAGCCCCCTTCGGCGAAGGTTTGCATCAGCATGCCGGGCGAGCCCTGGCTGGTATCGCCGAAGACGATGGTGATGGTGTCGCCCTCCGACAAGTAGCCGCCGCGCAGTTGCGCCGTCACCGTCCGGTTCCAAGGTCTCTGGCCATGAGGCCCGATGCTCAGCACAATGCGCCCGCCGCCGGTGCAGGTGGCCGTGACGTAGCCTGCTTTTGCGGGATCGTCCGTTTGTGGCTTGCCCGCATCGGTGACCATACGGAAGGCCACTCGGATAGCGCCCGTGTCATCGAGCCCGAGCTTGCCAGCCGTGTATCGCAGAACAAAGGTCCGGTGGCTTCTCACCTCCGCCGGTTCCAAGGGCTCTATCACCGCCGAGCCATAAAGCGCCGGATCATCGCCGGAGCGAACAGAAGGTGCATTGTCGCCCACAAGATCGCGGGCAATGGGGCCGTGCCAGGTTTCAGGGGTCACCGGGGTCAATCCTTCATGCTATGGACAGTTTTGCTAAAACTATGTAGTTTTAACCAATCTTGCAACAACAACGTAAGACCTGACAAGGAGAGCACCATGAACACACTGCACCGACGCGCTGTTTTATCCGCCGCATTCGCCGCGGCCGCGCTGCTCACTGGGTTTGAAGCCGCTAAGGCTGATTACCCTGAAAAGCCCGTAACGCTTGTCATTCCCTATAAGGCTGGCGGTTCTACTGAAACCATGGCCCGGGTTTATTCCAAGGCGCTCGCTAAAGAGCTGGGGGCCAATGTGGTTGTTAAGACGCGGCCAGGCGCCGGCGGTGCGGTGGGGGCCTCCGAAGTGGCGGCTGCCAAGCCGGACGGCTACACCTTGCTGTTCGCCGCCTCCACCTCGCTCATGTGGCCGCCGCTTACGCAAAAAGTGTCCTATGATCTGGAGAGCTTCACCTATGTGGGCCAGATCACCGAGTATCAGCAGGCCATCGTGGCTAAGGCCGACGCGCCGTTCAACAGCATGGACGAGCTCATTGAGCATGCCAAAAAGACCAATCTGAACTTCGCAGACCAAAGTGCCATGTCGCGTTCCTACATAAATTTCATCGGCGGTCAGGAAGGGGTGAAGTGGACCGGCATCCCCACAAAGGGCGGGGGTGAAATGGTGCCCTTCCTCTTGGGCGGCAAGATCGACTTTGCCTGGTCCGGTGGCATTCACAACCGCTATGGCGACAAGATGAAGGTTCTGGCCTCCATGAACGCCGGGCGCCTTTTGGGCTCGCCGGACGTGCCGTCGGTCAGCGAGAAATACGGCGTCTCCATGCCAAGCCAGGCGGTGATCGTGGTGCCCAAAGGCACGCCTGACGCGGTGGTGAAAAAGCTGGAAAGCGCCATGGAAGCGGCCACCAAAGACAAAGCCTTCGGTGATCTGGTGACCAACAAGCTGAAGTTCCCGGTCAAGTTCGTGGGCTCTGAGGCATTGAAGGCCGACATTGCCAAAACCATTGAAGGACTGAAGCAGGTTATCGAAAAAACCAAGTGAGCGATGACGCAGACCTTGACGACGTCGCGCCCGGCGGGCGCGGCGTCGATATAGCCGCCGGACTGTGTCTGGCGGCGCTGGCGCTTTTTGCACTCCTCTGGTTGATCCCCAACCACACCCAGCCGGCCGACAGCCAGTTCGACGTGGCGCCGGGTTTCTTCCCGAACCTGGCCGCCGGGACCGTTCTGTTGCTCTCGGTGGTGCTTTTGGCCAGGCGATGGCGCCAGGCGCCCTCCGGCGGCGGCGGCCTGCAGGTCATCACGGAAATGGCCGTTTGGACCGCTTTGGCCGTGGCCATCATGCTGGCGCTCTCTAAGCTTGGATTCCTGGTCATGGCGCCCGTTGTCATTGCCGGGGCGATGGTGTTTTCCGGCAACCGCACCTGGTGGCTGATTGCAGCCATGGCTTTGGTCTTTCCGCTTGCGGTCGAAGGTGCCGCCTGGGTGATCTTCACAGTGGACCTGCCATGATAGAGAGCCTCCTTGCCGGCTTTGAGGCCGCGTTCACCCTGGTCAATCTGGCGTTCATTGCCGCCGGAGTAACGCTCGGCATCCTGATCGGGGCCATCCCGGGTTTGGGCTCTGTGACGGCTCTGGCCATCCTCATTCCCATCACCTTCTACATGTCGCCACTTCCGGCCATCGCCTTCCTGGTGGGGGTCAACAAGGGCGGCACGTCGGGTGGAGCCATTCCGGCCATTCTGTTGAACTCGCCCGGAACCCCGGAAGCGGCCGCCTCGGCCTTCGACGGCTATCCCATGACCCAGCGCGGCGAGGCCAAGCGCGCCATGAAATACGCGCTCTATTCGTCCGTAACCGGCGACATGATCTCCGATGTGCTGCTGATCATCCTGGTGGTCCCGTTCGCCGCGGTGGCTCTGCAGTTCGGGCCGCTGGAATACACCGCCATTCTCATCTTCGCCTTCTCGCTTCTGGCCGGCATTTCAAGCTCTTCGCCAACGAAAGGTCTCATTGCCATATTCGGGGGCGTGTTCCTCTCCACCATCGGTCTTGATCCGGTGGACAGCACCCAGCGCATGACCTTTGACCAGGTGAACCTTTACGACGGCCTCTCCATCTCCGCGGTGGCCATCGGCTGTCTGGCCCTGGCTTCGGTGATAGAGCAGATGTTCGATTTGAAGCGCCAGCAGAGCGCAGCCGCTGCGGCCGGCCAATCTCAGAGCAAAGGCCGCACGGCCCTGCCCATTGGAGAATTCTTCTCTCATTGGAAGACCATTGGCCGCTCTGCGCTCATCGGTTCCGGCGTGGGCATGCTGCCGGGTCTGGGCGTAACCCTGGCCGCATTCTTGAGTTATGGCGCTGCCAAGCGGGCTTCCGCAGAACCTGAGAGCTTCGGCAAAGGCAACCCTCAAGGCATCATCGCCACCGAAGCGGCCAACAGTGCTGTTGTGGGCGCCAATCTGGTGCCCACCATCGCGCTGGGCGTTCCGGGGAACATCGCTGCGGCCCTGCTGATCGGCGCCTTCATTATCCACGGCATCGTTCCGGGCCCCTTCATGATGACCATGCATGGCGAACTGATCTATGCGCTCTTCGCCTCCATGCTGATGGCAAACGGCGTGCATCTGGTGATCGGCAAGCTTGGCATCCCAATCTGGAGCCTGGTGGCCAAGACGCCCAAGTCGGTGATCCTGCCGCCGGTCTTGATCTTGTGCATCGTGGGGGTTTATCTGCCCGGACAGTCTCTTTTCGATGTGGGTGTCATGCTGGCCTTTGCCGGTGTCGGCTTGGCCATGCGCCGCACCGGGTTTCCTGTGGTGTGCCTGGTCATTGGATTTCTGCTCGGCGGCATGCTGGAAACCTCTCTGCGCCAATCCTTGCTGCTGCATAAATCCGATCTGTCTGCCATGTTGGGCAGCCCGATCGCGCTGGCGTTCCTGGCGCTCACTGCATTTGTCCTGGTGCGGGCCTTCCGGCGCGCGCCGAAAGAGGCCTCATGAGCAGCCCGGCCAGCCGCAAGCCTGATCCCCAGCAAGCTGCCGTTGCCGCCGCTCTCGCCGCAGCCATGAAAGAGGCCAGCCTCAGCCCACGGCGCACCAAACGCAGCGCGGCGCGCCTGGCCATTGCCGCGGCCATCCGAAAGGGCGTCCTGAAACCCGGCGATTACGTGCCGCCAGAGATATGGCTTACGGAGATTCTGGGCGTGAGTCTCGGGACTGTCCAAGCGGCGCTGCGCCAGCTTCAGCAGATGGGTGCAATTGTGCGCCGGAGGGGGGATGGTACGCGCGTGGCCTCCGGTGAGCCGTTGGGGCGAGACATTTGGCACTTTCGCTTTGTGGACAAGCGCACCGGCCATCCCTTGCGCATATCCAAGGAGCGGCTTTCGATTGAACGGGTGGGCGACACCGGTGTGTGGACGGAGTTTTTGGGCGGGGCGCCGGATTATGTACGCATCCGCCGCCAAGTCACTTTGCAGGACGGAACACTGGTGGGCGCGGAGATGTTTCTGAGCGCGAAGGCGGTGCCCGGCCTTGAAGCTGTGGACCCTGACGAGCTGGATATGGTGAACATTCGGCCCTATTTGGAAGAGCGCTTCGCCATGGCTGCTGCCGATGCCAGCCACATGGTTCAGACCGGTGTGGTGGATAAGGTTTGTGCTGAGGCGTTTGGTCTGGCACACGGCCAAGAGGTTCTGGAGATCCACGCCCGGGCCTTCACCACGGCTCAAAAGCCGGTCTATTTCCAGCGCATCCTGGTGCCGTCTGCCGACTGCGGCTTCTTAATATGAGGCGGCCGTTTCGATGCGGCCCATGCCGGCAGCGCTCGAGTGCCGCACCGGTCGGGGCGCTGTGTCTTCTTCACGGGCTGGGCCGCCGAGTTTTTTGGTGACGCCCACCTTGACCTTCCACATCCCCATGCCGAGGCTCAGTTTGGTGTTCTCGTCATAAGCAAATTTCAGCTTGGCCCCATCCCCGATCTCAAGGCCCCACCCGCTTTCACCGCTCGAGAGCGGGCTCCGGTTTGCCTGTTCAGCCAGGCCGCCGGAGGCGGCGCTTTCCGGGTACGAGAAATCAATCGGCGCGCGGGCCACATATTGCGGCGGTACATGCCGCGGCACAGTCACCTGGCGCACATCTCTGCCAGATCCATCGTCGAAGTAAAGCTGGCCTTTGAGACCCAGATAGGGTTTTGCCCCATGTGCACCGGCAAGACCGGATACGCAGCACAAAGTGATACCAACCAAACCGGCAGCTAAGCGCATGTTTCCCTCGACCCACTGAACCATCCCCTGGGTGTTGAGTTTGGGCCAGCATGATGAACCGCAGGTTAGCTCGCATGGTTAATTTTGCCTGAACGCCCTTGCCGCCGGGCGCGCGCGGTGATCTATGGTGACCGTCATGACAGATGTGAACTCAACCCTCGTTCTTGGCGGCGCAAGATCCGGTAAAAGCACCTATGCAGAAGGCCTGAGCGCCGGCCATGAAGGCCCTCTGGTCTACATCGCCACGGCCGAGGCCTATGACGGCGAAATGACAACCCGCATTGCCGCCCACGTGGCGCGGCGCGGGGAGGCCTGGCGCACGGTCGAAACCCCGATCGCACTGACCGACGCCATTGCCGAGGCCGGTGGGCCTGGTCACTTCCTCCTGGTGGATTGCCTGACCCTGTGGCTCACCAACCTCATCTTGGGCGAGCATGACGTCGCGGACCATACGACCCGCCTGCTTGACGCCATCGCGGCATGTGAGGCGAAGCTTGTTCTTGTCTCCAACGAGGTGGGGCTGGGCATCGTGCCGGAAAACGCCCTGGCCCGGCGTTTTCGCGATGAAGCCGGCATTCTCAATCAGAAAGTTGCCGCTGCGGTGGACAGCGTGGTCCTGGTCTCAGCGGGTCTGCCCTTGACCCTCAAATGAAGATCCAGATGGCCGCAGGCACCCCTATGAGGACCACGAAGGCGCTCAGCATCAGATAGTAGAGCTGCAGCGCCTGGCGGACGGTCTTGCTTGTGATCTCTTTGCTGCCGTTGCCCATGTGGGGCAGGTCGGCCGCCACGCCGCCATAGTCCCGAGGACCCCCAAGCGAGATGTCCAAAGCCCCCGCCATGGCCGCTTCCGGCCAGCCGGCATTGGGCGATGCATGCTTGGGCGCATCGCGCCACATGGCGCTAAGGGCGTTTCCGGCCCGGCTCGGGCTCACGGTGAACATCACAAGGCTGAGCAGCAGGCCGGTGAGGCGGGCGGGGATCAGGTTCATCAGATCGTCCAGCTTGGCTGAGGCCCAGCCGAAGGCGCCGTAGCGCTCGTTGCGGTAGCCCACCATGCTGTCGGCCGTGTTGATGGCCTTATAGATCGCAGCACCGGCAAGCCCGCCGAACAACATCCAAAAGGCCGGGGCGATGATGCCGTCTGATGAGTTTTCCGACAGGCTCTCAATGGCCGCCTTGCTGACGCCCGTCTCGTCCAACTCCTGCGTATCACGGCCCACAAGATGGCTTACCGCTTCCCGCCCGGCGTCCAGGCTCTGGTCCAGATCATCGGCCACCTGTTCCACCCGCTCACCCAGCTCCTTCTGGCACAGAAGGCTGGTGGCGATCAGCGCCTCCAAGATCCAGCCGTAGGTGAGCAGGCGCAGCGCCATCATCAGGCCCACGGCGACAAGACCCACCGCCGCCAGTACGGCCATCAGCATGACCACCCCCCTGGTGCGCCGCTGTTGCTCTGACAACTCTTTTCGGTTCAGCTTGGTTTCAAGGCGGGAAATCAGATTGCCGATCCACACAACCGGGTGGCCAAAGCGCGGCACCAGCCAGTCCGCATACCCGATCCTGCGCTCGGCCAAGAGGGCGAGTGCGGTGACGATCAGAGAGGTTTGGAGAAACGACATCGGGTTTAAAGACTGCGCTCAGACGTTTGGATCGGAGAATTTTTACGACTTTGCCCTACAGTACAGATAGCGTTCCTGGTGAAAAAGGGGATTTAACGTGCGCACACTCGCATCGTTGGCGTTTGCCATGGCTTTGCTTGCAGGCGGCTTTCTTTCGATCTTCAACGTGCCGGAGGGCAGTCAGGCGATGGTGTACCGGGGGTCTGAGGTGCACCGCACCGTCGGATCAGGCTTGCAGGCGCGCATCCCCTTGCTTGAACGCATTGAGATCAAGCCTCTCGCGAAGGCCCAGTAGCCCTATTCGCCGACGCCATCTTGGCCAACGGTGCGGCCTTTGATCCCCGCTCGCAGCGTCCATGCCTTCGATTGATCAAAGTCTCCAAGGTCATGAAACTCAAGAGGTGTATGGTCATCGATTGACCGCAGATAACTTGCCCAGTTCTCCAGAATGGCTTTGCGGCCGGCATCATCGAGTTTGGCTGGGGCTTCTGCCTGAAAGTGGGGGAGCACGGAAAACCCGGCAAAGTTCAAGACGCCATTCTCAATGGGCCAGAGTGTAACGTCGGCGCGGCCGTAAAGACCGACACCGCTGTATGTCTGCTTGGTCGCCCCGGACGTGAATGAGACAAGGGCGCGTTTACCGCGGAACAGCCCTTCGCTGAACATGCCGATATCGCCGCCGTAGATTGTGCCCGCAGCGAACACGCGGTCCACCCAGCCTTTCAGGATCGCAGGAAACCCGAACCACCACATGGGAAACTGAAAGATCAACAGGTCCGCCGACTTCAGCTTCTCAATCTCCGCAGCAACGTCGTCGCAGAAGCCCGCGCCATCGGCCGATGCATGGGCCTGCTCTGCGGCATATTTCAGAAATGCAGGGTCAACCCGATCCTTAAAGTCATCACCGTCCGCGACCGCCTTGAAGCCTTGTGCATAGAGATCGCTGACCTCCACTTCCCAGCCCATGGAGCGGAGTGTTTTCTCGGCGCAGTCCTTCATGGCGTTGTTGAAAGACTGCGGCTCTGGATGCGCGTAAACAATCAAGGCTTTCATCGGGCGTCCTTTTCGCTCGCCAGGGTCATTTGCGTGTATCAACCGATGCATCGGCCACAGAAGCGTGGCCTTCAAAGAGCTTCTAAAATGGTTCTGACAACCGGCGCTTTCAACCATCCCCAAGGCGCGGGGCGCCATTTCACCTGGACAGGCGGCTCAGAGCCTCGCGCAATCGCTCTTCGTCATCGGGCGCCGGCAGGCCGAAGCGCAGCCAGTTGGGGTGATCGGAGAAGCGGCGCACGTGGACCTTTGAAGTGCGCAGATGCTCATAAAGTCTTTGAGCCTGTTCAGAGTGGATCAGCCGGTAAAGATCCGTGCCGCCCACCACTTCAAGCCCTGCCGCGGCGAGATGGCCGTCAAGCCGCACCGCATCGTCTGCAAGCCGCTCGCGGGTCTGCTGCTGCCAGGTCTCATCGGCCAGGGCGCGCGTTGCAATGGTCAGCGCGGGGCCGCTCACCGCCCACGGCCCGAACTCGGCGCGAAGCGTTTCGGACAGCGCCACCGGCGCCAGCGCGAACCCAAGGCGCAAGCCTGCCAGTCCGAAGAATTTACCGAAGGATTTCAGGACGATCACATTGCCGTCCCGCACCAAGAGGCCTGCGCTGGCGGCTGGAACCAGATCGCCGAAGGCTTCATCCACGACCAGCCAGCTCCCGGCCCGGCGATGCCGTTCAGCCGCTTCGGCCAGCATGTCCCGGCTATAGCAGCGCCCATCGGGATTGTTTGGGTTGACCACAATGGTTGTGTGGCCGGGATCAGCCTCCTCCAGCCGGGCAATCTCAACCACCGCATGGCCCGCCCGGCCCCAGCACACGGCGTGCTCGCCGTAGGTGGGACCGACGATCTGCACCCTGGAGGCCTCAAACACCCGCGGCAGCAACTGGATCAGCGCCTGGGAGCCCGGGGCAGCGGTGAGGTGCTCCGGTCCGGCGGATTGGTAATAGGCGACTGCCGCGGCCAGAAGGGCCTCGGTGTCGGCCTTCAAAGGCAGCCGGGTCCAGCTCTCCGGCGCGGGCGCCATGAACGGATAGGGCACCTGGTTGATGCCGGTGGAGAGATCAAGCCAACCCCCGCCCTGACCGCCAGGCTCGCCGCCATGTTCGATGGGTTGGTCACGGGAGGTGCGGGTCAGCATGAGCCCTCCGCAATGGCAAGCAATCCATCCAGGTCCACAAACTGCTCCAGATGCGCTGCCAGTTCGTCCAAGGTTGTCTCCACCGACGCCTGATAGCTTGCTGTGCCCTCAGCCGCGCCGAGGGTCTTCAGATATGTGGCCCTGAACGCGTCTGAGGCAAACAACCCATGCAAATAGGTGGCCTGGATCCGACTGTCCCGGCTGGATGCCCCTTCCGGCGTGCCGCCCACCGACGCAAAGGCCCGCTCGCAGTCAGGCCCTTCCGTGCGCCCAATATGCATCTCGTAGCCCTGGAGGGCGAGGCCGCTTGCAAGATGGATCGCCTCCACCCGCTCCAAAGACTTATCGGGCGTTAAGACCGTTTCCACATCCAAGTGACCCAGGCCGTCCACTTGGCCTGCCGGCCCTTCAATGCCCTCAGGATCGCTCAACTGGCGTCCCAGCATCTGATAGCCGCCGCACAGGCCCAAAACCCGTCCGCCGCGGCGCACATGGGCGGCCAGATCAATATCCCAGCCCTGAGCGCGGAAATCCTTTAAGTCGCTGATGGTGGCTTTTGAACCGGGGATCAGCACCAGATCAGCATCGCCGGGAAGGGCGGTGCCGGGCTGGACGATTTCAAGCGTGACATCCGGCTCCAGCTTCAAGGGGTCCAGATCGTCGAAATTGGCAATCCGGGCCAGCCTCGGCACCGCGATCTTGATCTTGCCCGATCCCATCAGCGCGGCATCCTCCAGCGCTACGGCATCCTCCGCAGGCAGACGCACCGCACCGGCAAAATGCGGGATAATGCCCGCACAGGGGATCTGGCAATGGTCTTCCAGCCAGCGCCGTCCGTCGTCAAATAGCGAAACGTCCCCATGAAAGTTGTTGATCAGGAACGTCTTGATCTGAGCGGCGTCTTCCGGCGAGATGATTTGCAGCGTGCCGGCGATGGACGCCATCACGCCGCCACGGTGGATATCCCCGATCAGGGCCACAGGAACATGTGCTGCATGGGCAAAGCCCATATTTGCAATATCGTCGTTACGTAAATTAATTTCAGCGGGTGAGCCGGCCCCTTCCACCAAAATAAGATCAGCCTGTTCCCCGAGGGTTTCAAAGCTTTCCAGAATGGCCGGCAGGTAGGCCGCCCGCTTGGCCATGTAGGCGCGCGCCTTCAGGCTTTCCACCCGGACCCCGCGCACCACCACCTGGGCGCCGGTCTCCGTCTCTGGTTTCAGCAACACCGGATTCATGTGCACGCTGGGCTCCACCCCGCAGGCGATGGCCTGAAGCGCCTGAGCCCGGCCGATTTCCCCGCCATCCGCCGTTACGGCTGCGTTGTTCGACATGTTTTGCGGCTTGAACGGGCGCACCTTTAAGCCACGCTTGGTGTAGGCGCGGCACAGCCCGGCGGTAATCATGGACTTGCCCACATTTGAGCCGGTGCCCTGGAGCATCAGAGCTGCGGTCATGATGCCTGTTCCTGATCGATCACATGGGCATAGGAGCCCATCACCGTGCCGGATCTCAACCCAATTTCACCCAAGTCCCGGCCTGCCGCATCCTGGGCTGTGAACAGCGCGTCACCGTCACCTTGAGAGATCAGTGTTGAGTAGTGAAATTCATGACCCCGGAGCACTTTGCCGAAGGGCAGGGGGCCCTCACAACGCAAACGTCGGTAGCCCAGATGTAACTTGCGTTTCTCAAATGATGTAACGACAGAAAGAAGACCGGACATTTGATGGGCTTGGCCTTCCGCGTCGATGAGGCCGTCGCCCAACACCATGAAGCCACCGCACTCTCCATAAATCAGAGCGCTCCGCGCCGCGGCGGCTCGCAGACCGTTCAGAAACACAGTGTTGCCCGCCAACCGCCCCGCATGCAGCTCGGGGTAGCCGCCGGGCAGATAAATCGCATCCGCATCCCCGGCCGGGGCCTCATCGTTCAGAGGCGAGAACATCGTGAGCTCTGCTCCGGCTTTGCGCCAGCCGCTCAAAAGATGAGGGTAGCTGAAGGCAAACGCTTTGTCGTCGGCAATTGCTATTCTCTGGCCAAGCGGCGCAACCGAGGGGGCGGGGGCCGGCGCGTCCAGCGTTCCATCCGCCAGCGCGCTCAAGCCGTCAAGATCCAGCGCGGCGGCCACCAGGTCCGCCGCGGTTTCGATGAAACGCTCCAGGCTCTCATGTTCAGACGCCTGCACCAGGCCCAGATGGCGCGAGGGCACTTCCAGCTCATAGATATTGCGCACGCACCCCAAAACCGGAATGCCTAAGGGCTCCATGGCGGTGCGCAGGATCCCTTCATGACGGTCCGTGGCCACTTTGTTGAAGATCACGCCGGCAATGCGGCAGTCGGCCCGGTGGCTGGCAAAGCCGCGCACGAGAGCGGCCGCCGACTGGGATTGGCGCAGTGAATCCACCACCAGAATGATGGGAAATCCCAGCAATCCAGCCAGATCCGCCGTGGACCCTTCGCCGGTTTCCGCCCCGTCGAACAGGCCCATTACCCCTTCGATGACCAACAGGCTGCGTCCCTCAGCAGCATGCGCAGCGATTGCAGCCACCCGTTCAGGCGGCATGGCCCAGGCATCTAGATTGACGCATGGCCGGCCCGTGGCCGCTTCATGAAAGCGCGGGTCTATGTAGTCCGGGCCCGCTTTGGCCGAACCCACATCATGGCCAGCCTTGGCCAAGGCGCGCAAAAGACCCAGGGTCACCAGGGTTTTGCCTGATCCTGACGACGGTGCGGCGATAACCAGGCCTTTTGGTGACGTTGTGGGCATCAGCGGAGCAAACTCTGTTTCGTTTGGTTGGGGCAGTGTATAGAGCCAGGCTATGAGCCCTGCAATGCAGCCTCCGTCGGATCAGTTGAAACGTGGATGGACCACGGGTGCATGCGCAACTGCGGCCACCCGTGCTGCGTTTACGGCGCTGCTGACCGGTGAGTTTCCCGACCCGGTTCAGATTGTGCTGCCAAAGGGCCAGACACCCTCGTTCGCATTGGCCGCCGAAGGCAAGGGCGACGGCTGGGCGCAAGCCGGGATTGTGAAGGACGCCGGTGATGATCCCGACGTGACCCACGGGGCTTTGATTTTGTCGACCGTGCGCCGCGGTATGCCTGGCAGCGGCGTCCGTTTTCTTGCCGGCGAGGGGGTGGGCACGGTGACCTTACCCGGCTTGCCCATCGAGCCGGGCGAGCCCGCCATCAACCCCGTGCCCCGGGCCATGATGGTTGAAACCATTGAAAGTCTTGCGAAAACCCATAATGCACCGGGCGATGTGGAGATTGAAATTTCTGTTCCGGAGGGAGCTGAATTGGCGCTTAAGACCTGGAACCCCAGGCTCGGCATCAAAGGCGGGCTCTCCATTCTGGGCACCACGGGCATTGTAAACCCGTTCTCCTGTTCAGCCTGGATCCATTCCATTCACCGGGGCATAGATGTGGCCCGGGCCCAAGGGCGCACCCACGTGGCCGGCGCCACCGGCTCGACCTCCGAGAAGGCCGTGAAGGCGCTTTACGATCTGCCGGATGAGGCTCTGTTGGACATGGGCGATTTTGCCGGCGGTATGCTGAAGTATCTGCGCAAGAATCCGGTCCGGAACGTCACCATTGCCGGCGGATTTGCCAAGATGGCCAAGCTCGGTCAGGGGTTTTTGGACCTGCATTCCGGTCGCAGCCAGGTGGATTTCAACTGGCTTGCCGACCGTCTGGGCGAGGTGAGTGGAGATGACGCCCTCAGCGACAAAGCGAGGGCCGCCAACACGGCGCTTGAGGTCTTGCAATTGGCCGGCGACAAGGGCGATGCGCTCGCGGCGGAAATTGCAACGGCGGCCCGGGTTACCGCGGTTCAGACCTTGCGCGACGCACCGTGCGCGATAGATATTGTAGTGGTGGACCGGCAGGGGCGGATTTTGGCCAGGAGCGCGGATGGATAATGACTAAACGCATATTGATCCTCGGGGGAACCGAAGATGCGCGTGCGCTGGCGGAGCTTTTGAACGAGGAGACCAATTGCGAGGTGATCACCTCGCTTGCCGGGCGCACTTCGCAACCCGCTGAACAGGCGGGAACCGTGCGTGTGGGCGGCTTTGGCGGCGCAGATCCTCTTGAGGGCTACCTGAGGGAAAATGAGGTGGATTTGCTGATCGATGCGACCCACCCCTATGCCGCACAGATCAGCGCCAATGCGGCGAGGGCCAGCGCGGGTGCAGATGTGCCCTGTTTCCGCTTGGAGCGCCCGGCCTGGGCGGCGTTGGATGCGGACAATTGGATCCATGTGAAAACCGCCGAGGAGGCCGCTGCCGCGTTACCCACCGGCGCCCGCGCCCTGGTCACGGTGGGAACGGGCGGCCTGGCGCCGTTTTTGGAGCGGCTGGACATTCACGTGACCGCGCGGGTCATTGAGCGCCCCGCCGAACCGCCCATGCCCCCGCACAAGATCATGGTGGCCCGCCCGCCCTTTGCACTGGAGGACGAGCTCTTGCTGATGCGCACCGAGCACATCACGCATCTGGTCAGTAAGAACTCCGGCGGCAAGAAAATGGCCCCCAAAATTGCCGCAGCGCGCGAGTTGGCGATCCCTGTGGTCATGCTCGATCGGCCCAAACTGCCGGAGATCGAGACGGCGCGGAACCTCAATCATGCGCTGGCGATTATGGGGCGCTTGCTGGCCTGACGTGACAATAGCAGCAAGACTGAACGAGATTTCTCCGCATTGGCGGGTAAGCATTTTGCCATCGTGCAAATCCGGCGTACGATGACAGTCATTGCACACTCGCCAATAGATAATAACCGGAGGAAGTGGGATGAAACTAGCAACACTGTTTTCTGTCGGCATTGCCTTTGCACTGGGCGCGGTCGGCGCGGCGACGGCCTCAGAGCTGACGCCGGAGAAGATTGCGGCTGCGACCAAAGCGATTGATGGCGCAGCGATCGTCAGCAATGACAAATCCACAAAGAACTGGCCCAGCTATGGCTTGAACTATGCCGAGAGCCGATTCTCAAAGCTTCAGCAAATCAACACCGGGAATGCGCCTCAGTTGGGCCTGGCGTGGTCCTATGACCTGAAAAGCACGCGCGGTGTTGAAGCCACCCCCGTTGTCATCGACGGCGTGATGTATGTCACCGCGTCCTGGTCGGTTGTCCATGCACTGGATGCCCGCACGGGAAAGGCCATTTGGACCTATGATCCCAAAGTGCCGCGGGGCTATGCGTACAAAGGCTGCTGCGATGTGGTGAACCGGGGGGTTGCCGTCTGGAAAGGCAAGGTCTTCGTCGCAACCTATGACGGCCGTCTGGTGGCGCTTGATGCGGCATCCGGCGAGAAGGTCTGGGAAGTCGACACCATCGAGAACCGGGAAATGGCCTACACCATCACCGGCGCTCCCCGGGTCTACAAGGGCAAGGTGGTGATTGGAAACGGCGGCGCTGAATACGGTGTCCGCGGCTACCTCACGGCTTACGACGCAGAGACAGGAACCCAGGCGTGGCGCTGGTACTCGGTGCCGGGCGATCCCTCCAAGCCCCATGAGGACGCCTCAATGGCCCGTGCGGCGCTGACCTGGGATCCAAAGGGTGAGTATTGGAAGGCCGGCGGCGGCGGCACCATGTGGGATGCCATGGCCTATGATGAAGAGACGGGCATCATGTATGTGGGCACCGGGAACGGCTCGCCCTGGAACCGCGATCTGCGCAGCCCGGGCGGCGGCGACAACCTGTACCTGTCCTCGCTGGTCGCACTGAACGCGGAAACCGGAGAATATGTCTGCCATTATCAGGAAGTGCCGGGCGACAACTGGGACTATACCGCAACCCAGCACATCATCCTTGCTGACCTGGTGATCGACGGCAAGCTGCGCAAGACCATGCTGCACGCGCCGAAATCCGGTTTCTTCTACGTGGTAGACCGGACAGATTGCGGCTTTATCTCAGCCGAACCGTTCGTGAAGACCACATGGGCCAAGGCCTACGATGCCAATGGGAGGCCAATCGAAGACCCGCGCGCCCGTGATCCAAAGGTCAAGTTCGAGGTGACCCCTTCGCCCTACGGCGCCCACAACTGGCATCCGATGAGTTATTCGCCTCAAACCGGGCTCGTTTACATCCCGGCACAGGGCGTGCCGCTGCTTTTGGAGCAGGACAGCCCCGAGGCATGGTCGTTCAACGCGAACCTGCCCGGCCGTCCGCACTCAAATCTGGGTTGGAACCTGGGGTGGCTGGTGTCCGCCACACCGCCCGGTGAAAGGCCGTTTGGCACGCTGATCGCGTGGGATCCGGTGAAGCAAAAGGAAGTCTGGCGCCAGCAATATGTTGCGCCCTGGAACGGCGGAACATTGGCAACGGCCGGCAACCTGGTGTTCCAAGGCTCCGCTGATGGGCGGTTCATCGCCTATGACGCGACCACTGGCGCCACCATCTGGCAAACTCCGGTTGGCTCAGGCGTGGTTGCAGCCCCCTCGACCTACGAGGTGGACGGCCAGCAGTTTGTCTCAGTTCTGGCAGGGTGGGGCGGTGTTTACGGCATCACTCAGCGTCACACAGACCGGGTGGGCCCAGGCACGGTCTACACCTTCAAAGTGGGCGGCGAGGCCAAGATGCCCTCTTTCGTGAACGCGGATGCAGGCAAACTGGTTAAAGGCGTTGCCTACAACAAGGACGACTACGCCGCAGGTGCCGCACTTTACATCGCCAACTGCGTCTTCTGCCACGGTGTGCCAGCCGTCAACAATGGTGGGAACGTGCCCAATCTCGGGTATGCCGAGAAAACAACGATTGAACAGTTGGAGCAGATCTTGCTGTCCGATGCGTTAGCGGAGGCCGGAATGCCGAGCTTTAAAGGCAGGCTCGACGCGGCCGAAATCAAGAAGATCAGCGCCTTTATCCAGGGGACCGCTGACGCCGTTGCCGGGGCGAAATAGCCGATCGCACCCATTATGAAGCCAGGGCGGCGGCCCGCCGCCGCCCTGATGCGCCTCCTCTCATGCAAGAAACAACCATCACGCTCCTCGCCATAGCCGGGTTCGCCATTGGCTTCCCTCTGTTCTGGATGGCCATCGTCACCCTCATCTCGCGCGTTGGGGGCTGGTCAGAACTCGCCAAACGGTTCGGCAGCGACGCGCCGCCGGACGGTGAGGTCTTCAAATGGTGCAGCGCGCGCCTCAGGATTTTTTGCAACTACAGCAATTGCCTTAGGGTGACGGTCTCTGACGCAGGCATTCACATCCGCACCCTGGTTTTTTTCAAGGTGGGACACCAGCCCCTGTTCATCCCGTGGCGGGCGGTGCACGACCTTAAGGTGCGCCGCTATTGGCGATATTCATCCGCCAAACTGACCCTCAAGGATCAGACGGGCGATTGGTCCGCAACCATCGTGCTTTATGGCTGGGGACTGGCGGAGCGCCTGGCTCGGGGGTTTGAGCGCGCGCGGGCCGCTTAAGAGGCCGCTACGCGCGCACCGTCTTGCGGTTGCGCAGCACGTGTTCATAAGCTGCGTCGTAGAGCGCACTGTCGCGGAACTCGTGAGCGCCAAACACCCGGCCCACCATCACCAGGGCCGTGCGCGTGAGCTTGGCCTGGCGCACCTTGCCGGCAATATCGCTCAAGGTGCCCTTGAGGATCATCTGATCGGGCCAGGTAGCCCGGTAGACCACCACCACAGGGCAATCGGCGCCGTAATGCGGTGTCAGCTCGCGCTCAATGGCCTTCAGGTTGCGCACGGAGAGGTGGATGGCCAACGTGGCGCCGGTGCGGCCCAAGGTGTCCAGATCCTCACCAGGCGGCATCGCAGAGGCTTTCATCGTGGTTCTGGTGAGGATCACCGTCTGAGCGATTTCCGGCAATGTCAGCTCGCTCTTCAGTTCCGCAGCGGCGGCCGCATAGGCGGATACGCCGGGCGTGACGTCATAGTCAATGCCCAACGCGTCGAGCCGGCGCATCTGCTCTGCGATGGCGCCGTAGATAGAGGGGTCGCCTGAGTGGACACGCGCCACATCATGTCCGGCCTTATGGGCCGCCGTCATCTCATCGATGATTTCTTCAAGGTTCATCGGCGCGGTGTCGAGCACCCGCGCGCCCTCCGGGGCGGCAGCCACCACGTCCTCCGGCACCAGTGAGCCTGCATAAAGGCACACCTGGCAGCGCTCGATGATCTTCAAGCCGCGGACGGTGATCAGGTCCGGAGCGCCGGGGCCGGCGCCAACAAAATGCACAGTCATTATTCAGCAGCCTCACGTTTCTTAGCATAGCCCCGGGGGGTGTAGGTCCAGACCGCGCCATCGCCGGTCTGCAAGGTTCTGGTCTCTGATGAGCCCACCATCACAAGGGTCAGCATATCCACCTCGTTCGGATCAAACTCTGAGAGGGCGCGCACGCGCACATGCTCCTCCGGACGCCCCAGGCTGGAGGCGATGATCACGGGCGTTGTGGGTGGGCGGTGTTGCCCCAATATGTCCATGGCGCGCACAATCTGGTCGGTGCGGCGCTGGGATTTGGGGTTGTAGAAGGCCACCACGAAATCCCCCTCCGCCGCCGCGTGCAGGCGTTGT
>JANQOW010000162.1 GCA_028285595.1 Hyphomicrobiales bacterium
GTCTGACAGGGCCTCGACTTTCACCGTCGCGTTCACCGGCTGGCAGCCGAGTTGAGGAAAGCGGCCGCCGATGGAGGCCTCGAACGTCCCGCCGATGCCCACCTCATGGGCCCGCGCGGCCGTTTCCGGGTCCCACAGCATGGCCAAGGCGGCCTTGCGCGCGCCCAGCTTGATCAGCGCCTCCAGAATGCCCGTGGTGTCGCTGGTGGCGCCGGCGCCCGGGTTGTCCTGCGGGTCGGCAATGGCCACCGGTTTGCTGGCGGTTTTCGCCAGATCCATGGCCTTGCGCACCGCCTCTTCGGTGGGGATGAGCGGGTCGTGGAAGTCCTTTTCCGCATCGTTGACGATGGCCAGCAGCGCATCGGCCGCCCCATCCGCATCCGCCTGGGTTTCCCCATAGGCCACCAGCGAGGCGCCGCAATGGGCGATGTCGGCCGGCGGGAAGCCTGTGGCCAGATCGATGGAGGCAACGGGCCCGCCTTGCAGAGCGGCCATCTCGTCATAGATCCGCTTGCACGGCTCATGCATGGTCGATTGCGCCTGAATAGGCACCATATAGTCCACTTGCCGAAACGCCTTCGCAAACGGCGCGCCGCGTTCAAGGATCTGGCCCAAAAGGGCCCGGGCCCGCGCGCCGGTTTCCGCCATGTCGATATGCGGATAGGTGCGGTAGATGGTCACGACCGTGGCCAGGTCCACAAAGTTTTCCGTCTGGTTCCCATGCAGATCCAGGCTCACGGCGATCGGCATGTCATCGCCCACCACCGCCCGCACGCGGCGCAGGACCTCGCCCTCACCATCCTCAAAATCGTCGGTCACCATGGCCCCATGGAGATCCAGATAGACCCCGTCCAGCCGGCCGGCCGCGGCGAGATCATCGGTGATCATGCCCACCATCGCGTCAAACCCGCCCTGATCCACATAGCCGCCCGGCTCCGCAGCGCCCCAGAACAGCGGCACCAGGTCCATATCGTCGCCGGCGTCGATAAACCCGCTCAAGGGGATGTTGAGCCCTGTGAACGTCTCCAGAATCTGTGCCCCGCGCATCAGGCCGGGCCAGGCGCCGGCCAGCTCGAAATCTTCAATCTTCGTCGGCATCGGAGCAAAGGTGTTGGTTTCGTGCTGGAAACCGGCAATGGCAATTCGGGGCTTCGGCATCTTGGACCTGCGGTCTTCTTGAAGGGGTGGGGGAACGAAAATCGAGCCATGAACTGTGTCAGGCCGCGGGAATGGCGTCAACTCAGATCAACAATCATTGACACCGCAGGGGCGGAAGTCGTTAACTCATGGTCAGAGACTTAAGCAGGAGGACAGTGAAACATGCTCAGTTGGACGAAACGAAAATTCCTGACCGCAGCGGCTGTGGCCATACCCTTGGCCCTCGGCTCGTTCGGCGCCATTGGTGAGGCGGCTGCCGAAAAAGTTCTGCGCGTGATCCCCCATGCCGACCTGAAGAACCTGGATCCGATCTGGACCACGGCTTACATCTCCCGCAACCACGGCTATCTCATCTATGACACGCTGTTTGCCATGGACGAGAACTTCAAGCCCCAGCCTCAGATGGTTGACACCTGGACCAAGTCCGACGACGGCTTGACCTGGACCTTCAAGTTGCGGGACGGCCTGAAATGGCATGACGGCCCGGATGTGACGGCAGAGGACTGCATTGCCTCCCTGCAGCGCTGGGGCAAGCGCGACGGCATGGGCCAGGCGCTGTTCGAGGTGATCGAAAGCCTCACCGCGCCGGATGCCAAAACCATCGTCATGAAGCTCTCCCAGCCTTATGGCCTGGTGCTGGAATCCATCGGTAAGATTTCGTCCAACGTGCCGTTCATGATGCCGAAGCGCATGGCCGAAACCGATCCGTTCAAGCAGATCGAGGAGCATATCGGCTCCGGCCCGTTCATGTTCTCCAAGAAGGACTGGGTGCCCGGTTCGAAGGTTGTCTACCTGAAAAACCCCAATTATGTGCCCCGCTCCGAGCCGCCTTCGGCTGCTGCCGGCGGCAAGGTGGCCAAGGTGGACCGGGTGGAATGGACCTATTTCCCCGATCAGACCACAGCCATGAACGCCCTGATCAGCGGGGAAGTGGACTATTTTGAATCGCCCGCCAACGACCTGATGCCGATCCTTTCGGCCAATCAGGACATCACGGTGGAAATCAACGACCCCCTCGGCAATATCGGCTTTGCCCGCTTCAACCACCTGTTGCCGCCGTTTGACAACGCGAAGGTGCGCCGGGCCGCCATTATGGCCATGAAGCAGGAAGACTATCTTGCCGGCGCCGTGGGCGATCAGCAGTTCTGGAAGACCTGCTATTCGGTGTTCCCCTGCGGCACGCCGCTCGACAACGATGTCGGTAGCGATGTGATGAAAACCGGTGACATCGAAAAAGCCAAAGCGGCCCTGGCCGACAGTGGCTATGACGGCACCCCGGTTGTGATCATGCAGCCGACCGATGTTCCTGTCCTTTCAGCGTTCTCGCTGATCACCGCAGAAAAGCTGCGCAAAATCGGCATGAAGGTGGACGTGCAGGCCATGGACTGGTCAACGCTCACCTCGCGCCGCGCCAAGCGCGAGCCGGTGTCTGAGGGTGGCTGGAACATGTTCCACACCTGGTGGATCGGCGCTGACGTGATCGACCCCATGGCGATTGCCTTCTCCGGCAACCCGGCCAAGGGCTGGTTCGGTTGGCCGGAAGATGCAGAGCTTGAAAAAGCCCGCACCGCGTTCGCGGCAGCCACAACCGTGGAAGAAAAGAAAGAGCTGGGCATGAAGGTGCAAGAGCGCCTGTGGGCCATTGGCGCCTCCGGTCAGCTCGGCCAGTTCTTCACGCCGGTGGCATACCGCAACAACGTGAAGGGCCTCATCAAATCGCCCGTTCAGTTCTTCTGGAACATGTCGGTCGAATAGGCCTGAACCTGAAACACACCAATTCCCACCCGGCCCCTCGCCGGGTGGGACTGTTTTGAGGCTACAGTCATGCTGGGTTATGTGATCAGGCGTGTGCTTGCCACCATTCCGGTGATGGTGATCGTGGCGGCATTTGTGTTCTTGATGCTGCGTCTGTCGCCGGGGGACCCGGCTTCGGTGATTGCGGGCGACTATGCCACTGCAGAGGACATTGCCCGCATCCGCGAGCAATTGGGGCTGAACGAGCCCATCCTGGTGCAGTTCACCAAGTGGATCGCCGGTCTCGCGCAAGGGGACCTTGGCACGTCGATTTTCACCAACCTGCCCGTGACCACGCTCATTGCCCAGCGCATTGAGCCCACCATCATGCTGACCCTGACCACCATCATCTTCACCGTGCTGGTGGCGGTGCCGCTCGGCACCATCGCCGCCTGGAAAGCGGGAAGCTGGATAGACAGGGCGGTCATGGTGTTCTCCGTAGCCGGCTTCTCCGTGCCCGTGTTTGTGCTTGGGTACATCCTGATTTACGTCATATCCATCCAGCTCCAATGGCTGCCTGTGCAGGGCTACCGGTCCATGTTCGAGCATGGGGTGGGACCGTTCCTGCGGCACATCATCATGCCGACGGTCACCTTGTCGGTCATCTTCATCGCCCTGATCGCGCGCATGACCCGCGCCTCGGTGATGGAGGTGTTGCAGGAAGATTATGTGCGCACGGCACGCGCCAAGGGCCAGAGCGAGATGAAGGTGCTGCTCAGCCATGCCCTGCGCAATGCGGCCGTGCCCATTGTCACCGTGATCGGCATCGGGATCGCCCTTCTCATCGGCGGCGTGGTGGTGACCGAAAGCGTCTACAACATTCCGGGCCTTGGGCGCCTGGTGCTGGACGCGGTGCTGGCCCGCGATTACCCCATCATCCAAGGGCTCATCTTGTTCTTCAGCTTCATCTACATCCTGATCAACCTTGTGATTGATCTCTCCTACACCCTGTTTGATCCGAGGATTCGTTACTGATGTCAGTTGATGCAAATCCTCAAGTGGCCGAGCCTGAAACCGTTCCGGCCAAAGCCGAGCTCAGCCAATGGGCGATCATCCGCTCGCACCCGTCCATCATTATCGGCGGCATCCTTTTGGGCATCATGATCCTGGTCGGGGTCATCGGCCCGCTGTTCACCGCCGACCCGATTGCGCTCAACCCCATCAAGCGTCTGAAGCCGCCTCAGGGTGAGTTCCTGTTCGGCACCGATTTTCTGGGCCGCGATGTGTTCGCCCGGGTGGTGCATGGCGCGCGCATCTCCCTGGTGGTGGGCCTCGCGGTGAGCGGCATTGCGGTGTTCATCGGGCTCATAGTGGGGATGATTTCAGGCTACATCCGGGTGCTGGATGCGATCATCATGCGCATCATGGATGGCCTCATGTCGATCCCCGCGATCCTTCTGGCCATCGCTCTGATCTCGCTCTCAGGGGCCACGCTCACCACCGTGGTGATCGCCATTGTGGTGCCGGAAGTGCCCCGTGTGGTGCGCCTGGTGCGCTCTGTTGTGCTCACCGTGCGCGAGGAGCCTTACGTTGAGGCGGCCATCGCGGCGGGCACCAAGCTGCCGCTCATTCTCTACCGGCACATCCTGCCCAACACGATCGCCCCCATGATCGTGCAGGCCACCTATATCTGCGGCTCGGCCATGCTGACGGAATCGATCCTGGGCTTCCTGGGCGCCGGCATTCCGCCGGAGATCCCCAGTTGGGGCAACATCATGGCCGAGGGGCGCACCTACTTCCAGCTCAGCCCCTGGATCATCTTCTACCCCGGCATCGCCCTGGCGGTGACGGTGCTCTCGGTCAACATTCTCGGCGACGGCCTGCGCGACACGCTGGACCCGCGCATTGCCCGGAAGATGTAGGAACCATGGCAAAGAAAACCCAGAACCAACGCCCCGAGACGGTGCTCGAGATCAAAGGCCTCTCGGTCACCCTGCCGGAAGGCGCGGACCGGGAGTTTGCCATCCAGGACATCTCCTTCACCGTGGGCAAAGGCGAGATCGTCTGCGTGGTGGGGGAATCGGGTTCCGGCAAGTCGGTGACCGCCCACACGGTGATGGGCCTCATCCCGCGCAAGGACCTGACGCCCGTGGCCGGCCAGGCGCTGCTGAATGGCGAAGATCTTCTGGTGAAGTCCGAAGCCGAACTGCGCGAGCTGCGCGGCGAGCGCATGGCCATGATCTTCCAGGAACCCATGACCGCGCTTAACCCGGTGATGAAGGTGGGCGATCAGATTGGCGAGATGCTGGAGATCCACACCTCCATGTCCGCCTCCGAGCGGGCGGCCCGGGTTTTGGAGGTGATGGCCGATGTGAACCTGCCGGACCCCAAGAAGCTGTTTGACACCTATCCCCACCAGCTCTCCGGCGGCCAGCGTCAGCGCATCATGATCGCCATGGCGCTCGCCTTGGAGCCGGGCCTTCTGATCGCCGATGAACCCACAACGGCCCTGGACGTGACCACCCAGGCCCAGATCCTGGACCTCATCAAAGACATCCAGGAACGCCACGGCACCGGCGTTCTCTTCATCACCCACGATTTCGGCGTGGTGGCCGAGATTGCCGACCATGTGGTGGTGATGCAGCACGGTCTGGTGGTGGAGCAGGGCCCGGCCGCCCAGATCCTCGGCAAGCCCAGCCACCCTTATACCCAGATGCTGATCTCTTCGGTGCCCAGCCTGGTGCCGCCCGAGCGCCCGGAACGGGAGGTGCGCGAGACGGCCTTGCAGGTACATGATCTCGACAAGACCTATGATGATGGCGGCTTCCTCAAGAAAGGCCGCCAGGTGAAGGCGGCGCAAGGGGTGGAACTGGTGATCCACCGCGGGGAAACCTTGGGCGTTGTGGGGGAATCCGGCTCCGGCAAATCCACCGTGGCGCGCTGCATTGTGCGCCTGATCGATCCCACCGGCGGCGAGGTCATGATCTCCGGACAGAACATTGCCGGCCTCGCGGAAAACGCCCTGAGGCCCTACCGGCGCGATGTGCAGATCGTCTTTCAGGACCCCTACCGCTCGCTGAACCCGCGGCGCACCGTGGGCCAGTCGATCGTGGAAGGTCCCATGAATTTCGGCCTTTCCCATCACGAGGCTTTGGAGCGCGCGCGTGAGCTCATGCGCGTGGTGGGGCTGGCGCCGGACGCGCTCGACCGCTTCCCCCATCAGTTCTCCGGCGGTCAGCGGCAACGCATCTGCATCGCCCGGGCCCTGGCCATGGAGCCCAAGGTGCTGATTGCCGATGAGGCCGTCTCCGCGCTCGATGTGTCTGTGCAGGCGCAGGTGCTGCAGCTGCTTGATGATGTGCGCCAGCGTTATGACTTGGCCATGCTGTTCATCACCCACGATCTGCGCGTCGCCGCTCAGGTCTGCGACCGCATCATGGTGATGCAGAACGGCGTGGTGGTGGAGCAGGGGTTGACCTCTAAGGTCTACGCCAACCCGTCCCACAGTTACACCGAAGCGTTGCTGGGCGCAGCGCCCGGACGCAATACCGAATTTGCCAAACTTGCCTGATACTCTCTTAAGCGTTGAAGAGGACCCCCGATGGACATTCACGACAAGATTGCCCAAAGCCACGACGAAATGACCGATTGGCGGCGCACGCTGCATGAGCATCCCGAGACCGCGTTTGAAGAGGTGAAGACCTCACAGTTCGTGGCCGACAAGCTGGAAAGCTTCGGCATCAAGGTGGAGCGCGGCCTGGCCGGCACCGGCGTGATTGGCATCGTAGAGGGCAAGGATCCCGGCGCGCGTGCCATCGGCCTGCGGGCTGACATGGATGCGCTGGATATTTATGAGCAGACCAACAAGCCCTATGCCTCCAAGACGCCCGGCAAGATGCACGCCTGCGGCCATGACGGCCACACCACCATGCTCTTGGGCGCGGCGAAGTATCTGGCCGAGACCCGGGACTTTTCCGGCACGGTCTATCTCATCTTCCAGCCCGCTGAAGAGAACGAGGGCGGCGCCCGGGTGATGGTGGATGAGGGCCTCTTTGGCAAATATCCCATGGAGCAGGTTTACGGCATGCACAATTGGCCCGGCGTTCCGGTGGGCACCATCGGCATGCGCACCGGGCCGATCATGGCGTCCTACGATATCTTCGAGATCAAGGTGACCGGCAAAGGGGGCCACGGCGCCATGCCCCATGAGGGCATCGATCCGGTTCTGGTGGCCTCCCACATCGTCACCAACCTGCAGACCATTGCCAGCCGCAACGTGGATCCGCTGGAGGCGGTGGTGGTGTCCACCACCCAGATCCACGGCGGCGATGCCTATAACGTGATCCCGCAAGAGGTGGAGCTGAAGGGCACGGTGCGCAGCTTCATTCCCAAGGTTCAGGATATGGCCGAGGCCAACATCAAGCGCATTGCGGCCAGCGTGGCGGCGGCCCATGGGGCGGAGGCCGAGGTGCATTACGAGCGGCGCTATCCGCCCACCGTGAATGAGGCGGATGCCACCCGGCAGGCCGAAAAGATCGCGGCCGGCCTTGTGGGCGCGGAGAATGTGGACACCAATGTGACCCCGGTAATGGGCTCGGAGGACTTTGCCTTCATGCTGCAGGAGAAGGCGGGCAGCTACATCTGGCTCGGCGCCGGCGAAGAGAGCGCCAACCTGCACAGCCCGCATTTCGATTTCAACGATGAGATCCTGCCCATCGGCGCGAGCTATTGGGCGAGGCTGGTGGAGGAGACGCTGCCGGCAAGCTAAAAGTGGCATTTGCCACTAAATAGTTGATTTTAATGCCACCGAAAGTGCGGCTCTGCGAAACGAACCCAATTTCGCGTAACCCTCTGAGCGTAAAGGCAGATTCGGGCTATTTGGCCTTGATGGTTGAGTTCTCCGTCATCCCGGAATTTTGCGCCAGCAAAACATCCGGGACCATGGGGCCGGCAGACCTCAAAGCCAACCGCCCTGGGTCCACGCGTTCGCGGGGATGACGAGAGGTGGCACGTTGCTTCTCATGAGCTGTTATGAGCGCCACGGGAAGTGTGAGTATCCGAACGAACCCAATTTCGCATAACCGCCTGAACACAATAGCGAATTCGGGCTATTTGGCCTTGATGGTTGAGTTCTCCGTCATCCCGGAATTTTGCGCCAGCAAAATATCCGGGACCTAGGGGCCACAGAGCTCAGAACCAACCGCCCTGGGTCCACGCGTTCGCGGGGATGACGAGAGGTGGCACGTTGCGTCTCATGAGCTGATATGAGCGCCACGGGAAGTGTGAGTATCCGAACGAACCCAATTTCGCATAACCACCTGAACACAATAGCGAATTCGGGTTATTTGGCCTTGATGGTTGAGTTCTCCGTCATCCCGGAATTATGCGCCAGCAAAATATCCGGGACCTAGGGGCGGCAGACCTCAAAGCCAACAGCCCTGGGTCCCCGCGTTCGCGGGGATGACGAGAGGTGGCACGTTGCTTCTCATGAGCTGATATGAGCGCCACGGGAAGTGTGAGTATCCGAACGAACCCAATTTCGCATAACCACCTGAACACAAGCGCGAATTCGGGCTATTTGGCCTTGATGGTTGAGTTCTCCGTCATCCCGGAATTTTGCGCCAGCAAAATATCTGGGACCCAGAGGCCACAGACCTCAGAACCAACAGCCCTGGGTCCCCGCGTTCGCGGGGATGACGAGAGGGGAGCGGAGGTGACGATGTGAACAAAGCCCCTCCGCGCCCTTGCGCACGCGAGGGCCCATGGCTCACACCGTTCATTTGGCTAAGAAGGTCCTCGCTTTCGCAAGGACGGCGCTAGTTCCCGGCGAGCTGGATCGTGGGCTGTTTCTTCGCCCGTTCCTTCAACAGCTCCTCAAGCCAATCGGGATCCATTTCCGGAACCGATGACAAGAGCAGATCCGTATACTCATGATGCGGCGGGGTCAGGATCTCGGTCTTCAGCCCCTGCTCCACAACCTCGCCCTGCAGCATCACCACAATCTCATCGGCAATGGCCCGCACCGTCGCCAGGTCGTGGGTGATGAACATGTAGGAGAGCTCAAGCTCATCCTGCAGGCGTTGCAGCAGCTTCAAGATCTCTTCGGCCACCAACTGGTCCAGCGCCGAGGTCACCTCATCGCAGATGATCAGCTCCGGCTCCGCCGCCAGCGCCCGGGCGATACACACCCGCTGCTTCTGGCCGCCGGAGAGCTCGCCGGGGAACCGATCCACATATTGGTTCGGCTCCATCTCAATCATGTTGAGAAGATCGCTCACGCGCTCGTCGCGCTGCTTGCCGGAGAGCCCCAGATAGAACTGCACCGGCCGGCCGATAATGTCGCGGATCCGCATGCGCGGGTTCAGCGCCGTATCGGGCATCTGGTAGATCATCTGCAGCTTGCGCAGATCATCGGGCTTGCGGTCCTTCAAGGCGGCCGACAAGGTCTCGCCCTTAAAGATCACCTCGCCTTTAAGCGGCGGCAAGAGCCCCGTGATGGCCCGGGCGGCGGTGGACTTGCCGGACCCCGATTCCCCCACAACAGCCACGGTGCGCTGCTTGGGCACCTTGATGCTGACATTCTTCAGCACCTTCACATTGCCGCCATAGCTGGCGTCCACATTCCGCATCTCCAAGAGGATATTGTCCGACGGCTGCTCCTTCTTCTCCAAAGAGCGCACCGCCCAGAGAGACTTGGTGTAGGCCTTTTCGGGTGCCGACAGCATCTTGCGCGTCTCGGCCTCCTCCACCACTTCGCCGTAGCGCAACACGATGATCTTGTCGGCCATCTGGGCCACCACGGCCAAATCGTGGGTGATGTAGATAGCGGCCGTGTTGTACTCGTGCACGATGTCCTTAATGGCGGCCAGAACCTCGATCTGGGTGGTCACATCGAGCGCGGTGGTGGGCTCGTCGAACACAATCAGGTCCGGCTTGCACGCCATGGCCATTGCGGTCATGGCGCGCTGGAGCTGGCCACCTGAAACCTGGTGCGGATAGCGGAAGCCGATCGTGTGAGGATCGGGCAACTGCAGCTTCTCAAACAGATTGATGGCCTCCGCATGGGCCGTCTTTTCGTCCATCACGCCGTGCTGAACCGGGGCTTCGGAATATTGCTCAATCAGCTTGTGGGCCGGGTTGAACGAGGCCGCGGCCGACTGGGCCACATAGGAAATACGCACCCCGCGCAGCGCCCGCTTGTCGTCCTCGGAGGCATTGAAGAGGTTCACCCCGTCAAACATGATGTCGCCGGCGGTGATCTTACAGCCCGGCCGGGCAAAGCCCATGGAGGCAAGCCCGATGGTGGACTTGCCGGCGCCGGATTCCCCGATCAGGCCTAAAACCTCACCGCGGTGCAGATCGAAGTCTACGCCTTTGACGATCTCGTGCCATTCGTCATCGCTCTGGCCCTCGATCCGGAGGCCGCGAACGGAAAGCAGGATCTCTTGGTTTTTGCCGTTTGTCTTAGGGCTAGTGGTCATCGCGAAGTCCCGATGTCTTGTGCAGGAACCAGTCGACAACGAAGTTCACGCCGACCGTGAGCAGGGCGATGGCGGCTGCCGGCAGCAGCGGCGTGATATCGCCGTAGGTGATGAGGGTTGCGTTGTCGCGCACCATGGAGCCCCAGTCCGCCGTGGGCGGCTGGATGCCCACGCCGAGGAACGAGAGGGCCGCGATCAACAGGAAGACGAAGCAGAAGCGCAAGCCGAACTCCACCACCAGAGGCGGCATGATGTTGGGCAGGATCTCCCGGAACATGATCCAGGGCAGCCGCTCGCCGCGCAGCTTGGCCACTTCCACGAAGTCCATGACGGCAACGTTCATGCCCACCGCGCGGGCTAGACGGAACACCCGTGTTGAGTCCAGAAGCGCGATGATGATGATCAGGTTTTGAACGCTGGAGCCGAAGATGGTCAGCAGAACCAGAGCGAAGATCAGCACCGGAATGGCCATGAAGATGTCGATGATGCGGCTCAGCACCTGGTCCACCCAACCCCTCAAGATCGAAGCCAGAAGGCCAAGCCCGCCGCCTACGATAAAGGCCAGAACCGTGGTCATGAAGGCGATGCCGAGGGTGTTCCGGGCGCCATAGATGAGGCGGGTCATCATATCCCGGCCCAGATTGTCGGTGCCCAAAATGAACTTGTCGCCCCACACGTCAAACTCCGGGCCCACGATCTCCGATTCCCCGTAAGGGGTGAGGATGGGCGCAAAAAGCGCCACGAACACGTAGGTGAAGATCACCAGGATCCCGAACTTGGCGGTAATCGGTGCCTTCTTCAGCTCGCGCCAGGCGTCGCGTTTCCAGTCTCTTTCAGCCAGTGGTATGGCGACCGCGTCGGCAGATCTGGCATCATCTCCAGTGTTGTCGCTCATTTTGGATGCAGAAGCCTCGGGTTGGTGACGATGGAGATCAGATCCGCCGTCAGGTTAAGCAGAATATACGTGGCCGCAAACACCAGGCTGCAGGCCTGCACCACCGGCAGGTCGCGCACGATCACGCTGTCGACCATCAACTGGCCAAGGCCGGGATAGACGAACACCACCTCAACCACCACGACCGAGACCACAAGGTAGGCAAGGTTCAAGGCCACCACGGTGGCGATCGGTGCCCAGGCGTTGGGCAGGGCGTGGTGCACGATGATCCGCGCCCGCTGCAGGCCCTTCAGGTTGGCCATCTCAATGTAAGGGCTGGCGAGCAGGTTCAGGATCGCCGCCCGGCTCTGGCGCATCATGTGGGCGAACACCGCAAGCGTCATGGTGGCCGCCGGCAGCAGGCACTTATAGATGCGCTCCCACAAGGGCATATCCATGTCCACGTTCGAGAGGCTCGGGAACCAGCCCAGTTGCTGCGAGAACACGATGATCAGGATGTAGGCGATGAAGAATTCCGGGAAGGAGATCGACGTCAGCGTGAAAGTGTTGATCGCCCGGTCGTAGAAGGAGTTGCGGTACAGAGCTGCCAGAACGCCGCAGATCAGCGAGAACGGCACGGCAATCGCCGCGGTCATCAGCGCCAGGAAGAGCGTGTTGGCAAGCCGGAAGCCGATCAGCTCGGAGATCGGCCGCTGATTGGCGAACGATGTGCCGAAGTCGCCCTGGATCACGCCGAGCACCCAGTCGATGTAGCGGATGTGCGGCGGCTTATCGAGCCCCAGCTCGCGGCGGAACACCTCAACCGTTTCCGGCAGAGCGTCCTGGCCTAGGATCTCCGTGGCAATGTCCCCGGGCAGCAGTTCAACGCCCAGAAAGATGATCAGCGAGACGGCCAGGAGCGTGAGCAACCCCAGCGCCAAACGCTGAATAACAAGCGTGATGAGCTTCCCCATCGGACCAATGTCTCCCCATCCCTCCAGGCACTATCGTGCCTTTTCGCTGACTCCAGTCTGCAACGAATTTGCCTTGGCCGTAAACCCCCTATCTCCGGCCGCCGCTTCGGACGGGGGGTCTATTTCTTCTTAAGGCCCAGGCTGCGGCCCGCCCACTCGGGCGGCTCCGGCAGCGTCGCGTCTTTCAAGGCGGCCACCACATCATCGGGCATAGGGGAGGTACGGCCTTCGCGCGTATCATAGTGCAGCACCATGAATTCCGCCGTTGCGCGCAAGGTTCCATCGCACAGCATTTCGTGGGCAAACCAGATGCGTTTTTCATCCGCCCCGATGATGAGGGTTTCGATGTCCACCGTGGCCGGCGCCCTCACCTCGGCCAGGTAGCGCATATGGGTTTCCACCGTGTAGATCGCGCAGCCTGTCTCCTTGAAGTAGGGCACGCCGATGCCGAAATGATCTTGCAAAAGCCAGGTGGCGTTGGAGAACGGCACCAGATAATAGGCCTCGTTCAGGTGGCCGTAGGCGTCGAGCCAGGCATCCTGGATGGGCTCACTGTGAAACTTGAAGCGCAACGTTCTGTCCTCCCGCTATCGTCTTAGGCGATCAATGCCTGAGCGGTGGTCAGCACGCAAGATCTGACGCGCTGAAGCGTCTCTTCATCGGTGACAAGCTCGGCCAGATCGTCCGGGGTGTGGAAGCGGGGGGAGGTACCGGCTATGGAGATCATCGGATCGCCGCGGGGGGCCCAGAGTTCAGATTCGCCCACCCATTCTTCTGGCGTCCGCGGCGCATTTGGCTGATGCGGCGCAATACCCAAAGGCCTCAAGCCATCGCAAACCGTCTCAAACGCCGCGCCCTGAAGATTGCTCACCGACATCATGGCGCCGCGTTCGCTGAGCGCCGTTTTGTCCGCGAGGCAGGACCCGAGGTGCAGGACGCCGGAGATCTCCTGCTGGAAGGTCTCAACAAACCTGGCCGCACCGAAGTAGCCGAGCTCATGGCCGGTCGGGATCACAAGCAGCACGGGGACCTGCCGGCTCAGGGCTTCGGCCACGGAGACGGCAATGGCCAGTCCGGTCCCCCGTTCGCCGGCACAAGCGAACCAGCCGCTTAACGGTGTGGTGACGAGCAGCGGCGCGCGCTCGCTTTTGCCACATGCGAAGAAGGCGCTGACGTTTTCAGACCGGCCGGTGGAGATGGTCGCGGAATACCGCACGCCGGCCCGGCTCCGGCTGAGTTGCTCAAGCGCGCGTCCCGGCGCCAGGCATATGGCCACCTCTCCGGGTGGCTGGGGCGCGCGATTGATGGCGCAGAGGCTCCCGGTGGGCGACCGGGTGGCCACAAGGGCGATGCGCGCCCGGGCTGCGCGCGTGTCCTGCACAATCTTCGCCAGTGCCTGAGCAATTGTTCCATCGCCATGGCTCTCGTCAAAGCCGATGCAGGCGACATGCGCGTCGTCATCGCTATGCTCACCTGTGGCGCTGTAGTAGAGCGGCTCCAAGGGCACGCCCTCAGCGCTGCCCTCTCCGCGCGCTTCGCCGGTGAACAAGGGAAAGGTATAGGCGTGGCGCGTGACCTCAGCGCCTTTCTCTCCAAGCAGGCTGACCAGCCAGTCTACTGTGGCACGATCCGCCGCCGTCCCCGTGCGGTGGTCGCCGAGTTGCGCATAATGGGCAACAAGATCATAGAGGGCGCTCATGCGGTTTGGCCCCTTGCCTTGCGGTAACCGGCGGGCGGCAGGGTGAAGCGCTTCTTGAACACCCGCCCGAACGAGGCCTCAGAGCCATAGCCGCTCTGCTCGGCCACATCGATTATGGGCGCATCGCTTTCCAGCAGCAGCCGGCGGGCAATCTGCATGCGCCATTCGGTGAGATAGGCCAGCGGGGTCATGTCCATGAGTTCAGAGAACCGTCCGGCGAACACGGTACGCGACATGCCGGCTTCGCGCGCCATCTCCTCCAGGCTCCACGGACGCGCCGGGTCGGCATGCATGGCCTGAAGGGCGCGGGCGATGGCGGGATCGGCGAAGGCTGCGAAGGGGCGCACGTTGCGGCCCTGATCGGAGAGGAAACTGCGGATGGCTTGGGCGAAGATGATCTCCGAAAGCTTCAGTGCGATGAGGTCTCCGCCAAGTCCTCCGCGCCCGGCTTCCGAGCCGATGATGCGCAATGTGCTGTCCAGCCAGGTGCCGGCCGCCTCGGAGGTTTCCGTTATGTGGATGAACGCAGGCAGCGCCTCGATGAGAGGGTGGCTGGCGTCCTCATCGAAGGCAAAGTGACCGCACACGAGCTGGGTTTCGTGACCCCCCTGATGGCTGCCGTGCACCAACGCACCGGTTCCGGTGAAGCCGGACTGTTCAAGCACATGATCAAGGCTGAGCGCATTGACCTTGTGCGGGTCGCTTAGGATGTGCCCTGCCCCATGGGTAATGATGATCAGATCGCCCTGCTCCAGGAGCACCGGATCTGTCTCGCCGGCCACCTGCGCAAAGCAGCGCCCGCGATGAACAAAATGAAAGCGCGCCACATTGCTGAACGCCGGCACCTCCACGCCCCAAGGCGAGGAGAACTCGGTGCGGAAGTAGAGTGTGCCCACCAGTTTCAGATTGGCGAGGATGTCGCTCAGAAAGTCCATGGCACCGCTCTAGCAGGTGGGGCAGCGCTTTGAAAGCAGATCGGACGATTGATCAAAAATCCCGCACGGGCGGTCATTCAACATCCCAGCTCTCGTCCGATATCACTCACATCTGCAGTCCATCACGGAGCGCTCGTCAATCAGAATATGGAGATTTGAAATGACCTTGAAACGCATGCTTGCCGGCATTGGTCTTGCCGTGTCCCTCGCGGTGGCCCCGGCGTCCGCGGAGAGCCCGGCAGACCTGAACGATCTGGAGATCGCCCATGTGGCCTATACGGCAGACAATATTGATATCCGCTACGCGCACCTGGCGCTTGGTATTTCGACCAATCCCGAAATACACAAATTTGCAAAGACCATGATCCGCGACCACACCAAGGTCAACGAGTTGGCACTGGCGCTTTTGAAGAAGCTTAAAGTTCAGCCGAAAGACAATTTCCTGAGCCGGTCTCTGATCAAGGGATCTGAAAAACTGGTGGATGAAATGGCCGGCCTGCGCGGCGCTGAATTCGATAAGCGCTATGCGGAGAACGAACTCGCGTACCACCAGGCCGTCAACAAGCTGGTGGAAGACACCTTCATTCCCAACATCGAGAACCCGGAAGTCAAAGCGCTGTTCGAGCAAGGGCTGCAGATCTTCAAAGCGCATGAGAAGCACGCTGAGATGATGGTCAAGTCGCTTCAGTAGGCTTGACCATGCACCGCAGAACCCTTCTTAAGAGGCTTGTGGCCGCTGGCGCAGCCACAGGCCTCGCGCCGTCGAGCCGCGTCCTGGCTGGGCGGGCTCATCGCGTAGAGATCAAGGCGTTCGCGTTTGTGCCGGCCCGGCTGAAAGTGGCGCCGGGCGATGAGATCACCTGGATCAACAGAGATGTGGTGCCGCACACCGCAACAGCGGCAGATGAGAGCTGGGACACCGGCACTCTTGACCAGGGTCAGAGCGCAACGCTCACCGTCTCAGAAGGCATGCAGGTGCGCTATCTCTGCGCGCATCACCCTTCAATGGTGGCCGAGCTCGTGCTTGATTAGGGTCGCAAATGGCGTGAATGGATCTTGTAGACGTCATCGCGTCCCAGCATCCACACCCAGAACTTGCCGTCTGGAAACACCGGGTAAAACGCTTCCGACATCACGTTCAGCCCGCCTGTATAAGCCCCGAACGCCGGCATCACGAGCCGGGCGCCGTCACAGGCAAAACAGCGGCGGCGAATGCGCCGCCCGCGCCGCGACACGGCCGCGACGGGGTGGAGGTGCCCGGAGATTTCCGGGAAGAACGACAGGCCGCCGGTAGGCTCGTGCTGCAAGGTCAGCTCGCCCACGGTCAGTTGTCCGGTGATCAAGCCGCCAAGATCATCAGGCGGCGCGGTGTCATGGTTTCCGGTGATCCACACGAACTCCGTGCGCGCTGTGAGCGCCCGGATGCGGGCCACATCCTCATCAGCCATGCGTTCGCGCGAGGCGTCATCATGGAAGCTGTCGCCAAGCGAGACGATGCGGTCGGGCTGATAGCGCTGTACCGCCTGCTCCAGCATGGCCAGGGTAGAACCGGTGTCATAGGGCGGCAGATGCACGCCCCGCTGCGCAAAGGCGGAGCCTTTTTCAAAATGCAGATCGGCCACCAGAAGCGTGCGCGTGTCCTCCAACCAGACAGCGCCGCTCAGATCGGGCACCAGTGAGGTTGAGCCGAGGGTGATGACCTCCGCATCGCTTTGAGGGGTGGGGCTTTGGGATTTGAGCTCAGGCACGGGCCATCGCCTCCCCGGCCAGCATGGCCTCAGCTTCGGCCAGCAGGCTTTCATCCGCCTCACCGTGAACCGGTTCCTTGCCAATCTCCAGCATGACCGGCACCGCCAGGGGTGAGACCTGATCGAGGGATCGGTGCACGATTTTGCCCTTCACCCGCGACAACAATCCGCCGAGCCGTCGGATGTCGAGCAGGCCTGTGGCCGCATCGTCCCAGGCGGCCTGAAGCAGCAGGTGATCGGGCTCGTGCTCGCGCAGCACGTCGTAAATCAGGTCGGATGAGAAGGTCACCTGGCGGCCGGATTTCTCCTGTCCCGGATAACGCCGCTCAATCAGTCCGGCAATAATCGCGCAGTTCTTGAAGGTCCGTTTCATGAGGCTCGATTCTGCCAGCCAAGCGTCCAGGTCATCGCCCAGCATGTCTTCTTCGAAGAGCTGAGCGAGCGATAACTTGCCTGATTCGATCATCAGGCTCAAATCACGTAAGCCCCAGATCGCCATGGCATATTCGGAGGCCACAAAGCCCATGGGCCGGGCCCTCAGCCGTTCCAGGCGCCGGGTGAGCAGCATGCCGAGGGTCTGGTGCGCCAGCCGGCCCTCAAACGGATAGCAGACCAGATAGTGTTTGTGGCCGCGCGGAAAGGTCTCCACCAGCATCTGCTCGCGCTTGGGCAAGACAGATTTGATCTGCTGCATGGTCAGCCACTCGCGCACCTGAGGCGGCAGACGGCGCCACTCGTTCGGTGTGGCCAACATGGAGCGCACCCGGTCGGCCAGATAGGTGGAGAGGGGAAACTTACCGCCCATATAGGCAGGGATCTGCGGGTCCTCTGCGTTCGACCGGCTGGCCAGGGCGGTGAGCTCGTTCAGGCCCTCAAAGCGCAGGATCTGCCCGGCGAACAGGAACGTATCTCCCGGAGCCAGTTGGTCGATGAAGCTCTCTTCGATCTCGCCCAGGATCTTGCCGCCACGCCCGAGAGGTTTGCGCCGCCCACGGCTCACCAGGCGCACTTTCAGCATGGCTGCTTCAACGATCGTGCCCACATTCATCCGATACTGCTGGGCAAAGCGCGGATGGCTCAGCCGCCAGAGGCCTTCCGGCGTCTGCTTGAGCTTGGCATAGCGCTCATAGGTCTTCAGGGCATAGCCGCCGGTGGAGACAAACTGCAGAGCCCGGTCAAACTGGGTGCGGGTCAGATTGCGATAGGCAAAGGCCGAGCGGATTTCCTCAAACAGCGCGTCCGCGGTGAACGGGTCCGCGCAGGCCATGCCCAGAATGTGCTGGGCGAGCACGTCCAGCTTCAGTTCCGTGGGCGGTTCGGTGTCCTGCTGGTTGCCCTCCGCGGCCGCCTTCGCGGCCTCACACTCCAGCACCTCAAACCGGTTGGACGGCACGAGCAGAGCGGTCGAGGGTTCATCGAACCGGTGATTGGCCCGCCCGATCCTCTGCATGAGGCGGCTCGCCCCCTTCGGTGCGCCCAGGGTGATGACGAGATCAACATCCCCCCAGTCAATGCCAAGATCCAGGGTGGAGGTGCACACCACGGCCCGCAGCTTACCCTGGGCCATGGCATTTTCCACCTTGCGCCGTTGGCCCACGTCCAAGGAGCCATGGTGGAGGGCGATGGGCAGATCGTCCTCGTTGATTGCCCATAGCCCTTGAAACGTCAGCTCAGCTTGTGAACGCGTGTTGACGAAGATCAGCACCATCTTGTGTTCGCCGATCGTGCGGTACACATCGCTCATGGCATAGCGCGTGGTGTGTCCCGACCAGGGGATGCGCTCTTCGGATTTCAGGATTGAGATTTCCGGCTTGGAACCGGGTTGGCCGAGGACGAATTCAGCCAGCGCGGGGGCGGTGCGCTCTTGAGGTTGCGGCATCAGCCAGGCGCGCAAGCGATCCGGCTCGGCGACGGTTGCCGACAGGCCGATGCGCACGGCCTCAGGCGCATGGCGCAGGATGCGGGCAAGGCACAACGAGAGCAGCGCGCCGCGCTTGGAGGGGCTGAGCGCGTGCAGCTCATCGAAGATGATGAAGCGCACGCCGGCGAAGAAATGTTCTGCATCCTTGTAGGCCAAGAGGAGGGAGATCTGCTCCGGCGTGGTCATCAGAATGTCCGGTGCATTGTGCTTTTGGCGGCTGCGTTTTGATTGCGGCGTGTCGCCGGTGCGGGTCTCCACCCGGATCGGCAGGCCCATCTCGGCAATCGGTGCCTCCACGTTGCGTGCCACATCCACGGCCAGGGCTTTGAGCGGTGAGATGTAGAGCGTATGCGGCCCGCGCCTGGGCTGCTCAGGCTTTGTGTCGGCCGCCTTCTCGGCCGCCAGTTCGATCAAACTGGGCAAAAATCCCGCGAGGGTCTTGCCGCCGCCGGTCGGCGCGATCAGCAATGCCGAACGCCCTGACCTCGCGTGCGCCCACAGTTCAAGCTGATGATCGCGTGGAGCCCATCCGCGCGCGCGAAACCAGCCGGTAAACGGTTCAGGGAGTGTGGGGGGATCGAACAAATCCGCCATGGCAAGTTGGTCGCCGCGCATGGCGCCCACTATAGAAGATTGCCAGGCGAGAGGGGATCAGAAATCCCGGGTTACGGTCAGGTTCACGCCATGCTCGGTGAAGTCATAGAATTCCACGTTCGAGATACCGTGGGTGAGCGTATATTCCAGCCGCGGGGCAAAGCCCTTGAAGTTCCAGTCGCGTTTGGTCACCGAACTTACAAAGGCCAGCCGTGTGTCCCGGCGCGGGGCGGTTTTGTTGGGATAGGTGCTGTCATAATAGTATTGGTGCAAGCGCGCTTCGTTGTACGTGGTGATGCCCCACGGCCATTCCCTGTAGTGGCCAAGTCCGCCATACCCGCCCCAGTACTTGTTGTGGTCGAGCTTGGAGACGCTGCGGGTCGCCCCATACAGCAGGAACAGGGCTTCTTGCGGCGCGATCCCGACGGTTGCCCGCACACTGGCGTTGAAGTCCCGGCCGTTCAGATATTTGGCGTCGTCGTAGCGTTTTTCCATGTAGTCCAAGGTGGTCCGCACGGCGACCCTTGGGGTGAGCTGTTTTTTCACGGTCAACCGCGGGCCTACCGCATGGGAATGGCCCTCGCCCCCCAACCACCTGCGGAATGAGGTGATGGCGACGCCCACCGAGTCCGGGCCATTGGTGCGGCGGACTTCCAGATTGCCGCTGAGCTGGGTGTCATCAAAATCACTGCCGGGATACTCACTGTGGGCCACTGCGCCGGCCGCGATGATCGACAGGTCCTCCGTGACCTTATAGTTGTAACTGCCGTAAAGCCCGCCTTTGAGGCCAAGGCCACTTTCTTCCTTATTGTCGATGTCCAGGGTGAACGGCCCCAGGGCTATGGTCTTGTGGCGCGAACCCTTCTTGAAATTCGTGCTGGGCGCGAGGGTCAGATAGCCGCCGAACTGCCAGGGCCGGCGCTCATCAATATGGTCCAGAAGGTTCTGGAACACTTTGCGGTTTGCATCATTCGCATTGGCTGACAAGAGCCGGTTGAGGTGATGCTTTGCAGCATCATCGTCTTCCATCTCATACAGTGTAGCCGCCAGCTCGGCGCGCACGCGGCCCAGTTCGGGCTGCTTGGCCAACATGTCCCGGTAAATCCTGACCGCTTCTTCCGGTTGCCCGCGCCGGCGCAGAATAGCGGCTTTGAAAAAGCGGGTGCGCTGCTCGGCAAACTTGCCCGTGAAGGGATACTGCGCCATCGCTTCCTCAAGACGGTCAAGTTCAAGAGCGGCAATCAGGCTGGAAAAGAAGTGCAGCTTGCGCCCTTCATCTTGGGCCCAGGCCGGTGTTTCAGGATCAACTTGGGAGGCGTTTGAGGATTTCGGCAGAGGCGGGTGCTGGGTGGCGGCGGCCGCAAAGGGTCCGGCAACGGCAATGGCAATTACCGCTGTTGCTCCTCGCAACATTGCACGCGCACAGAATCGCACTCAGATCTCCAAGACCAAAACATCTCAAACTCACTGGATTGATTACGCAGACTTACAACTCAAGCGAGGACACAACGTTAGCGGGTCGCGCGGAAGCCTCCACGCAACAGGAGGTCGGCGCGGTTGCCGCCGCTCGGCTTGGTGCCGCTGAAGCCGATGGAACCGGCCACATCTTCCCCGTTGGGCCCATATACGCTGCCCACCACGGCGGATTTGTCGATCACGTAGCCGGGGTTGCCCTGGTTGGTGATGCGCAAAATGCCGTGGAAATCATTGTCGGTGATGACGCCTTGCATATCACCTTGAAGCGGCAAGGAAGGATGATCAGCCGGGTCGGGCGTCGTAGGCGGATTGGTGCTGTCAAACGGCACTTGGTTCCAGTTGCCCGCGTTCACGATGATGTTCGTGTCTTCCTTGTTGATGTGCTGCATGTTGGTCATGTTGCCAGTCCAGGTGGATGCAGCGAAATTCATGTTGAAGCTCATGTCGGCCGTGGTCCACCATTCGCCCGCGTGGCTGCCCTGGCCGCCTTGGGTGGATTCCCCAAAGAAACCGCCAGTGTAGGTCGCGGTCCCGCCGGGCAGGTTGGCCACGTCTGTCTTGGTGCCGTTGGCGAAGTACACAACCCACGGACCGCCGGCGCCGCGTTTGTCGGTCGTCACATAGCGCCACACATCAACGTTTGCGGTCGACGGCAGAGCCTTTTCCAGGAAGCTGTCGGTTTCTTCGTTGATGGCCCAATATTCATTACCCAGGCCGTCATGGTCGCGCAATTCATAGGCGGCCGGGAAGGACGTGCCGTCCAGCAAGGTGCCTTGCACGGTCACTTGAACCCAATTGACGGGGCCTTCGTCGACGCCCAGATGGACACCGTTTCGGGTGTAGAAGTTGGGCGTGACCACCACGCCCACGGCGGCCACGGGAATGGCTTCTGCGGAGTTCTCAACATTGTTGGAGGCAGAAGAAGGGCCAACCGCAAAGCCGTTGGCATTTGCGGTCACGGCTGATGGGCCGGTAGGGCTGGTCGGAGTCGTTGTTGTGGTGCCGGTTCCGGTGCCTGTACCCGTCCCTGTACCACTGCCCGACGTGGTTGCCGGTTTACATCCGGCAACCGCCAACATAAGGATCGCCGGCAAAATGTACTTCAACTCGCCCCGCATAGCTTTCACGCCCTATACAAACTGACTGCCAGCGATCATGTTCGGTTAACCTTAAATTTGGGTAAATCATGGGTCCTCTAAGATGTGATATCCAAAATTGGATGGTGGGGCAGCACAAGCCATGATGGCGCAAATGCTTCCAAGCTGGCTGCGGCAGCACTCCGGTCATCGCACGGTGTTGGCGATTGCCCTGCCCATCATGGCGGCCAACGTGTCCGAACCCCTTATCGGTCTGGTCGATACGTGGGTGATCGGCCGCCTGCCCCAAGCCTACTTCATCGGCGCCGTCGCTCTGGGCGCCATGATCTTCTCTCTGGTGTTTTGGGCATTTGGATTCTTGCGGATGGGCACAGGCGGGCTCAGTGCCCAGGCCCACGGCGCAAGGGACGATCCGGAAGTGCGGGCGGTCCTGGTGCGCGCCCTGATGATCGGAGTGGCGATCGGATTGGCGCTCATCGCCCTGTCGCCGCTGATTGAGTACGTTTCGTTTGCCTTGTTGCAGGGCTCAGACGAGGTTGAATCCTACGCCCGCATCTATTTCCAGATCCGTATTCTGTCAGCTCCTTTTGCACTCGCGAACTATGCATTCCTCGGGTGGTTCATCGGCCTTGGCCAAGCGCGCACGGCCTTCATGCTGCAATTGGTGCTGAATGTCTCCAACATGGTGTTTGACGTGGTCTTGGTGCTCGGATTTGGCATGACGGCAGATGGCGTGGCGTTGGGCACTTTGATGGCATCCGTGGTTGCGGCAGTGGCTGGCCTGTGGGCCGCCCATCGTGAGCTCAAGCGGCGCGGGGGAAGTTGGGATCTGGCCCGGGTGCTCGACCGGGTGCAGTTGCGGCGCACCTATGCGGTGAACTTCGATATTATGATCCGCTCCGTGGCCGCTGTCTTCGTGTTCGTGTTGTTCACGGCGAAATCGGCGGAAGTGGGTGATGTGATCCTTGCGGCCAACACGGTGCTGATGAACATCATGGTCTTCGGAACCCACCTGATCGACGGCTTTGCCCATTCTGCCGAGGCGCTGGTTGGCCAGGCCGTGGGGGCCAAGAGCCGCTTGAGGTTCAGGATTTACGCGGTTTTGTCGAGCCAATGGGCCTTCGTTGTGGGCGTGGTGTTCGCGCTGCTGACGTGGGCCCTGGGACCGCTGGTGATCGATGCGCTCACCGTGAACCAGGAGATCCGGGACACAGCCCGCCTCTATCTGTGGTGGATCATCGCCGCGCCCGTTCTGGGGGTTGGCTGTTACCAACTCGACGGCATTTTCATTGGCGCCACTCAGTCAAAGGATCTGCGCAATATGATGCTGGTGAGCTTGCTGGTGTTTCTGGCCGCTTGGCAAACCCTCACCGATGTGTTTGGCAACCACGGACTTTGGGCCAGCGTCATGCTGTTTTTGGTGGTGCGGGCGCTCACGCTTCTGGCGCGTGTGCCGGCGCTGATGCGTGAGCGCTTTCCGCTTGCTCCCTAGAGGATGTCCAGCACGTCCTCTGGCGGCCGCCCGATCACAGCTTTGCCGTTGGCGAACACGATGGCCCGCTCGATCAGGATCGGATTGCCCGACATGGCGGCAAACAGGGTTTGATCGTCCGAGCCTTTCAGCTCCAGCTCCTTGTAGACCTTCTCGCCCTTGCGAATGAACTCCTCAGGGCCTTTGCCCAGGAGTTCGGAGAGGTCTTTGAGGTCTTGCGCAGACGGAGGCGTCTCCAGGTAATTGACGATTTCAGGTTCAATGCCTTGCTCTTGAATCAGCGCCAGTGCGCGGCGCGATTTGGAACATCTTGGATTATGCCAAATTGTAACGGTCATGCCTTAGCCCATTCTTTGGCGCCGGTTCCCGTCACAGCGCTGAGCGTGTCGTAACCGGAGCGTTTAAGTTGTCGAGATAAATGCTGGCCGATGTTGCGAGCCAAACCTGGCCCTTCATAAACCATGCCGCTGTAGATTTGAACCAGGCTGGCGCCGGCACGTAACTTTTCCCACGCCGCGGAACCGGAATCCACGCCGCCCACCCCGATCAGAGGGACCTTGCCCTCGGTGGCCAGGTAGAATTTCGCCAATATGTGCGTAGAAAGCTCAAACAACGGCGCCCCGGACAATCCGCCCTGCTCGCTGCGTTCCGGAGATTTAAGAGGCGGCCTGCTGATTGTGGTGTTGGAGACGATGACCCCATCAATGCCGGCACCCAACACGACCTCTGCAATATCTTCCAGAGCTTCATCATCCAGGTCAGGCGCGATTTTCAGCACCACGGGCGGCTGCGTGTCCGCCTGAGCGCGAGCCGCCAGGACGCGCTCCAGGAGCTCTTCCAGAGCGTCCCGGTCCTGCAGTCCGCGCAGACCCGGCGTGTTGGGCGAGGACACATTGACCGTCAGATACGACGCGAGGTTTGCAAAGGTCTTCACGCCCAGCTCATAATCGGCGATCTTGTCGCTGCTGTCCTTATTGGCCCCGATGTTTACCCCGACGATGCCCGATTGGGGACGCGCCTGGAGCCGCGCCAGCGCCGCGTCATGGCCCTGGTTGTTGAAGCCAAGACGATTGATGACGGCCCTATCGGCGCTCAGCCGGAACATGCGCGGTTGCGGGTTGCCGGATTGGGCGAGGGGCGTGACCGTGCCAACCTCCGCAAAGCCGAAGCCTAAGCGCAGAATTGCATCGGGCACCTCGGCGTCCTTATCAAATCCGGCGGCAAGGCCTATGGGGTTGGGGAACGTCAGTCCGAACGCCTGCACCTGAAGCGCCGGATCCGCATGGGAAGGCTGCGCGCCGGCAACGCCGGATTTCAGTGCGGCGATCGCCAGCCCATGGGCCGTTTCGGCATCGAACAGCCGCATAAGCTTCAAGCCGACTGTGTCCAGGACGCTCATTCGCGCGCCAAGTCCGGCAGCACATGACGTCCGTCAGCCAAGGTCAATGGGTGTTCCCAGCTCACGTGCCTGAGATCCAGGTCTTCATAAAGATGAGGAAACAGCGCGCCTCCCCGGGAAACCTCCCACTTGAGGTTTGGCCCTAAGTCCGCCGTGCGTACGGCCACCAGCACCAGGTCTTCCTGGCCTGCAAAATGCTTCGCTAAGGTTTCCGTCAATTGTGTTGCCGTGGAAAAATGGATATACCCGTCTTCCAGGTCCACAGGCGCACCTTGAAATTGGCCTTTTTGCTTGGCCTCAGCCCAGCTTTTGCGGTCGCAGACTTTAAAAATAGTGCGCTCCATCCGGTCTCCTTACTCCGGTTGTCCGCCGCTTTCCAGTTGACTTGCATTTTTCCAACAGCAAGGCGTGAAACGCGTTTGTTTTCTGGTTTTTGTTTCCTATATATTGCTTCAGAACCAATCAGGAGGCGCACAAGAATGTTCAGTCATCGCCAGGTTTGGGATGCCATCGATCAAATCGCGGAAGAACACGGACTGACTGCATCGGGATTGGCCAAGCGGGCCGGGCTCGATTCCACAACCTTCAACAAATCCAAACGCATCTCGCCGGACGGGCGGGAACGCTGGCCCTCAACGGAGAGCATTTCCAAGATTTTGCGGGTGACCGGCGAGCCCATCGATCAGTTCGCGGCCTTGGTAGACAAAAGCTCCAAGTCCAGAGCGCGCCGCCTGAAGACGGTGCCTTTGATCGGCTTTGCGCAGGCTGGGCGGGGCGGCCTGTTCGACGATGGCGGTTTTCCCACCGGAGAGGGCTGGGAGCAGATCCTGTTCCCGAACATCTCCGATGAAAACACCTACGCCTTACAGATTTCCGGCGACAGCATGGAGCCGGCCTATCGCTCGGGCGATACGATTATTGTATCCCCCAACGTTTCTGTGCGGGTTGGCGACCGGGTGGTGGTCAAGACTGTCCATGGCGAGGTGATGGCCAAAGTGCTGAAGAACCAGAACGCGCGGCGCATCGAGCTGGAATCCGTCAATCCCGAACACGGGGTTCGGTCGGTGGACAATGATGATGTGGTGTGGATGTCCCGCATTATCTGGGCCAGCCAGTAGGGAGAGCAACCCGACCTAACGATCGTCATCCCGGAATTTCGCTAAAGCGAAATATCCGGGACCCAGAGCCATGAGGCGCGGAGGGTGCCGCTCTAGGTCCCCGCTTTCGCGGGGATGACGGACAAAACGGTGGGGCGCGGATAGCCTACCCCAGCTTCCCGGCCAACCCATCGGCGATCAGCGCGCGCGTCTCTTCAACGCCGTACAGCGCCACAAACCCGCCAAAGCGCGGGCCTTGAGACTGTCCAAGCAACACCTCGTAGAGCGCTTTGAACCAGTCTCTGAGTTGCTCGAAGCCATGGGCTTTACCAACCTCATAGACCAGGGTCTGGATGTCTTCCGCGGACGTGCCCGCTGACACCTCCGCCAGCTTGGCGCTGAGATCCTCGAACGCGGCGCGCTCCTGGTCCGATGCGGCCCGGTACGTCTTGGCCGGCCGCACAAAGTCCTCGTAGTAGGCGATGGCATAGCCCACCATCTCGTCCAGCTTCGGGTTCTGTTCCGCCGAACTTGCCGGCGCATAACGCTGGATGAAACCCCACAGGGTGTCTTTGTCATGAGAATTGGACGCGCTCACCAGGTTGAGCAGCAGGGCAAAGCTCACCGGCACATCGGCGGCCGACGGTTCACCGGCGTGAATATGCCAGACCGGATTGGAGATCTGGTCTTTCAGTTCCTGGTCTTCATATTTGGACAGGAAGGTGAGGTACTCGTCCACGTTCTTAGGGATCACATCAAAGAACAGCCGTTTGGCTTTGCGCGGCCCTTGATACATGTAGAGTTGCAGGCTCTCCGGGCTGGCGTAGCGCAGCCACTCGTCGATTGTGAGCCCGTTGCCGCGGGATTTGGAGATCTTCTCGCCGTTCTCGTCCAGAAACAGTTCGTAATTGAACCCTTCCGGCGGCTCAGAGCCAAGCGCTTTGCAGATCCGGCTGGAGAGCCGGACAGAGTCGATCAGGTCCTTGCCGGCCATCTCATAGTCAATTCCAAGCGCCGCCCAGCGCAGAGCCCAGTCAGCCTTCCACTGACATTTCACCGCACCGCCGGTCACGGACACTTCCACCTTCTCAGAGGTTTCCGGATCTTCATAGACCACCGTGCCTTTGGACGGGTTGCGCTCCAGCATGGGCACCTGCAACACGGTGCCCGTGCGCGGACAAATGGGCAGGAACGGCGAGTAGGTGGCCCGGCGTTCAGGGCCCAAGGTGGGCAGGATGATCTCCATGACCTTGTCATAGACGTCCAGCATCTTCAGCAGAGTTTCGTCAAAGCGGCCGGATGCGTAGTAGTTGGTGGCGCTGGCGAACTCATACTCAAAGCCGAATTGATCCAGGAACCGGCGCAGGCGCGCATTATTGTGGTGAGCGAAGCTCTCATAATCATCCGAAAAGGGATCGGGCACTTGGGTTAGGGGCTTTCCGATATGCTCGGCCATGGCCTCTTGATTGGGCACATTGTCGGGCACTTTGCGCAAAGCGTCCATATCGTCGGAAAAGCAGATCAGCCGGGTCGGTACATCCGATAGAATGGAGAAGGCATGGCGCACCATGGACGTGCGGGCCACTTCGCCAAAGGTTCCGATATGGGGCAGGCCGGAGGGGCCATAACCGGTCTCAAACAGGATCTCGTCCGGAGATGTCTTTTGCTTCTCCAGCCGCTCCAAGAGTTTGCGGGCCTCTTCAAAGGGCCACGCCTTGGAAACTTCTGCTTCGCTCTTCAAGAGCGTCATCTGATCGTTCATCGTACCGGTGCCTGCAGTAAACCTTTGTGGATGCAAATTCGGGGGTGTCGAATAGCCATCATCATCGGCTAGGGTGTGCGCCCTATTTCATATTCGCGATGAGCAGATACATCAGTTGACCGGTCCCGGCAAAGACAATCTGGATTTGGCTGCGCAAATGGTGGACCGGATACCGGTGGCCGTTCAGTCCGGTGTGTCCGCAATTATCGCTGCGCCCGGGGCTGAGCCGGAGGTGTTCGACGCCAAATCGGCTCTCGAACAACTCGCCAAAGGCCCTCACCTCATCTGCCATGCCGGCTTTCTGGTGCGCCGGCTGGCCTTTGTCTGCGAGGCCGGCCAGGCACAGCAGCGCAGTTGCCTGGAACAGCGCCATTTGGATGTGGCTGAGCTGTTTGCGTTTGTCATGCCGGCCAAGTTTGCCCTTCCCACGCCGCTGGGTCTGGCCAGGGCATTGGGCTTCCCATCAGGTGAATTGGGCATGGAGCCGACCGGTCTTTTGCGGCGCTGCGTCCGGGCCCTGCTTGGCCACGGGATTGGGCCCAACTACCCCAATATCCGGGAGACGGCTCAAGTGGCCGCTTTCCTGGAACGCGCCAACTGGCCCTGGGCCCGTCCGGTTATGGCAGCGCTGGAGGCCACCGGGGCCAAGCTGGATCTCTCAACCTTCGGCACCGGCCTCAATGTTTGGGACCGGTTGCCCGATTGGGACGAAGGCGGCCCCAGGCCCCAGCCTGGGAACGCGCCGGTAAGTGGCGAAGAGGCCATGGAGGCTCTTTCCGGCATGCTGGATGCCGACGCTGAGCAACGGTTGGAGCAGCAGGAATATGCCGCCCAGGTGGCCCATGCCTTTGCCCCTCTTAATGTGCCGAAAGAGGGCCGGATCATCCTGTCTGAAGCCGGGACGGGTCTCGGCAAAACCTTGGGCTACCTCGCACCGGCCAGCGTATGGGCCGCCAAGAACTCCGGCACGGCCTGGATTTCCACCTACACCAAGAACCTGCAGCGCCAATTGGAGCAAGAGACCGCCCGATTGTTCCCGGACCCTGAAATGCGCAAGCACAAGGTGGTGATCCGCAAAGGCAGGGAAAACTATGTCTGTCTGCTCAATCTGCAGGAACGTTTTGGCCGCTTGAATACCGCCAACCCCAAGGGCGCGTTGCTGGCCGCTCTGATCTCGCGCTGGGCCCGCTATTCCAAGGACGGTGATATGGTGGGCGGCGACTTTCCGGCCTGGCTCATGACCCTGTTCAATGATCTCGCCCCCGGCGGCGGCGACCGGCAGCTCTCGCCGCAAAGCTTAGGCCTCACCGACCGGCGGGGCGAGTGCATCTATTCTGCCTGCCCGCATTACCGCAAATGCTTTGTGGAGAAGGCGGGGCGCGCTTCGCGCAAGGCCGACATTGTGGTGGCCAACCACGCTCTGGTGATGGTTCAGGCGGCCCTGGAGAGCGCTTTGGGGGCGCCGGAGACCGATGAAGAGCAAAGCGCATCGGGGGGGATCCGGCGGCTGGTGTTCGACGAGGGTCATCACCTGTTTGATGCTGCCGACAGTGCCTTTGCCGGCCACCTGACCGGGCTGGAGGCCTCTGAGCTGCGGCGCTGGCTGAAGGGGCCGGAAACCCGTGGCCGGCGCGGCCGGTCCTTGCGGGACCGGCTGGGCGATCTTGCCGAAGAGGGTGAAGGCCGGGAGAAAGAGCTGGTGCGCGAGATCGGCACCAAGGCCAATGTGTTGCCGGGGCCGGGTTGGCAACAAAGGGTGGCCGCGGGCAGCCCGGACGGCATGACTGAGACCTTTCTGGCCAGCGTGCGGACCCAGGTGCAGGCGCGCACCAATGAGGGCATGTACAATCTGGAGACCGACTGCCGCCCGCCTGTGCCCGGGCTGATTGAGCTGGCGCGTGATCTGCAGAGTGCGCTGGTTGAGCTGGTGCAGCCTATGAAGGCTCTGGCTGCGGCTCTGAGCGCGCGGCTGGCCGACGAGGCCTCAGAACTTGATACCTCTGAGCGCGCGCGCATTGACTCCATTGCGCGGGGGCTGCGCCGCCGTGCCGAACTCACACTCACCGCTTGGGTCGGCATGCTGGATCAGCTCGAGCTGGAACAGGCCGATGGGTTCGTCGATTGGTTCGCCATAGAAACCGCCTGGGGCCGGGAGGTGGATGTGGGCATGCATTCGCACTGGCTCGACCCCACCATCCCGTTCTCCGAAGCGGTGTTGGAGCAAACCGATGGCGTGGTGATCACGTCTGCCACGTTGAAGGACCGCCCGCCGGACATGCCGGATGATTGGCAAAACGCGGAGATGCGCACCGGCGCGGCCCATTTGCCGTTTTCTGTGAGCCGCTATGCCTACGACTCGCCTTTTGACTATGCAGCCCAGGCCCGGATCATTGTGGTGAATGATGTGAACCGGGAGAGTATTGATCAGGTGGCCGCGGCGTACCGGGAGCTCTTTCTGGCGGCCGGTGGAGGCGCGCTTGGTCTTTTCACCGCGATCTTCCGGCTACGCGAAACCTATAAGCGCCTTGCAGCGCCGCTGGCCTCAGAGGGGATCAGCCTCTTTGCCCAACATGTGGATCCGGTGGACACCGGGACCTTGGTCGATCTTTTCCGCGCCGAGACGGACAGCTGCCTTCTGGGAACAGATGCGGTGAGGGACGGGGTTGATGTGCCGGGTGAAGCCTTGCGGCTCATTGTGCTGGACCGGGTGCCTTGGCCCCAGCCCAACATTCTGCATCGGGCGCGTCAGAAGACGTTCGGCGGCAGCACCTGGACCGACATGCTGGTGCGCCTGAAGCTGCGCCAGGCCTTCGGGCGGCTGATTCGCGGCCGCGGCGACAGGGGCGTGTTTGTGGTGCTCGATTCCCGGCTGGCCACCCGGTTCACGACTGCGTTTCCAGGCGTTTTGGAAGTGGAGCGCATGGGGCTTGTGGAGGCCATTGACGCCACTCAGGAATTTCTTGCCGGAGCCGGAACGAAGAACTAGTGTCCGCGTCAGATTCAATCTCTCAATCGGAAATTGCGAGCATGAACAAGACCATCGGCCACCATCAGGCCCTCATCTACGTCATGGTAACAATGGCCGGCGTTGACCGGGCCATCAGAGATTCTGAGCTGCAGCGGATCGGGCGCATCGTCCAAACCTGGCCTGTGTTTTCAGATTTCGATCCCGAACGCCTGGTCTATGTGGCCCAGGAGTGCGGCGAGATTGTCAGCGCCGATGGCGGCTTGGATGCCGTGTTAGGCCTGGTTCAGACAGATTTGCCGCCCTCGCTCCACGAGTGCGCCTATGCGCTGGCCGTCGAGGTGGCGGCCGTGGACCATCAGGTGGAGCGCGAGGAGATCCGGTTCCTGGCCATGTTGCGGGACGCCCTTGGCCTGGACAAGCTCACCACCGCCGCAATCGAACGCGGCGCCCAGGCGCGCTTGGCCAAGCTTTAGGCGGCCGCTACTCCGCGGCTTCCAGATATTCCTCAAGCGGCGGGCAGCTGCACACCAGATTTCGGTCTCCCGCCACATTGTCCACCCGTCCCACGGGCGGCCAATATTTATCCGCCTGCACGAACGGCAAGGGGAAGAAGGCCTGCTTCTTGGAATAGGGCCGGTCCCAGTCCTCCACCAGCAGGTCCTGTGTGTGCGGCGCGTTTTTGAGGAGATTGTTCTGCGGATCGGCCGCACCGCTTTCCACCTCCGCTATTTCTTTGCGGATCTGGATCATGGCATCGCAGAAGCGGTCCATCTCCGCTTTGGACTCCGATTCGGTGGGCTCCACCATCATGGTTTCCACCACGGGCCATGACATGGTGGGGGCATGGAAGCCGTAATCCACCAGGCGCTTGGCCACATCCTCCACGGTGATGCCGCAGCTCTCTTTCAGGCCCCGCATATCGATGATGCATTCATGAGCCACGAAACCGCCGGGGCCGGTATAGACCACCGGGAAGTGACCGTTCAGCCGCTTGGCCATGTAATTGGCGTTCAAGATGGCCACGGCGGTGGCCCGGGTCAGGCCTTCAGTGCCCATCATGGCAATGTAGGCCCAGGAGATGGGCAGAATGGATGCCGACCCCCAGGGCGCCGCAGACACCTGGCCGATGGTTTGCTTGCCCGCCGAAGCCGGGTTCACTCCGTCCACCACATCATGATCAGGCAGATAAGGCGCCAAATGGGCTTTCACGCCGATGGGCCCGACGCCCGGTCCGCCACCCCCGTGAGGAATGCAGAAGGTCTTGTGCAGGTTCATGTGGCACACATCGGCCCCGACCTCGGCCGGCTTCACAATGCCCACGAGTGCGTTGAGGTTTGCCCCATCAAGATAGACCTGCCCGCCATTGTCGTGAATGGTTTGGCAAATCTCTTTGATCGCCTCCTCGAACACGCCGTGGGTTGAAGGATAGGTGACCATCAGAGCGGCGAGGGCCTCTTTGTGCTCTTCGGCTTTGGCTCTGAGATCGTCCACATCCACGTTACCGTTCTCATCGCATTTGACGACCACCACCTTCATGCCGGCCATAACGGCGGAGGCTGGGTTTGTGCCGTGCGCCGACATGGGGATGAGGCAGATGTTGCGATGGCCTTCGCCGCGGGCTTCATGATATTTCTGAATGGTCAGAAGGCCTGAGTACTCGCCCTGGCTTCCGGCGTTCGGCTGCAGCGAAACCGCATCAAAACCGGTGATCTCACAAAGCATGAACTCAAGCTCTTCAAACAGTTGCTGATAGCCTTGCGCCTGCTCAAGGGGCGCAAACGGGTGCATCATGGCAAACTCTTTGAAGGTGATCGGGATCATCTCCGTGGTGCCGTTCAGTTTCATGGTGCACGACCCAAGCGGGATCATGGAGCGGTCAAGCGCCACATCCTTGTCTTGAAGGCGCCTCAGATAGCGCAGCATCTCGGTCTCGCTGCGGTACATTGAGAACACGGGATGGGTCAGATACTCGCTGGTGCGGCGCAAGGCTTGAGGGATGCATTCTTCTGTCTGCTCGTCCAGATCATCCAGTGTGACCCCTTGCATGGCCGATGTTCTAAAGCATGACAAAAGCCGCTCCACTTCCGAACGCCGCGTTGTGGTGTCAAACGAGATGCCCAAATGATCAGCATCGACGAAGCGGAGATTGATCCGCTTTTCCCGCGCCTTGGCGAGGATCGAGGGCGCACGGCCCGGTGCCCGCACGGTGATGGTGTCGAAGTAGGCATCCGTGACCACTTCAAAGCCGTAACTCTCAATGGCGGCAGCGCAGATCTGTGCGTAGCGGTGAGCGCGTTGCGCAGATTTCCGGATCCCTTCCGGTCCGTGATAGACGGCGTAGCAGCCGGCAATCACCGCCAGCAGCACCTGAGCTGTACAAATGTTGCTGTTGGCCTTTTCGCGGCGAATATGTTGCTCACGTGTCTGCAGCGCCATGCGCAGGGCCGGTTTGCCGGCGCTGTCCACCGACACCCCGATGATCCGGCCTGGGATCGATCTTTTAAACTCTTCTTTGCACGCAAAGAATGCCGCATGCGGCCCCCCATAGCCCATGGGCACGCCGAAACGCTGGCTGTTGCCAACGGCCACATCTGCGCCCAATTCGCCGGGCGGGGTCAACAATGCACACGCCATCAAGTCGGTGGCCATGATGGAGAAGGCGTTGGCATCGTGCAGAGCTTTGTTGACGGCTCTGAAGTCTCGTACGCTGCCGCTGGAGCCTGGGTAAGACAGAAGCGCACCGAAGACAGCATCGGCATTCAGTTCGGTGTGGGGGTCTCCAATGACCACCTCATAGTCAAAAGCCTTGGCCCGCGTTTGTATCACCGCGATGGTCTGCGGGTGGGTGTCGCGGTCCACGAAGAAAGTCATAGTCTTCTTCTTCGACAAGCGTTGCACCATAGCCATGGCTTCCGCAGCAGCCGTGCCTTCATCCAGAAGCGAGGCGTTGGCCAGCTCGAGCCCTGTAAGGTCGGACACCATCTGCTGATAGTTCAAAAGCGCTTCCAGACGTCCCTGGCTGACCTCGGCCTGATAGGGCGTGTAAGCGGTGTACCAGCCTGGGCTCTCCAACAGGCGGCGCAGCACAACCTTGGGCGTCGTGGAGCCGTAATATCCCATGCCGATCATTGAGGTGAACACCTGGTTGCGTCCGGCCATGCGGCGCAGGTCCGACAGGGTGTTCCGCTCGCTCAAGGGTGCCGGCAGGTTCGGGGGCGAAGCGGTGCGGATGGTTTCCGGCACCACCTTGTCCAGGAGATCATCGAGCGAGCTTGCGCCCACCGCTTCCAGCATGCTGTCGATTTCTGCATCGCGCGGTCCAATGTGGCGCGGGATGAAGTTGGCCCCGGACTGCAGGTCCGTCAGGCGCAAGCGTTTTTGACCCATCACGTGTTCTCCTGAACGCTAGTCTTTCTCGATATTACTCTGCGATATGTGCCTGATAGGCGGCCTCGTCCATGAGCCCGTCCAATTGGCCGGCGTCAGCGATTTTCACCTTCATGAACCAGCCGCCACCTTGCGCATCGGAATTCACCAGGCTGGGATCGTCCACCAAGGCGCCGTTCACTTCGACGATCTCTCCGTCGATCGGCGCATAAACGTCGCTGGCCGCTTTCACCGATTCCACCACGGCAGCATCGCCGCCTTTCTGAACCGAACTGCCGACGTCCGGCAGATCCACAAACACCACATCGCCCAACTGCTCCTGCGCATGGTTTGTGATGCCAACCGTGGCAACGTCGCCGTCGACGCTGATCCATTCATGGTCTTCGGTAAATTTTAAAGTGCTCATCGTTTTTCCTTCCCTAGATAAGATGATGATTTCAACGCCGATACCGGTGAGGTGCAAATGGCATTTTAGTGATTGTGGCTGGAAGCGCTTTGCCGCGGACAATCAGATCGACCTGGGTGCCTGACGCGCGATGTTCGAAAGCCACATAGCCCATGGCGACCGGCCCGCCCACAGTGGGCCCGAAGCCACCTGAGGTGATCACGCCAATCTCGGCGCCATCCTTCTCAATCACCGTCCCTTCCCGCGCCGGTGCGCGGCCTTCCGGTTGCAATCCCACGCGCGCCCGCGTGCGCTGGCCGGCAATCTCACGCTGCACCCGGTCTGCTCCCGGAAATCCGCCTTCGGTGCGCCGGCGCTTGCCAACCGACCAGATGAGGCCGGCCTCAATCGGGCTGGTGGTTTCATCAATGTCGTGGCCATAGAGGCACAAGCCCGCTTCCAGCCGCAAGGAATCCCTGGCGCCCAGGCCGATCGGTTCCACCTCCGGCTGCTCCAACAGGGCATCCATCAAGGCGCCGGCATCATCGTTGCTCACCGAGATCTCAAAGCCGTCTTCGCCGGTATAGCCTGACCGTGAGACATGGCAGGCCAATCCGGCCACGGTGCAAGACATCGCCTGCATGAAGTTCATCTCGGCAGCTTCGGGACCAAGCCGGCTCATCACGTCATGTGCCCCAGGTCCCTGCAAAGCCAACAGGGCTTTGCCGTTCAGGATCTCGACGCTGACATCATCCGGCATACCGGCTTCAAGGCGGGCGAAATCAGCATCCTTGCAGGCGGCATTGACCACCAGGAAGAGGCTGCCGTCTGCGCCCTCTCCGGCTGGCCGTGTGACCATAAGATCGTCCAGGATGCCGCCGGCGTCATTGGTGAATTGCGTGTAGGTTTGGTGTCCGGGCTCTAACGCCAAAAAGTCTCCTGGCGTAAGCGTCTCAAGGGCACCAGCGGTGGTGGCGTGGTCGGGGCCGTGCAGGAAGCACTGGCCCATATGAGACACATCGAACAGGCCCGCGGCCGTGCGCGTGTGCTTGTGTTCGGCCATAATGCCTGCAGGGTACTGCACCGGCATGTGGTAGCCGGCGAACGGCACCATCTTGGCCCCAAGGGCGACGTGACGGGAATGCAAAGGTGTTTGCTTCAGCGTGGCATCGTCACTCATCTTCATCTCCAACATCAGGTTGCCGATGCAGGAGAGCGATCACGCGCCTGCATCGCCCCATCTGTCAGAGAACCTGAGAGATTTGACCGGCTGCCAGACCTGCATGGGTCAAGCGCCCGGCTTACCCCCTTCGGTGAACAGCGCTTTTCGAAAAGAAGCGCTGCTGCTCTCCAGAGTGGCTAGCCCTGTTGCGGTCCATTTGCCTGAGAGTTTCCGGGGCGGTTGCTCCTTCGGCGCCGGCGACGGATATTCTCCGTGGACGGTCTCTCCCGCAACGGCATAATGCCAGGGGCATACATGACCCCATTGGATCAAAAGGTCAAGCCCACTGTTTGCGAATGCCGAAGCTTACATTCGAAGTGGGATTTTCCGCCTCGCCGGTTGACGCCTCTTGGATATTGGATGAAGGTGAGCTGTGGAGGCGGAGCGAACGCAACCGTTTAAATAGAGGGAGAACACAATGTTTAAACGAATGTCCTTGGCCCTTGCTGCTGTGTTGGGGGCGATTTTTGTCCTGGGCCAAACACCAACTGCACAGGCAGGTGCAGTGACACCTCTGCATGTGCTGGAAATCGAAAAACATATTGAAACAAGTGACTTGCTGCACAAGACGCACGGCTGGCACTGCCGTAACGCCTATGGTCCGTTTGGCTGGCATCACCACCCCGGTGCTTGTGGTGGTTATTACCGCGAACCCTATTATGGTGGCCACAACATCGTAATCCGGCCGGGCTATAATCGCCGCTGCACCCGCCGTGTCTATAGGGGCTGCATCCGGCGCTGGAGACACAGCAGAAAGCGTAGAGCGCGTTGCCTGCGCAAGTACCGTTGCTAAGGCCGCGGTCTTAGGACGTGGGCGAAACAGTTGATCGCAAGGTTGCACTGATTGTCGGGGCCGGAGATTTCCTGGGCGGAGCGATAGCCAAGCGCTTTGCCCGGGAAGGCTATCACGCGGTCATTACCCGTCGACGTGGCGATCTGGAAGAGGTCCAGAGTGCAATTGAAAAGAGCGGCGGCTCAGCCTCGGGATTCCACTCCGATGCCCGCGATGAAGATCAGGTGATAGACCTGTTTGAGCGCATCGAACGCGACATTGGCCCAATAGAAGTGTGCGTGTTTAATGTGGGCGGCAATGTGCGCTTCTCCATCACCGAAACCACAGCGCGGGTCTACCGCAAGGTGTGGGAGATGTGCGCCTTCGGCGCATTTCTCGTGGGGCGCGAGGCGGCCAAGCGCATGCTTGAACGGGGCAAAGGCACGATAGTGTTCACGGGCGCGTCTGCCAGCGTGCGCGGCCGTGAGGGTTTTGCGGCCTTTTCGGGCGGTAAGCATGCACAGCGCGCGCTTGCCCAGAGCATGGCGCGCGAGCTGGGTCCAAAAGGCATACACGTGGCCCATGTGGTGATCGATGGCGCGATCGATACAAAGTGGACACGGGAGATTTTTCCAGATTGGTTTGAAACAAGGCCGGCAGACGGCATTATGCAACCGGACGATCTGGCAGAGATCTATTGGAACCTCCACGCTCAGCCCAGAGCGGCTTGGACTTTCGAGGTGGATGTTCGGCCTTATGTAGAAGAGTGGTAGGCACACGCAAGCAACGGCGGCGCGATGACGAAGACAGTCGATTTTTACTATGATTACGGTAGCCCGGCGGCGTACCTGGCCTGGACGCAGTTGCCGAAGCTTTGTGCAGACCATGGCGCTGAGCTGGTGGCTCATCCGATCTTGCTGGGCGGCGTATTCAAAGCCACCGGCAACCAGAGCCCGGTGGTGATCGAGGCCAAAGGTGCCTGGATGTTTGGCGATCTGGAGCGCCATGCCGCCCACTATGGGGTGAGCTTCTCGCAAAATCCCTATTTCATCATCAACACCTTGCCGCTCATGCGCGGCGCCATGTGGGCCCGAGCCGCGGGGCGCCTTGCGGAGTATGACAAAGTCATGTTCGAGGCAATCTGGGTGAACCAGAAAGACATGAACAATGTGGCTGTGATCGGCGAGGTTTTGGCCGAAGGCGGCTTTGATGCCGCTGAAGTGACTGAGGCCGTTCAGGATGCCGCGATCAAAGCTGAACTGATCGAGGTCACTAGCGCCGCCGTTGAGCGGGGCCTTTTTGGCGTGCCCACAATGTTTGTGGGCGGTCAGATGCATTTCGGCCAGGACCGTCTCGACTGGGTGGCCCGCGCCCTTGGCGGCTAGATCGGATCAAAAAGGATCTTTGCCAGCGCCTGCCAGCGCTGTTTGAACCGCCCTGACCTTGGGCCTTTGAGCTTGCGTTCACGCCAGGCGACAAACACACCCGATCCGGCAATCAACGCCATGCCCACGATGGAGAAGATATCGGGGACTTGATCCCACAGAACGTAGCCCCAGAAGCCGGCAAAGATCAGGTAGGTGTAGTCGAAGGGGGCGAGCCAGCTTACTTCCGCGGTCTGATAGGCTTTGGAAAGACACATGTTGGCGCAAAGATTGATGGCGGAACAAGCGACAACAATCAGGAACACCTGCCAGGTGAGACCACGCCAGCCCGTGAACAGATAAGGCCAGTCTTGAGCAAGCTGAGGAAACGGTTCCAGCGAAAACACGGCCACACCAAGCCCGCCGGCCAATATGAAAGCCAGCGCTGCGCCATAGGCCAAGGTTGCGGGAGATTCCTCGCGGCAAAACTTCCGCGTGGTCAGAACGGTTCCCGCATAGCACAGCCCCGCACCTACCGGCGTCAGGTTGACCAGCGAGAAATCATCAGCGCCGGGCCTTAAGATCAGCAAGGTTCCTGTGAACCCGGCCAGAATGGCCGTTGAGCGTTGAATGCCAACCTTCTCGCCCAGGAAGAGCACGGAAAACAGCGCCACGAACAGAGGGAATGTGTAAAGCCCGGCCGCGATGTTTGCCAGGTTGAGGAACGCGATGCCGCCGAAGAAGCAGATCATGGCGCCCACCAGGAA
>JANQOW010000007.1 GCA_028285595.1 Hyphomicrobiales bacterium
CTCGCCCGCTCGGTGCTCACCGCCACCATTATCTTTGTGGCCATGGGGGCCATTGTGGGCGTGTTGTGGTACGGCGCCCAGAATGTGATGAGTGGCACCATGACCGGTGGGGTGCTCACCCAGTTCGTGCTCTATGCCACCTTTGCCGCCGGCGCCATGAGCGCGCTCTCCCAAGTTTGGGGAGAGGTGCAGCTTGCGGCCGGCGCGGCGGAGCGACTGGCGGAGCTTCTGGAAACCGATCCGGTGATCGCGCCGCCGGCAACGCCCGCGGCCCTGCCGGAAGCCTCAAAAGGCGAAATCGCGTTTCAGGACGTCACGTTCACCTACCCCACCCGGCCCGACCAACCCGCATTGACCGGGCTCAACCTGACCGTCAAACCCGGCGAGACCGTCGCCATCGTGGGCCCGTCCGGAGCGGGCAAGAGCACGTTGTTCAACTTGCTTTTGCGGTTCTATGACCCGGACAGCGGCCGGGTTCTCGTGGATGGTGTGGACGTGAAGGCGGCTGATCCGGTGGCGGTCCGCGAACGCATGGCGCTGGTGCCCCAGGACACGGTGATCTTCTCCTCCTCCGTGGGGGAAAACATCGGCTACGGCAAACCGGACGCAACCCAGAGCGAGATTGAAGAGGCCGCCGATGCCGCGCTCGCGCATGGCTTTGTGAAGGCGATGCCCGAGGGCTACGCGACCCGGGTGGGCGAGCGCGGCATGACCCTGTCGGGCGGACAGCGCCAGCGCATTGCCATTGCCCGCGCGATCCTGCGCGATGCACCGATCCTGCTGCTCGACGAAGCCACCAGCGCCCTGGACGCAGAAGCGGAAATCAAAGTTCAAACGGCGCTCGATCATCTGATGAAGGGGCGCACCACCCTGGTGATTGCCCACAGGCTCTCCACGGTGCGCAGCGCCGACCGCATTCTGGTGCTGGACGGGGGCAAGGTGGTGGATGAAGGCAGCCACGATGAGCTGGTGAACAAAGGCGGCCTTTATGCCCGGCTCGCCAAACTGCAACTGCTGGACCGGGGGGTGGAGCCGGCGGAGCCCGCCGCTGAGTTAGAGGCTGAAGCAGGCTAGGGCCTGAAGCGTATTAGGTGGGCGCGCAGGGCGGCCCACCCCGCATACATCGTCATCCCCGCGAACGCGGGGACCCAGGGTGGCAGGGCTCCGAGAGCCTTGGCTTTGGGTCCCGGATATTTTGCTTCGCAAAATTCCGGGATGACGATATGGCTCCGAAGCTACCCGCGTTCGCAAGGACGCGGTCTACTTTCGCCCCATAAGCTGCCACGCCGGCAATGTACCGTAGCCTTTAACTTCCACATCGCCCAAAGCCGCGAAGCGGTACTTGTCCTTCAGCAGGTCATAGGTGGTCTGGCTGGACTGGATAATGCCGGGACGGCCATGGCTTTCCATGCGGTTGGCCGTGTTTACGGTTTCGCCCCACAGGTCATAGGCAAACTTATTGAGCCCGATGACACCGGCCACCACGGGCCCGGAGTTCAGGCCGATGCGGAGCTTCAGCGGGTGGCGACCGTCCGCGCTTAAACGATCCACCGCCTCAACCATTTCCAGGGCCACATCGGCAATATGCTCTGCGTGCCGGTCATCCGGCGCCGGCAGGCCACTGACCGCCATATAGGCATCGCCGATGGTCTTGATCTTCTCCACCCCGTGGCGGGCGGTGATGCGGTCGAACTCGCTGAAAAGCGTGTTGAGCAGCAACACCAGTTCGCCGGGCTCCATCTTCCGGGAGAGTTCGGTGAACCCCACAAGATCAGCAAACAGGATGCTCACATGCTCGTAGCGGTCAACGATCGTCTCGGCTTGCTTGCCAAGCTCTGTTGAGGAGAGGCGTTCGGCGATCGGCTTTGGCAGGATGTTTAAGAGCAGAATTTCGGCCCGTTTGTTGGCTTCCTTCAGAGCGCTCGCCCCGCCGTGGCTCAACAGGTAGAGGATGGCCATGGTGCTAAAATAGCTGATCAGCTCGATGGTGCGGAAGCGATACTTGTCCGGAGCGTGGAACAGCCATCCGTCAGGATTGACCGGGGTCACGCCCCAGGGATGGGCAGATCGCGGGAGAAAAGGGTCCACCAACACGATCACCGCCAGCGTGGCGAGACACAGGCCAAAATAGGCCCGCGATTTTCGAGGGCCCACAAAGGTCACCGCAGCGATTGGGATCAAGATGATGAAATAAAGGTCCCCGTCGCGGTTGCCGTGCACCAGGTAGTAGGCTGCAAGAATGGGCAGGGCGATGGCGACCAGCGTCGCGAAGGCCCACGGGAGGGTTTTTGTGCGATACAGGACGCCCAACGTGGCAAGGCAGCCAAGCATGGCGGTAAGATCGATGGAGTGCTCAATCACGCTTCGGTCCTGGGCCGCGAAGAACACCAGGCTGTAGGCCATGATCGCCATCATGGTGGCGGTGAAGATGGTTTTGAAGCGTCTGAGCTGGGCATCATCGCCAGGGTCAACACCGAGGCTCAGGACCGGCTCAAGCCGGGTCCAGACTGTGCGCCACGGTGTCATTTCCGTCCGGCCAAGGCGCGCAACTCCTCAAGCAGGCTTGCGTCCAGTAGTATGGCGTCCTCTTGCCGTTTGGCCGCCACACGGGCGCGGCCGCGCTCGCCGGGCAGGGTGATCGGCTGGCCCGCCACCTCCGGGCGCCCGTCGCGGATGCGCGCGCACATGCGGTCCACGGCGGCCAGGTATGCGTCTTTCCCGATCATCTTGCCAGGATCAATGGCGATGAAGGCGGTGCCGCGGTTGGAGGCCTGGTCTTCATCGCCCACAACTCCCGCACCGGTGAGCGGCGCGGTCATGATCTCCAGCATGAGAGCCAGTCCGGCCGCCTTGTACCCGTCAAAGACGCGCATGGCGCCGGCCAAGGCTTGGTTTGGATCGGTGGTGGGATGGCCCTCAGGGTCGAACGCGGCGCCCGCCGGGATCTCTGAGCCTTGACGTGCCGCGGTGACGATCTCAAAGAAGGTGATGGCGGATGTGGCCATGTCGAGCACGATGGGTTCGCCGCTGGTGGGCGCGGCAATGGCGATGGGGTTGGTGCCGAACACCGGGTCAATGCCACCGGCCATGGCCATCACTTTCGGCGAGCCGCACATGACGATGCCGATCAGCCCGTCCTTGGCCATCTGTTCGGCATAGCAGCCGATGGCGCCGGTCGAGGTCGACACATTCCACGTGCCCGCCATGCCTATGCCGGAGACCTTGGCAAGTTTGCCGGCCTCCTCTGCAGCGCGCGTTGCCACCACCATCCCCACGTTCTGATTGCCGTTGATGCGAACCATGCCGGGCGCTTTGTGCTCCACCTCAATCTCGCCGGCACCCGGCACTGGGGAGACCACGCCTTCTACGATCTTCACCAGACCTTGAGAATTGTCACGCAACTCAGCGTACAGCAGGACGGTCTTGATGGTGGCCGCATGGTCATCGCTGAGGCCGGTGGCCTTCAAGGCATCGAAGGCCAGCGTGTCCAGCTCATCCAGGCTGATGGATGTTGTGGCGCGTGCGGCAGCCATCAGGCGGGCTCCTTTATGGCCGGGTCATAATGGGCAAAGGCGCCCTTGTTGCGCCCCAGCACGTATTCGGCGGCCTCCACGGGCGGGAACTCAGTCGCATCGGCCGCGCCCAGATCGCGCGGGTCCACCACGGCTCTGGGGCTTGGGTCGTAGAACATGGCGATGGAGTAGCGCCCGTCGCGCGAGGTGTTACGCACCCTGTGCCGGGTGGAGGGCAGGCGGTTGTTGGACCAGCGCTCCAGGAGGTCGCCAATGTTGATCACCAGCGTGCCCGGCAGGGGCGGGGCTGCGATCCACTCATCGTTCTTGGCGAGCACCTCCAGTCCGGCGGTCTCCTGCAGGAGCAGGGTGATGCAGCCGAAATCCGAATGTGGGGCAACGCCGAACTGGTCTTCGGGTGCATCCTCAGGGAGCGCGGGATAATGGATGAGCTGGCCGCGCAGCATGGGGCGTTCATACCGTGTGGTGAAGAACTTCCGCTCCGCGCCCAAAGACACAGCGAAGGCCTGCAGCAGAAGATCGCCCGTTTCGCCCACGGCCTCTGCATAGGTCAGAACATGGTCGCGGAAGCCGGGCGGGTTCTGAGGCCATTCATTGGGGCCGCACAACGGAATGCCGGCCACAACGTCCGGATCATCCGCGGGCAGGTCCCGCCCCCAGAAGAAGACCTCTTTCATATCCGTCCGCGCCGCCCCGCGCATGCGCGCCTCGCCGGGGCCCAGATAGCCTCTGTTGTGTTGATTGATGGCGATCTCGCGTTTCTCTGCATCCGACTGGGCGAAGAAGGCGCGTGAGGTTTGCCTGAGGGTGGTGATCACCTCGCCTGGAATGGTGTGGCCGCGCACATAGAAGAAGCCGCTGAGGGCGCAGGCCGATGAGATCTCATCGGCAACGTGCGCGAAGGCTTGATCGTCTCCGGATGTGAGCGGTGAGATATCGATCACGGGAAGGGTTTGTTGCATTGCCGGGTCTCCTTCAGGCCCGCTACTATGCCTCTAAAGCTGCTGCGCTGAAAGCTCTAGCCCCCAAGAGAGAGTTCCATGATCACCTTCTATGGCCGCAAATCGTCCGACAATGTGCAAAAGACCCTGTGGATGCTGCTGGAGACCGGCCAGCCCCATGAGCATGTTGAGCTGGGCGGAAAGTTCGGCGGGCTTGAGGACCCGGCGTTTCTGAAACTCAACCCCCATGGGCGGGTGCCCGTCTTGGTGGATGGCGATGTGGTTGTGTGGGAGAGCACGGCCATCATCCGCTATCTGGCCGCCGCCTATTCGCCCGGCACCATCTGGCCGGAGGATGCGCGCGTCCGCGCCGGGGTGGACAAATGGATGGACTGGGCCCAGAGCCGGCTCTACCCGGAGGCCAACCGGTTGTTCTGGCGGCTCATCCGCACGCCGGAAGCTGATCAGAATGCGCAGAAGATTGCGGCCGGCTTAGAGGCGCTGAATGCGCATTTGGGGATGGTTGACGATCAGCTTGCCGGCCGGGCGTATCTGTGCGGCGACCAGCTCACCATGGCCGACATCATCGCCGGCGCGACGCTCTATCGGTATTACGAGATGCCGATCGCGCGTCCGGTCCTGGAGAATGTGGCACGCTGGTATGAGACGCTCTCCCAGCGTCCGGCGTACCGGCAGGCGGTGATGGTTCCGTTCGATGAGCTTAAGGGGCGTCTGGCGTTTTAGACGGCCGAAGCAGCCTCCAAACCCGGGCGACAGGTGTAACAAAAACCCTAAAGATCGCATTCAGATACTGATGAGATCTGCGCATCTGCTCAGATGCAAACTTGTCGGCCTCCTGTTCTTGTTCTGGATCCTGTCCGGGTTCGTGATGACGCAGGGAATGATGTCCGATTTCGTGATAGAGGGTGGATTCATGGGCAAAGCGAAAAAGCCATTGGAGTGGGATTAACGGATGAAGGTCGGTGTACCAGCTGATCGTGATCACTTCGACATGGGCCAAATAGTATCCATTGAAATCATGGCTCGCTTCAGCCTCGATGATATAGATGCGGGTTAATCCCTCCAGGTGCCTGGGCTCCACTGTTTCAAGCCATTTCCTGACATGCCTTGAAGCTTTGTAACGTGGATCGATGGCTTTCTGTTCGAAGAGCTCCACGTTCCCAACACGTGTCCGCCGGAACTGGGACGTGCTGAACTGCAAGACCCTCTTGAACCCGGCCGCCACGACGGGATGACACTTCGCCAACGGAACCTGTTCCATGTAGGTCTTGGCATCCGTCTCGCTCAGATCATGCAGGATGGTGGTCATGCTGACCACAAGGGTGGCGACCTCGGGTCTGTCGATGTTGGTCAGATCAATCCGGTTCAGCTCCCGTAAGAGGAGCGGTACGCTCTCGGCGCCGGCTTCAAAAAGCACCTTGAAGGCCGTTAGACTCAGTTTCGGCGTGTCAAAGAGAACGCCTTGCTTGAGCTGTTCAATTGCTGCTTCAACATCGGCTGGCGAGTCCGTTGCCATTGTTCGAGCCTGCTGCCCTACCCTGTTAGTGGCCTGGTTGATGAAAGGAGATCATACATGAAAGCGAAGCTGAAGGGTCTTTGGTCTCCTGATGTTGATCTGGATAATCCTCGATTCGACGATCCGGAATCGGTTTACTGCCTGGTGGAGGCAGAGATTGGGGAAGAAAACTCCGAGGGTTCCGATGTGTTCGATTTTGTTGTCTGCACACCGAAAGGCCTGGAAACGAAACTGGAGGGGACCACTGTCCTATCCGGACACGGTTTGCTCATTATGCAGGAGTTCGACGCAGAGAAGATCGAACGATATCTCGCTTCACACTGCGACAAGACTGTCGGAAAGAACTGGAGCGAAGTCGTGCGGAAACTGCGTTTGATCGGGTCTTGGGAATTCGAAGGCATGGAGACCTAGAAAGCGCCGGCCGACATCGCTCACGGTTTCGATGTAAGCTTCCGTTCGATGAGCTTAAGGGGCGTCTGGCGTTTTGAGCTCCGTGGAGACGTGTGTGGGTCGTCACGATGACGAGGATTGCCACGAGTGCAGCAACGCCAGGATGCGCCGTTCATACTGCCTCCAAGCTTCAATCCGGAGGTGATGATCTTGATTGAAGGTATAGGAGAGTGTGCCCTTAGGTGTTTTCGAAGCGATTTGGCAGCGTGGATGGTGAGTGGCGCACTGTGCGAACAGGATGAGGCGGTTGTTGCTGTCCAGAACGATGTGGTGGACTTCTGAGGCTGCGTGCCCGGTGGAGGGGGCCGTGGTGTATGTGGTCCAATTCTCGCTGCGGGCAACGGTCATGGCAGACCGCAAGGGCGATGTCTCCACTATCTGATCTCCTCTGCGCGGAACCTTCAGCCTATTGTCGAGGAGATGCTGTGCGGAGAACTCTGAGGTGATGGGCCTCTGCGACAGGGACGCGCGTGTGGAGATGCAAGCCTCGGCGTGTTTCTCATAGATGCCTTTGAAGCTGTCTGCGCAATACGCCAGCACGACGGATGCGTTCTTGCCCGGTTGATTGCCGGGCAGTTCGGTAAACACCCGGGGGATGGTATAAGCCACGTGGCCTGCATGTTGTGTGAAGGTGTCCGGTACAGGCGCAACGACAACCGGTAAGGCCAGTGCGGCCAGAGCTCCGGTCAGCACGAGGCCTCCTGCTTCCTTGGCACGCGTTTTGTTGCGATGATGTTTTCCGATGATGGCAAAGCGTGTCGCCAAGACGGCCGAGCACAGCAGAAAGGACAAACACCCAAGGGTGCCGGGAAGAATGTAGGGGGCATAGGCCACGTTGGGGTGATAGTCGGCCGTGATGATGGTGAAGGGGCTCGCGAAGAGAACCCCCAGGGCGCTAAGACACATTGCGATCCAGACAATCAGGATGACTTTAGGCGCAGGGGCATTCATGGACACGCGTGGGGTTTAGCTTTTACCTTTAAATGAACATCGTTCATTGTACTTGAAATCAGCACACGCGCAAGACCAAACCGAAAATCATGATTAACTGCGCACTGTGCAGCTCACGGTTTCGATGCAAGCTTCCGGTTGGCGCTCCGCAAGCGCAGGATCAAGGAGCGGATCAGGTCGATGGCCTCTTCCGGGTTGCTGGTGAGCAGCTCCAGCACCTCTTCAGCCGAGTAAGCCTGGCAGGCGGTTTGTTCGCGGGCGATGGCCGTGGCCGAGCGGGGGCTGTCGTCGATGATGCCCATTTCGCCGAAGATGTCGTCAGGGCCGAGCGATGCGATCCGCCGTGCCTCGCCCTCACCAGTGGCCACCACGATATCGACCGAGCCGGCTATAATGCGGTAGGTCAGCTTGCTGGGCTCGCCTTGGGCGAAGATCTCCTGACCCTTCTCGAACATAAGATGTTTCATGGCAAAACGGCCGTGGCCTCGATCTCCACCTTTGCGCGGTCTTCCACCAGCGCCACAACCTGCACCAAAGCCATGGCAGGGAAATGACGGCCAATGATGCGCTTGTAGGCCTCGCCCAGTTCGCGTTGGCAGGCAAGATACTCCTGCTTATCGGTCACATACCAGGTGAGGCGCACCAGGTGTTCGGGGCCGGCGCCGGCTTCGGCCAGAATGTCCACAATGTTCTGCAAGGTCTGGGCGGCCTGGCCGGCGAAGTCGTCCGTCTCAAACACCTGGTCCTTGTTCCAGCCGATCTGACCGCCGGTGAACACCATACGGCCTTCCGCCAGGATGCCGTTGGCATAACCCTTGGCCGGCTTCCAGCCCTCAGGGTGCAAGAATGTGAAGCTCATAATTGGGTTCTCACTTTCCAAAGTTCAGGAAACAGCACCACCTCCAGCATGCGGCGCAGGTACGACACGCCGGAGGTGCCGCCGGTGCCGCGTTTCAGGCCGATGATGCGCTCCACCGTGGTCACATGGTTGAAGCGCCAGCGGCGGAAATAGTCCTCAAAGTCGGTGAGCTTTTCAGCCAGATTGTAAAGGCTCCAGTAGCGCTCCGGATCTTCGTAGACGGCCTGCCAGGCCGCCAGGGCCTGGGGGTTGTCTTGATGCGGTGTGCGCCAGTCGCGCGACAGGTCCTCCACCGCAAGCTCAAAGCCCTCCCGGCCCAAAAGCAAGAGCGCCTCATCATAAAGGCTGGGGGCGGCGAGCGTTGCCTCAAGGCGCGCAGTGATCTCCGGGTTATGGGCATGGGGCTGCAGCATGGCCGCGTTGCGGTTGCCCGCCAGGAACTCGATCTCGCGGTACTGGTAAGACTGGAAGCCCGACGACTGGCCCAGGGTTTCGCGGAACTGGGTGTACTCGCTGGGGGTCATGGTGCGCAGCACGTCCCAGGCGTTGTTGAGCTGCTCAAAGATCCGCGCCACGCGCGAGAGCATCTTGAAAGCCGGCTGCAGATCGCCGCTCGATATGGCGCTTTGGGCAGCCCGGATCTCGTGGATGGCGAGCTTCATCCAGAGCTCGGAGGTTTGGTGCTGGATGATGAAGAGAAGCTCGTCATGGGCTTCAGAGATGGGCTCCTGCGCCCCCAGAACGGCGCTGAGCTTCAGATAGTCCCCATAGTCCATACGCCCGTCATGGGCCATGCGGGCGCCGTCCTCAGCGGGGTTATAGGGGGCGGCCATCAGCCGGCCCCTTCGCGCAATTTGAAGCGTTGCACCTTGCCGGTCTGGGTCTTGGGCAAGGTCTCAATGAACTTCACCGAGCGCGGATATTTGTAGGGCGCGATGGTGGCCTTCACATAATCCTGCAGGCGCTTCACGGTCTCCTCGTCCTTGGCCACGCCCTCGTTGAGCACGATGTGGGCCTCAACGATCTGGCCGCGTTCATCGTCGGGCGCGCCGATGACGCCGCACTCGGCCACGTCCGCATGCGCCAGGAGCGCGGCTTCCACTTCGGGACCAGCAATATTGTAGCCCGATGAGATGATCATATCGTCGGTGCGGGCGGCGAAATGGAAATAGCCGTCCTCGTCCTGGGAAAAGGCATCGCCGGTGAGGTTCCAGCCATCGCGCATATAAGAGCTCTGGCGCTCATCGGCGAGATAGCGACAGCCGGTGGGCCCGCGCACGGCGAGCTTGCCCACGGTGCCGCGGGGCACTTCGTTCATTTCCTCGTCCACGATCTTGGCTTCATAGCCGGTGACCGGCTTGCCGGTGGACGCGGGGTGGCTGTCGCCGAAGCGGTTGGAGATGAAGATGTGGAGAAGCTCAGTGGCGCCGATGCCGTCCAGCATGGGCTTGCCGGTCTTCTTCAGCCAGTCGTTATAGACCGGGGCGGGCAAGGTCTCACCCGCTGACACCGCGCAGCGCAGGGAGGAGAGGTCTGCCCCTTCATCCATGGCCGCCAGCATGGCCCGGTAGGCGGTGGGGGCGGTGAAGCTGATGGTGGCCTTATAGGTCTGGATGATCTCCACCATGTTGGGAGGCGAGGCGTTCTCCAAAAGTGTGGCCGCCGCCCCAAAGCGCAAGGGGAAGATGGCCAGCCCGCCCAGACCGAAGGTGAAGGCGAGCGGCGGCGATCCCACGAACACGTCTTCTTCGGTGACGTTCAGCACCTCCTTGGCATAGCCGTCGGCGACGATGAGGAGGTCGCGGTGGAAGTGCATGGTGGCCTTGGGGGCACCGGTGGTGCCGGAGGTGAAGCCCAGAAGCGCCACGTCATCGCGGCCCGTCTGCACCGCATCGAACATCACAGGCTTGTTGAGGGCAATGCGGTCGAGCTCGGCATCATGGTTGGCGGTGCCGTCAAAGCCGACCACCTGGGTGAGGTGCTGTGAATCCTTGGCACAGAGCACCAGCTCGTCCATCAGGCGCGTATCGCACAGGGCGAGATTGATCTCTGCTTTGTCCACGATCTTGGCCAGCTCCATGGCGCGCAGCATGGGCATGGTGTTGACCACCACGGCGCCCGCCTTGGTGGCGGCGAGCCAGCAGGCCACCATGGCCGGATTGTTGGCCGACCTGATCAGCACCCGGTTGCCGGGTTTGACGCCATAGTCTTCCACAAGGGCGTGGGCGATGCGGTTGGTCCAGTCGGCCAGCTCCTTATAGGTGCGCCGGCGTCCATTCCCGATGAGGGCGGTGTGGTCGCCAAAGCCGCGGCCCACCATGCGGTCCGTCAGCTCCACAGCGGCGTTCAGATAGTCGGGATAGGCGAACTTCTCCAGGAGGAAGTCGGGCTGCAGATCCTCCTGGGGCAGGTTATCGCGGGCGAAGGTGTCCACATGAGCTGAAGGTCCGAGCATTTGAGTTAGCCTCCTGCAAGTGCCTGTCTGGCAATGATTGTGCGTTGGACGTCTGATGCGCCCTCGTAAATGCGCAGCGCGCGGATTTCCCGGTAAAGGCTCTCCACGATGTGGCCGGAGCGGACCCCGTCGCCGCCATGGATCTGCACGGCGCGGTCGATCACATCCTGGGCCTGATCGGTGGCAAAGAGCTTGGCCATGGCCGCCTCGCGGCTGACCCGCGGGGCGCCACTGTCCTTGGTCCAGGCGGCGCGGTAGATCAGAAGCGCGGCCGCATCCACCTTGAGGGCCATATCGGCCAGATGGCCTTGGACCATCTGCAATTCTGAGAGCGGGGCGCCGAAGAGCTCGCGGTCTTTGGCCCGGGAAAGGCTCTCATCCAGGGCGCGGCGGGCAAACCCCAAGGCCGCAGCGCCAACAGTTGAGCGGAACACGTCGAGCACGGACATAGCGATCTTGAAGCCCTCTCCGGGCGTGCCAATCATGGCATCGGCAGGCACTTTCATGTCTTTGAAGGTGAGCCGGGCAAGCGGATGAGGAGCAATCACATCCAATCTTTCCGAAACTTCGAAACCTTCAGTATCAGCCGGAACGAGAAAGGCAGACAAACCCTTGGCGCCGGGGGCTTCTCCGGTTCGGGCGAACACTACGTAGAGCCCGGCGATGCCGCCATTGGAAATCCAGGTTTTCTCACCGTTGATTTTCCAGCCGTTCCCGTCCTGCTCGGCGCTGGTGTCCAGATTGGCCACATCGGAACCCGACTTTGGCTCCGACAGGGCAAACGCGGTGAGCACTTTGCCGGCCCGGCTCTTGTTGAGCCACTGCTTTTGCTCACTCGTGCCAAAGAGGCTGATGGCGCCGGTGCCGAGGCCCTGCATGGCGAAGGCGAAATCGGCAAGGCCGTCATGGCGGGCCAGCGTCTCGCGAATGAGGCAGAGCGTGCGCACATCCAGCGGGGCTTCCCCGTCCGGGTCCACGGCGCTGTGGGTGAGCCAGCCGTCGGCGCCCAGCCTGGCGACGAGGTCGATGCAGGCCTGATCCACATCAGAATGATCGGCCGGCAGGTTGACCTCACACCAGCCCTCCAACGCCTCCTGGAGGTCGCGGTGCCGGGGCTCAAAGAAGGGCCAGTCGAGAAAGCTTTTGTCCGCCATCAGTTGCCCTCAAACACCGGCTTTTCTTTCGCCACGAAGGCCCTATAGGCCCGCTCGAAATCGGCCGTCTTCATGCAAATCGCCTGGGCCTGGGCTTCCGCCTCAATGGCCTGTTCCAGGCCCATGGACCATTCCTGGTTGATCTGGGTCTTGGTGATGCCGTGGGCGAAGGTCGGCCCGGCGGCGAGCTTTTGGGCAAAGGCGATCGCCTCGGCCTCTAGCTTGTCAGCGTCGATGAGCCGGTTGAAGAAGCCCCAAGCATGCCCCTCCTCAGCGCTCATGGTGCGCCCGGAAAAGAGGAGCTCGGCGGCCCGCCCCTGGCCGATGATCCGGGGCAGCATGGCACACGCGCCCATGTCGCAGCCGGCAAGGCCCACCCGGGTGAAGAGGAACGCGGTCTTGGCCTCCGGCGTGCCGTAGCGCATGTCCGACGACATGGCGATGATGGCGCCGGCGCCCACGCAGATGCCGTCCACCGCGGAGAGGATCGGCTTGCCGCAGCCCAGCATGGCTTTCACCAGATCGCCGGTCATGCGGGTGAAGGCCAGAAGGCCCTTCATGTCCATCTCCACCAGGGGGCCGATAATGTCGTGCACATCGCCGCCCGAACAAAAATTGCCGCCATTGGAGGTGAAGACCACCGCGTCCACGTCGTCCGCATAGACCAGGGCGCGGAAGGTGTCGCGCAGCTCCGCATAGCTCTCAAAGGTCAGCGGGTTCTTGCGGTCAGCCCCTTTCAGGGCGATCACGGCAACCGAGCCCTCCATGCGCCAGGTGAAGTGTTCAGGCTCAAGGCCCGCCATCGTGCTCATGCCTTTGTTCCCCAATTGAGGTTGAAATCGTGCAGGACCGTGGAGAGCTTCTCCACATCATCGGGCACCAGGGTGCCCAACAGTTCAGCTACCCAGGTTTCATGCTCCCCGGCCATGGCCTCAAATTCGGTGCGGCCCTTGTCGGTGAGCCGGACAATGGAAGCGCGCCGGTCGCCAGCCCGGCGGGCGCGGACCACCTGGCCGTCCGCCTCCAGCCGGTCGATGATGCCGGTGACATTGCCGTTGGAGACCATGAGGTAGCGCGACAGTTCGGACATCAGCATGCCGTCCGGCTGACGGTGCAGGGCGGCCAGCACATCGAAGCGGGGCAGGGTGACATCGAACTCCCGGCGCAGGCGCTCGCGCAGTTCGTTCTCAATGGCGCGCGATGAGCGCAGGAGCCGGATCCACAGGCGCAGACGGTCTTTGCTGGTGCAATCGCTCACCATGTTTCGCCCCCCGATACCGAGATGGCCTGGCCGGTGATGGCGCCGGAACCCTCACCCACGAGCCAGAGCACGGCGGCGACCACCTCGTCCGGTTGGATGAAGCGGCCGAGCGGATTGGTCTTGGTCAATGCGGCGCGGGCGTCCTCTTCGCTCTGGCCGGTCTTGGCGACGATGTTGGCGATGCTCTCGTCCAGAAGCGGCGTTTCGGTGAAGCCGGGGCAGACCGCGTTTGCGGTGATGCCGCTCCCCGCCGTCTCCAGGGCCAGGGCGCGGATCAGCCCCACCACGCCGTGCTTGGCCGCGCAGTAGGGGGCCACATAGCCGTAACCTTTCAAGCCTGCCGTTGAGGCAATGGCGATGAGCCGGCCCCAGCCCGCCTTGCCCAAGGCGCGCTGGGCTTCGCGCAAGGTGAGGAAGGTGCCGGTTAGGTTTACATCGATCATGCGCTGCCATTGGGCCAGATCGGTGCGGGCGAGGGGCGCGCTTTCCGCCGCGCCTGCATTGGCGATAACAATGTCGAAGGGCCCGTGGGCCTCAAACAGCTCGGTCACAGCCGCTTCGTCCGTAATGTCCGCGGTGGCCCAGTTTATGGCGGCGTTCTGCGCGGCGAGATCCTTCAGGGGCTCTTCACGGCGCCCGCAGATGGTGGTCTTGGCACCGGCTTCGGCCAGAGCAGCGGCGATGGCGGCGCCCACGCCCGTTCCCCCTCCGGTGACCAATGCCGTTCTGCCGCTCAAGTCCGTCATGGCTCAGACCCGCATGCTCCCGCCTTCGCCGCGCTCGGCCAGGCGGCGCATCTGGTCTCCGCCGGGGCCGTAGGGGTCCGGCCATTTGGTCTGGTCATCGCCCAGGGCTGCTGCTGCGTGGAGGGTCCAATAGGGGTTGGCCAGATGCGGTCTGGCGAGGCACACCAGATCGGCGCGGCCGGCCATCAGGATGGAGTTCACATGGTCGGGCTCATAAATGTTGCCCACAGCCATGGTGGCCATGCCGGTCTCGTTGCGGATGCGGTCGGAGAACGGGGTCTGGAACATGCGCCCATAGACCGGTTCGGCCCGCTTTGAGGTTTGCCCGGCGGAGACATCGCAAATGTCCACGCCCGCGGCCTGCAGGCGCTCGGCAATCTCCACCGCTTCTGCCGGCGTTACGCCCTCATCGCCCACCCAGTCATTGGCGGAGATGCGCACCGAGATGGGTTTGTCGTCAGGCCAGACGGCGCGCACCGCTTCGAACACTTCCAGGGGATAGCGCAGGCGGTTCTCCAGGCTGCCGCCATATTCGTCCGTCCGCCGGTTGGTGAGCGGCGTGATGAAGGAGGAGAGCAAGTAGCCATGGGCGCAGTGCAACTCCAGCATGTCGAAGCCGGCCCGGTCTGCCATTTCCGCAGAGGCCACGAACTGGGCGGTGACGGCGGCCATGTCTTCCCTTGTCATAGGGCTGGGCACCTGGTTCGCGTCCGACCAGGCCACATCGGACGCTGCCATCAGGGGCCAGTTGCCTTCTTTTAACGGCGCGTCCATCTCCTCCCAGCCGAGCTGGGTGGAGCCCTTGGGCCCGGAATGGCCAAGCTGGGCGCAGACCTTGGCCGGGGTTTCAGCGTGGATGAAATCGACAATGCGCTTCCAGGCCGTCTCGTGCTCCGGGGCATAGAGGCCGGGGCAGCCGGGCGTGATGCGCCCTTCGGCACTGACGCAGGTCATCTCGATATAGACGAGGCCGGCGCCGCCCTTGGCGCGCTCGGCATAATGGCTGAAGTGCCAGTCCGTCGGCGCGCCGTCTTCGGCTTTGTATTGCGCCATTGGGGAGACCACGATGCGGTTCGCCAGCTCCAGGCCGCGCAGCTTGTAAGGGGCGAACATGGGCGCGCGGGTGGTGTTGGCCGGGGCGCCGGCCTGGCGCTGATACCAGCGTTCCGCGCCCTCCAGCCAGGCTTTGTCGCGCAGGCGCAGGTTCTCGTGGCTGATGCGTTGGGAGCGGGTGAGCAGGGAGTAGTTGAACTGCACCGGATCCAGATGCAGATAGCGCTCCACATTCTCAAACCATTCCAGCGAGTTCCGCGCTGCTGACTGCAGGCGCAGCACCTCCAGGCGCCTGGCGTCCTCATACTTCTGGAACGCGGCCTCCATTGTGGGCTCTTCATGCAGGTAGTCTGCGAGGGCAATGGCGCTTTCCAAGGCGAGCTTGGTGCCTGAACCGATGGAGAAATGGGCCGTGGCCGCCGCATCGCCCATGAGCACGATGTTCTCATGGGACCAGCGCTCGCACAGCACCCGAGGGAAGTTGAGCCAAGCAGAGCCGCGAATGTGGTTGGCATTGGTCATCAGCTTGTGGCCGCCTAGGTAGTCGGCGAACACGTTCTCGCAGATCTCAATGGATTCTTGCTGGGAGAGGTCGGCAAAGCCGTAATTGGCGTAGGTCTCCTCGGTGCACTCTACAATGAACGTCGCTGTGTCTTCGTCGAACTGGTAGGCGTGGACCCAGAGCCAGCCCTTGTCGGTCTTCTCGAAGATGAAGGTGAAGGCATCGTCGAACTTCTGGTGGGTGCCCAGCCAGACGAACTTGCATTTGCGCCTGTCGATGTCCGGTTTGAAATGCTCCGCATAGTCGGCGCGGGTTTTTGAGTTGAGCCCGTCTGAGGCGACCACCAGGTCATATGTCTTTACATATTCCGCCGCGCTCTCCACCTCGGTCTGGAATCTCAGCTCAACGCCCAGTTCACGCGCCCGGTCCTGGAGCAGCAGCAGCAGTTTCTTGCGCCCGATGCCGCAAAACCCGTGCCCGGATGACACTGTGCATGTGCCCTGATGGTGCACCGCTATATCATCCCAGTACGCGAACTCTGCCTTGATTGCCGCTGCGCTGACCGCGTCGTTGGCGGCCAGGTTCTCCAAAGTTTCGTCAGACAGCACCACGCCCCAGCCGAACGTGTCGTCGGGCTTGTTGCGCTCGATCACCACGATCTCGTGGGACGCATCGCGCAGTTTCATGGCTATGGCAAAATACAGACCGGCGGGACCGCCGCCCAAGCATGCGATTTTCATGATGGTGTGGCTCCGTTTGAGGGGAGAGCATGGCACGGGCCGGTAGATATTTCAAGTTTAAAATATTTATGTTTGAAACAAAAAATGGTTGAGTATCCGAACGAACCCAATTTCGCGTAAGGCCATGAAGTTGCAGGGAAATCAGCGCTATTTGGCCTTGATGGTTGAGTTTGGGCTCTCTCGCCGTCATCCCGGCTTTCTCCCATCGTCATCCCCGCGAACGCGGGGACCCAGAGCAGTTGGCTTTGAGCCCTGCGGCTCCTGGGTCCCGGATATTTTGCTTCGCAAAATTCCAGGATGACGAACGCAAAAAACCCCCGGAACCAAGGCTCCGAGGGTTTGACGTCTGACTTTGGTGTCAGATCTTAGTAGTGGTAACGCATGCACCGGCGGTAGCGGCGCAGGAAGTAGTGACGACCCGTGCGGCGCCACTTACGCTTCCAGTGGCGGCAAGGGTTACGGTAGCCATAGTGGCCGCCATAGAAACCGTGGCCACCATAGTACGGTACGCCAACATGGAAGCTGAAGTTGCCAGCTTGCGCGGTGGTGGTGGTGCCGGACAGGGCGGTTACGGTGAGGGCTGCTGCGGCGGCGAGGCCGAGCACGGTTTTCTTCAACATGGATTCTCTCCTTCGTTTCTTACACGGGGCCTTGCTGGCTCTTGTTTCCGTGTCATGTTGAAGACGGTTATAGCCGGGGGGCTCTGAACCAAGTCTGAGAGCGCAATTCACCTGCTGTTCATGGAAATGTGAGCGCTTCGTGAACGCTCAACCCATGTACGGCGGGTCCACGTGAATGATCTGGCTGTCCACATCGGCCACGCCCTTCACCTGGCGCACCACATCTTCAATGGCGGCCAGATCCGAGCTGCCATACGTGGTGCCGGTCAGGTGCACATGGCCTGCGTTGACGCTCACATCCACCGTGCGGCCGCTGAGGCCCGGCGCCAACTGTTCGTCCAGGGCATCGCCGATGCGGGTTTCGATCAGCTTGTCGGTGAGCACCTGCCGGCTCTGCGGCGTGCGCTCAAAGGCCGGGTTCTGGGTCAAGAGGCGGATCTGGTCGATGCAGGCGGTCACGGGCAGGGCGCCGGTGTTCAGCACCAGGTGATAGTTGAGCGGATGCTGCCAGTCGGCATCAAAGAAGCTGCGCATGGCTCTGGTGTGGGCCGCATCATTGCGTTCGATCTCCCGGCGGGCGGCATCCGGATCCTCAATTTTCAGCCGCTTCATCATCTCGCCCACGCGGAAGGACATGGGCGCGCAGACCCTGATCCGGATCACATGAGGCACATCTTTGAGCAGGTATGGGGCGCCCCAGCCGCGGATCAGCACATTGTCGCGGTCGGCCAGCTCCAGGATTTCCTCACGGGTGTAGCGGGACAGGCGCTGTTCGTCGATTTTCCAGCGATCCCAGAGGCTTGGGCTGCCTTCCAGAAACCGGTGCACGTCGCTGGGTTCGATCTCCATGCGCCCGGCGATTTCCTTGCGCACCAGCTCGTGGTGGACCAGACCAAGCCCGAGCTCAACCGCAATGCCATGGGCCACGTCCTTGCCCAAAGTCCCCATTTCGCGCGTCATTGCGATTACCGTCATTGACCTACTCCTTCAGGTCCCCAGCCATTGTCTCCCGGATTGCAAATCATTTTGGCCCGATGTGTCCGTGCCGCGCAGGAGCAGCAAAGGCCGCTCCTGGAAGTCGATCCTGAGGCCCGATTTCTCGCTGGGCGGAAACATCTCACGGTCAAAGTGCGAGCTGGCGGGCATGTAACGCAGGGCCAGCCCGGCGCGCCGCTTGTTTGAGCGGTTGGCGTTGGAGCCGTGGATCAAATAGATGTCGTGCAGGGACATTTGCCCCGCCTCCAGCTCGATATCCACCGCGTTCTCCTCAGAATAGGTGGAGCGGTCGATCTCCATGTTGATCACCACATCGTCGCGGTCCTGGCGCGCGTGGGCGTAAGGGGTTTGGTCTGTGTGGCTGCCGGGGATGAAGCGCATGCAGCCGTTCTCCTTGGTCACATCATCCAGCGCCAGCCACACCGAGCAGGTGGCGAGAGGGCGGATCGGCCAATATTCGCCGTCCTGATGCATGGGCACTTCCATGCCGATCTTCACCGGCTTGCAGAAAAGATGGGCCCCCCACAGAAGGATGTCCGGCCCGATGGCGTCCTCAACCAGATCGAGGATCGCCGTATCGCGCGCCACATCCAGAAAGGCAGGATGTCCCTTGATCCGCTCCGGCTGATTGTTGACCACATGAACGCTGACCAGATGTTCCGGCCGGGCCTGGGGGTTGTTTGCGATCACCCAATCCACCGCCGCGCGCAGCTCCGCAAGCTGGTCGGCCGGCAGCCGATAGCCGGGGATGACGTAGCCCTGTTCTTGGTAATGGCGCCGTTCAGCCGGGCTCAATCCGCTCATGTCTTGGCTCCCTCAAGACGGGGTGAATTGGCGTTTGTCCACAGTGTGCGCCGCAATTTGTCCGTGATCAAGGGGCGCATGGACGACAAACAGGCCGCCATCTGCGCGAAACATGCAGAGCGCCGGCGCAAGAATGCTGACCATATTCGCTGATTTTGCGCCCGATCAGGCGGCAAACAGCGCTGAAGCCTCTTCGTGCAGCTCCTTACTGGCGGCGGCAATGATGTCGCCGCCATTGTGCGCCGGCCGGCCGTCAAGGGTGGTCACCACGCCGCCCGCCTGCTCGATAATGGGCACCAGGGCGGCAATGTCGTAAGGCTGCAGGCCAGGATCGATGACCAGATCAACGCACCCGGCCGCCAAGAGGCAGAAGATGTAGGCATCTCCGCCGGCCCGTGTCAGCTTGGCCCGTGCCTTCAGGGCAAGATAGGGCTCGATCAGCGCATCGGTGAAAAGGTCTGGAGATGTGCTGCAGAAGATTGCCTCTTCCAGCGAAGGGGCAGGGCGGACCTTGATGGGCGTTTCGGTGCCGGACCGGTCGCGGTGCCACGCGCCGCGCGTATCGGCGTAAAAACGCTCGCCCGTATACGCCTGGCTGGCCACCCCGCCGCGGGCGCCGGTTTCATCGCACAGGCCAATCAGGGTCATCCAGGTGGGCATCCCACAGATAAACGCACGCGTTCCATCGATGGGATCAAGGACCCAGGTCAGCCCTTCGGAATGGGTGGAGGCCTTCGTGCCGAACTCTTCGCCCAATATGCCGTGGTCCGGATACCGGCTGGTGATCAGATCGCGCATAACCTTTTCCGACGCCTGATCTGCCGCCGTTACCGGGTCAAAGCCGCTGACTTCTTTGTTTTCAACGTCGAGACCTGAGCGGAACATGGGCAGGATAGCTTTATCGGCCGCATCGGCAAGTTCATGAGCAAAGCTCACCAGCGTGTCAGTCTGAGGGGTGGTCATATGAGTTGGGGTCCGGTCTGTGGCGCTTGAGGTCCTTTGTCCTATCCGAATGGGGCGGAAGGCTCAAGGCAAGGCCTGTAGTTTCGGGCGCTTATGCGGTGCAACAATTTTTATTTTGCGGTGCGGCATGATGTCATTCTGTCTGAATTTGGTCTAAATTGACCCGTTTCGTGAGATGTATTCTCATTTTTTGTCTTTAAAATCAATAACATGTGAGAATTGTCGGCAAATATGCAACAGATGCCGCCTGTTCATAGAAAATCCTTGTTGGCCACTTGAAATCGTCATGTACGAGAGGCATATTGTGCATATGCGAAGGAGACGCTTGTTTCTTTCGCCGCCCTTCTTGGGCGTTTCCTCCCTAGACTTGGGCCGCTCCCGCAACCGCGCGAGCGGCTCATTTTTTTGTCTATTCGGCTGCGATCCGGTTTGGTCTGAGAATGTCCGGCAAGCTCGCCAGCAACGAGCCTAAGATTTTGGTGAGATCTGAACGCAGAGCAATGAAGCCTTCGTGGGGCTGGAGGCTGTCTTCATCCATATAAAGCGCGCGGTTCACCTCAATCTGCACGGTATGGCGGCCATCGGCGCGTTTGCTGTAGGCCTGGGTAATGTGACCGCCAGCATAGGGTTTGTTGCGGGTGACGCTGTAGCCGGTGGAGCGAAAGGCGGCCTCGAGGAAGTAAACGGCGTCCGGATTGCAGGTTGAGCCGTAGCGGTCGCCCAACACAATATCCGGCCGGCTCTTGAGTTTCAGGCTGTCGTCGGCAAAGCCGGCCGATGGCATGGAGTGGCAGTCCACCAGCAAGACCACCCCGAAGGCATTGTGGATTTGATCTAAAAGCGTGCCCAGACACCGGTGATAGGGCAGATAGAGGTCGCGGATGCGGTCTTCTGCCTGGGAAAAGCTAAGCCGGTGCGCATAGATTTCCTCCGTTTCGCTCACCACCCGGGGAATGGTGCCAAGGCCGCCCGCCACCCGCAATGATGTGCTGTTCACATAGTCTGGCAGCGTCTCGATAAACATGGATGGGTCAAGCTCGTAAGGCTCGCGGTTAACATCCAGATAGGCGCGCGGGAAATTGGCCTTGATCAGCGGCGCGCCAAGCCCCGTGACCGGCGAAAACAGTTCATCGATCAGGGCATCTTCCGATTTTCGCAGCGTTTTTGGATCGAGCTTGGAGGCGGCCACGAAGGAGGCAGGGTATTGATTGCCGCTGTGCGGGGAGCTGAAAAGGACAGGTGCGGCGAGCGTTTCCGGCTGTATCACCTCAACGGGAGGGTCAAACAGATCTTCGGGCGATTTGGCGCTCGTCTGCATTTCTCACCTGAGCAAAAAAGATTTCTCTTCACCGGGCACGCCCAGCATGATTGAATGTAGCCAGCGGTCCGTGCGGTGTCCATGCCGGCCGTGCGCTTTGTGACCGGCTTTCACCGCCTATTTACCAGTTGGATTTACTCTCGCGTTGAATTGGGGACGAATAGAAACTTCGACGAAAAGACAACCATGGCGAAAATACTGCTGGCGGAAGATGATGAAGACATGCGTGCGTTCCTGGAACGGGCGCTTGAGAAGGCCGGACATGATGTGACGTCCTTCGGCGAAGGCATGAGCGCGTTTGAGTGCGTTAAGGAAGTTTCGTTCGACCTTCTGTTGACCGATATCGTTATGCCGGAGATGGATGGTATTGAGCTGGCCCGCCGGGCAGCCGATCTGGATCCGGAGCTCAAGATCATGTTCATCACCGGATTCGCGGCGGTTGCGCTGAACCCTGACAATGAAGCGCCGAAGGATGCGAAGATCCTGTCCAAGCCGTTCCATTTGCGCGAGCTGGTGCAGGAAGTTGATCGCATGATGGCCGCTTAGGGCGGTAATTGCCGGTTGTCCGGCACATTGCTCCCTTGCGTCCAGGCAGCGGAGCCGATATATCCTCGACGTCTCGATAAGGGCAGCGCATGATCTGCCCAACCTGCACGGCAGGAAAAGTGGGCGTGTAGCTCAGCGGGAGAGCACTACGTTGACATCGTAGGGGTCACTGGTTCAATCCCAGTCACGCCCACCACTTTTCTTCTCCACTTTACGACAGTTCTCGGGCGTGTCCATATTGTCCCGTGATTTCAGAGTCTTGCAGAGAATCTATTCGAGTTCTTCTGGTCGGGAGACGGCCAGGTTGGCTTGAGTTGGCCAAAACTGCGCATCCGTCTCTGCACGCGCTTTGGGGAGCCAGAAGTTTCAAGATGATGGAGCGTTGCGAGAACGGGGTTGGTGCGTGAAGCCCAGCAATGCATGTTGTTTCTGCCAATCTAATGGGAGGTCTTGAAGCTTTTTCAGTTTCGTCGTCGTTAGATCTGCAGGTTGCCGCCCAGCCAATATGGTTTCAACAATATCCGGGGCTAGAGTCGCGAGCTGGAGCGTTCGGCTCAGTTCTGACGGGTCGGTCGTTTCCTGTTTCGCCAAGTCAGCTGGAGACCGGGCCTTGCCGGTATGGATTGCCAACGTCGCCGGCGTCTTCTTCGTGTACTGACGGCGGTCCGATAAAAATGTCGATCTCGGCCATCTCAAAACCTGTGACTTCCACTTCGAAGTCGGGCTCTAGTGCGATCAATTCGGTAAGTTCGATCGACAGGGCGTTTAGGTCCCAGCCGGCATTCTCGACATCGATAAACACTGTTTCTGGAAACCTGATTTCAAGATAGTGTTATCGGAAATTCAAGAGCCATATTTGATACTCAATTTGGTGGTGAGCAAAGACTTCCGAAAAACGAACGTTTTTGGGAGGGGTACACGGATATCCGTATGACGCCGTGAAAGGGAAGACGTGCTCCGAGGCTCAGAACGGCGACTAATGACCCAAAACAGTCTTTCATGAATTTGGCGACCTGGGTCAATGCATTCCAGAGCTTTTAAGCGAAAGTGTCAACCGCTGAGTGTCAATCAGAAGTCCCAAGAACAACATTGAATATGAACTTTCGCGCGCGGAGGTCGTGCGCTCTTTCGAGTGCTCTGATTGCCTAAGACCGATCTAGCAACCTCATCGTCTCCAGTGTCAGTTCGCGGCATGGGTCGGCCAGATCAAGGACAATGTCAAAATGATTGCGATCGGCAATTTCGAGTGTTTTAACCTGTTGGCTTCGCGTTTTCAGCGCCAGTGCATAGTCCTGGCTTTGCCGTTTGAATTCATTTGTATCCGTGCCCGCCCAAACAATGAGCACAGGAAAGTCGCAGACAGCGACTTGCCGGATCGGGCTGTTTCGCCGGGCGGCATCGATGTCAAGTTTCAGCCAGGTATTGGGGAGGCAAAGCCGAACAGGCTCAAGATCGAACAGACCGCTGATCAAACAAGCCCCGGCGCTCTGCACCTCCTGCTTTAGCGCCCAGTCGCTGTTCAACACCATCGCTGCCAAATGGCCTCCTGCGGAGGTGGAGGTGCCGCACAAGATAATCCGGTCCTGCGCAATCCCAAGGTCTTCTGCTTCGGACCAAAGGTGAGCCACACAGCGGCGCACCTGATCGACGATCTGGTCGAGGTTAGCACCGGGGGCAAGAGAATAGTTGATGGCGGCTACCGAGATGCCGGCGTCAACAAAGCACTTTGCCATAAACCCTGACTCATCCTTGCTTAGGGCCCGCCAGTAGCCGCCGTGTATGAAAATGAGGAGCGGTGTGTTTTGCCCTGCCGGAAACAGATCATAGGTTTCGTCCGGATGGTCCCCGTAGGCCAAGTCGGTGAACACACGGCACTCGCGGCGCGCAGCTTCGCTCAGTTGGGCATAACGGTGAAGGTAGATGTCAACATCGGGCACCGTCCCGCGCGCATTGTACTGGCGCTCCAGCTCGTCCTGATCCATACCGCGATAGATGGCTGCCATGCCCAGGCCTCACACGCCCAAGTATTGCTGGCGCAACTGCGGTGCAGCCTGAAATGCCCCATGGTCGCCCTGCCAGCACGTTTTCCCCTTTTCGATGATGACATGTTCATCAGCAATGCGGGAGAGTTCTTCAACGTTCTTGTCGACGATCAATATGCTCTCACCATCCTGTTTCAGCCCTTCCAGACAATCATAGATCTCCTGGCGGATGATTGGCGCGAGGCCCTCAGTTGCCTCGTCTAGGATGAGCAGGCGCGGATTGGTCATCAAGGCCCGCCCAATCGCCAGCATCTGCTGCTCGCCGCCAGACAGCGAGCTGCCTAGCTGGCCGGTCCGCTGGCCCAACCTTGGAAACAGGGCGTAGATCCTGTCGATGGTCCACGGCGTCGAACGTCCGTGCCGGTTTGCGGAGGTTGCGATCAGGTTTTCGCGTACGGAGAGAGTTGGAAAAATCTGTCGCCCTTCCGGCACAAGAGCTATCCCAAGCCGGCCGATCTGGTGGGGCTTCAGTCCGTCAAGCGCTCGGCCATGAAACCTGATTTCGCCAGATCGCACACCCAACAGTCCCACAATGGTCTTGATGGTGGTTGTCTTGCCCATGCCGTTCCGGCCCAGAAGAGTGACCACCTTTCCGCCCGGCACAGACAAGTCGATCCCGAACAGTACCTGGCTGAGGCCATAGCCGGCCTGCAAGCCTCTCACCTCAAGCATCGCCAACCTCGCTGGCGCCCAGATAGGCTTCCTTGACGCGCTCATCGTTGCGAATGACATCCGGATCGCCGCTGGCGATCACCTGACCGTAGACCAAGACAGATATCCGATCGGCCAGCGCGAAAACCGCATCCATGTCATGCTCCACCAAAAGCATGGAAATCTTGCCCTTCAAGCCCTGAAGCAGCGCGATCACATCGTTGGTCTCTTCGGCTCCCATGCCTGCCATGGGTTCATCGAGCACCAGCAGCTTGGGATGGCGCGCCAGGGCCATGGCAAGCTCAAGCCGCCTTTGCTGACCGTGGGACAGTGCGTTGGCTTCGGTGTCGGCCTGCGCCAACAAGCCCACTTGGTCCAGACAGGCGAGCGCCGGTTCGCGGAGCAGGGGGTCTCCTTGGGCCGAGGCAAAGAAGCGGAAGCTGTGTCCGGCCCCAAGCTGCACCGCCATGGAGACGTTCTCCAGAGCCGTATACTCCCGGAAAATGGAGGTGATCTGAAACGAGCGTACGAGGCCAAGCCCAGGTCTCTTTTGTTGGGGAGTGTGGGTGATGTTGCGCCCGGCGAACGTGATCTTGCCTAAGTCAGAGGCGAGCTGGCCGCACACTTGCGCGATCATCGTGGTCTTCCCGGCACCGTTTGGACCGATGACCGCGTGGAGCTCGCCTTCGGTCACATCCAGGTTGAGATTGTCGGAGGCGCGGAGTGCGCCAAACGATTTTGAGAGCCCTTCAATGCTCAAAATGGGATCATCGGCCATTACTTTGCCCTCGAAACATCAGCCCGTGAATGCCGCCACGCGCAAACAGCACGACGATGATCAGCAGAGGCCCAAACACAATGCGCCAATGTTCCTTGTATTGTGCCAGCGCCATGGATTCCATGATCGCGGGCAAGAACTCTTCGAGCGCCAGAAACACGCCTGCACCGATCACGGGGCCTGGAATTGTGCCCATTCCCCCGAGCACTACCATGATCATGAGATCGCCCGATTTGGTCCAGTGCAGATAGTCGGGGCTGACAAACTCTGTCAGATTAGCGTTGAGGACCCCCGCCAGGCCAGCCACCGCACCGGCTATCACAAAGGCCACAAGCTTGTAGCGCCGAACGTCGCAGCCCAATGCAAGCATGCGGGCCTCGTTTTGCTTGCAGGCCTTCAGCACAGCGCCAAAGCGCGAGCGCACAACCGCGCTGAACAGCGCCATGAAGAGGACCAGGACGACTAGGCAAACGAAGTAGAAGGTCAAATCATTTGAGAGGTCGAGACCCGGAACAAAGCTGCGCCCATTGTACATGATCACGCCGTCATCTCCGCCGTAGCGCTCCATGGACACAAACAGGAAATAGAGCATCTGCGCAAATGCCAGGGTGATCATGATGAAGAAGACGCCGCTGGTGCGTAAAGACAGATAGCCCAGGACCAGGGCTGCCAAAGCCGAGACGACAACGGCCAGTGGCCAGGTGAACAAGGCCGCATCGCTGCCTGACAGTCCGAAGATTGTTGAGTTCTGGAAGGCATGGAACGACATGATGCCGACCACATAAGCGCCTACGCCGAAATAGGCGGCGTGGCCAAAGCTGACCATGCCTCCATATCCTAAGATGAAGTTGAGGCTTAGCGCCGCCAGGCCATAGATCGCGATGCGCGTCAGAAGCCCGATCAAGTACTCCTGCCCAGCCGCGATTAGAACGAACGGAAGGGCAATCGAGACGGCCAGCGCACTCAGCGCAAGCAAGTGATGTTTGCTCATCTTGGCGCTCAATGCCTCTGTGCGGCAACGGGGAAGAGCCCGTTGGGTCTGGCGATCAGGATTGCCGCCATGAGAATGTAGATTGACATGGACGACAGGCCTGCACCGATACCATCAGCCGATGCGGTGTCCATGAAGAGTTTCAAGAAATCCGTCAGGAAGGCGCGCCCGAGCGTGTCCACAACGCCAACAAGGATCGCCCCCACAAGCGCCCCGCGCACCGATCCGATACCGCCGATCACCACGACCACAAAGGCCAGTATGAGTTGTTGTTCGCCCATCCCCACTTCAACCGAAACCAAAGGCCCTGCCATGGCGCCGGCCAGACCAGCAAAGACAGCGCCCAGCCCAAAGAGCAATGTGAACATCAGCCCGATATCCACGCCCAGAACGGCTACCATGTCCCGGTTGGTGGATCCGGCACGGATGAGCATGCCGGCCCGGGTGCGGGTGATTACAAAATAAAGCAAAGCAGCCACTGCACAGCCGACCGCGATGATGGTGAGCCGGTAGACAGGATAGTCGATGCCTGGAAGAATCTCGGCCGAGCCATTGAGGAACGGCGGTACATCGAGAAACAACGGCGTGCGCCCGAAAATGATTGTCAGCAGCTCATTGGCAAATAAGATCAGCCCAAATGTTGCCAGCACCTGATCCAGATGATCTCGGTTGTAGAGCCGCCGCATGATCACCAGCTCCATGGCCATGCCGACAAGCCCGGCAACCACCACCGCACCCAGGATGCCGATCAGGAATGATCCAGACCATTGGGTGCTCACAGCAGCAGCATAGGCGCCGATCATGAACAGCGAGCCATGCGCCAGATTGATCACCCCCATGATGCCAAAGATGAGCGTCAATCCAGCGGCGATAAGGAACAGGAAGACCCCCAATTGCAGCCCGTTCAGAATCTGTTCCAGTAGCAAAAACATTCAAGAGCCCAAGAAAATGGAGGCAACCGAGATTGCCTCCATCATACAGGTGTGGAAACGCAAGGTCGCTCTATTTCAGCGGGCACTGATCCGCATAAGCGTCCTTATGGGACTCGGCCACCACTTTTACGATCTTGTTCACGATGGTGCCGTCGGCCTGCTTTTCGACCACCTGCCCCAGCCAGTCATTCATGGGATGGTTGTTGTTGGCCAGCCTGAACTCGCCGCGCACGGATTCAAAGTCTGCCTTTTTCAATGCGGCCCTAAAGCCATCTTTGTCCGCGCTCACTTTGCCGCCGGTGGCCTTCAGGGCGCTGGCGATCAATTTGGCCGTATCGTAGCCTTGCGAGGCATAGACCGTTGGCACGCGGTTGTAGGCCTTCTTGAACCCGTCAACGAACGTCTTGTTTGCTGCATTGTCGAGCCACACGCTCCAATGGGACGTGCTGCGCACACCAACGGCGGCATCTTTGACCGCACCCATGATCTTCTCATCCATAGATGCTGTGGAGACCACGAGCGGGAATTTGTCCTTCAGCCCGGCCTGAGAATATTGCTTAAGGAAGTTGATGCCCATGCCGCCGGGCAGAAAATGGAACACCATGTCGGGATTGGCATCGCGGATCTTGGCGATCTCGGCCGCATAGTCGGTCTGGCCCAGTTTGGTATAGGTTTCCCCGGCAATCTTGCCTTTAAAGAAACGCTTGAAGCCGGCGAGCGAGTCCTTGCCCGCCTGATAATTGGGCGCAAGGATGTATGCATTCTTGTAGCCCAACTCGTTGGCATAGATGCCGGCGCTCTCGTGCAGACTGTCATTCTGCCAAGAGGCCACGAAGTAGTTTTCGTTGCAGCCCTTCCCGGCAAAAATCGACGGGGCGGAGTTCGGTGAGACGTAGAATGCGCCGGCTTTGATCGTCAACGGCACAACCACAGGCGTGATGTTGGAGAAGATCACGCCCGTCATGATCTCCACTTTGTCTTTCTTCAAAAACTTGTCCGCAATCTGTTTGCCGTTGCCCGGCTTGCGGCCGTCATCCTCAACGAGCACTTCAACCTCCGTGCCGCCAAGTTTTCCACCTTCCTCGGAAACGGCCAGCAGGAAGCCGTCGCGAACGTCTTCGCCGAGATATCCTGCACCTGTCGACAGGGTGGTTATCATACCGATCTTCACAGGCTCGGCCCAGGCGACGGCGCTGATCAAGCTTAAGGACGTGGCCGCAACCGCCGTCATAAGTTTGGATTTTAGGGTCATATCGACGTTCCTCCAGGGGGCTTTTGGTTTCATGGGATAATTAGTGCCCGCTTTCTTCCAAAGTCCAAATCGCAGGAAGATGAACCGGGCCGCGAAACGAGATGTTGGGTGGAAACTCTAGAGCATGGTCCTGCTTGAGCTCCAAGGTCGCAAACCTGTCGAGCATGCTGTTCAGCATCGCATCGAGCTCGATTTTCGAAAGCGGACGTCCTAGACAAAGATGTATGCCCTGACCGAAGGAGAGGTGATCGCGCGCCCGTTCTCTGCCGGGATCAAAGCGATCTGGATCATCAAACTTCGCAGGGTCCCGATTGGCCGCGGCAAGGGAAATCATAACCTTGGCGCCTTTGGGCAGTCGAACGCCCCCAAGTTCAGTTTCCTGGGTTGTGATCCGGCGCCAGGCCACAACAGAAGAATCATGCCGCAGGCTTTCTTCGATTACCCCGTCAATCAGGTCACGATCTGTCTTAATGGTCGGCCATAGACCGTTTTCGAGCACCTGGCGAATGCAATTCGATGCCTGATTTGTGGTGGTTTCGTGCCCTGCGAAACTGAGCCCGAACAGGATGCTCGCTAACTCGCGGTCGGTGAGCGGGTCGCCGTCCCGATCATCGGCCATCAGATCGCACGTCATATTGTCGGCAGGGTTCGTACGGCGGTCGGTGACGTAGTCAACGCAATAGTCCCAAAATGCCACCATGGTTTGTGCCGCTCTGATCTGGTGGTCCTCGGTGGGCCGGCCCCAGTTCACAATCAGCTTGTCGGCACACCATTCCTTGATCTGATCGGCATCCTCTTCGGGAAAGCCAACCATTGAGAATATGGTCAGCGCGGGAAGCGGATAGCATAACCCCTTGGCCAGGTCGCCTTCGCCTTTGCCGGCAAACTCATCCAGCAAGCTTTCACAGCGCTGCTTGACGATGGGCGTGAGCACCTGAAGCCGGCGCGCTGAGAAAGCCCGGGCAAGCTTGCGCCGGATCCGCGTGTGCTCTGGTTGGTCCAGATTGGACATCACGGGCTGAATGTTGAACCGTCCCTTGAGGATGTTCATCGCCTCATCGCACAAGGGCAAAAGAGGCGCTTGCACGTTGCCCGCCGAATAGATCTGATGATTGCGGAACACGGTGTCCACGTCTTCCCAGCGCGTGACGATCCACATGTCCAAGTCGTCACAATAGACCACTGGCGCGGCCTCCCTCTGGCGCGCGAGAAGCCGATAGGGGTCAGCGAGAAAGTCCTGCGACAGCGGATCGATTGTGGCGCGCGGCGTCATCGGCAACGCCCTCCTGGTTCTGTTATGCGCGGTGCCTGATGCAAGAAATCACCCCAGCTCGACCCACCCTTTGGGTGGCTCCTTACCTGGGTGCAATGTGCCGCACTTTTTGCAGGTTCGGTCCGCTTCGCTACCATAGAAAGCATTGAACAGCGGCGGCAGGTCTTTCACGATGTCCGTGACCTTGACCTCGACTCGGTGAACCAGCGCACCACAGCTAAAACAGAACCATTCAAAGCCATCCTTGTCCTCTTCCCGGCGGGTGCCTTCAACCACAAGACCGATGGAGCCGGGCACTGGGCGCTGCGGCGAGTGGCGCGCGTGGGGCGGCAGCACAAACACATCGCCCTCGCGAATGGTCACATCGTAAATGTCGTCGTTCTCGGCGATCTTCAGCACCATGTCGCCCTTGAGCTGATAGAAGAACTCTTCCACCGGATCGTCATGAAAATCGACCCGAACATTCGGTCCGCCGACAATCATCACAACCATGTCAGTTTTCTCATCGAACAGTTGTTTGTTCGCAACCGGCGGCTTCAGCTGATCCTTGTTCCGCTCGATCCAATCGGCGAAGTTGAACGGTTTGAACTTCGGATGGGCAGGCATTGTAAACCTCGCTCGCGGAAAGATGTTTCGCACACACCAATCAGAAGAATATCATTGGAATTTGCTATTTCATTCAAATGAATTTAAGTGAATTTGCTATTGAGAATTGGAATAGCCGATGACCGACCGCAACCGCCACGTTAAGATCATTGAGCGCGTTTCCACACGTCTGAAACTCAAGCAATTGCGCTTGCTTGTAGCCATAGCGGAACATTCCAGCATTCTCCATGCCGCAGATGAGATCCACATCTCGCAGCCCGCTGCCACAAAGCTCCTGAAGGATCTGGAGACCGACTTCAACGTGAAGCTGTTCGATCGCACCAATAGAGGCGTTGTTCCCACCGAGTTTGGCCGAGCGCTCGTGCGCCACGGCAAGCTCATTTTGGCGCAGATCTCGCACGCCGCTCAGGAACTCGACGATCTCAACGAAGGCCTCGGGGGCAGGGTGGTGGTAGGCACGCTCCTGACCGCATCGGCACAGTTGCTGCCAAACGTTATTAAGGTGCTGCATGAGCAGCGGCCCAACATTTCCATCGTTGTGCGCGATGGCACCAACGACTTTCTGATGCCTTTGCTCCACTCTGGAGAGCTCGACATGGTGGTGGGCCGGCTGGCTGAATACCGTTACCGGGAAGAACTTACCCAGGAAGTCCTCTACCATGAGGAGGTCGTGATTGTTTGCCGCAGGCAGCACCCGCTCGCTAGGGCGGCGAGCGTGGCGTTCGACAAGCTGGCTCAGTGCGACTGGATCCTGCCGCCCAGGCAAACCACCCTGCGCCGGCAGATTGACAAGGAATTCTTCGACCGCGGCCTCCACTCGCCCTCCAATCCTGTTGAGTGCGTGTCATTCCTGACCAACCGGTCCCTGCTGCTTGCGACTGACATGATCGGGGTGTTTCCGGTCCACGTTGTGCAGAACGAAATCGCCAACGGAGAGCTCGCGGTCATCAAGTGCAAGCTGAACATTTCAGAAAGCCCAGTGGGCATTTCCTATCGGCGCGAAGATGCCCTGTCGCCTGCGGCTACCGCCTTCCTTGCACAGCTTAGGATGCAGTCAGCCGAACTGGCGACCGGGCGCGCCTGAGGTGTCAGATGCCCACGCGCCGTGTCCGTCGCTTCAGCTCCGCCACGATGCTCATGGCGGCAAGGGCTGAAGATTTCGGATTGCCCGGCAGTGGATTGCCTTCCACCTTCACGTTCAATCGGCCAAAGGCGCCGGCGGCGTCAATCTCGTGGATGTTCTTGTCCACACCGGGATCTGCGATCAGCCGCACGCTCACCTGATCCAATCCAAGACTTGCCAGAGCGATTGTAGCGGCAACGTTGGCGTTCTTCGGATAAAGCCGTGCGGCTTCCCGGGCCGTACCGGCAAAATGCTCAAACGGCTCTTGAAGGCTGGCTAGGTCGCACTTGCCGTCTGCCGGCGAGCCGGCCCAGCCTTGCGGAGGCTTTCGTCCCGTATAGACCACCTTCTCCAGCCCGCCCGCATGGGCTGACAGGAGGGCATCTATCCCGCCAACGGCGCCCGGCAAGAACCTGATTGAGGATGCTCCTTTTTCAGCGCTCGTGCTGAGCTCTTCCAAAAGCGCTTCGTGCGCAAGCGCACCGGTCGAGATGGAAATCACATCGATGCCGGCTTGCAAGGCTGACGGCGCATGGGCGGCAAGCCCGGAATGGCCGGCGCAATCCACCAGGAGGTCCGGCCTGTCGGACAACTCATCCACAGCCGCCAACACGCTAAACCGTCCATCGGCCAATTCTTCGGCCTTCGACCGGGACGCCTCCCGGCAAATCAAGGCGATTATCGCGATCTCTTCAAGAGGAGAGACTTGGTCCACCACATATCCGGCAATCGCGCCGTATCCAACCAGAGCAATCTTCAATTCATGTGCCATCGTCCTGACTTTCTTGGAGCACTGACATCAGGTAACACAGGTGCCAGAGATCACTGCTATTGATTTGGGTTATACCTGCTTTGTATTTTTTCAGTTGAGGTTTGTTCCGAATTGTCTGAGCTTGCCGGCGGAGTGTAGCGGCTTGAAAGATCTTCGATGAGATACAAAAAGAGCGAAGCCAAAGAGTATTCGCGCGAGCACATGAGAGGGATCTGGGCGGCCGCTCTGAACCCCATGACCGCGGATTTTCAGATTGACGAAGCTGGTCTGCGCCGCAACCTTAACCACTGGATTGACGACCTGAAAATACAGGGCGTTTTTATCGCAGGAAAGCAAGGTGAATTCTTCTCCATGTCGGTGGAGGAGCGCAAGCGCAACTTTGAGCTTGCTGTTGAAGTCTGTGATGACCGGGCCGGAACCATCATGTCGTGCTCGGATCAGAATTTTGACACGGTTGTCGAGCTTGCCCGCCATGCGCAGAATGTGGGGGCGGACTACATCGTGGTTCATGCGCCAGTTCTGCATTTCATACACGATCGCGACGACACGATCTTCAACTACTACAAGGAGATATGCGACCGCGTCGATATCGGCATTGCTATGTGGAGCCACCCGGATTCAGGCTATCTGATGAGCCCGGAACTGTGTGCCAGGGTTGCCGATCTGCCCAATATCATGGCGATCAAATACTCCGTACCCCGCGAGATGTATACCGAACTTACGCGCCTGGCAGGCGACAAGATCCTCGTCAGCACCGCCTCAGAAGACGAATGGTTGGACAATATCCTGGAGCTCGGCTGGCAGCTCTATCTTTGCTCATCGCCGCCCTATCTCATGCAAACCAAGATCGATCTGAGAATGCATGAATACACCCAACTGGCGTTTGCAGGTGAGGCAGAGCGGGCCAGAGCCGTACGCGACAGTCTGGAGCCGGTGCGCCAGGCCTTGAAAGGCACCCGCCCTGGCGGCAAACCGCAGGCGCATCAGAAATACTGGCAGGAACTTCTGGGCCAGGCCGGCGGGCCCGCCAGGCCTCCACTGCTCCAACTCACCGACGATGAAAAAACCAGGACAAAGGCCGCCTTTGAGAGTTGCGGCCTGTCGCTTTGAGCGGCCGATGGGGCCTCAAACGATTGTCATGCTGTGGGAGACATTCTTGACCACCGTGTAGTGATGCAAGCCCTCATCTCCCCCTTCGCGCCCATAGCCGCTGGATTTAACGCCACCGAACGGTGTTTCGGGCAAGGATGCCTCCAAGGTGTTGATGGAGAGATTTCCCGCCTCCACGCCATCAACCAAGCGATCCACATTTGCGGCCGAATGGGTGAAAGCATAGGCGGCCAGCCCATAAGGCACGCTGTTCGCCTTTTCTATCCCTTCGTCCAGACTTGAAATTGGGTTGAGAACGGCAACCGGACCGAACGGTTCTTCGCGCATAATCAGCGCATCGTCAGGCACGCCGCTGAGCACTGTGGGCTCAAAGAAAAATCCCTTGTTGGCCTTGCGCGAACCGCCGGTCAAAAGTTTGCCGCCGCGCTTCACCGCATCGTCAACGAAATTTTGCAAGGCCGCCAACCGGCCCTCATGCGCAACCGGGCCCATATCGGTTTGCTCGTCCAGTCCATCGCCGACCTTGGTGGCCAATACCCGTTCAACAAAGCTCTCGGTGAACGGCTCATGGTGCTGTTCGTGAATGAAGAAGCGGGTCGGCGAGGTGCAGACCTGCCCGGAATTGCGCATCTTGCGGATGGCCGACGTCACACCGGCCACCGCCGGGTCCACGTCATCGCACACAATCACTGGCGCATGGCCGCCGAGCTCCATGAGAACCGGTGTCATGTTTTCAGAGGCCAAGGTGGTCAGCTGCCGGCCCACGACGGTTGAGCCTGTGAACGCCACCAGACGGATTTCATCCCTGGGGATCAGATAGCTTGATATGTCCGCCGGCCGGCCGAACAGCACATTCAACACGCCCGGCGGCAAGCCTGCATCCACAAACGCCCGCACAATGTGCACCGCTCCTGCTGGCGTTTCTTCAGCCGGTTTGATGATCACAGAGCAGCCTGAGGCGAGCGCCCCGGCAATTTTCCGCGCCGGCTGGCTCATTGGGAAGTTCCACGGAGAAAACGCAGCTACATTCCCGATCGGTTGGCGCACCACCATATAGCGGATGCCCGGTGCGCTCGGGATAACCCGGCCATAAAGCCGTTGTCCTTCGGCAGCGTCCCATTCAAAAAACTCACAGCCACGGATAACCTCAAGCCGCGATTGCCGGATGGGCTTTCCCAGCTCCAGCGTGATGGAGCGGGCAATCTCCTCTTGGCGCTCGCGCATGAGTTGGGCGGCCTTCAGTATGACCCGCGCGCGCTCCATAGGTGATGTTTGGCTCCAGACTTTGAACCCTTCTTGAGCCGCTGCAAGCGCATCGTCCATGTGACTTTGCTCAGCCACCGGCAGACGGCCAATCTCCTCCTCAGTGGCAGGGTTCAAGATTGGCAATTTTTCGCTTGTTTGCACCCAATCCCCGCCCACATAGAGCTTGATTTCCGGATATTCGCTCATTTGCAGCCTCGTGATTGGGACCGTGCCAGGTTACACTCGCAGGCCCATTATTGTCGCGGATGTCCGACAATCAAATGAATTGAATGAAGCTTGCTATCAAGAAACCGGATATCAATTAGGTCGTTAGATTCTGGAGAACAAGGGAGGACTTTCCGATCAGCACACGACAAAGAGTTTTTGAATTGGGGCGCATGATTCCTTGTGAGAGGATGAGGGTCTCTATCGACAGCACGTCAAATTTTGGGTGAAAGTCGGAACTCCAGAGTTCGAATGCCAATAGTATATCGAGCCGATTAAGGTGAAACTGATCTAGAGGGGCGGACATCCCACTGGATAATATGGCGCTACCTACTGCTTCTTGTTTTGCACAGACAGGTGTGCATTTTCATCATTGATTTTGGAACTGAAGGGGGTGGCCGCGCTTCAAACGAAGTGGGCAAAAGGACGCTCAGCCTAAGACTGCGTGGCCAGGCGTCCGTCTCATCTTCGATCTCATCATACGGCGGCCAGACCGTCGGAACGGGGATCAGACGCACCTTCGATCAACCCGTCAGGGTGCAAGACCAATGCCCCCGCGTGGCCCATAATTTCCTCGAACTCGCCGACCACATTGACGTCATGTCCAGCCCGACGAAGTGCATCGTAAAGAGCACCATCGAACCGACTTTCCATTCGCAGATTTGTCACATCGCTTCCCCAGGTGCGGCCTAGCAACCACCTAGGGCTGTTGAGCGCATGTTGTAACTCCTGACCGTGGAGAACGTGGCGAACGAATATCATCGCTTGAGTTTGGGGTTGCCCCCCGCCACCCATTGTGCCGTATCGGTGCAGAAACAGGTACCGAGAATCTGTGTGATGAGCCCGCACCCGATCTGACAGATGCTCGCTGATTGGGACCGTTCTCCGCGACGAAACCGTCATTGGTGTGAACCCGGTGTGTCGACGAATGCCGATGATGCGGTTCACCCCTCCTCAGGTCCGCACGTCAGTCCTGCTGCTCCAGAAACCAATGGATGGGCCGTAACCTTACAGGCCAGATCATTTTCGATTGATTTATACGTACGTATAATATATTTATCCAGCGGCACGCCATGGGAGAAGTCAGTGGTGCAGAACTTTGCTATCGAATGTGTTTTGGATTGTCAGAACCATCTTGGAGAAGGTCCGGTTTGGGATACTCAGACGGGGAATCTGTATTGGGTGGACAGCACCGGGGCGCGTGTTGGGCGGGATGCGATTTGGTCACTCGACCCCAGAACTGGTGACGTTAGATCCTGGTCGCTTGAAGCAGACGTCGGAGCTATGGCGTTGCGGCGAACCGGCGGCGCTGTGCTGGCCCTCAGTGACGGGTTCTACACTTTCGACTTCGAAACAGGTCAAACCGACCTGATCGTCAATGTTGATGATGACCCAGAGCGCGCCCGCCTCAATGACGGGAAGTGTGACAGAATGGGCCGGTTTTTCGCGGGTGGTATGGACGATCGTGAGGAGCTTGGGGTCTGTAGTCTCTGGCGGCTTGATCCTGACCACAGCCTCCACAAAGTTGACGAGGGCATTATCTGCTCGAATGGGCCGTGCTGGAGCCCAGATGACCGTACGTTCTATTTCGCTGATACATTCCAGAACGAGATCTGGGCTTACGATTACGACATCGCAACGGGCACGCCCAGCAACAAGCGCGTGTTTGCATCCACGGCCGATGATAGCGGGTTTGCGGACGGTTCCACGGTCGATGAGGAGGGGTATCTTTGGAATGCCCAAGTGATCTCAGGGGATTTGATCCGCTACGCGCCCGACGGCAGCGTGGAACGAAAGATCTGCATGCCCGTTCGCAACATCACGTCGGTGATGTTTGGCGGGCCTGATCTGATGGATATCTACGTAACCTCAATGGCGCGCGTCAGTCATCCGGCGACGCACGACAACTTCGAAAAACAAACCAAACCACAGTTCGCCGCGGGTGCGCTCTTTCGCATCCAAGGCCTTGGCATTCGGGGCGTACCCGAGCCGCAATTTGCCGGTTGAAGACCGGAGCTAGGGAGGAAATATGAAACCAGCAAAGTTCGAATACAGTCGGCCCGACGACTTGCCAACCGTGTTGGCACTGCTTGCCGATCAGGAGGATGCGCGCATTCTCGCGGGTGGCCAAAGCCTTGTTCCAATGATGAACTTCCGGATCGCGCAACCGGCTGCTCTCATAGATATCAACCGCGTTCCAGGGCTCGACTATATCCGGATGGAAGGTGATGTCATCGCCATTGGCGCACTCGCCCGTCACGCTGACATACAGCGTTCCCCCGTCATCCAGTCCAACATACCGATCATGACGGAGGCCTACGATTGGGTCGCCCACTCTGCCGTGCGCAATCGAGGCACGCTCTGCGGCAATCTCTGCCACGCTGACCCGGCCTCGGAGATGCCCGCGCTCATGCAGCTTTTGGAGGCACAGATGGTGGTGGCCAGTCACACCGGTCAACGCGAGGTGCCGGCCGCTGATTTCTTCACCGGAACCTACGAGACCGCCCTTGAGCCGGACGAAATGCTCACCGAGGTGCGCATCGCAAAGCCTGCTGCAGGAACCGGCTGGCGGTTCGAGGAGGTTTCAATGCGCAAAGGAGATTTTGCTTGGGCAGCATGCGCCGCGATGTTGCGACTTGAGGCCGGCCAGATCGCAATGCCACGGGTAGCGGTGGCCGGTGTGGGTGATGCGCCCATGCGTCTTGACGCGGTCGAGGCGATCTTAACCGGTCAGGCGCCGTCGGAAGATCTTTTCCAGACTGCCGCGCAAACAGGTGCCGACGCGATAGATCCGCCCGAAACGCCAGCAGCGAGTGCCGCATACCGCAAAGACCTGGTGCGCACACTCCTTCCGCGCGTGCTGAGCACCGCGGCCGAGCGCGCCGAGTAAAGGGAGAACACCATGGACAAGATTGAAGTCTCACTGACCGTAAACGGCCGCACGCGCGCGGCGCTCGTATCGCCGCGTATGCTGCTTTCAGATTTTATCCGCCATGAACTGGCACTGCCTGGCACCCACGTTGGTTGTGAGCATGGCGTGTGTGGCTCCTGTAACGTGCTCGTGGACGGCAAGGCTGTGCGGTCCTGCCTTATGTTTGCGGTGCAGACTGATGGTGCACAAATCACCACGATCGAGGGCTTCGGCGACGGAGATCTTGATCCAATCCAAACGGCGTTCTGGGAGGAACATGGGCTGCAATGCGGGTTCTGCACCCCTGGCATGCTGGCCTCGGCCAAAGAGCTCCTGGACCACAATCCTGATCCCTCGGATGAAGAGATTCGTGAGGCAATCTCAGGAAATCTGTGCCGCTGCACAGGCTATGAATACATCATCAACGCAATCCGCTCTGCCGCTGCGAAGCTGCGTGCAGCCGACCCTGCAGCAGCGTAAGGGAGGTTAAAAATGGCATCTCACCTTGACAGCAACGTCATTCCGCCCAGTCGCCAACGCGAAGTGCCGCGCCAAGGCATGACCTGGATCGGCCAAAGCATCAAGCGGGTGGAGGATCCGCGCATTCTGTCCGGCAAGGGCGGCTACATCGATGACATCACTGTGCCCGGCATGGCGCATGCCGCTATGGTCCGGAGCCCGCATGCGCACGCACGGATCGTCAGCATCGACACATCAAAGGCCAAAGATCTGCCCGGCGTGATCGGCGTCTACACCGGCGAGGACCTCGCCACCGTCGTCGACCCGTGCCCCAGTTTTGCCTCTCCTCCTGTGCCGCAGCATGCCATGTCAATCGGCAAGGTGCGCCACGTGGGCGAAGTTGTCGCTGCCGTTGTCGCAGAGGATCGCTACATTGCGGAAGACGCCGCTGATCTCATCGAGGTTGAATGGGACGTTCTCCCCGCGAATGTTGATATTGAAGCATCGCTTGAGGCCACGGGAGATGCTGTCATTCATCCCGATGATCGAGAAAGCAACAGCGCACTGGACCAAACGTTCGCCTTTGGCCCGGTGGAGCAGCACTTTGCCGAAGCGGACCACGTCATCAAGCGACGCCTAAGATGGAACCGTTCGTCCGCTCAAGCCATTGAGACGTGTGGTGTGGTCGCCGATTACGATGCCTTCAAGGGAGGCTACACAATCCATGCCAACACTAATTTCTACAACTTCATACCCTTCGTGATCGGAGGGTCGCTTCGCGTGAGCCCGGGAGAGCTTCGTATCATCCCGGTCCTTGCAGGCGGCAGCTTCGGCTCGAAGGTCTTCATCCATAAGATCATCATATTGACGGCAGGTTTGGCGCGTCTCGCTGGCGTGCCGGTAAAGTACATCGAAGATCGGATGGAGCACTTTATGAACTCCGACAGTCATGGCTCCGACAGGCTCTATGACGCGGAACTCGCGGTGATGGAGGATGGCACGTTCCGGTCCCTCCGCTTCACAGTGCTCGACGACTACGGCGCTTACCTGCAGTTCGGTGTCGGTACCCACGGCAATGCCATGGCGCAAGTCACCGGTCCGTACCAGATAGAGAGTGTTGGTATGCGCGTGATCGCTGTGCTGACCAACAAGTGCCAGCAGGGGCCGTATCGAGGTTTTGGCTCCGAAGTTACGAATTGGGTCATTGAGCGCATGGTTGATGCCACTGCCGAAGAGTTGGGCCGTGATGGGGTCGAATTGCGCGAGCAGAACATGGTCCAGCCTGACCAGTTTCCGTACATGATCCCCACCGGCAATATCTATGACAGCGGCAACTTCCAAGAGGTTCTGGCTCAAGCCAAGGGTTTGATCGACTACGATGCCTGGAAGGCGCGCGCAGCAGAGATGCGCACCGAGGGACGCTGTGTGGGTGTTGGGTTGGCAACCTGCATGGAGCGCAGTGTGTATGGGCCCACCGAGTGGTGGTCACTCAACGACAAAGAAGCGCCAGGCTTCACGCTCACCTCAACCCCTGAGGGGATCAGCGCGCGCATCGACCCGTCGGGCAAGATGTTTGTGACACTGAATTCGCCGATGGTCGGAAACTCGCCGGAGACGGTTGTCACACAGATCTTGGCGGAGCGACTGACCGTTGCGCCTGAGGATGTGGTGATCAACTACGCCGACAGCCAAACCGGCTTCAATGGCGTGGGCCCGCAAGGCAGCCGCTTTACGGCCATGATCGCCGGCGCGTGCGTCAGCGCCTCGATCAAGCTGGAGGAGCGGCTTCTGCGCTTTGCTGCGCATATGCTGCAGCGACGTCCCGATGACCTGGAGCTGCGGAACGGAGCTGTTGGCGTCAAAGGCCTGAAGGATCAGGAAAAAAGTTTTGGCGAGATCGCTCTGACCTCAAGCTTCTTCCGCCTCAGCTTCCCCGATACCGAAGAGTTTGACAGCGGGCTAGAAACAACCGCCGTGTACGACCATCCTATTTCAAGCGACCCCCACCCTGACCGAGAGCATTTGGGCATTTTCTACCCGATCGTCGGTCACATCTGTCACATTGTGGCGGTCGAGGTGGATCCTGGCACCGGGAAGGTTGACATTCTTGACTACGCCGCTGTGCATGACAACGGTACCATTGTGAACCCCCGCACATTAGGCGGTCAGGTGTGGGGCGGAACGGCCAATGGGATTGGCTCAACGCTTTTTGAGCAGTTCATTTACGACGATGAGGGGCAGTTTACGAACCCCAACTTCGCGGAGTTCGCAATGCCCACTGCCAACGAAATGCCACGCAACTTCAAGCTGGGTCATGTGGAGACACCTTCACCATTCACCGAGTATGGCATTAAAGGCGGCGGGGAAGGTGGCCGGCTTGGTGCACCATCGGCGCTGACCACGGCGATAGAAGATGCGCTCAAGACCTACGGGGTGAAGATCAATTCTCTCCCCGTTACTCCGCCCACATTGCGCGGTTTGATCCGAGAGCGCGAACTGGCGATCACCGCCGAGTAGGAGGCCTGTCATGGTGAGGCCGCTGAACCTAATGCTCAAAAGGTGAGGGCCGTGAAGAATATGCTAGAAGGTCTGGGCGTTCGCCTTGCGACACGAGGCGAAGCGCGTCAGATCCTCGGACTCCACCCAATGCAAGCCGTCGCATGATAAAAGACAACATCAAGCCCAATGAAGTCACGCTAAAGGGCACGCCGCCCGCGCCAAGCCGCAGTTCTCGCGGCAAACCCGGGCGACCCAAAGGTGGGCGTCCGGAAGAGACACGCGATCGAATTTTGGACGCGGCCGAAAGCCTCTTTGCGGACCGAGGTTATGACGGAACCTCGATCCGGGACGTGGCCACCGCAGCGGATGTACAGATCAATGCTGTCGGCTACCACTTTGGACCGAAAGAAGCACTGTTTGATACGGTCGTCGCTCGCCGCGCGACGATCATGACAACTCTGCGCCTCAACGCGCTTGATGAGGCGCGTGCCCAAGCCGGCGCAAAGCCGATCCCGATTGAGACACTGATACGCGATTATGTTCGCCCTTTTATCGATAGCGCCGACCACGGCGAGCCTGGCTGGCGGAACTATGCGGCCCTCATGGGCCGCCTGGCGAACTCGCCTCTGGGCACTGAGATTATCGCGCGCCATTACGACGACACGGCGCGCGCCTATCTGACAGAGTTCCGCCGCGCGCTCCCGGAAGTGGCGCAGGAGGAGCTTGTCGATGGCTTTTCCGCCGTGGTGGCAAGCATGCTGAGCATTTGCGCCAACACAGGGCGGCGTGAGCGCTTGGCGGATGCGAAGCATCCCCGCCCGGCCCAAGCCAGCATTGAACTGCTGGTGCGTTTCCACACCGCGGGTTTTCGCGAGCTTTCAAGTAATGATTAGAATTGATTGGCTTGTCAGAGGTCTGAACTCGGTGCGCCAACCGCTGCCGCCATGGTGCGGTTCTTCACGCCTAATGCACGCAAAATGGTCGAAACATGAAGCTTGACCGTTCCTTCGCGGATGCCAAGCTGCTCAGCGATCTCCCGGTTGGACGCACCGGATTGCAGGAGCTGCAAAACCTCGCGCTGGCGTCTTGTCAGGCGATCGACGGCTTTGGACTCAGAGTTCGCGGCTTCTTGCTTTTCAGGGCCGGCCAACATCGTTTCATCTTCAGGTAGTTTCCCTGCTCGGACCAAGTCTCGAGCCGCCTTGAACGATGCCGCGAACTCCTCAAACGCATCGACCACTTCGCTCGTTAGGCGTGCCGTCGGTTTCGGTTTCCGCTTCAACGCCTCAACGGCCGTTCTCAGTCTTTCAAATGGAACTGCCACGTCCCGCGCGGCTATTGCGGCAAACCGTTGTTCTGAGATCTCATCTCGCTTGGTTTGGGCCAGAGCGCGCTCAAGAGCTTCTTTTGCTTCCCGCCGGTCGGTGACATCAAGAGCCACACCGTCCCATATCACTGTGCCATCTGACAAACGGCGGGGGTGGCCAATTGACCTAACCCACTTGAAGCCGCCATCAGGCAGTTCAACCCTCACCTCTTCATCAAGCATTGAAAGCTTGCCTGCCGATTTTTCCAGCGCACGAACGAAACGGTCGCGGTCGTCCGGATGCAGCCATTCGTGGCGCACGCCATCCCCTTGCATCAGCGCCTCAGGATCAAGGCCGAACGTGCTGCGAACTTCAGGGCTCACATAGCTGTAAAGGTATTTGCCATCGGGAGTGCGCACACGCTGCATAGTGTGGCCGGGGAAGTGGCCCCCGAAGAGATCGGAAAATCCTTCGACACCACGCGAGACGCTGGGCGCTGTATCAGCTTGAGTCTTCTTGTTCATATAACTTTAGTTATAAAATTCCGATGTTTTTGTCAATTTTAAAGCCATAAATCGCTGGAATTGAGTCTATTTTTCTGTTTGTATTGTACGAAAGATATATATCACCTTGTGTAGGTACCTATGGGAGGGAACCTTCATGGACAAGATCATCATTGAGGCACGTGTCAACGAATTGGCACCACGTGATGAAAACAAGAACGTGCCCTTTCTACCATCTGAGATCGTAAGGGATGCTAAGGCGTGCTTCGACGAAGGCGCCTCCATTTTGCACTACCATGGGCGCTCTGCAGACGGCACCCCCGAACACGCCGCGGAGTTTTATCTAGAGACCAACGCGGGGATCCGGGATCTTTGCCCGATCCTCATTCACCCCACACTTGGATACGTGGCTCATGATGCAGATGCTATGGGGCGCTTCGCGGCTGTTGAGGAAATGATGAAGCACCCGTCCACGGCGCCAGATTTTGCGCCGATGGATGTGGGCAGTGTGAATGTGGATTGGTGGAACCCTTCAGACAACTCGTACGATACCACCAACCTGATCTACAAGAACTCAACTGAGACTCTGATGCACTTTGCCGATCGTATAAAGCATCATGGACTCAAGCAGTATCTGGTGTCGTGGAACGTCAGCTTCACACGGCAGATAGAAGCATTCATGAAGATGGGTGTAATCCCTGAGCCAGCCTATGTTTGCTTCTGCTTGACAGATGGCATCATGCTGGCCGGCCATCCCGGAACGCCAGAGGGTCTCGATGCCCACACAGTATTTCTGCCAAAGGATCGCAACATCATTTGGACCGTTGTGAACTACAAGGGCAACCTGCTGCTCTTAACGGAGAAGATCATCAAGCAGGGCGGACACATCTCCATTGGTCTCGGCGATTATCCCTACACTGAGTTTGGTGAGCCGACGAATGCGGAGATCATCGCGAAAGTCGTCGAACAGGCTCGGGCCCTCGGTCGCGAGCCGGCGACGGTAGAGGAAACCCGACAAATTCTTCAAATGGGCGAAGTCCGCGTCGCGGCCTAAAGACCCACAAACACCTGCAAAGACCAAATGGGAGGAAGTCATTATGTCTTTCAAGTCACTGCTGAGATGCACAATCGTAGGCGCCGTTGCCTTAGGTGCGGCGACTACTGCGCAGGCGGAAGCTCTCAAGATGCAGACATTCCTTGGCGCCAAGGCCTCGACGACGAAGGCGTTCGAAGAGATGGCTGCCGCGCTCAAGGCGGATACTGGTGGCGCCGTTGACATAACGGTTCTGCCCGGCAAGGCCGTTGTGGGGGCAACGGAGACCATTGACGCCATCAAAAACGGTCTGCTCGACGGTCAATACACAGCGCCAACATATTTTGCCGGCAAGGATCCAGCCATGGCGGTGCTTGGCGACACCCTATCTGCCTATCCGGACTCAGCGACGCGCGATCGCTGGTTTAGTGAAGGCGGCGGTCTCGAATTGGCGCGTGCGCTATATGCCAAGCATGGTTTGCACTTCGTCTGCCCGATCTATTGGCCCCCAGAGCAGATCCCGTCCACAAAGCCCATCAACTCGGTGGGCGATTTTAAGGGCCTAAAGATGCGCGCTCCGGGTGGCACTCCATCCGATCTCCTCAGCCGTGCCGGCGCCTCGCTGGTGAAAATGGGTGTGGGCGAGTCCGTGACCGCCATGGAGACCGGCGTGCTTGACGCGACGGACCTGGCCAATATCGGCCTCAATGTTGCACTCGGCATGCACAACAAGGCTAAGTATTCGATCCTCGCACGCCATTCGATGGCCGTGACCGAGATGTCGGTGTCCAAGGCCAAATGGGATGCACTGTCTGACGACCATAAGGCCAAGTTCGAAGCTGCTTGCAACTCCATGTCCGCAAAACTCAAGGAAACCCTCAGCGCCGAAGACGAGGCAGCGGCCATGAAGGCAAAGAACGAACTCGGCGTTACGTTCATTGAGTTTGGTGACAAAGATGCAGCCGCGTTTCGAAAAATGTTGACGGAGGTTTGGAAAGATTGGGCTGCCAAGAGTCCGGATGCCGCGGCGATCGTCCATAGTCACAAGGCGTTCATGACGAAGCTTGGATTGCTCTGAATTCGGGTCCTCCCCGGGGCGGGTCTAATTGCTGCACGACCGATTGGGCCCGCCTCCTCCCCCTTTGCTGAAGAGTATCTGCGCCATGGGTTTTCTCGACAGATTTGCGCTCCGACTGGGCAGTTTGATCGCATGGGGCTTTCTCGTAATCGTTGCGCTGATGGTATACGAAGTCGTCGCTCGGTATGGCTTCAACGCACCAACCATCTGGGCCCATGAGATCGCGGGTGTCCTCGCTGCGGTGGCTTTTGTTTTTGGCGGCGCCTATTGCATGGCGGAGGACTCGCACATGCGGATCACCTCTTTCGTGGAATCGCGCGGTCGTAGCGTGCGGGCATTTTCGCATTACCTGAGTATTGCCGCAGGCACCCTCTATCTTGCCGGACTTGCCTATGCCGCATTTCGCATGGCCCGGGATGCGTTGTTCCGCTTTTCAATTTCAGGCACCTGGGATCCTGAGCGTTCGGGAAGCACTTGGAACACTCCAGCGCCCTCCTACATCAAGCTGGCGCTGTGTGTTGGCGCTGCTTTGTTTCTCATCGTGCTTTTGCGCCGGCTGTTTACCGGGCACGGACCGGACAACTGACACATGGACATTGCCACGATCTCGATCGTAATCGTGGTTGCCATGGTCTTCCTCTTGGCGATGGGCGTGCCGCTGGCGTTTGTCTCCGGATCGATCGCCGTGGTTTTGGCCGTTACCAGTTTCGGTCCCAATGCGCTCTTTATCGTCGGCAGCCGCACAGCCGAGTTCCTCAACTCCTTCGCGCTTGTCGCGGTGCCAATGTTTGTGCTGATGGCTTCAATTATGGAGCGATCCGGGGTTGCCCGCGATCTCTACCGCGCCTTTCATGTTTGGGCCGGCGAACTGCGCGGAGGTGTTGGGATCATCACCACATTAGTGGCGGTTTTGCTTGGCGCGACAACCGGGATTATCGGCGGTGAGATCGTCTTGCTTGGTCTGATCGCCCTCCCGCAAATGCTCAAGCTTGGCTACGACAAGAAACTGGCGGTGGGCATCATCACGGCGGGTGGTTCCCTCGGCACCATGATCCCGCCAAGCATCATACTGATCTTCTACGGTATCACGGCCGAAGTCTCGATCTCTCATCTGTTCCTGGCCACCATTGTTCCCGGTCTCATGCTCGCGAGCCTCTACATCGCGTACATCGTCGTGCGTTGCAGGCTCAATCCAGCACTTGGCCCGCCGATTGATGCCGCCGATCTCGCAATGCCGCTATCGGAGAAGCTTACTTTGCTTAAGGGCGTTGCATTACCGCTGCTGGTGGCAGGGTCTGTCCTCATTTCGATCTATGCCGGTCTAGCCTCTATCACCGAATCCGCCGCGGTCGGTGTCGCCGGTACGATACTTGCCGCCTGGGTCCGGCGAGAGCTCACCTGGGAAATGATCACCGGCGCCCTGCTGCAGGCGATGAAGACCTGTGGGATGGTGTTCTGGCTGGTGTTCGGCACCAATGCGCTGATTGGCGTCTATAATCTCCTGGGCGGTATCGCTTTCGCTCAGGGACTGCTGTCGGGCATCTCTTCGGAACCGGCCATCATTCTGGCAGTGATGATTGGTGTGTTCATCCTGCTCGGCTTCTTCATCGACTGGATCGGCATCTTGTTTCTCACTATGCCAATCTTCCTGCCAACCCTACAAGCGCTCGGATATGACCCGATCTGGTTCGGCATTGTGTTCAATCTGTCAATGCAGATCGCCTATCTAACGCCGCCCTTTGGGCCAGCTTGTTTCTACCTCAAAGGGGCGGCGCCGCCTGAAGTCAGCTTGCAGGACATCTTTGCCGCCCAGTGGTCCTTCATCGCCCTGCAACTTCTCGGCCTGCTCATCATTGTTCTCTTCCCGCAGCTGTCCTTATGGCTGCCCCAACTGGTTTATGGATAAGTACCATGGCGTCGACCGATATCCTCAAGAAGACCGAAAGCGTTCAACCGTCGAACTTGCTCGCCAACGAAGACCTTGTGGAACTGTTGGCGATGATGACGCGGATCCGACAGTTTGAGACACGGACAACCGAGCTGTTCGATGCCGGCAAGATCAAAGGGACCGCGCATTCGTCTGTGGGCCAGGAAGCCATTGCCGCAGGCGCTTGTAGAGCCCTGGAGCCGGAAGACTTTATCCTGACCCACCATCGCGGCCACGGCCACACCATCGCAAAGGGCGCGGACATGCGATTGATGATGGCTGAGCTGATGGGTAAGGCTAACGGCTATTGTTTCGGTCTCGGCGGATCAATGCATATCGCTGACTTCGAGCGACGTATCCTCGGCGCCAACGGCATTGTTGGCGCAGGTATGGGTCTGGGCACGGGTGCGGCGCTGGCTGAAACACTCAAAGGCACCGGTGCCATAGGCATTGCCTTCTTCGGCGATGGTGCGGCGAGTGAGGGCATCTTCCATGAAGCCATGAATCTCGCCGCGATCTGGAAACTGCCTCTCCTGTTCTTCTGTGAGAACAACCAGTACGGCCTGTCGACCCCAACGGCCGACGTCATTGCGGGGGGCGGCATCGCGCGACGGGCCGATGCCTATGATCTTCCGGGGCATCTCATCGATGGCAATGACCCCGTGGCGGTTCATGACACTGTTCTGCGTGCGGCGATGAGGGCCCGGGATGGTGACGGGCCGAGCCTGATCGAGGCGATCACCTATCGTTGGGGCGACCACTCCATGCGGGCCAATCTTCCCAAATATCGCGGTGAGGACGAGGAGAACGAGTGGCGTGACAAAGACCCCGTCGCCCGCATGCTGGAGCGGCTGCAAGCGGCTGGCGCACTGGATGAAGCCGGTTACGGCACGCTGTTGGAAGATGCAGAAGTGGAGATCGAACAGGCTATTGAATGGGCCGATGCCTGCCCGGAGCCAGACATGAGCCAGGCCCTTTCCCTGGTTGCTTCGCCGCCCATAAGCAGCGCCAGCCGGGAGCCGGAGCCCGGCACGCGGCTTTGCACCTATGGCCGGGCGATCAACGAGGCCATCCGACAAGAGATGCACCGTGACGACACCGTCTTCGTTATCGGCGAAGATGTCGGGAGGATTGGCGGTATCTTTGGCATCACGCGCAATCTGCAGGATGAGTTCGGCGCTGCCCGGGTCCGCGACACGCCCATCGCCGAAGGAGCAATTGCCAATTGTGGTGTCGGCGCTGCCATGTCCGGTCTGCGGCCGATCGTCGAGATCCAGTTGTTCGATTTCGTGTCCTTGATGATGGATGCTATCGTCAATCAGGCTGCCAAGGCGCGCTTTATGATGGGGGGCAAGCCAAAGGTGCCGGTTGTCTTCCGTGGCCCGCAGGGCGCCGGCATCCGCCTCGCGGCCCAACACTGCCAGTCGCTTGAGGCTTGGTTTGCGCATGTCCCGGGGCTGGAGGTTTATGCGCCTTCAAATGCCTATGATGCCAAGGGTCTAATGGCGGCGGCGATCCGCTCCGATAACCCGGTCGTTTTTCTTGAGCACAAACTGCTCTATCTGGGCGGTGAGGAGCCGGTCCCTGAAGAGCTCTACACGGTCCGGCCCGGCGAGGCGCGCATTGTTAGATCTGGCAACGACTGCACGGTCATCGCGTTGATGGCAATGGTCGAACGGGCAATGCAGGCTGCGATGCAGCTTGAGCGACAGGGGATCAATGTTGAGATTATTGATCCTCGCACAGTCAAACCGCTTGATGCCGAAACGATCATAAACAGCGTCAAAAAGACCAACCGTGCTGTCATTGTGCACGAGGCCGTTCGTTTCGGGGGTATCGGTGCTGAAATTGCAGCGACCATTACCGAACAGGCTTTCGATTGGCTCGATGCACCGGTCGCTCGCATCGGGGCGCCCGAGATGCCGGTCCCTTACAACGACAAACTGGAGCGCGAATACATGCCCTCACCAAACATGATCGCTGAAGCCATTAAGGAGGTTTGTTATGTCGACTGAACGAAAACTAATCGTCCCTCCCGGGCTGGAGAGCGTTTACGAGACGTTCCACTACGCGCCCGGCATTCAGGTTGGCGACACGCTCTTCATTTCCGGCCAGGTTGGCCGCGATGCAAATCTCAAAGTGCTTGATGGCGCAGAAAAACAGTTCGTTCAGGCTTTTGAGAACGTCAAAGCGGTTCTCGACGCGGCTGGTGCCACATTTGACGATGTCGTCGAAATGGAGACCTGGTTTGCTGACGATATGGCAGACCTGAAGCTGTTTATGACGGTCAAGGACCGCTACTTCAACAACCACTATCCGACCTGGACTGGCTTTGCTGTTAAGGGGTTTTCGATGCTGGGCATCCTGGTTGAGATCAAATGCACCGCTGTTGTGGGGACCAGACATGTCACATGAACTTAAGGCGATTTTGGCCGACAACACCGTTAGCCTCGGCACTTGGACACAGATCGCTACACCGGAAATGGTCGATCTTGTGGGGCTAAATGGCTTCCAATTCACGATTATCGATTGCGAGCATGGCCACTTTGGCATCGAAACGGCGGAGAACCTCTCGCGGGCCGCCGACGCGGTTGGCATTGCCTCGGCAGTACGCGTTTTGGTGAACGAGCCCACTGCAATTATGAAGGCGCTAGATGCCGGGATCCGCCATGTGGTCGTACCTAACCTGTCGAGTGCCGAGGAGGCCGCGCGCGCTGTGGCATCGACGAGATTTGGGCCGCACGGTCTGCGAGGTGCCTGTCCCTGCTGTCGCTCTGGAGGCCATTTCATCCGCAACTGGCAAGATTATGTCGACGAGGAAGAGGCTCGAGTGGGTGCAATCGGTCTCGTGGAGACCCAAGCAGGCTATGAGAGTTTCGGTGAGATCTGTAAGAACAAGGACATGGCTGCTTTTATGTTCGGCGCATTCGATCTGTCGGTGTCGATGGGGCTTGAGGGCAACTGGCGCCACGAACGGGTCATCGGTGCTGTTCGCGACATGGTCGCTCGTGCGGTTGACACCGGTCACCATGTGATGATGCCGGTGTTTTCGCCTGACCCTTCAGAATGCGCAGACATGATCAGCGACTGGCGCTCCCGCGGGGTCAATACCTTCGTCATTGGTTCCGACAAGATCCTCGTTGCTGAAGCTTTCGCCACCTGGGCCGGCGCGTTGTCAAAGGGGTCATAGTTGACCTGGCGGTCTCTTGCTCCAATCGGCTTCGGCCAAAAAGCCCATATCCAATAAGCGCCGCGCTTAGGCTGCACGGAAGATCAAACTAAAGTCAGATTTGGTTTTGACCAGATCAATTGTCTTCGGTCCTATTGGCAAACTCGACAGTGAACACTTCCCGCTCTCCTTCCAAACCGCGAAGTGCAAACTTGCCAATGGAAATGGTCGTAAAGTCCGCATTGAGCGCTTGTTCAGTCGATGCATCGATGAGCAGGCGCGCGCCAAGCTGTTTGCCCTGGCTTTCAAGCCGAGATGCCAGATTGACGGTGTCACCATAAACCGTGAATGCCTGTCGTCGGGAGGATCCAATATTCCCGGCAGCGATATCGCCAGATGCGATGCCGATCCGTATGTCGAACTCGCTGCGGTCCGCCATAGCCAATAGGTCCAAAGCAGCTCTCACGGACTTTGGTTCGGGAAGATCAGTTTCGATAGGCGCATTGAAGGTGGCCAAAAGGCCATCGCCCGTAAAAGTGATGACGATCCCCTCGTGCTTGCTCACGATATCACTTGCGTCCGCCAGGAATGAATCGTGTGAAACAATCACGTCGTGAGGATGGCGATCTGCGGCAAACTGCGTAAAGTCTGCAATATCGAGCACCAGAACGGATCCATGCCGCACTTGTGGTGCCAACGCATCCGGTCCCTCAACCAACTTATGAACGATTGCCTCTGGCACGTAGCGCCCCAAAGTGTTGGTGACCCGTTCCCGAGCCAGTCGCTCTTCTTCCTGCCGGACTTCTGCGGCTATCTGGGCGAAGAACACCTTCCGCGCCCGATAGACAGCCAAGCCCAAGATCAGGGCACCGGCAAACAACAGGCCCGTCTCCTCGATGCGATTTCCCACTCCGATAAACCGGGCGGACAGGAACACATTTTCATAGTCCTCTCGTGTGGCCAGTTGAGGAATGTCGCCCCACGAGTAAACATTGTCCATGCCGGCAACGATCCACAAGAAAGCCGCCCACCATCCAACAACGGCAACGCACCCAGCCCATACGACGAGCCGCCAGGACAAGGACAAACACGCCATAGCCACCAGCGGGAACAGGTAATAGATGCCATAGGCGCGAAACGCGATGATCTGTGGGACGTCGCCGGTTGAGCTGACCGGGATTATCACAAACATTGCACAAACGCCGGCGATGTCGGCGGCATATATGGCAAATTTGATCCACGGTCTGTCCAAACGGGTGCCGATTACCGCAAGGTGCGAAATTCCAAAGGCCGTGAATGCCAGCAAGGAAAGAACGGCGAGCGCTCGCACCTCGAAATCAGGCGACACCACTGACGCCCCGAGGTACCATACCAGCCCCGCAGCCGTTGCCGCTGTGCGGCAAAAGATTGCCAAGCGCAGGCCATTCTGTTCGGCCTTAACAAGTCGCCCCAACGCTCGCTCGCGAATTCGTTCCGGCACCGATCCACTTCCTTTGTGTTGATCCTATATTGTCATTCCGGCGCTGAATTCCATGAGTCCGGCTTGCTTGACTGATGCCTGAGAGGTATCAAAAGCAATGGAACTCAGGCACCTAAGATACTTCTTGGCCGTCGCTGAATCTGGAGGCGTTCGCATGGCGGCGAACAGATTGCACGTCGCACAACCTGCAATATCCAGACAAATCAGAGATTTGGAGAATGAGCTCGGGTTCTCTTTGTTCGAACGCGTGGGCAGAGGGATAATCTTGACGGATGCGGGAAAGCACTACCTGGAACACGTTCGGCGCGTTTTGAAGGATCTGGATGAGGCTCAACGTTCAGCCGCACGAATTGCAGAGGGCCGAGGCGGTGTCTTGAGGATCGGCCTGCTGGAGAACGCTTCTTGGGCCGGGCATGCGCCGAGCACATTAAAGCGTTTCGCACGCAATCATCCCGACATCTCGTTGGAGATCAAACCGATGTCGTCGGTTGCCCAGCTGGAGTTGATCGCTGCTGGCGGTCTTGATGGTGGGTTCCTGTACCGACAAGACAGGATGGACAGATCACTTCATGAGGTGGTTCCACTCCGAACCGATGACGTCGTCTTCGCCGCTTCAAGTGATCTCGTGTTTGATCACGAAAACGATCTAACGCTTGAGGATATTGAGGGGCTTCCTCTGGTTGGATTTCCGCGCGATGTGGCTCCGTCCTATTTCGATAGACTGCACGCTGCTTTGGAGCATATCGGGTTTGAGCCGCACTATGCTCAACTGGTGGAGAACGAGACAATTATTCTAAGCCTCGTCTCCGCAGGCGTTGGCTGCGCCTTCGTCAACTCCGCTAACGAGGCGCGGCCGCCGCGTAATGTTCAGTTCCGGCGGGTCGAGGGTTTGTCGGTGCCCATCGACTTTCTGTTTGTTCACCGTCGCCCACCGGGCACGACGTTATCGAAGTTCTTGGCGACGATCACTGAATGACGATCGTTTAAGATGCCGAAAAGCTATCAGAATGATCTTTTAACGGCATTTGAAGATATCAAACAATTCCCGATCTTCTCCTCATCGCTTTTGCCCGCGAAACATGGAGACAAGACATGAGCACGGAAGATAGTGAACTGAGGATCAACGAAGGTCGCCGCAACATCGTCTTGGGTGCTGGAGCCGTCGGCGTGACACTTGCGGCCACAACTCAGGCTCGGGCGAACGCCCTTAAGCCTCGAGAAGCTTCTGAAGGCGATGCCCAGACAGATGGTCGATTTGCTGGGAAAGTCGTGGCGGTTACCGGTGGAAACTCAGGAATCGGCAAAGCCACAGCAGAGGCGTTCGCCATGCACGGCGCAAAGGTCATGATATGCGCACGGCGCGACGATCTCGGTAAGCAAGTCGAAGCTGCAATCCGATCGCGTGGCGGCAATGCGACCTGGATCAAAACGGACGTTCGCGATCCGGATCAGGTGAAGGCATTCCTCGGTGCAACCACACAACGACACGGCAGACTGGACATCCTGTTTAACAATGCGGGAATTTTCATGACACCCGCTCTGCTGCAGGACATTCCGCTCGACAACTACCGTGACATGATTGCGACCAATGTGGATGGCGTATTCTATGGAATGAAGTTTGCGCTTCCCATCATGACCTCTCAAGGCGGCGGCGTCATTGTCAACATGGCTTCCGTCGCAGCTCACGGAGGCTTTGCCAATACCGCTCACTACAACGCATCAAAGCATGCCGTCATTGGCCTAACCAAGGCGGCGGCCAAAGACAGTGCGAAACAGAATGTGCGCGTGGTCAGCATTTCACCGCTCGCTGTGGACACGCCGATGCTGCGAGAATCTTTCAAGTTTCAGGGCCTCACCTACGAACAGATGGCGCCCAACTTCACCACGCCAAGGATCATGACACCTCATGAAATGGCGGAAGCCGTGATGTTCTTAGCGTCAGACGCGGCAACTTCACTGAATGGAATGGACTTGGACGTAACCGGCGGACAACTCGCCTAGCCGGAAGCGGCGACTGGAGATACGAAATGAAGACGTTTTTCTTTGCGCTCCTTGCCGCCAGCACGCTGTTAATAGGCTCGGCGCAAGCTGGAGGGCCTTTGAGCTCGGAAGACAGGCTGGCCATTAACAGAGTTGTCACCGCCATTGCAGCGGGCGCTGACCGGCATGATTGGGACCGTGTGCGAGGTGCATTTGCGCAGACCGTAACCACTGACTACACGAGCCTGTTTGGCGGAGAGCCCGTAACCCAACCCGCTGATGCGCTTGTTGAGCAATGGTCGAAATTCCTTCCCGGCTTCGAGGCGACTCAACATCTGGTGACGAACATCTCGATCGATAAGATAAGCCCCGACAAAGCGCGCGCAGAAGCAGATTTTCAAGCAACTCATCGCATTGAGAGTGATCTCTGGGTGCTTGGAGGCCGGTACCAGTACGAGCTGACCCGCTTTGGCGTCGGCTGGCGCGTGACATCGCTCACCATGATCGCCTTATGGGAAACTGGTGATAGAGCAGGATTAATCGCTAGGGCCGGAAAACGAGCTGAAAAGCAATAACTGCTCCTCAGTTGGTGGCGTGGCGCAGACTATGAGCTCCGATTGAGCACGGAAGGCGAGGAGGTTGCCTGGCAACACCCTCTAGCCAACATGCCGCCAACCTCCATTCTAGCTCGTGCAAGATCAGCCAAAGGCGCTACGAGGACATTGACGTGCCCTTCGTTCGAAGTCTGCGAAGTACCCAAAGGCAACATTCCTCGTGCCGCTTACTGTCCGAAACTATCAAAAGGTTGTCCGTGATCGACATGTAGGTTGGACCACGTTCCTGGCAAAACGGCATCATGAAAAGAGTTGAGAACGCTCTGCCATGAAGCTGCAGATTGAAGGAATGAACGATGACCGCCTCCAACGTGATTGAGATCAACGATACAGCTAGAGAGTTGCGCACGTCCTTAGCCAAGAGTCGCCGTGCATTTCGATCGGATCCGGCACCATCGGAGAAAACCCGCATTGACCGTTTGAACCGGCTGCATACCGCCATCTTTGAGTACAAAGATCGCCTGATCGAAGCTGTAGATGATGACTTCGGCGGTCGCGCGAGCGCTGAAACACTCATGATTGAGATTTTGCCCATCCTTGAGGGCATTCGTTACAACAAAAAAAATCTGCGCAAGTGGATGCGCAAGTCTAAGCGCCACACACCGCTTATGCTGCTCGGTGCCAAGACGACTGTCCACTATCAGCCGCTCGGTGTTGTCGGGATCGTGGTCCCGTGGAACTTCCCAATAATGCTTGGCCTGTCGCCGCTTGTGGGCGTACTCGCCGCCGGCAACCGCGCAATGATCAAAACTTCAGAGTTCACTCCGAAGACAGGAGCCTTGCTTGCGGAAATGATCGCCAAACACTTTGCGGACGACGAAGTTGTTATCGTGAAAGGCGGAGTGGGCGTTTCAACCGAGTTCACCAAGTTGCCGTTTGACCATCTCGTGTTTACCGGCTCGACCAGGGTTGGTCGTATCGTAATGCACGCCGCTGCAGACAATCTCACGCCGGTTACATTGGAGCTTGGGGGCAAATCACCAGCGATCATTCATGACAGCTTCCCCATCAAAGAAGCAGCTAATCGAATTGCCTTCGGTAAAGGACTGAACGCGGGGCAGGCTTGTGTGGCGCCGGACTACATCCTGGCACCGCGCGCTAAAGTTGATGAGTTTGTGAGAGCGTTCGCTGACGCGTTCACCAAGCGCTATCCGGCACTTCAGGACAATCGGGACTACACATCTATCATCACCCAGAAGCAGCGTGATCGGCTGCTGGACAATGTGCGAGATGCCAAGGAGAAGCGCGCCAGCGTGTTCGAAATCAACCCAGCCAACGAGAGTTTTGAAGAGTCTCGCAAACTTCCGATGCACGTGGTGACTAACGTCTCAGACGACATGCTTGTGATGCAGGAAGAGATCTTCGGGCCTGTTTTGCCAGTGGTTGCCTACGACACGCTCGAAGAAGCGATCTCTTATGTGAATGATCGCGACCGCCCGTTGGCCCTGTACTATTTTGACTGGGATAAGGGTCGGGCTGAAAGGGTCATCAACGAGACCCATTCCGGGGGCGCTTGTATCAATGAAGTTATGACCAATGTGGCGGTGGATGACTTGCCCTTCGGCGGTGTCGGTTCTTCCGGCATGGGTCATTATCACGGCAAAGAAGGGTTCCTCAGCTTCTCCAAAGCCAAGGGTATCGTTGAAAAAGGCCGTTTCGACGGGAACGCATTAATTGGTGCGCCCTGGGACAACAAGTACTTCAACTTCTTCGTGAACTTTCAGCTGCGCAGGTTCAGAAATCCCTGAAACGCGAGAAGCGGTCCGCGAGGTCGGCGGCGTGGCTAGCCCGACCTGCGACCACGCTCATCAGGACAAATCGCAACAAACTAGACCCCAAAGGGACAATAGCATGTTCAACACCATCACCACCCTGGCCCTTCGTGCCATGTCGACTTTCTACACCCCACAAAAGCCAATCGTTTTTTCTGGCGCGGGATCCACCCGGAAGCTTGCGGACTTGATGATCCGTGGCGGGCAAAAGCGACCGCTGCTCGTTGCAGATAGTTTTCTGATTAAGAATGGAATGCTCGATGAGCTGATCGCCTTCATGGAGAGCGAAGGCTGTTCGGTCACTATCTTCGACGGTATCATTCCCAACCCAACTTTCGCAGTGGTTGAAGCTGGGCTGAACGCCAGCAGACAAAACAACTGCGACGCAGTGTTTGTCGTGGGCGGTGGCTCTGCGATTGACGCGGCGAAAGTCATGGCATCGGCCAGCACCAGCAAAAAGTCACTTGCCCAACTCACAGGATTCTTGAAGGTCGATAAACCGCTCCTGCCATTCTACGCCGTCCCGACGACATCGGGGACAGGGTCTGAGGTGACCACTGTGGCGGTGGTGTCGGACACAGAAACCGGCAAGAAAAAGTTCTTCATCGATCCCAAATACATTCCAATCGCCACGGCGCTCGACACCGATCTCCTCAAGTCCCTGCCAGCCCCCATGACAGCGGCAACCGGCATGGATGCACTGACGCACGCTATTGAAGCTTACACATCTCGCGGCCGTCTAGCGGACACTGACCGTGACGCAGCAATGGCGATAAAGCTGCTTTTTGAATTCTTGCCGGTGGCGTTCGAGAAGGGCGACGACCTGCACGCACGCGAGATGGTGGCTTTGGGATCATTTCTGGCCGGCTGCTCGTTCACGAAAGCGGGCCTCGGCTATGTGCACGCGATTTCGCACCAGATAAGCGCGCATTACGACACGCCGCACGGACTGGCAAATGCCGTTATCCTGCCGCGTGTCTTGCGCTTCAACAAGCCGGTCTGCGCTTCTCGGTTTGCGTCGCTTGAGCGAATGATGAGTGAAGATCAGTCCAAAGCAAGTGACGCAGTGTTGGCTGATAAATTCATCGCACGTGTCGATGCACTTGCTGAAGCCGTAAACATTCCTTTCAGGCTTTCAGATTTGCAGCCTTCCGATTTTGGGTCCATTGCGAAAGATGCTCTCTCGGAAGCGCGGTCATCTTATGCCGTCCCCCGCGTTATGAACCGGAATGATATTTATAGAATTCTGGACTCTGCCTGCTCCGGCGAACGCGACGTCTCTTTCGCGTAGCCAGGGTTTCAAGCCCACATTTTGAGGATAACCAGATGATCCCGGTGATGTGTGTCGTTCAACAGGGGCAAATTTCTACCGAAACTGAATCGGCCATGAAGGTTGAAATCTGCGAAATTGTGCAGAAAGCCCTGAACAGCATGGCAAAAATTGATTGGATTGAAGTGCCCAAAGGCAGCGGTTTCACGGCCGCCAAGCCGTCAAATGCGGTGATCACTTCGGTTTACGCAGATAGGCCATTGGCAGAAATCGAACGCAACAGGTTGCTCCAAGAGCTTCGCGACACTTGTGCGAGTCGAACGGGAAAATCTCTTTCCGATGTGGTGGCATACGTGCGCGACCCGACATAACGGAGACTTATCAAAATGCCCCTCTATGTTTGCAACTCCGTGCAGGGCACGATCTCTGAGGAAGCTAAGGAGAAAATTGCTGCGGAGATCACAAGTATCCAGTGTGAGGTCATCGGCTCACGGTCAGATCTGGTGCACATGTTCTTTTTCGAAGATGCGCCGCAGCGGCCACTCAATGGGATGCGGGTGCTTCTGTTCGGAAGTATCCGCGGTGAGCGGAGTGACGAGGAAAAGCATGCGCTGGCCGTGCAGATGAAACGGTCCATTCAGACACACGCTGATGTTGCGTTGAACGAAATCATCGTCGATGTGTCTGATGTTCCATCCGGTTGGGTTCTGGAGGGTAGTGGTACCTTGCTCCAACCCTGAGATGTACGGGCGCACCGGGAAAAACGAACCTGTCGAAGCTCCGAACTTCAGAGCTAGTTTCCTAAAGCTTCATATCGCTCGGCAGGATGGCGTCGTTCTATGCGTTGATTTTGCTTGAGTCTTTTCTTCGAACTTCGCCAGGTGTCGTGCCAAACTTCTTGGAGAATGCCCGCACGAAGCTTGCGGTTTCTGAGTAACCTACACGCCAGGCAACGGTCTCGACATTAAGGCCGGCGCTTTCGAGAAGCTCATTGGCAAGCATCATCCGGACATCAGTGTAAAGGTGGCGAAAGCTGGTGCCTTCTTCGGTTAGCCGGCGGCGGAGCGTCCTCTCCGTCACGGCCAGCCGCTCGGCAATATCCTCAATCTTTTGCTCCATCCCGATCCCGTCAACGACCGCATCTCGCACTTTTTGCGACCATGGAGGAAGCGTGCCGCCAATTTGCTCTAGCAGCATTTTGCACTGATCAAGACAATAGTTCAGTGTGACCGGGTCAGATTTTGGGAGCGTGGTGCTGAGGGACTCTGCTGGAAATGCGAGGGCATTCCTTGTGCTGGAACTCATCACGGGAATCTGCATTACAGCCGAAAGCTCTCGAGCATAAGATGTGTCCGCGTCTGTGGTCCACAACTCGAAACCTTCGAATTCTGGATCCTGCAACAATTCGCTAATGAATGTCATGCCGACTGTCGAGTGGCGTTCTAGGATAAATCTGTGAATCGTCTCCGGCAGGCCCGACATACCGAATTCCAGAAATGCCAAGCCATCGTTTTCATCCATTGCCAAGTCTGAGAGGATTGATGAGAGCTTCGCATACTCGACCGCAGTCTCAACAGCGGCCCTAAGCGTTGGGCTGGTCAGGATCGCAAAACCCCAAATGCCGAACGCGTGGACATGCATTCTGCGAGCGAACTTAGTTCCTAATCCGGCATCTTTGGGCGCCAGCCGAACGAAGTTTTCGATTGCTTGAACTTCCTGCTCTGCCGCGAACAAAGCAGATGGCTCAGTTAAGTTTGAAGGGTCCACCCCGGTGTTTTCAAGACAGGCTGCCGTACCTATGCCCATCTCTTCTGCAATCTCGCAGAGCAATCTTAAGGTCGTAGCTGTACGGGTGTTACTTTGTACAATCATTGGCCGAACCTAACTTCCTCGGTCCAACATATCAAACATAGAATTAGATTGCTAAGTTGTTGCTTTGACACCCAGAAGCAAACTTTCTGCAGGCTGTCCAGTTCCCAATGTCTGGGCCATCAACAGCAAAGAGCTTGCGAGCCGCTCACTTGCGGTCTTGCGATCAAGTGCAAGCATCCAGTCTCGGGTGCATGAATTGTCACGTGAATTCCTCTCAAGAATGTTTGCTATTGCGTTTTAGCCGGCATCTTGAACCTTTTCATCGCCGATGCGACGAAGCACTTCGAACAAAAAGGCAGTCTCCAGCCCAAACAAAATGAACCCTCCGGTCGCGATGAATCCCGAGAACATCCCCCACTTGATCGGAAGGGTTATGTCCCCAAATCCCAAAGTGGTGAACGCAATCATAGTAAAATATAGTGACGTGTATAGGTCATCGAACAGCCCAAAGAGGCAAAGCAGGATTGCCCAAAGCAGCATCACGACGAACATTCCGAGAGAGAGCCAAAAGGCCATAAATGTCAGCGTAGCCACTTGATTGGCCAAAGAGAAAGTGCCCGCAATCCTGATCGCAATGGCTTCAAGGAGTTTCTTGCCTATAATTATCATGAATGAGATGGTCGCAATGCTGATTGCCAACATGACGGCACCAACGGCGGCTTGAATGACTACGTTCATTTCCGTTCTCCTGCGGAAGCCTCACCGGCCATAAGCCGCTTGGTATGTTGGTCGGTGAAATCAACAAACCACACGATTTCCGCTCGCCCTTCTTCGGTGTAGAGCAGCACATCATTGGTTCGGCTGTGAGCGGGCTGAAGGCGTTGTGACATTTGACGAAGCCTGTGGTTCGAACTCTAAGCTCTATCGTCACAAAGGAATTGGTGAGTTCCCATGTCTTTTGCGGACAGTTGTTTGACAATTCCAGCCATCGCGTTGGCGATTGTCTCGGGCCCTATCGGCGTGGAGGTCGGCTGAGATCCAACACGGCCGCCGTGTCCGAAACTATCAAAAGTTTGTCCGGCGCTGACATGTTGGCCGAACTCCCACTTAGCGATGATGCATCCACGTACTGATCGCGCTGTGTGGCCGGACCGGAGCCGTTGAAACGGAAAGCGCGTGACAATGAAGTGCCCAACCTTTGACGGGAGCAAGAGCTATGAAGGCATCCACAATTCTTACACCAGCGATCGCGGCTCTATCTTTGTTTGTGCTCGCCGCGTGCGATTCAGAAGAACCTGCCACCAAACCAACCCCGGTTCGTCCGGTGCTATCGATGGTCGTGGCGGACGTGGAAGCAATTCGGCTGTCTACATATCCCGGCCGCGCAAAAGCAGTTCACGAGGTCAACGTTGGATTTGAGGTGCCTGGCAAGATGCTGAGCCGGCCGGTCAAGGTCGGCTCAAAAGTGAAGGCCGGGGACGTTTTGGGTATTCTCGATACTGCTCCCTACAAAGCGCGAGTTCGCGCATTGGAAGGACAAAGAGCATCGCTCTTGGCCAATCTCAAGAACGCCAGACTGGAACTCAAGCGCCGGGAAGATCTGGCCCAGAAGGGTTTTGTCGCCCAGGCGCGCGTGGATGATCAAGTTGCGGTCGTCAACTCCACACTCGCAAACATTGAAGCAACAGAGGGTTCGTTGGATGAAGCACGGCTCAATCTGAGATACACGAGCCTTGTTGCGCCATTCGATGGCACGGTCTCCGAAACCTTCATCGACAACTTTCAGAACGTCAACGCGCGACAGCCCGTAGTTCGATTGCTCGACACGTCGAAAATTGAGATGGAGATTGCCGTTCCGGAAAACCTGATTGGTCTGGAACCTTATGTTGAAAGCGTCGAGGTCGTGTTCTCCAGCCTGAAGGACGTCACAATTCCCGCGAAGATCGCGCGCATTGGCAACGAAGCATCGACCACAACCCGCACCTATCCTGTCACCCTGATTATGGAGCAGCCGAAAGCCGGTACAATTCAGCCAGGTATGGCCGGCCAGGCAACAGCAAAGATCCGGTTGCCTGAAGATTGGCAAAAGACCGGCATTAAGGTCCCGGCCAGCGCGGTGTTTTCCCCAGACGCGAACAAGCCTTCCGAGACGTTCGTTTGGATCATCGAATCTCAACCCATGAAAGTTGTGACCAAGCGCGTCACCATCAAGTCATTCACTGAGCGCGGCCTGCTTGTAACCGGACTCAATGCCGGCGACCGGATCGTTACGGCTGGTGTCAACACGCTGACCGACGGCCAGGTGGTCAGACTTCTTAAAGATGTGGAGTAGTTCAATGTCTCTTCCTGCCTTCGCCATAAAGAACCGGGCCGTAACCTATTTCTCATTGTTCCTGCTCCTCGTGATTGGAGCATTTGCGTACCTTCAGCTAGGACAATTGGAAGAACCGGAGTTCACCGTAAAGACCGCTTTGGTCGTCACGCAGTACCCCGGCGCGAGTCCAAAAGAAGTCGAACTTGAGGTAACCGACAAGATTGAAACTGCAATCCAGGAACTGCCGGAGCTCGAATTCCTCACGTCGTTCTCTCATGCCGGGTTGTCCATTGTTCAAGTCGAGATCAAGCAGGAGTTCTGGAGCGATCGACTTCCCCAGGTTTGGGACAAGTTGCGTCACAAGGTCAATGACACCAGAGCGCAACTGCCGCCAGGCGTTGGAGCGCCGAATGTTGTTGATGACTTCAGCTTCGTCTATGGCTTCGTCCTTGCCGTGACGGGAGATGGTTTCAAGTATGAAGAGCTTGAAAAACACGTCAAAGACATTCGCAAAGAGCTAAGCCTGGTGAATGGCGTTGCGCGGGTGGAAACGTGGGGTCTCCAACCTAAAGCGATCTACCTGGATGTGTCTGAGCAAAAACTGGTTGACCTCGGAATATCTACGCTGGACTTCGTGAACACGCTGAACGTGCAGAATCAGGTCGTGGACTCAGGTTCGCTCGAAATCAATGAACGGCGCATGAGGGTTGCGCAAACTGGACAATTCAAAGCGCCGGAGGATATTGGAAACCTGCGTTTGAGGCCCACCTTTCGGGACCGCATTGCAGACGCCCTTCAGGCATTGCCAGCCACCAGGCCTTTGGTGACGGAACGAAGCTCTGATGTCGTTCGCGTTCGCGACATCGCTAAAGTCCATCAAGGTTACATCGAACCACGGCTGACGGAGATGCGATTTAACGGTCAACTCGCCATTGGGCTTTCAATCGCCAACGTGGCCGGAGGAAACATCGTCGACACCGGCAAGAACCTGTCTGCTGCCTTGGAGGAGATTACGTCCAGACTGCCGGTTGGGATTGAGATCCATAAAGTGAGTTGGCAGAGCGATCTCGTCTCTGAATCGATCGACTCATTCACGATCAGTCTGCTCGAAGCGGTCCTCATCGTTCTTGTGGTGATCTCTCTGTTCATGGGATGGCGCATGGGATTGATCATCGGCAGTGCTCTGCTGCTGACGATCCTTGCAACCTTCATCGTCATGGTGGTTCTGAAGATCGATCTGCATCGGGTATCGCTGGGTGCTCTGGTCATTGCACTCGGTATGATGGTCGACAACGCCATTGTTGTCGCAGATGGAATGGCGACCAGACTCAAGAAAGGAATGGGGAGACTGGAGGCTGCGATCGAATCCGCCTCACGGCCCAGTATCGCGCTTTTAGGGGCGACTATTGTTGCGGCTATGGCGTTCTTCCCAATCTATGCATCAAGTTCGGATGTGGGTGAGTACGCTGGATCGCTCTTTGTGGTCGTTGCTGTTTCATTGGTGCTCAGTTGGGTCATCGCCATGACCATAACTCCCCTGATGTGTTTGGACATGGTCAAGCTGCCCGAGACCCCTGGAGGACAAAGGGAAAGCATTCTGCTTGGGCTGTTCCGTCGGATTTTGACGCTTTGTCTTAGGTTTAGAGTGGTTACAACGCTCGTCATGATCGGATTGCTCGGCATTTCAATCGCCGGATTCGGCTATGTGGAGCGGGTGTTCTTCACTGACGCAACACGCCAACAGTTCATGATGGATATTTGGGCCGAACAGGGCACAACCATCGCACAAACGTCGCAACTTGCGAGGCGTGTTGAGAAAAAATTGAGAGATGATCCGCGTGTCGAGAGTGTTACGACTTTCATTGGATCTGGTGGGCCGCGCTTCTATCTGCCGGTTGATCCGGAGTTTCCTAATGCAAGCTATGCTCAGCTCGTGGTGAATACGTCTACACTTGAAGGGGTCAATCCTCTGGTTGATTCACTCAAGGCTTGGGCGAAAGAGGCTATGCCAGAAGCGCTTGTGCGCTTGCGGAAGTACTCTGTGGGGCCGGGCAACACCTGGCCGTTCGAAGCGCGGTTCAGCGGCCCTGCCAACGCGGATCCACAGGTTCTCAGAACGCTTGCCGAGCAGGGCAAAGCGATCCTTCGCGCAACACCGCACGCTAAAGACATCCGCAGCGACATGCGAAACCGAGCACCCAAGATCGTGGCCGAATATGATCAATTGACGGGCGTGTGGACGGGTGTTTCTCGCCGCGACATTGCGAACGCATTCCGCATCGGGTTCGACGGCTTGCCTGTCGGTGTTTACCGGGAGAAGGACGATCTGATGCGGATTGTGTTGCGTCGGAACAAGCAGGAACGGGACGTGGTGGCACGAGACGTGGAGAAGATACAGATCTCACCACCGCTCAGCACGAAAAGTGTTCCGCTGTCCGCAGTCACAAGTGGCACCAATGTGGAGTTGGAGGATCCCACCATCGTTCGCTGGAACCGGCGCCGCTCGGTGGCCGTGCAAGCCAGTCCTGATGGAGTAACCTTGCCCAGTCTGGTTGAAGAGGTTAGAGCGGAGTTTGAAGCCATCAAACTCCCCCCTGGATACAAGCTGGAATGGCGGGGTGAAACCTACAGCACGGCTGATGCTCAGGATTCGTTGAAGCCGGGCGCTGCACCCGCCTTGGTGATCATGGTGTTCCTGGTGGTGGCACTGTTCAACGCGTTCCGTCCCACGATCGTTATCTTTGCCGTCGTTCCATTCGCCTTGATCGGTATCACAGGTGGCCTGCTGCTGTTCAATCAACCCTTCTCCTTCATGGCGCTGCTTGGGGCAATGAGTTTGGTGGGATTGATGATCAAGAATGCCATCGTTCTTTTGGAAGAAGTGAATGTCAATTTAGAGAAGGGCATGGAACGATACGATGCCCTCACGGAGGCCGCCGTTTCCCGTTTCAGTCCAGTCCTTTTGGGTGCTGGAACGACGATCTTTGGTGTGCTCCCGCTCCTGCAGGACATTTTCTGGGTCGCGATGGCAACCACAATTGCCGCCGGCCTGACCTTCGGCACCATTGTGACGATGATCCTTGTGCCGGTGTTCTACGCCCTGTTCCACGGCATTACCGAGAACACCCAAGCTAAGGATCTCACCGCTGCTTAGGTTGGTCAGATAGAAGGCCTCCAGGTAAGTGCCGTACCCCTACTGCTCACAGGAACTGCTGAAGCGCAGCTCACTGCGGACTGATCGGACGAACTGCTGACGGTCAGCATCCAAGCACCGCCGAATAGCTCACCTGGGAGTGAGTTGGTGTGGCCGCCTGTTTGGACGAGTGCTCGATGAAGAGGTGAGTTTAGAAGGACCTGTCAGGCGATGAGATTGCCAATCCAGACGAGACTGCGTAACGGCACAAACGTGCTCATCAGGCCTCTTGTACCTGACGACGCTCAGTTCTTGATTGATGGATTTGAGCGGTTGTCATCTCAATCAAGGTTTCAGCGGTTCTTCCGACCGGTTTCAAGGCTGAGCGGCGCTCTGCTTGAGCAACTGGCCGATGTTGGTCATGCAGGACACGAGGCGGTTTCTGCATTCGCGTTTGCAGATGGGCGAATGGTGCCGCTCGGAGTTGCGAGGTACGTCCGATCCCCTTCCAATGCGAGTACGGCTGAAGTTGCGATAACTGTTGTCGATGAGCACCAGCGAACGGGACTTGGTTCGTTGCTACTCCGCTGCCTGGCTTATCGCGCCAAGGTGAACAAAATCTCGGAGTTCACGGCTCATGTGCTTCAAGATAACGCCGGCATGATTGCGATCTTCAGGCAGCTGGGCAGTACGATCGTCCCAACTGATGATGGCACGTTCAAAGTTCGCTTTACAATTCCAGAAGGCATCACGGCGCTATCAGATGATGCCAGTCCCAAGGACCTTTTCAGGCGAGTCTCTGAAGACCAACTGGAGACAAGAAGCCGGGCATGATCCGGTCCGCAAGGAAGACCGGGCGTGACTATTGCCGATTTGACAAACAGCCTCACGCTCATTCACCAGTTGGGCGCTTTCGTCAGTTTTGCGAGTTTGAATCCCATACCTGAGCGAGCGGAAACACCGCGAACAGAAGCTGACCATAGAACTTGAGCTGGCCAAACGGGGAAGCTTGGAGCTCAAGTTGGTCCGCCACACTTTCAGACAGTATGATTGAAGAAACTGCCACGTCGGCGATCAGCCAGAGAATCAGCGCAGAAAGTCCCATCACCGCGCGCGCTCCCAACTGACTGGGAACATCAAACCGTTCGATGAGGGATCGACATAAGATCCAAGCCGCGATGAATAGAACGGGGATCTCGATCGCCAGGATGACCACGTCAGGCAGGGCACCCGTCAAAATCATCTCACGAACTAAGCTCACTACCCCAGCGATCGCGAACATCGCCGCGAAATAGGTTAGTCCAGCTTTTAGAGAGGGTTTCATAATCGTAGCTCCCGAAAAAAGAAGAAAGACCGCCAAATTTTTCTACTGCGACTAAAGCCTGACCGAGCGCCGGACTCGCGCCTCTACTTTCCTGGCGCTTTGATCATATGTCCGCATTTGCTTGGCATTCAGTATCCGCGACAGCTGAGAGCGGGTTCTGCGTCCAATAGCTCTGAGTTCCCGGGATGCGCGGAAGAGTTTCAAGCCATCCGGTTCTCTGTCAAAAGGATCGACCCCAACCTTGCGCAGCGCCTTGAACAAGGAGCGCTCGGCGCGTTTCAGGATTTGTCTTACTTTCGGCTTTTGCTTGGCCGTCAGAGTGACGCGCCGCTCAAAATCCCCGGTCCAAATCGAGTTTGCAGCATCGCTGGGGGTCCCTGAGAACCCAATGGCAACGGACACTACAAAAAGTAATGTGAACGCTCCTCGCCAGAACTTGCCCATTCTAGTGTTCCTTTATCAATTTGCTTTCCGGCTCTTTTGGCATCGTGAAAACTGCGGTTCTCTGAAACTTGTGTGCTCAGAACGATGCCAGGCTATCGAAGGTGTGAACTCGAACACCCTTATGTTTTGACGAGGCGATCAAATTCATCGCTCTGGCCACTTGCTCACCCTTAATGGGGCGGTACTTTCGTAATGGACCAATCAAGATGACACTGAGGAGGGGTGCAAGGAATCGCCCCAAATCTTCCAGGGGCCGACTTTCGTCTCGATCTCCAAGGAGCAGAGAAGGCCGCAAAATGTCGAGCGTCTCGAAACCGATGGCTGCCAGATCTCGTTCCGTTTCACCCTTCACGTGAGCGTAGAAACTTGCTGAGCCAACCTTCGCTCCCACCGATGAGATAAAGACAAAGCGCTTTGCGCCTTGCTGGTGGGTGATCTCTGCGCACCGAACAACGTAATCGTGGTCGATTTTCCGAAAGTTATCTTGACTCCCGGCCTTGGCTTGCGTTGTGCCGAGGCAACAAAAAATCGTGTGAGCCTTTAACTTTGCGGCGGACGCTTCAATTGTGTCTGAGTCGCCGATCACTTCGACGATCTTGGTGTCGTTCAGGCCGAGATGCCGACGGGTTAGGACAATGATGCGATTCCACTTCGGATCGTGAACCAGCTGATCCAGCAGGTGCCGACCGATTAGTCCGCTTGAGCCTAGAATTAGGGCGGTGTTAGACATGGTGCCTCCGACAGCGCTTGCTGTTTGCGATGGGATAACAGTAGAGCTTCGTCCGCCGATTTACCTCGTTCTGATCGGACAGACTCTTGATAGTTCAGGACAAAAAGACTGAGTAATCGCCGCGCTCGGAAGCCTTTGCCTTGCGACATTGCAGCAAGACTTTCAGGTTGGCTCGATTTTCCGGGCGGCGCAGGATCTCGGCTCATCGCGCCCCCTTGAAACCCAATGACGGCTTCGAAGACACAAAAAAGCGCTCCCTGCTCGGAGCGCTTTTTCAGTTCTGGATGCAGTCTTTGAGCGCTATGAAATCAGCTTGGCTGATGAGTTCCCACCGGTCATCTTGGTCAAAATCTCACATCGAAGCCTTAAAGATCGACATGAGGCCCTCTGGCGTTGGGGGGCGAGGGTTAAAGGAGCAGCATGGATCCTTCATGGCGTTATCGACGAGCGCCGGCAGGTCTTCCTCTTTAACGCCAAGCTCTGCCAATCCGGATGGAATGCCAACTCGCTCAGACAACTCATTAATGGCCTCTAGTGCCTTGTCCGCAGCTTCTCGAGTTGAAAGCCCTTCAACATCTTTGCCCATGTATTTGGCAATCCCGGCAAGCCGCTCTGCGACGGATTCTTCTTCGGCATTGTAGGCTTCAACACGAGGAAGCAAGACGGCGTTGCAAATACCATGGGGCAGATCATAGAAGCCCCCAAGTTGGTGCGCCATGCCGTGAACGAAGCCCAACCCAGCCGAGTTGAACGCGCATGCGGCCAGGAACTGCGCATAGGTCATTGCTGTTCGTGCTTCTCTATCGTTGCCGTTCTCGACAGCGGTGGGCAAGCTCTTGAAGATCATGTTGATTGCCTGGAACGCAGTGCAGTCGCTGATCGGGTTTGCCATCTTCGACACCACAGCCTCGATGGCATGTGTCAAAGCATCCATCCCGGTCGCCGCGGTGAGTTCCGGAGGCATATACTCCATAAGCTCAGGGTCATTTATGGACACAGCCGGTGTCGCGCGGTGGTCAACGATGACCATCTTTGTGCGCCGATCAGGATCGGTGATGATGCTGAACTGAGTGGCTTCGGCGCCCGTTCCCGACGTTGTGTTTATGGAGACGATCGGAAGGATGCCTTTTTCGCATTTGTTGATGCCCTCATAGTCCTTGATCGATCCGCCACCGGCACCAACGGCACCGATGCCTTTTGCGCAATCGTGGTTGGAGCCACCACCAAATGAGACAATGAAGTCACAACCTGCTTCTTCGTAGGCGATGTGACCTTGATCAACGTTTTCGATTGTCGGGTTAGGTTGAACACCGTCGAAGATGGCATGATCAATCCCGATCCCGTCGAGCATCTCAATGATACGTTTGGTCAGTCCAAGCTCGCCGTGAAGTGTTTTCCCGGTGACGATGAGCGCTTTCTTGTAACCCAGTCGTTGGATGTGGCTGGCTCCTTCTTCCAGAGCCCCTTCGCCGATGATGTTGATTGTTGGTATGAAGTAACTGCACGCCATGTGCTTGTATGCGTTTGTAGCCATCTTCTCGTGTTCCTTTTGCTGTACGATTCAACAGAATTGGATCTGGGCAGAGCAAACGCATTCGAAGAGCCTGCATTGGAGCTCTTTGGGCGATATGCGCCTAACCCTATTCTGTGCGGAGGCCATTGACGGTGTGCTGAGCGGGAGCGCGCATCACGCGTCACCCGTTGTTCAGCTCCCGGAACATTGGCCTAGAGTTTGTTTGAAGAACACGTGGAGGAACTTGTGATTTCCCCCACGTGTTATGTCTTCTCGATCGCTTATGAACGAACTCATGAATTACCTTCGAAGTCGAAGCGCAAACCAGAATGGTCATCACGCTCGAGTACGAAGACGTAAGGTACAGGGATACCTTTCCAGTCCATCAGGCCGAAGATGCGGTTCTCGTCGATTTTGGAGAAGTAATCCAAAACCGGGGTTGCGTCATAGCACATGGTGGTGCAAACGCGGCCACGGTACTCGATGTTTCTCAGGCGAGCTGAGCTTGTTTTTGCCTGAAGTACAGGGCGTGCGGCTGCGAACAGAGGCTGCAGGTACTCGCCTTTGGGCATTTGGAAACCGAGCGGAACATTAGCCGGATCGACGGGCCAGATTTCGCCTTCTTCGCCGTTATACACCAGAGGGTGAACTTCTTCTTCGCTTGTGAAGATCTTGCCGTACCAACCGGAGTTGGGAAGCAGTTCGTCCCACGGATTGCCAGAGTAGATCTCGGTACCTTTCCAGCGACCTTTCATGAACTCGTAGTCGGTTACAGGTTCCAGGCTATCGAACAGCTCATATGCTTCTGCGACGGTTGCTTTCTTTTCAGTCAAGATTTTGTTGAGGAGGTCAGACATTTTGTTCTCATCCTTCGTTAGGTGTTGGTCCTTGCCAGGAGCGATCTGCTTTGTGTTTGTCGCGCTGACAGGGATTTTTTTAAGATGAATAGACCGAACCAACGATGTTCTCCGCGGACAAAAGATTGTCGAATTAGGACAACCAAAACGTTTGCCTCGATGAGTATTATTTCGTGAACCTTCCCGCCGCAGCGGCAGTGCCGCTATGACTGATGGATTCACGTTTTTTCAATTTTATCAGTAGGTTAAAGACTTAAGTCGGAGCTTGGCGACAGATCACAATTTGATTTCTGTCTCATCAGAAAATATAGAATTGCACTGGTCATTCGGGACACTGTGCAACTTGCAAGAAATCAGGTGCGCCGATCGTGGAAATTTTATTGGGGTAGGCGTCTCAAAAGAAATGCTCGTCAGGTGAAAAAGGAATTCCGATCTTTGGCGCTGGGCCGGATCAGCGGACAGAGGCTGCTGGCAGCGTAATGCTATCCACTTTGTCGTGCCATTCGGCCAACCTGTTGAAGCGAGGAAGTAAGGCTGCAGGTTCCTCAGCGCATTTCAAGACGGTGATCATTGAAGCGATTGAAATATCTGCCACTGAGATTTGGTTTCCAACCAACCATTCCCCACGTTCCAGAAAGGTCTCCAACGCGACGAAATGATCTTCGATCGAGCGCATCAGTGTCGCTCCAGTTTTGCGCCCGAGACCTTGGGAGTTGACGGATTTTCGGATCATGCCAGGCAGCAGCCGGTTCATGATGACCCGTGTTATGCCCGTCTCGTATCTCGCGAAGTCATCGACAAAACGAGCCATGTTGTTCGGCTTGCTCCTGATGGACATATCATAGAAGTAGAGACTCTCGTCCGACCAATCCTCAAGAACATGCGCCTGTGCTCTGTGGAGCGGATCGCTGGGAATCAACATTGGGCTTGGCGCGAGCACATCCAACTTCCGAACGATCTCCGAGCTGTCGATCGTAATCTCACCATCAATATCGATTGCTGGGAGTTTCCTGGTCGGAGCGATTTTTTTGAACTTTCCAAGCTGACTAGGAAGAACCTCGACGGTTTCAAAACCTAAGTTCTTGATGTTGAGAGCACGGCGCACCTTGTCCGCGAACGGGGATATCTCGAACTGATATAGTACAATCTTGGGCATGGCTTGCTCGTCTTTCGGGTTCAATGCGGGGCTAGAAGTGCCAAAGACAACCCGTTGCAAACATGTTTCAAGCGGACAAAAAGTTGAGAGTTTCGGACATGGGCCAATCCAGTGCCGACGAAGATTGACGTCCAAGCTGCAATTCCCAGTTTTGTCTGGGAGGCTCACTTAAGCTTCCATGCAAGTCGGTGTGTCGCGGACACACCAACCATTATGTGATCCCCTTGGATAGGGTGGCTTCCGGCAGGCCGCACATCCCACAGCTCACCTCCCACAATCGCGCGGCTGTCTTATCATCCAACGCAAGATCTGAAAGCGATTGCCACTTCCCATTAGCAGAGTAAAGGCTCGCGGCCTTCGCTTGTTGGGCTTCCTGAATTGCTTGATGAATTCCCGAAGCTGCCCACTCCGGAGACTTCCTAAGAGGACGACTCAGGCGCCACATTATGCGCCAGAAGCTGGGCAAACCATCGCCGAAACCCGTTTCTATCGCACCTGGATGAATTGCAAAGGTCTTGATGTGAGTACCTTGGAGGCGTTGTGCCAACTCGATGGTGAATAAGACATTCGCAAGCTTCGACTGACAGTAGGCTCGGTTCATGCCGTAATTGCGCGAACCCATCAGATCTTCAAAGTTGATCGTGCCCGCCCTGTAGTGGCTGGATGAAACGTTCACAATGAGCGCATGCCTCGCGGTCGACAGGGCGTCCAAAAGCCTCAACGTCATCGCAAAGTATGAGAGATGGTTCAGCGCAAATGTCTTTTCGAAACCATCCTCTGTTTCGATCCTCTCGGGAAATATCGCCCCCACGTTGTTGATTAGAATATCGAGGGAGGTGGAGGCGCTCTTGAAGGCATCCACGGCCTCGATAACTCCAGCTTGCGACGACAAATCTGCACTAATCTTGTGTGTGTTCGGTGGCGCGGGACAACTGGGCAAATCTACCACCCAAACCTCGCATCCGTTTGCTGACAGCCGTTCAGCCAGAGCTCTTCCGATCCCAGAAGCACCCCCAGAGATCAAGATCGTTGGTTTGTTGAGCCGCGTCATCGGATAACTCTACACAAGAGTTGGCTCCGATCCACTCCAATTGGCGCTCCGAAAACTGGACTTCGTACCCTTACCATCTGCTAGACTTTACCGCCGGAAGAAAAGGAAACTGAGAAGAAGACGAGTTCATGGCGCTTTTCGCCTGATTGAGCTGGTCTTGGGGCGATGACTCATGTCTGACTGGTTTGCGTCTTACTTTGCGCTTGGCAATCTCCAACTTGAACAAGCGCTAGATGCGCAACATGACCCTTTGCTCGTGATCGCCTCATTGATCATTTCAGGCCTGGGAGCATACGCTGCTTTGCGCATTGCCGCGTGCGTCCGACTGACAGAGGCCCGTTTTCATAGACTTGCATGGTTCGCGGCGGGTGCCATCACAATGGGCGTCAGTGTTTGGGCCATGCACTTCATTGGCATGCTTGCCTTCCAACTTCCCATACCAGTTAGCTATGACCTGTGGTTGACCCTCCTCTCAGTGTGTCCGGCCATTTTGGCGGGTGCGCTGATGCTGCAGATCGCGACGAAGCCCAATGCGTCCCTTGCAAGGATCGCGATAGGCGGTACAGCCATGGGTCTGGGTGTTGTGGTGATGCACTATTCGGGCATGGCCGCAATGCGCCTTGAGGGTGTGGTTCTCTACAATCCTCTCATATTTGCGTTGTCGGTCGTTGTCTCAATCGCACTTGCGATTGCAGCGCTCTTCGCCAATTTGCGTATTGAAAGCGCGCCGAAAATCGTGCCGGCCGGGATACTTGGAGCGGCCGTTTCCGGCATGCACTACACCGCAATGTCGGCAACGCTCTGCTTTGCCAGCGGCAACTCACCTGCAGAGGTGGGCGGCATTGGCACAAACCTTCTGAGTGCACTCATAATCATTGCCGTACTCGCACTCATTGGGCTTGCGATCTTCGTGACGTATATCGACCAACGTCTCAATGTGGCGGCGGCGAACGTGCTGCTTAACCGAAACCGACTGTTGGATGCGATCGAAAGCACTTCGGACGGCTTCGCGTTCTTCGATGCAGACGACTTGCTCGAAATCTGCAACCAGAAATTCCATCATTTGGTTTTCGGTTCAAGCGAAGGTCGCGTTGAGCTTGGCACACCCTTTGAGAGCATCATCCGGAAGGCCGCTGAACTGGGGCACATCAAGCATGATGGCGACATCGAGGCTGTGGTTCGAGAGCGTGTGGAGCGTCATCGGTCTCCAGGTGAGCCGTTGCTGCAGCTTCGCGGTGACGGTCGCTGGTTGTTAATCAGCGAGAGGCGGGCGTCTGATGGCGGCGTCGTGGCCGTATATTCAGATGTCACTCAACTCAAGGCGAACGAGATCGAGTTAGCGAACAAGACCCGTTCGCTTGAACATCTCTCCAATCAGCTTGCAAAGTACCTTTCACCTCAGGTTTACAGCTCAATCTTTAGCGGCGAGCAAGACGTGAAGGTCGACAGCAAACGCAAGAAGCTCACGGTGTTCTTTTCAGATTTGGTTGACTTCACTGAGACGACGGAACGCCTTGCGTCTGAGGAACTGACCAAACTGCTGAATCACTACTTCACTGAGATGTCGCAGATCGCGCTTGACCATGGAGCGACGGTCGACAAGTTCATAGGGGATGCGCTGATGGTGTTCTTTGGTGATCCCGGCACCAGGGGCGTGAAGCAGGATGCACTGGCGTGCGTTAAGATGGCGATTGCCATGCGGGACAGGCTGGAGGAATTGGCGCATGATTGGAAGGATATCGGCATTGAGAAGCCGTTCCGTGCGCGATTTGGCATACACACAGACTATTGCACCGTTGGCAACTTCGGTAGCGAAAGCCGCGTGGACTACACTGTCATTGGCGCGGGTGTCAATCTTGCAGCACGTGTTGAATCTGCCGCTGCACCCGGAGAGATTCTGATCTCGTTTGAAACCTACTCGCACGTGAAGGACCAGGTTGAGTGCAGCGAAAGCAAGCAGATTTCCGTGAAGGGGGTGTCCCATCCCGTGAACGTGTACTCTGTCATTGGTGAGAGGCACCAGCAGACTTCGCCGTCCGGCGAGCAAAACCTTGCAACTGAACACCTGAGCCTCAGGCTTGACATTGACAGTATGAATGACAGTGAGAAACTGGAAGCGAGGGGTCTGCTAAATAAAGCGCTTGGCCTGCTGGGGGCGCCTTCAAAAACCCGGCGAGACTAGAGCTCCTTTAGTTCTCGCCTCTGGCGAAACACTGCCGGGGGATAAGCAGCTCATCTGAAATACAACCACAGCATTGCGGCGATAAAGGCAAAAGTTGTGATGTTCATGATGGTGTTGTCGAGGTCACCGGTGAGCATCGGGTTCCTCCTTTAGGGCGCGCATAAAACACACCACCATCAATACGGTTATAAAGACAAATGGCAACGCACCCAGGGCGATGAAACCGCGTACCGCTGATATTGAACCAGAGACGATCATCGCACCTCCCAGCACACCCAACATGATGCCCCACATTGCCCGCACGCGAACTGCTGGATTGGGATCACCACCGCTCGAAAACGTGCCCAGAACAAAAGCTGCGCTGACGACACTCGTCACGATGAAGAGAAAAGCCGCGAGCACCGTGGCCGTTGTCGTCAGCCAAGCGAGTGGCAATCTGGCCAACAGCTCAAATGTAACGCGCTCGACATTTGATCTGGTCACTTCGACCAACACCGCGTTCCCCTTGAGAACGTCAAAGATGCCGATGCCACCGAACGCACCGAACCAGATCATGGAAAAGACGGTCGGTACCACCAGAACACCCAACACGAACTCGCGAATGGTTCGGCCTCTGGAAATGCGGGCGATGAAGACGCCAACGAATGGTCCCCAAGCGATCCACCAGACCATGTAAGTCAATGTCCATTCTCTGAACCACTTTGCCACCTCATCGTCGAAAAACGTGAACGTTTGAAATCCCCTCGGCACGACCTGGCTCAGGTAACTGCCAAAGCTGTTGAGGATCGTGTTCATCAGGAACTGGGTGGGGCCGAACAGGACGACGAAGAGGAGCAGGAATCCCGCCAGCAGCATGGCGGCGTTCGAAAGGCGCGACATGCCCTGTCCCAGGTCCACAAACAAAGGTGGCATGTAGCAGGCAAACATTACGACAAATACAGCGGCGATCAGCCCGGTGCCCGCGAGGTCCGCCGGAATGAGTATGTCGACCCCGTCGGCCACTTGGAAAACTCCCATCGCGATGGATCCAGCGACGCCAATTGCGATAGCCGCAATTGCAAAAAAATCGGCAATCCAACCGGTAATCGAGGCCCAGCGCTCTTCAGGAAACAAGGATGTAACCGGTGCGCTCACAAGCATGGGCGTGCCGCGCCTGTATGAGAAATAGGCGATGACCATAGCGATCGCCGCATAGATTGCCCACGCATGGAGACCCCAATGAAACAGTGTTGTGGTCAATGCCTCGCTTGCCGCTCTTGGGCGAGGTAGTCGCTCCTGTGCAAACGAAAAATGCGTCATCGGTTCAGCTACGGCCCAGAACAAGAGGCCAACGCCCATCCCCGCAGAAAAGAGCATCGCGAGCCAGGCAATGGTTGAGAATTCCGGCACTTCATCATCCGCACCTAGCCGAACGCGCCCAAATCGCGACAATGCTAACCAGACGCAGAACAGCAAAAGTGCCGTGACGGTCGCCATAATGAACCATCCGCGACCTTCGAACGCTCGTGCGACAACCGCTTGCGAGAAACTGACTGCACTGGCTGAGTCAACGAGTGCCCATATTCCCAAAGCGCCAACGAGAGTCAGCGAACATGAAAGCAGAGTCCAGTTCGGTTTCATTCAATGCCTCTCACATGGTCCCAAACAGCACTAGCTCCGATCTGAACGTCCATTGCTGTTTAGTCTCCCTCATTCGGTTCGCTGTTCCTTCCGACCGCCAGAGCTCTAGAAAAGACACCGACAAGGAATGCTGTTGTCAGCCCGAACATCAGTATGCCTGTCACCGACGCCATTGCACCGAATATTCTGAATTCCGGCGCCAGAATGACGTCGCCGTATCCGAGTGTGGTGTAGGTTACCAGTCCGAAATAGATCGGCGCCTCGTATCCTGGCAGTGCGCCCACTCCCCAGATGGCAAACGCCCAAAGGTAAACATGAACAGTGTGTGATGTCAGAAAGGCGCCGAAGATACATGCCGTCACGATGGCGAAGCGGAGTGTGCTCGGCGAACCATCCAGCGGACGTCGTCGGGTCAAGTATCTGATGGTCACGGCGGCAAGCGAGATGTGCAGCAATCCGCAGATGATCAGTATCGTGCTACCCAGAATGATTTGTGAGATGACAGCCAATTGTTCCCTGCTTCATGCCCGCGTAAATCATAAAGCCTCAGAGTAGCCCAGAGGCGGAGAGAACAAAACCAACTTACAAAAGACAGTTCCGCAGCGAGCAATCAGATGGACTTTCAAAGCTTCCCGTAAGGGGCCATGAGATATGGCTCATGTCGGCATCGCACCCAGCGCTTACCTCAGAGCTAAAGGCGGTAGATGATCCACTAATCTTCGCGCAATGCCTCGATCGACAGCGCTGCAAGCGCGGTTTCCAATGACGAGACGAGATCTGAGCTGTCATCGACGCTGCCAACGTCACTGTTGATCTGAAACGCGATGGTGATCCCGTGGTCCGCATAGTGCCGCAAACTTGATACATATCCGGGCAACCATCCGCCGTGCCCATAAACTCTACCGAACTTGGTCTCTGAGTAGATAGCTATGCCACTGCCGTAGCGGACAGATGGAGTATCCGGATCGACAGATACAGAGTCGAGCAGGCGGTCTAGATACGGCTGCTTTAGCGCTCTGCCGGAAAACAGCGCATCGCCCCAGCGCGCGAGATCGTGGGACGTAGAGATCAGTCCGCCGCCGGTCCACTCAATTGCTGGGTTCCAAAGCAAGGTGCCCTTCCGATCCACCGTCCGGCGAGGGAGTGATAGAATGTTAGTCGGGGTTGTGTATCCCACGGCTAAGCCCGGCAGAGCAGGCACGTTAGAGGAACTGGTTTGCGCAAAACCAAGCGGCTTCAGAAATCGAGTCGCAATTAGGTTTTCATAGGTTTGGCCGCTCGCCTCTTCGATTACGAGACCAAGCAACATGTATCCGGTGTCGGTGTAGGACCATCCGTTGCCCGCCGCGAACAGAGGTGATTTATCGAGAACGAATGCAATGGCGTTCTCGGGCTGAAAATGCCTCGTTCCCAACTGCTCCATCAGCGCCCGCGCAGCCCCGGCCATGTGCACGTGGTCTGGCAGCCCGGCACTGTGTGTCAGCAAGTGTCTGATTGTAATCTTTGGCGCATTTGGCAGGCGGTCAAACCAAGTTCTGTTGCCGAGAAAATTGGAAATGAGATCCGACCGACTAAGGGTACCTTCGCTTTCCAATGCCAGGACGAGGGCGCCAACCATGGTTTTGCCAACGCTTGCCGCCAGCATTCGGGTGTCCGGGGTCATCTCGGTCTTGGCCTCGATGTCTGCCAACCCGATTGCAGCACTTCCAACCGTGCCATCCGGCAACACGTACGCAGCCGTCGCACCCGGGAAACCGTGCTGAGATTGGAAAGCGGCCAGCAAAGCCTCGATGCTTCGGGTCAAGTCAGCGTGCTCGGCTGCAACGGGACCCGCGGGCCAACTGAGCATCGACCAGATCAGCGATGCGACAACCAGAAGCGGTTTCATCGCTGCGTTTGGCCTTCTCCTGGTATGACCTCCGTCACTGCACCATCGCGGCGGAACATCTTAGCGCGGTGCCACCAGACCACGACGATAGCAATGGCGACCAGAATCCAGGTGTCATACGGTTGTGCATCAGGCCAAACCGGGTTGATCAACTGCCAATGGAACACCATCGGCCAGAGCAGGCTGCCCCGCGTTTCATTGAAAATCGGGGTCACCAGAACGGCGAGGGTGACATTGCCTACGAAGAATGGGAAGAAGGCCCAGCCTGCGAACACGGTGCCAGACAGGAAGAATGCCGGGATATGCCAGACGCCCCAGATCACGCCTATGATCATCCCGGCCCAGATTGGAGCGACGTGCCGTTGCAGGATGGGCTGCGCGACGCCGCGCCAGCCGAACTCCTCGATTGGGCCTAGAAACAGCATCATGAACAGAACCGAAACCACCGTACCCACTCCGTCGGGAGGAAGCGGGGAGAAGATTGGGCCAGCCTTGATGAGCGATCCGGCGGCGTAGACCACTGGAATGATGACGAGGATGAAGGCGATCCAGCCAATCGAACAGCGCCAGAGAAGTAGGCGCCCCAGAAATGCTGTCACACCTGTAGGGCCTGCACAGTAGAAGATCAGAACGAATGCCGAAATTGCCGGCGCCCAAGTCGCTATGAAGAAGAATGGATGCGACCCACCCATCTCTCCAAAGATGGCGGAGGCCCATCCAGGCCAAAAAATGTAAACGCCGATCATACTCCACGTGACTGAAAAAGTGAGTGCCAGGAAGGCAACCATCGCCCTAGACGGTATCTTCCAGCGGTGGATCGGTGCGGCGGTATTGGCCATGGATTTCTCTTAGGTGTCGACCAAGAGAAGCCACTAATTGGTCTCGGGTGTTGTCGATATGATTTAGGTCAATTTAGTTCACCAAACTTTTGAGGCGCCGCTTCGTGCACCCTTCCCAAACAATAAACTTGCCGACTTTGGGCGTCAGTATGCGACAACCGGGTCACTGTCGATTGGATGCGTGGCGCTTTCTCTGGCAATGCTGTGCTCAAGGCCACGGACAATCTGAGGTGAGGTGTCTTCGAAAGACAGCAGGGCAAAGTCTGCGTTGATGAGTTGGGCTTTAACGCGTTCTTCTTTGTGCCGCCGGCGATGGTCGCTAATGAGAAATAGTCCGCCTGGCTTCAGAACTCGCCGGACCTCCCGGAGAAACTGCATTTAATGCGAGGATCATTTATCGGCTCCCTCCATCATACGGTTCGCGCGCTGCACGGCAGCCTCGAACTTGTCTTCAAAAGAGGACAGGTTGCGCTTTGGCTCTTTGTAGTAGGCGGTCAGCTTCAACAACCTGATGAACGTGCGATTGACCACCGTTCCCCAAAACCGCATCGGGCGCTCAAAATCCAAAATCAGAACAACGCGCTCCTGAGGCGTATCGTTCATGACCTCGTGCTCGTACGTATCATCGAATACCAGGAGCTCGCCCTCGCGCCAGAAGCACTTATCTTGGTCAACGCGCATCCAACAATTTGCTGTATCGTCAGGCACGATGAGTCCGAGGTGACACCGCACAATGCCTTTGGTCACCCCTCTGTGAGGCGGGATGTGGTAGCCGGGTTCCAGGATGGAAAACCACGCCGTTTGAAGTCTTGGAACGTTCTCAAGTAATTGGGTTGTTCTTGGCGCAAACGAACAGTTCCTGTCTGATTTTTCGGCGAAGCCAAACAGAAAAAACGTCCGCCATTGCCGCCCTTTGGCAATCCTTTTCTGGTCACTCGACACATCTTCGAAGGCGGGAATGGCGTCCTTGTGCTTCAGGATGCTGTCCAACTCATCACGTATGTCTAGCCAGTTTTCGGAAAAAGCATCAAGGAATGAAAACTGTTTCTCGTCCAGAACCGGAGCGTTGCTGACAAGTGATTGATTTGCAAGAAAATTGCGGAGATTGCGAATGGCCTTCTTTCCAATTTGCTTAACCAGCTTTCGACGCTTAGTCTTGAGCCCCGTCCCTTCTGAACCCACCCGCTCGATCATTTGTTTTCCTCCGTTGCTGGCAGCCCTTTGCGCGCATACTGCTTGGCAGTATTGGCCAATCGTTGCAGATCACTGTCTGGAAGCGTTGAGTAGCAAGGCACGATGACAAGCCTCGCGAGGAGGTCGGTGGCATTGTGAGGCGCCAGCTCAGGGCGATCCTCTGGTGCGGCAACCGGCTGCGAGCGTGGAAGGTTGGCGGCATCGAAACCATGCTTGCGCATATGTGCTATGAATTCGCCAACTGAATCGACGAGTACGCCGAACTGCCAGTAGTCTAAATACGGCGTGTCGGTCGCCGGCAACTCCAATGCACCATCCAGAAGCTCGGCAAGCCGGCGCCCCTTTTTCATTCGCTGCGCCGAGGTCGCCGCGTTGAACCGCTCCAACCGCCTCCACAAAAGAGCGAGCAGCGCTGTCGATGGTTTGAAACGCAGGTTATTGGTCTTCTTTAAAACAGCCACATTGCGAACCTTCTCGACAAGTTTGTCTTCGAACTCACCGCCGAACAGCGCATGAATCCGGTGAGCCGCTCCGTAGACTGTCGGCAATGTGACGAGCTTTAGCAGTGCGAACTGAGCGATCCGTTTGACTTGCTTTGCGGTTGGTTGCACCGCGTATGCGTTCTGGATTTCCCGCATGCGGGCCCGTAGTGCGGCGTCGCGAACGTTTATCAGGGCGCCCCCCAGCGCCGTGGAAGTTTTCAGCGGCCCGAAGGAAAACATCGCAACGTCGGCTTTGGGATGGCCTGCGTACTCTTTCCCGCAAAACGCCTGTGCGCTATCCTCGACGACGAGCAGTCCCGCTGCATGAGCTGCGTCTATCAACTTATCCAGATCCAATCTGCTGCCGAACAGAGGTGCTACGATTAGGACTTTCGCCTTTGCAGTGACGGCCTTCTTAAAGGTCTCCACCGTGGGGGTCAGCGTAGCGGTCTCAAAGTCCAACGGAACTGGAACAAGTTCGGCACGCCGCGCGACATTGACCATCCCCTTGATGTTGAGCGCAGAGAACAGAACTTCATCGCCCGGCTTCAAATCCATTGCCTGAATGAGTAAATCCAGACCGCTCCTGACCGAGAAGCAAGCAATTGCCTCTTCATTCGGCCAGTAGCTCTCGACTTTTGTTAGAAGCTTGGTTCGATCACCACCAATGGCGCACGCCATCGCACCGGCCGCCAGGTCGGTCCAGCCGATATTCAGGATAGTCCGTGGCCAAAGTCTCAACATTTTCGTCTCCCACGCCCCTCGCACTAGAGTGAACTTGAGTGTGCGAGGATCAGCCTCAGGGTGCCTTAGAGAGTTGTGCGCCGGGAGTGAGTCACTGTTAGTTACTGGCTGAACAACCGTAGCTGGCTTAGGATCGGCCGCTCCTTTAACGGAGCCGTTCGATCTCAGCGGTGTTCTCCAGCGTCTTCAGAGCTCTGTTCCCGCGAGCTTCCATCGGGCGCACCAAACGGCGCACTTGCAATGGGTTCGAATGCGAACAGGATGTAGCTCAAACTCAAGCTGCATCCGACATCAGCACCGATCCCATAACGCTCAATTTGTCTGGGGTTAGCGTGAAGCCTTTAATCCCATTTTGCTTGTGCCGGGAGGAGCGGCTGGCTTCGTAGACCAGCTTGCGACAGCGTTGCACGCTGCCGAGCGGCTGGTGTTCGGGGAGGCAGTGCCAGGGATCCCAGGCCAGATTCTCACCGAGCAAACGTTGAGCATCTGAGTTGAATTCCTGCGGTGGAATCGTAAGAGTTGCAACTTTGAAGACCGGGGAAGCCCAGGGCACGGTGCTGTCCTCTACAGGCATGGTCGCAGCATCGGTCTGCAGCTGTATGCAGAAATCGTAGACGGCGGGGCGCCGCTTGTCCGTCAACTGATCGATCAACGCATCGAGCAGCCCATTTGGCGTCGAAGCCTTCGGTAATCCAGAGAGATTGCTGATGTGGGGTGCGAAAGTGAAGCGAATGGCTTGATCGCCCAGCGCAATTGGCGTCTGTCCCCAATACTGTTGCTCCAGGTGGTAGCTGATCACCTTGAAATGGGCTGGCTGATGATGGGCAAATTCCGGGTGCTTGCTCCAAAACTTGGGTGTTGTGGGGTCCTGCTGAGATTCCGTGAACAATTCGGCATATTGCTCAGCCGTTTGAATGAAAAAGTGCGGGTATGCAAGCGTGATGAAATCCTGGCACTTTATTTCACCAGAGCCAGCAGCGCCGTCCGCATTTAGGACCTTGACCGCCATGGCATGGGTATTGGGTTCGTGGTCATTGGGATTGAGCCCTGTGGATAAGCGAACGAGGGCATCGAACTTGCGCGCGCCGCCGAGCAAACCGATTTGAAGAGCCGGAGGCAGGTCTTTTTCCACTTCGAATGTGGCTTGAACAAGCGCCATCGCCTTTGAGTGTTGCCCGCGTTTGCGAGGATCCTGCTTGGCGTGGATAATTTTCATCTGAAGTTCGGCGACCTTCTGGATCGCCTCCATTTCCCCCTCAGGAATGGTTTCAGTGGGGTGGGGTTCGAATTCGATCATGGGTCTATCCTTTTCGCGTGATGTCAGTATTTTTGCGCCGCAATGCCCTTCAGCGCGGTGAGGCTGGGCATGAAGAAGTACTCACCGCAGCGGGTGGTGATGAAGCGCTTGAAGTCGAACAGAAAGGGCATTGGCTCGCCGGGCAGTGTCATCTGCCCCTCGGCCGACGCGGGCCCAATGATCGGATCCTGCTCACCCATGGGCAAACCAGCAAAATCACCCTTGTTCACCCACTCCTGCCAAACAAACTCGAACTGGTCCTTGATGTTTGCGCAGACGAGATAAGAGGCAATGCCACGGTCGCGGCCATCGTCTTCCAAAACGCCATCTGGAAGCTTGGGGCCATATTCCAACCCGCGGCGGATAAGCCTGTGGCGGCGTACAACGGTGGCCGTACCGTCGAGAGCGTCCCTGGGGTTCATCCGTCGAATGTGCGCGCCGCGGGGGCAGATCATGCCGTCAGGATCGTCGGAATATCCAAAGTTGTTACACTTGTCCGGATCGTCGGCCAGTTCCGGCCGGTCCTCATCGGGAGCGTGCATCAGTGGACAGCCTGAGCGCCAACGACCCATGAATTTCGCGGCCATGCGCTCCTGATCATCCTCGTTGCTTGAGCCGTAGACGCATTCGGCGGCTTGAGCCAAGAAGCGGCGAAATGCTGCCACGTCCTGGTAGATTTTGCGGTACACGATGAATGTGCCATTTACCGCCAACTCGCGCGGCTCTGGAGCGGGAGGCTCGCTGCCGGATTCGTTCTCATAGCCGAGCAGAAACTCACCCGGTTTGAGCGGCGCCCACGTTCCATCAGGCTGGCGGGTGCCGGCACCTGGAGTTTGGGGATAGATTTCCTCCGTGCCTTCGATCGGAACGTCGGTAAGGCCGTCACGATAACCGAAATGTTCAACGCCGTCCTCGAAGCCACGCCCGTCATGCGCTGCCATTTCGGTAACGCCCCCGACGCGTTCTGCAGCCTCGCGTAACCAGTCCGACTCAGCATCAATGAGCGCCACATCGTCTGAGAACACGAACACCGCCACATGAATGCCTTCGCTGCCAAATCCGTCTTGCCAAGTGTCCGGTGACCGCTCGCCCACATCACCGTTTCGTTCGGCCCGGCCAACAGCGCCAGCCTGAAAAACGCCCGGGAAACCGCTAAGCGCATCGGCGGAAAGCTCCAGCGCGCGCAGGCCGAAAAAGCTTATGCCGACGTTCATGGCTGATTGAGGACGTTTAGCATCGGGCCACGGGGTTGCAGGGGTCACCCTCGCGCTGACATGGTCAAGCCATTGGCGCCCTGCGGCCCCGTTGTCGATCCGGAAAAACAATCCACGCTGCTGCGCATAAGTGTATGGCTTGATGATATTGCCTTGGATCTCGTCAAGATTGCCGACTATGTCTTCGCCGGTAAGCGTGCGGTCAGTGACGCTGGCGTCCATCGTTCTTCCCTCCGTCGGGCGTAGTGTGAGCTAAGATGTGCGGGCGGGACTGATCGCCCCGCCCTTCGGTTAGGCGCTCGATTAGGCAGCCCGTTGCTTGGAGCTTTCCTCCAGCGTGCGGGAGGGCGTCGGCCGCGCAAGTTCGCGCTGGAAGTCGCGGGTCTTCTTCTCCCAGTCAAGCGCACGCCAGACCTGCTTCACGGTCGCGTCGGGGTACGCAGCAAAGAATGCTTGGCAAGGAACGTACCCAGAGACGATAAACTCCATGAAACCCTTGAAGTCGCGTGCCCCACCCTCAGGGTACCCCTCGCATCGGCCCCAAACTTGATCCAGAAATTCCGGCGAATGCACTAAGAAGTCGGCCAGATAAGTATCCGGCGTTCCGTCGAAGTTGGAGCAGAATAGAAACTGCGTGTCGTTGTTGATTGTGCAGGCCCGCAGGAAATGGATTTCCTCAGAGCCCCACAATGACAGTTCCCAGTCCGTGTTGATGACCGCCTCCAGCCATTCGCGTTGTTCTGCGCCTTTGCCTTCTTTGATGTTGTGCAGAAGTGTCACCTCGCTGGCGCCGGCACCGCGGGTTTTGAACAGGCCTTCAAGATTGAAACTTTTGACAACCTCGAGAGTTTCTTTGGTTACAGCTTTGCCAGCTGACATGGCTTGGTCTCCTTAGAAGTGGTGTTTTCACGTGATCGCGTGTTGATCAGATGAGGAGACCATGCCCCGGCGCATTCCGTTGCGTAAGCGTGTAACAGTATGTATCATTCAGCCCTAAAGTGGCAGTTTTATTGGGCTTTGGCGTTGCGTGTTTGTTGCTCGCCAGAAATTGGGTCAGTATCAATGAGCGAACAAGCGCACAATGAAGCCTCTGCTCATCCGGCGGAACTGGAGGCGCCGGTGCGGCATGAACTTGATGCTCTGCTGAGCGAGCCACCATTGAATGGCTCCAAGCGGCTTAAGCGCTTTCTGAATTACATTGTATCGGAGACGCTTGAGGGGCGCGCGGACCGGCTGAGCGGTTACACCATCGCCTTCGATGTTTATGACAAGCCTGAAGACTTCAATCCTTCGATAGATCCGATCGTTCGCGTGGAAGCCTCCCGCCTGCGCCGCCGGATCATCCAGCATTATGCAGAAACCCAGCGTCAGCCTGCGGTTAAAATTGTCTTGCGAAAAGGAACCTACGTACCGAGCTTCGAGCGCCAGGATACCCCGGCCGCCGTTGAGCCGTCCTCGCGAGCGCAGAGCACTGAAATAGAACGCGGACCGTCGATTGCCGTACTGCCGTTTGAGAACTTTAGCGCGGATTCCGCCGATCAATTCTTCGCTGATGGCCTGACCGAAGAAACCATCTCCAATTTGGCCCGCTTCAAGGATCTGTTTGTTTTCTCGCGATCCACAACGTCTGCACTCGCGCAAGAAGGCATCACCATTAAGCGACTCCGCGATGAACTAGGCGTCGATTTCGTGCTTCAAGGCAGTGTGCGGAAAACTCCGCAGATGGTTCGAGTGACCGTCCAGCTGATTGATGCAGCCGCCGATGGCCATATCCTCTCAGAGAGCTTTGATCGCGCGTGTACTCCGGAGGGTGTGTTTGAAATCCAGGATGAAATCGCCCTAACCGTGGCGGGCCGGGTTGCGGACAGGCACGGCCCGCTTGGGCGTTATCTGCGCCGGGCAAAGCGGGCGGGGGGCTCGACCACCTGGGACACGTACAATTGGATCATGAGGTTCTACAATTATTATGCGACGCACAGTCCAGAGCTTCATGCGGAGGTGCGCGATGGGCTTGAGCAATCCCTATTGCATGACCTGGATTCTTCTGACGGGTGGGCCGCGCTTTCCATCATTCTCCTAGACGAACACCGGCTGCACATGAACGAACGGCCAAAGTTCCCCGCACTCCAAACATCGCTGGAACATGCACAGCGCGCTGTCAGCATCGACCCGGAGAATGCATTTGCTTACCAGGCGTTGGCGCTGGCTTATTTTTACAGCCGCGAGTTTCGTGAGTTCCGCATTGCTGCAGATCGCTCTATCGAGCTCAATCCAGGTCATGCAGATGCTCTGGCGGACGCCGCTTTCGGCTACGCACATTGGGGAGAATGGGATTTGGCACTGCGGCTGTCAAATCGCGCGATCGAACTCAGTCCAGTTCATCCCGGCTGGTATCGTTGGCCGACTGTGTTTTATCATTTGGCGCACGAGGAGTTTCCGGCTGCGCTCTTGGAACTTAAGAAAGGCGCTGTGCCAGGGCTTTATTGGTACCATGCCTGTGTGGCTGCGCTGCATGCTCTGGTTGGTGAGGATGACAAGGCTGCAGAGGAAGTTCGCCAGCTTAATGAGCTCTATCCGGACTTTGCTCAACATGCGCTAAGAGAATTCGAACTGTCGTGTCAGCCGGAGGAGTGGACGCGACCCATGCTTGCGGGCTTGCGCAAAGCCGGGCTCAATATTGAGTGACGGGCCCCAAGCAATTTCATCCCGTGCCACTGAACCACTGCAAGCTTGACCATCTTACCTCGAGCTAACTGCGACTTACTCAATACACTGAATTCGTTGCTCTAGACTTCTCTCCATCAGTGAGAGGAGAACTGCCATGAGTTTGTTTCAACCTGCGGACAAGAACGCGGTCGAGAAGACGCGCTTACGCATTCTGTGGTTTATCGTTGGACTCTCCGCAGCGGGCGAAGCCGGCCTCATCATGTTGGATGTTCTGCGGGACCGGGATATCACCAACAACTTGCTGATCCTCTTGTGCCTGGTGGCCTCAGGGATCATTTTGACGACCCGGCGCATCCCTCTGGCGGCTTATTTTGTGCTCATCCCTTTTGCCATCGATTTCATGCGCGTTGTTGTCACAGAAGGTGTGGACACCCGCGCGTTGCCGTTGCTGTTTCTTTTGGTCGTCGAGGCTGTTTATTTCCTTCCCACATTTCACGCTCTCTTTTACGTGGGTGCACTGACTCTAGCGTTTAACACGGCCGCACTGATGTTTACGCCAGAGGCTGAGTTGAACCAGGTTGGCCGACTGCTCGTGGTGACCGACGCGATCGTGGTTGGAATCACGGCAATCTTCACAACCGTTTTTGTTTCCATGAAGCGCTATTTCGGCAGCTTGACTGAGCAAAACGAGCATCTGGATGAGTTGGTGCGCGAACGCACCAGTGAGCTGGAAGTGGAACGGGAGCGCTCAGATCAACTGCTTCACAGCATCCTGCCTGAGAAGATTGTCCAACGCATTAAAGAAGGGGAAGCCAGTCCGGTGGATCGCATGGAAAGTGCATCGGTTCTGTTCGCTGATCTCTCCGGATTTACAAAGCTCTCTCAGACGATGGAACCTGATGAACTGGTGACCATGCTGAACGACATTTTCAGCGAGATGGACCGTCTCGCCGATCGTCATGGCCTGGAGAAGATCAAGACAATAGGTGACGCGTATATGGTGGCTGCAGGCGTTCCAGAGGTCGGGGAAGACGATCTGGTCCGGTTGGCAGAGTTTGCTCTCGATTTGCGTGATCTCTTCGCCCGTTCAACACGTTTTGGCCAATCGTATGGTCTGCGAATCGGATTGAACTGCGGGCCGGTTGTCGCTGGCGTGATTGGCGAGCGAAAGTTCATGTACGATCTTTGGGGGGAGACAGTGAACGTTGCAAGCCGCATGGAGTCCCATGGGCTCGAAGGCCATATCCAAACCACCGAACACGTTCAACAGCTCCTGCGGGACCGATATGATTTTAGCCGCCGCGGCGTCATCGATGTGGCCGGGATCGGCAAGATGGATGCCTGGCTGCTGGATGGCAGAAGGGTCTGTGCACCCACGCAGACGGCGGCGTAGGAGCGGCTATGCCTTGCGAGGCTTTAGGCCTTTTTAGGTGATGGTGTACAATTTGCGGGTACGTGATCTCCGGCAACTTCAAAGTCCTCGCAGGTCAAGATCCTTGGATGGTGATGTCCGATGGCGACACCAACCACGGCGGTCAAAAGCGCTATTCCAAGTACGGCTCCACCGAGCCTCAGGCTCCGCAATTGCTCGATGTCTGGTGCGGTGACCACCACCAGCACATAGGCAATGTAAGGAACCGTGAGGACAAGGATTGCTACGGCTAAGCTCCACAAGAGCCATACTTGTGTTTCGGTAAGCTGAGCCTGTGGGCCGGTCAGAAACTCAAGCAAAAGCCACAGTGTGGGGAGTGCAAGCACAAAGCGACCTCGCCAGGAGACGAATGGAGGGAACGTGCTCACGTGGGGCACAAATGCGGTCGCGACCAATGCGGCTGTCGCTGCAATCCAGATGTGGAAGAGGTGTTCAAAAAATACTGTTCCAGTGACCCCATACCAAAAAGCGATGTTGAACACCGCGGCCGACAGCACGATGCTTGATAGCAAGAACGCTCTGGCCTCGTGCTTGTTGGCCCGGTTGGGTTTGAGATCGGTTTCCGGCATTGGTCTAAGCGAAATACACGGGCGCTAGATTTGCTACTTGTTGGTCCCGGTAGAACTCACTCTGGTTCCACCAAGTTTAGCGATGAGTGCATTTACATTGCCGCCACCTTGGCGGATGATGGACTGGTAATTGGATTTGAGAAGCTGGGCCAGCCAGACGTTTTGTACGTTGAGGTCGGTGACTTTTCCGCCCTTAACCCGCCAGAGCAGCTTCTGCGGTACCCCGCCATTGAGCCGTAGTAATTTCGTTTCAACAATCGATCCTCGGCAGCGGACAACCTTAATCGATTGAGCTTTGAATTTGCCTGAGAACTGAACGAGGTTCCGGGCCACGTATCTGCTGGTGAGGCGCGTGATCTGTTTCCTTTGCGGCCCGCTTGCCTTGGCACGATGCTTTCCCAGTGCCAGCATGGAGACCCTGTTGAGATCCACATAGCGGTTAAGAGCAGAGGAAAAGGCGGACGTTGAGCGTGACCTTGCCGCCTTGATAAAAGTTGCTCCAGCGCGCGCGACGACGCCACTGTTTGCGCAGGCTGAAGCGCTAACGGGCGCTGCGAGCAGCACGCTGAATACGATTGCCGTCGATACCAAGGACGAACGCACGCCCCTAAGGTTGTGCCCTTCTGCGTGAGATTGATATTGCATGGTTTGTGTTTCCATCATTCGGCTGAGATTTAACCTAAGGTCTTTTGATATTCGCTCAGAGCTCACGTCTGTTGAAGCTAGTAACAGTAAGTAGCGTTACAGCGGTAAGCTCGCCTCGAGGCCGGCCTTTCGCAGGCCGGCAAGAAAGTGCGCATCCTCGTCGCGATTTTTGAACATGGGTGTCGATGCCCATTTCACGGCGAATCCTGGTTGAGATAACTCGCAAGCGCTCAGGGCGATTTTTGCATCATCCACTTGATCCAGATGCCCAAGCGCCGAGGCGAGAATGAGCAGCGCGAGCGGATAGTTTGCGGCGTGGCTGAGGGCGGTACGTGCCTCAATGGCCGCCTTCTCGGGATTTCGGGCGCTCAACTGTGAGCGTGCGAGACAGCACAGAATGAACTGAATGCGCGGGTTGCGCGGGTTCACGCGGATGGACTGCTCAAACATCGGCAGGCTGTCGAGGGCACGTCCAGAGTAGCACAGCGCAAGACCGAGTTGAGCCAGAGCCACATAGTTGCTGGGGTTCAACGCTACCGCCCGTTCGCCCTCGGCGATGCCCATATCGAAGTCATGTGACCACATGAAGCCAAATCCCAGCATGCTGTGCGCCATGGAATCGTTGGGATCAAACTTCACAGCCATCCGAGCGGTTCTGATCTGCTCCTTGATGGTGTGATCACGGTCTTCGGCAAAGCCAAACCAGATGTCACGATGATGCGTGTATGCCAGACCCGTAAAAGCCTGTGCATAGTCCGGATCAAGCGCTAATGCCTGCTCGAACAACTGTCTTGCTTGCTCGTTATCATCTTCTGTCCACTGGTCGAGATACAGCATGCCCCGCTGCACCAGTTCCCAAGCTTGCAAGGAAGAAGAACGTTTGGTGTCAAGCCGCCGCTGCTCTGCTTTTTCAAGCTCCGGCGCGATGATGCCGGCGAGATAGCGGGTGATTTCATCTTGGACTTCAAAAATGTCTTCAACACTGCGGTCGAACTTCTCCGCCCACGTGTGATGTCCTGTATCGGCGTCAATCAACTGGGCATTCACCCGGACCCGCTCGCCGGATTTTCTGACACTTCCCTCAAGCACGTATCGCGCATTCAGGTCCTGCGCGACGGCGCGGATATCCGGAGAACGGCCTTTGTAGGCAAATGTTGAGTTGCGGGCGATTACCGGAAACGTCCGCCAGGCTGCCAGGGCCGTGATGAGGTCCTCCGTGAGCCCATCGACAAAATGCTCGTCCTGAGGATCACTGCTCATGTTGTCAAAGGGCAGAACCGCGATGGCAGGCGCCTCTGCAGTGAGGTCGCTCGTGCCGTTGGTTTGCGCCGCAACAATTGGCGGCGCGTCATTTGGCGGTGGAATGCGGTAGATGTGAACGGAACGGTCGATGTTTTTCAGGTCGAACAAGCCAAGGTCTTCAAACTGAACATCCACCCGGCCCACAATGTTCTGGTGAACACTGTCGGACACACAGATGCCGCCGGGCTCTGCGAGGGGTTCCAATCGGGCAGCGATATTGACACCGTCCCCCAAATAATCGCCGGCTGTCACCACAACGTCGCCCAGATGGATGCCGATGCGCATCTGGATGACAGCCTCTGCGTCAGCACCGTCATTGATCTCGGCGAAGATCTCCTGCACCTCGATCGCGCACTCCACGGCATTCATGACGCTGCCAAACTCGGCAAGAACACTGTCGCCGGCCGAGTTGAAGATGCTGCCGTTGTGATCTTCAATACACTCTCTGACAAACCTGAAGCACGCTTCCAGGTTCTGAAGCGCTTTGGTTTCGTTGGTGCTCACCAAGCGGCTGTATCCAACGATATCACCAACCAAGATTGCAATGAGCTTGCGGTCCATGACGTCCCTCAGTCTTCCGGGTTGGATTTGCTGGCCATCAGCAATTCATCCAGCCGGGACATGCCTGGCTCATCCGCCTCCGGTAGCGGCGGAGCCACGCCCTTAAAATTGCCCACCAGGTGTGCAATCAGAATTGCCAGGTAAATGGTTCCCGTGATCGCCTGAACGCTGGCCAGCGCGCGGGCAAAATCTGAGACGGGAGCAAAATCGCCATATCCGAGCGTTGTGAGGGTGGCAAAGCTAAAGTAGAGCAGCGCGTTCCAATGACTGGTTGCTTGTCCCACCGGAACGTTCAAAGCGGTTGGATCCAGGGTCTGCAGCAGGGAATAGGCAGCCGCCCATGCAACGCCTAGGAGAATGTAAGCGCTGATCGCTGCACAAAGTTCTTCGGTTCCCACAGTGCCGGACTGTAAGGCCCGGCGCATTGTGCTCTCTATCGCGAACGCACAGACAACGACCAAAGCGACATCCATGCCCACCAGCGACACTGGACCGTTGGAGTATGCGTGCCCCAGTGTCAGCGCAAACCAAACCAACACCACAGCCAAGGTCAGGGCTTTACGGGTTGCCGTCAGCGCGAAGCAGAGGACGACGATTGAGAAGAGGACCGCCACATCCACCGCGGCGAAGGGACCGGGACCAAACAGAGGGGCAATCACGATCAAACCCACCAACGCACACAACAATAGTGCGAAGCGGTGACGTGTCAGCACGGAACTGGCCGCATGCGAAACCTGATCACTCATCGCCGTCATCCAGAAGTTCACCAATGCGGCGCAGTTCGAGAATGATCACCCCAAGGGCGATGAGCATGGCGCTTTGCAGGAGGCCTTGGTTCAATGCATCTTCCACCAAGACCTGGGCAGGTGTGAGGGACGTGCGTTCATAGACGCTCAGCCCAATGGTCACCAGTAGGCTCCAAGCGCCCCAGGCGACCACCCCAATTCCCGTGGTCAGGCCTAGCAACCCGGTCATCCACATCATCAGGCGATTGGCCTTACGTGTCTCCGCCTTGCGATTGGCTTCGGTCAGTCTTGTGCTCATTTCTTGTCGCTCCGGTAAATCGTCTGCCCTTATGTGCAGGTGAAAAGCCGTTCGTGGCAGTGTGTAACTGTTAAACGCTGCACATCCTGGTGAACCGGTTAGCCCGCAACTTCAGGATCGCGAAGGTATGGGAACGTCTGGCTTGCGGGCTTTGTCGGCTGGTCAACGCCGTCGCTGATCTCCTCGCGATTTCGCGCCATCAGGAACGTGTACTGGATGTCGCAGATATCATCATCGAGCCAACGTCCCCCGCCTGTCTTATGTTCGCGCCCCTCAACGATCGCCTTCTCGATTTCGAACCAGCTGCCATTGCCCACCGGCTTGGACAGGTCGATCACCGTGAAGTCTGCCATGTGCAGGGCCGTGAGTGGATGGATGCCATCCTTCATGGCCCAATCTTCCTGGCCATCCATCGTGTCCATGCGGCGAAGGTTGGCGTTGAAGCGGGCCTGGAGCGGTTCGGCATAGGCTCCCGGCTCACCGAAGAGATCGCGCTGATTGAAAATGTCGCGCACGTCGATCGTTGTGTTGACTTTGTCGTAGCCAGGATCGGCGAGGATGACGTTAGTGATCTCAGGCCGCCCAAAGGTGTCAAGCACAACGGATTTTCCACCGCGGGATCTGACTTCGGAAATCACGCCATACATCCCGTCGGGCTTCGTCAGAAAGCGTTCGCGGTCAACCTCTACAATAATGCTCAGGATATTGAGGCCCTGCGCAGTGTTCTTGCCGATGAAGTTCAGCCGACCTTCTTTCATGGAGCGTACATATCCGGCCACATCCATGAAGAACGGATCAAGGCGCAATCCGGCGAACACTTTAAGGCCAGTCTTTTGGAACTCAGCCTCGGGCGTTCCCTGGCCCACAGTGAAGTGGAGTTCACCACCCGGCGAATGGCAATGTCCTGCCTGCTTCTCCCCGGATGGCGATGTCTTCAGATCTGAGAACACGCATCTAAATGAGATTTCCTGTTTCCCAACCGAAAAGCCTGCCTCGACACCGGTCCCTGAGATTGCGACAGGGCGAAGACGGAAGCGGTAGTCCAGGGCGTGGGAGAACCAGCGCTTTGTGCCGGCGTTCGGTATCACGTTCATGACCAAGACCAGACGCTCCGGTTTCTCCGGACTGGGGAAGACGTACATGTCGGTGATATCTGTGGTCGGGTCGCCCAGGACAGCCGGCCCGTCGAAATGATCAGATGCTGCGGCGGGTGTTACGGCCAAGGCCATGGTCGCGGCAGCCATTGCCAAAAGCTTGCGGATCTTCATTGGAACTCTCCATCAGGCTTGGTGTTAGGGACAAGGGTCAGTCTGAGAACGCGCCGGCCGCAATGCCGTGGAGGGCGCTGAGGCTCGGGACGAAGAAATACTCACCGCCGTCGGTGGTCACGAACTGGCGGACATCGAAAAGGAAGGGCATGTCGGCGCCGGGCACCGTGAACTGGCCACCCTCGCCGTTGGCGCCTATCAATGGATCTTTCTCCTCACTGGGCAGCCCGGCGAAGTCGCCTTTCTGGATCCAATCGGCCTGCATGAACTCAAACTGCAACTCCAGATCAGCGACCACAAACAGGCCGGCAAGACCGCGCGGGACGCCGTCATCGGGCGCGCCTTCAGGAAGCGGCGGTCCGAATTCAAGGCCGCGGCGCAGGATGCGTTTTCGATTAATGTCGGTGGGCGTCTTGATCGCAGATTTGCGCGGATTGACGCGGCGCAAGTGCGCGCCGAGCGGGCATTTCAGACCCTCGGGGTCGTCTGAATAGTCGAAATCATTGACCCGGTTGGGATCGTCAGCGAGTTCGTGATCGTCGTGATCGGGTGAAAGGGCGAGAGGACAGCCGGAGCGCCAGCGCCCGACGATCTTGGCCGCCATCTTCTCCTGATGGACTTCGTCATCATTGCCCCAAAGGCCCATGGCACCTTGTTTGAGGTACTCGCGAAAACCTGCAACGTCCTGGGCCACCTTGCGGAAGGCGATGTATGTGCCATTGACCCCTAACTCGTGCGGTGTGGGGGTGGCGGTCGCCTCGCCTAACTCGTTCATGTAGCCAAGCAGAAATTCGCCCGGTTCGATGCCGCGCCAGCCGTCGCCATCCCGGGCGCCATTGCCCGGTGCGGCTTCCCCAAGGCCAGCAATCGCCGGCTGCGAAATCGGATCGACGAAACCGAAATGTGCGGCCGGGCAGCCGGAGCGCTGTTCGAACACAACAGCTGCCTCAACGAAATGCCGTTCGGTCACACCATAACCTGCCGCTTCTTCCTTCAACTGGCGCCGTTGGTCATCGACGGCCTGGCTGTCCGGGCCCGTAAAGGTGACCATGACGTGGATGTCCGATGTTCCAAGACCGCCTTCCCAGTTTGACGGATCGCCGGCCCCCGTGTCGCCAAGACGGTGCGCACGTGCGGCCATCCCTTGCACAAAGGCGTGTGGGAAACTTGCTCGCGTTGCTTCAGAGATGGCCAGCGCTTCCAGGCCGAAGGGAGAGAAGCAGACGTTTAATGTCTGTTCCGGCGGGGACGTTGACCGTGCAACTTCTGACGTCGTTACCCGGTCTGCCAAGGAGCTGAGCCAATCGCGGCCACGTTCGGCGCTGCCGATAGTGAAGAAGATGTAGGCGCACGCAAGTGTGTCGTACTCTTCCAGAACGCCTCCCTGGATGTCATTAAGATTGTCCTTCAGATCCTCCGCCGTAAGCGGTGTCGCAGGTCGTGTGTTGAGCATGACGGTCTCCATAGGGCTTGCGAAAGTCTCTTTGGGGAGCAACCGGGCCATCGCGGATGGCCCGGTGGTTTGAGAGAAGGACGAGTAGCTGACCGCTACATGCCGGAAACGGTTTGACCGACGGCAATATCGTTGGCCGGCCGGGCGAGGGATTTCTGGAACTCCATCACCTTGTTGCGCCAATCGGCATCCCGGTGGATCTGATTGACCGTAAGTTCCGGATAGGCGCAGTAGTAGCCAAACGTTTCGACCTGATGCTGGCCGAAGTAATCAAGGATCTTGGTGAACTCGTCCTCTGGCCCGGGCGCGCCTTCCATGTGTTCAAGAAGCTTGCGCAGGGGACCTTCGAGTTCCTTGAAGACCTCAAAGTAGGCCACGAGGTCGCCATCGAAGTTCGTTTGCCAGATGAAGTGATCACGATCGACCCGCGTGCAGCAGAAGAGGTGGATCAGTGACATCTCATTCAGGGCATCAGCGAATTCTTTTGAGCCGATTTGATCGGCAATCGCCTTTGCGTGAGCATCCGGATCATCCTTCTTCAAGGGAAAGAGAGCGGCATACGCGGTAATGTTGTTAGCGACCTGGATCGTAGGGCTCAGGCCGAATTTGAGGGAACCATCGATTCTCATGGCTTTGTTCCTTGTGAGTAAGTTTGGGTGTGGCAGGCCAGATGTCGCCGCTACAGGCCTGTTGCTATTTCTGCCGTGACGACGTGATCCGCCGGCTTGGCGAGCGATTTCTGGAGATCCATCATCTTGTTGCGCCAGTCGGCGTCGCGGTACAGCTGGTTGATGGTCAAAGCCGGATAGGCGCAATAATAGGAGACGACATCGACACCTTCCTGCGCGGATGCCAGAAATTCACCAATCGCCGTGACACCGGCATCCGGCCCCGGAAAGCCCTCAAAATGCTGTAGGGCTCTGCGCACCAGGTCTGGATTAGCGTTGATGATGATTTCCCAATAATCAACGATATCGCCACCGTCGAAGTTCGTTTGCACAAAAACCTGGTCACGGCTGATCCGATAGAATCCGATGATATGGATCACCTTGAACTCTTGAAAAGCATCCAGGACCTCCTGTGAGGTGAGGAGATCGACCAAAGCGGCGGCATGGCCATCCGGATCATCCTGTTTCAGAGTCAAAATCGCATTGTACGAGCACATGTTCTTGCCGAGTACGGGCGTCGGCTTCATGCCGTACTTGAGTTTTCCGTTGCTTCCCATCGCTTTGCTCCGTTGCGTAATTAAGCGGGTTTTCTCAAATCGGTCCGGCGTCAATCAGCGCTGTCGCTCGTCCGTGAGCTGCACATTGCCCGGCACGCGCTTGCTATGAGAGAGAGTCACGGTTAGGTAATGTGTTAGACGTGCGTCTTTTTGGCCTTGAAACCTGAGAAGCCCTATGGGTGAGCAAATTGAAGACACGACACTGCGAGACGTGGCACGCCCGACAGACGAAGAAATTCGCTCAGCCTTAAGGCGGGTCACGAGCCAGGCGCCGTTTGCTCAATCGCACCGGCTATCGAAGTTTCTGAGCTACATTGTTGAGGAAACACTGGCCGGCCGGAGCGAGAAGATCGGCGGTTATGCGGTTGGTCTCGACGTGTTCGAGAAGCCAGAAGATTTTGATCCCAGGATCGATACGAATGTGCGCGTGGAAGCCAGTCGGATGCGGCGGCGGCTGGGCGATTACTACCGCGATGCGGGCGTTGAGGATCCGGTAGAGATCATTGTTCCTAAGGGCAGTTACGTCCCAGAATTCAAGTATCGTTCTGGGCAGCTCGCCTGCGCACCAGCCGCCCCGTCTGATGCGCCAAGGCCCCAAGACCACAGGCCATCGATTGCGGTTCTGCCGTTCAATACGCACAGCAGCAAGTTCGATGATCAGTTCTTTGCTGATGGTTTGACGGAAGAAACCATCGCCAATCTTGCCCGGTTCAAAGAGCTCTCCGTGTTCTCGCGCACAACGTCATCGAAACTGGTTCGAGAGGGTTTGGATGTCCGGCAGGTCCATAAGGAACTTGGAGCCGATTTCGTGGTCGAAGGAAGTGTCCGCAAATCGGAGAGACTGGTGCGTGTCACGGTGCAATTGATTGATGCGGCTGCGGATGTTCATGTTCTGAGCGAGAAGTTTGAACGGCCGTGTACGCCGGACGGCGTATTTGAGATCCAAGATGAAATTGCATTGCTGGTTGCCGGTCGGATCGCCGGCCACCACGGACCCATTGGACGCTACATCTCGCGTGCGCGCAGAACAGGCAAGTCCCAGCAATGGGAGACTTACTATTGGATCCACCGCTTCTATGCCTATTACGCAATCCATAGCCCTGAGCAGCATCAGGAGGTGCGCGACGGTCTAGCAGAAGCGATTGAGAAGGATGAGGATGCATCGGACGCACTGGCGGCCATGGCTATTTTGCTGCTCGACGAATATCGCTTCCACATGAATGAACGGCCAGGCTTTGACGCCTTGGAGCTGGGATTTGCACATGCACTGCGGGCTGCCACATCCGATCCGGACAGCGCGTTTGCTTATCACGCGCTTGCCATGGCTTATTTCCACCGGCGCGAGTTCTCTGAGTTCCAGGCCTCAGCAGAAAGGGCGCTCAGTCTCAATCCAGGCCATGCGGACATGCTCGCAGATTTGGGTACCTGCTATTGCGGGCTGGGAGATTGGGACCGTGGCCTAGCGTTGATCGATCGAGCTATCGATCTAAGCCCGGTGCATCCAGGCTGGTATCAGCTGATGCCGGCTTGCCGCCATGCACTCGATGGCGAGTTCGAAGATGCTGTTGATGAGTTGAGGAGCTCGCCCCTTCCTGGAATGTACTGGTATCATGCCTGCCTTTCCTGGTTCTTGGCCGAACTTGATCAGGATGCAGCACGCGCAGAGGAGATGAGGGCGCTTGAGGCAGTCTTTCCCGATTTTGCCGAGCATGCAAAACGCGAGTGCCAAATCTGGTGTTTGCACGACGAGTTGGAAGAAGGGCTTATCGCCGGCTTGCGTAAGGCAGGTGTAAACGTCGCTTGACGTTAAGCCTCGCCTTAGAAGTCCACAACGGTTTGCACGCCAAGGGCGACCGCATTCTTCACGTCGTTGGTGAGCCCCGGATTGATGATGTATTGCACCGCCGGGGTGACCGCCCAGAAGGGTGTTACCTGGAATACATGACCCAGTTCAACAACCGCTTCATGAGGCTGGTTTGGCACAATATCAGGGCCATGGACCGACAAGGACGCCAGTTGCTGCACAGAGTTGTTGAGATCGGCAAAGGCAAATCCGGCATATGTGCGATCATCATCACGGCCATCAAGCAGGCCCCTATAGGAAAGCCCTCCGGCGAAGTAGAACTTTATCAGATTGATGTCGTCGGAGACCGGCACGTTGAGAAAGGCAAAGGCGCTTAACCCCTGTGTTTTGGTTCCCTCTTCACGGTAGAGCATTTGCTCGCCGGAAAGATAGAGATTCACATTGCCACGTTTTGATCGACTGGGCGTGCTGAGAGAGTTGAATCGCGCGCTGTTATAGACAATGCCGGCGCGATAGGTTCCCGGCAAGCTGGTGTCGCCGGGTGATTGGCCTTTCTTGTATCCAGCTTCTCCTACAACCAGGGTGGATTCACCGAATTTGAGGCGGAAATCCAGGCCGTTTGCGTTGGTGCGCTGGATGTTCCGTGGCGCCCCGCTGTAGACACCTGCTGCCACGTAGAACGGGCTTTCTTTTGGATTAAATCGCGCCGATGCGCCCCACATACCTATGGGCCGCGAGCGAAAAGCAAAATCATTGTACAGCAAGCTCAGCGAAAAGAAGGCAAGGTTAGTGGTGTCCCAAACAGGTGGCTGTACGCTGAACTGGTCTGCGGGACTATGGCGTCCAATCACGAAACTCAATTGATCGTCAAACAGCTTCTGCTGCCAGCTCAGTTCCCAGAAACGCGCCCCTTTTAATCCATAGATTTCAGCTGGATTGAGGATGGTTTCAATATCTGTTGCGAGATTTCGCCCCGCAGTCCAGGCACCTGAGACCCTCAGAGTGGCTCCGGTGATCCCAAAGATATGGTCCAGATCGAAATTCAGCCCAAATGTAGAGCGCCAAGCACTTCGAAACTTTTGGTTCCTTCCACCTGACGGATTGCCAAAGAAGTCACCAATGTAGTCGCCGTCAAAGGTGATGCCGTGACCGGCGATGAGATCGCGGATGCAACTGTCGAACAAACGCTGTTTCTCAAAAAAGCCCGGCGCGCAATGCTCTTGCGTGTGTGCCAGAGTTCCCCGGTTTGGCAAGATCATGGCGAGTGCCACAAGTGCCGCCTTCACAATAGCAATGCGTGGCGTCTTCCGTCGCGCAGTCATGACGTTTTTCTCCTTAGTGGCTCGCTAGATGTCTGGCCTTTGCAATGTGCGCAGGGCTCATCGCTTTGATCTGATGATTGTCTCCGATGGTTGGCCGAAATCGGCGTCAATCGTGAGAGAGACCATGTTTCATTTTCGCAAGCGGCGGGAGTTTGTAACAGTTACATGCGATCGGCGCTTGGCTGAGAGGATCGACCGGATTCCCTATCTCTAAGTGCTGATCCGACACGGCTATAGACAGCAGTGAGGGTATGAGAGTTGCCCAAAACGGAGATGCTCAAAGAGGACGACCGTTCTCAACGGACTCATCCTCTTCAGCCAAGCGTGAGCGAAGCGGATATCTGGTTCTAGGTGCCATTAAGGCCGCTTCAAATGGCAACCGTTTCCTCTCTCATGCGTTGATCGCAACGGTGTCCCTGGAGAGTGGCATGGTCAGACAGTGGACGGACCCGCCTTCAACAACAAACTGCTCGAGCGGAGGAGCAAACACAGACAATCCTTCGGAAACCATCCGATCATTGAGATCGTTGTGTCGCGCGGCGGATAGCACACGATCGTTTCCAAGTGCCGTCACATTGCAGGCCATGTTCATGACGCCTCTGTAATCGATAGGTATTAGGCGAAAACGTGCCGCCAGCCAGTCCACGTCTGCACGATTAAGAATCTCCGTTGCACAGAGCGCGAGATCGCTATTGAGGGAGCAAAACAGGGTATCAAGATGCAGAAAGTGCTTAGGAAAGCGAATAAGCTTGGCTGCCCAGCCTTCTGATTCGAACCAAGCTGCTAGCTGACCAGCGGCAGCAGAGGATGTTCGTACCTCATTCACACCGATTAGAACTTCTCCCGGTCTTAAGATCTGAATATCACCACCCTCGAGCGGACCTGCTGTAATGCGGTGCCATATGGGGATATTCAGGTTTGCCGCCATGTCGATGACTGGGCCCCATTCGCCCCGGCGCTCCACCCCGGCCATCTGGCATATCAAGAGACCCCACGGTGTCATAACCGCGCTATCGCGCGTGAACGTTTGCATGGGCAGATAAGGGTCCGGCTCAAGAAATGTGCACGACACACCAGCCTCTTCAAGGGTAGTGGCAAGTCCCTGGTGCTCCTCCATCGCCTGTGCCTGGTCGGGACTAAGACCCGCCATTCGTGCCTGAACAACAATCTCATTATCGGCCGCCCAGTCATAATGCACTGGTCGGCAGAGCGCGACTTTACGCAAAACTCCAAACTCACTGTTGAGGAAGCCGGCACCGTTCATTGCCGGAACCGTGTCAGAAGTCTTCATCATTGTTTTTTCCACTCACCCCACTTGAAGCAATCTACAATGTTCGATCGCTACGAGGTCGCTGCATATGCTTAGAGAGTTCTATCAAGTCAGGTTGGATATTGCACCGCATTTGCAAGATCGCTGAGTGACGTTGCAAACGGTAAATCGACGAGCGTTGCGTTGAGCTGAGTGCCGTCCCGCAGAACGTGCACGGTGTTGCCAGCGGCGCAGTCAATGGAGATTAGCGCGTAACCGATCATGCGCTGTAACCGATACGACCAGGCCTTGTGCGTCATGTGGCCGACTTTTGATCCATTTTGTTCAATATCGAGGCAGATAGACTGATCTTCTTTTTCTTCCGCGGTATCGAGAATTATGCCCAACTGATGGCGCTTGACACCCGCCTGAGTAATGCGGCGGAGCGCGTTGATGCCGATGACGTCATCATCAAGGCCAAGGCTCACGAATTTTCCCATGCGAACTTCGAATGGATTGGTCCAATCATCTGTATCGGTACCGTAGTTCAGCAATCCGCTTTCGGTTCGCTCTGCCGGATTAGGGTAGCCCGGCCCGATATCAAAAGGTTTGCCGGCCTCTTTCACAATCTGCCAAAGGCGGTCGCCCTTGGAGCCATCCATCAGGTAGAGTTCAAAGCCGCCCTGTTTCGACCACCCAGATCGCGCAACTTTGAGAGGGATCCCCTCCAGAGTGGCATCATTGAACCAGAAATACTTAAGGTCCCGCACCCAATCGCCAAACAGCGAAGCGACGACGTCGTCAGCTTTCGGTCCCTGAATTGCCATCGGTGACACATCTGGCTCGCTCACCTCTACAGTGAGCCGGCGCTCACCAGCAACGCATCGAGCCCAGAACCAAATGTCTGAGTTCCCGATCGACAGCCAGAAGCAGTTCTCATCGATCTTGAGCGCGATGGGGTCATTGATCAAAACGCCATCATGATCGCAAATGGCAACATATTTGCCCTGGTTGGCCTGCTGATTTGACAGGTCCCGCGTACACAGGATCTGGGCCAGCCGTCCAGCGTCCGGCCCTTTTAACTGGACTTGGCGTTGCGCAGCGACGTCCCACATGGAAACACCGTTCACCAGTCTCCAATACTCAGCTTCCGGGTCGCCATAACCACGTGGGATCAACATGCGGTTATAGGTGAGAAGTGACACTGCGCCTTCTTCAATTGTGGACTGATAGTAAGGCGATCTGCGCAGGCGGCCAGCGGTGACAATCGGCGGCATTTTTAACCTCTCAATGGCTGAAGGCTCAGGGTGGACAGTGGTATTGGCTCATCTGCCGCGTACGAAAGATGAAGTTTGTATCTTCCATAGTTGCGGGATGATCATGATCTTCGAGCGCTACCAGAGAAGCTAAAATAGGGAACAAACAGCCAGTACAGAATTCACTTGATCTGCCGGGAAAGTTTAGAAAATCTGTCAGTATGCAAGAGTGGATGCCGTCCCTAAACGCTCTGCGCGCCTTTGAGTCCGTGGCCCGGCACCTGAGCTACCGGGCTGCGGCCGATGAACTGCGCGTGACGCCCGGAGCAGTTAAGCAGCTGGTTCTCAAGCTTGAAGATGCGCTAGGGGTGAAGTTGGTGGAACGGAAGGGCCACCGGCTCGTGCTCACGTCTGTTGGCGAGGCCGGAAAGGACGGGTGTTCGCTTGCAATGCGGCAGCTCCGCGAATCTGTCCGTGCGATGCGTCGCCACAAAACCAGTAGTCGCGTAATTGTTTCCGTGGAGGCCTCCCTTGCCACCACATGGCTTTCCTCTAGGCTCAACGAGTTTTGGCGCCTGCATCCTGATATTGATCTTCTTGTCGACGCTTCACAGCAGATCGTCGACCTTGAGAACAGCGAGGTGGATGTGGCCATACGCTACGGTGTTCCTTGCGATGATGATCTCTGGACAACCCGATTGTTTAAAGACCTTGTGTTTCCGGTATGCAGTCCATCGCTTGCTAAAAGCCCACCTAAATTAGAGGCCCTTGAACAGCTCCGTGAGGTTCCACTAATCCACTGGAGTACGGCCCATATGCCGTGGGCCCATGCCACGAAAAGATGGTTTTCGTGGAGTGATTGGTTCCGTCATGTCGGGCTTCAACAAACTGAGGCTACTGGCGGTACGGAATTCAGTGACTATGGATTGGCCGTTCAAGCCGCCACCGCCGGGCAGGGCGTGATGCTAGCTGGTTGGCCTGCATTGCAGGACACCTTGAACGCTGGGTTTTTGATTTGCCCCTTCAAAGACAGCATTGTTGAAACGGACATCGGGTTTGACCTGGTGACACAGCATGAAACCTACCAGCGCCCGGAGGTTGCTGCTTTTGCAAACTGGTTGATTGCAGTTGCACGTAAAGTCAATCCGAATGAAGTCGTTTGATCGAGCTCATTGTGATGCCAGGTATTTCAGTAATATGTCCCGAATTCGCCTGAGACTTGCCGTTCGCTCAAGAGTGAGATCGTGATTGGGCTTAAGAAAGAATGCGTGCGACCCGGCCCTTAACGCCTCAAGAGGATAGGATTTATGCAACCACAACTCTTTGCTCTCGCCTATCTTGATTTGGGTCCTGGCGACCGGGCCTTTATAGATGCCTATCGGCAAGACCATGATCAAGCGTACGTCGATGTGGTCGCGCCACACTTCACGCTCGTGTTCGGATGTGACGAGATTTCCCAAGACACGTTCTGCTCCCATGTCAGGGAGGTCGCCAAGCCGTTCGCACCGATTAAGTTTGTCTGCCGCTACGCAATGCTTGGTGTCGATCATGCGTCACCAACGGGCCATGTGTTTCTGGTGCCGGATGAAGGCTATGCCCAGATCTCTCTGCTGCACGACGCATTGTATACCGGTCCCTTAAAACAATTTCATCGGCTGGACATTCCTTTCACGCCCCATATTGCAATTGGAACGTTGCCGACCCTCCAGGAAGCGAAGGTTCGCTGCGACGCACTCAATCGTGAGGAGTTGGAAATGAGAGGGCGTGTGACCGTGGTGACTGTGGGAGCGTTGATTGACAACAAGATTGTGGACATTGAGCATGTGCCCATGACGGCCTAAGTGCCGGGTCTGGCACCGGCAACGTCCCTGATTATGAGCCACCAGGCAGGTGGGGATGTTCGCGACCATTAAGGTCAACCGGACAGAAGGATGGTGTGAAGTGTTCGAGCAGCTTGAGAAGATTAACGAAAGACCTGAGGTATTCGGTGAATACTCCGCCGACGCGCTCTGGACGGATGAATACCGTTCACAGCAAATGCTGCGCTATCATCTCGATGGCAGCGTTGATGTGTCGTCCAGGAAAGCGGAGTTCATTTCCCAGTCTTCCAAATGGATTATCGATCGCTTCGATCTTGGAGAGGGGAGGGCCGTATGCGACTTCGGTTGCGGTCCAGGTCTCTACACATCCCGGCTCGCCCAGTCCGGTGCGCGGGTGACCGGTGTCGATTTCTCTTACAACTCAATCGAATACGCCCGCCAACAGGCCAAGTGTGCCGGGCAAAAAATCAACTACGTGCACGGCAATTATCTTGATTTCGCAACGGACGAGCGCTTTGACCTCATCACCATGATCATGTGCGATTTCTGTGCGCTCAGCCCAATGCAACGGCGGCAACTGTTGGCGATTTGGCACGCCCACCTCAGCGACGCCGGCGCGGTTCTATTCGATGTCTATTCCATGGTGGCCTATGCAGAACGCGAGGCGGCCAGCTGTTGTGAGAAAAATCAGCTCGACCATTTCTGGCACGCGGAGGAGTATTATGCCTTCGTCAACACCTTCAAATACGACGCCGAGGCTGTGGTCTTGGACAAGTACAGCATATTTCCAGAACGCAGCAGAGCTGAGACGGTTTACAACTGGCTGCAGTATTTTAGCCCGGAAGGCTTGACCCAAGAGCTTAGAGAAGCCGGATTCAATGTGGAACAGCTTTTCGGCAATGTGGCGGGCGCGGTGTTTTCGGACGTAGAGTCTGAGTTCGCAATTGTGGCCACGATAAACCCTTAAGGTGATCGCAATCACTTGCGCCGCAGCCCCAGCAGCGTCCGGTCGGGCCTGTCAACTATGGTATTTCCGGCCGAGCGAGGTTCGGCGACAGTCGGATGGGAAAGCGCTCTCGGATCGCGTGATCCAGCCGAGGGTCAATGTGGTCAGGCGGGTCGCTGGTTAGAATTTCAGACGTCTTCTGACGGGCAATGACCAACAGGTCCTCCGCTCCCATGTCGCTCCACTCCTGCGGGGTCCGGCGGTCCGCGGTGGCTGGGTAATAGTAATCTGATTGCATGCGGTCCAGGGTTTGCCCATGGCCCAAGAAATGGCCCGGGCCATCGATGCACACATCCCGCACCGCGTCAAACGCGAGGGTTTCTGCGTTCACTTCAATGCCGCGCGTGGCCCGCAACACACTGCCGATGAGATCATTGTCGAGAACGAAACTTTCCTTGGAGGCAGCCAGCAGTGAGCCGTACATGCCGGCCGCTTCGTAGATCAGATTGGCTCCGGCCAGTGCGCTCAGCAGTTCTGTAATGCCCTTCTCATATCCGGCTTGAAAATCCGGCATCTTGCTATCGGTCATGCCGGCAGATACAGCGCAGGGGATCTGGTAATGCTGCGCCATCTGTGCGCAAGCCGCCATCAAAACCCCTTGCTCTGCACTGCCGCCCGACATGGCGCCGGTGCGCAAATCGCTGACGAACGGCAAAGCTCCGAACAAAGCCGGATGACCAGGGTTCAGAAGGTTCACATAGACCAGCCCGGCCAGCACTTCAGCCGTTTGCTGCGCAACAGCTCCAGCCAGAGGTGCCGGGCTGGTGGCCCCGGCTTGTCCTGCCGACACGAGTTTGAGCGGCGTGCCCGTATCAGCGGCACATTCAATAACGCTCAACGCCTCCTCAGCGAACGTTAAGGGCGGGACCACAAAACACGTGGAGACGCAGCAAAAGGGTCGCGCGCGCCAGGCCTCTTCACCGCCCGCGATCATGTGGAATATGGCGATGGCATCGCGCATTGTTCGCGCGTCAGAGAAGGAACAACCGATAGGCTTGGCGGTGCCGAGTGCGCAGGCATAGGCGGTGTTCAACTCCATCTCGTGCGTGTCGGCAATGTCGCGGGCAACCACCGTGCGCTGGAACATGTGAATGTTCTCAAGTGCATCCGCGAGCCGGGCCATGTCGTAAAGATCCTGCAAGGTACTGTCGCGCACCGCTCTGGTTTCGCTGTCGATAATGTGGACCGCGGCGCCTGAGGTTCCCAGGTGCACTCGGGCGCCTGATGGATCGAGGTCGTACTCAGGTTTCTGGCCATAAAGCTTGAACCCCCGGCCAGCTTGCTGCAGCACGCGCTCAACCATCTGGACAGGAAACAGAAGGCGCCCGGCCTCGGAAACCTGACCTCCCGCTTCGGTTACCGTCTCAATGCAGCGCGAGGAGGCGTTGGCGAGACCCACCTCAGCGAGGATCCGTAAGGCGGTTTTGTGGATCTCTTCAATTCCGCCATCGGAGATCGGCTGAAAGTGGCCTCCGGCGATGCCGGGCCAGATCGATCTGACGGCCTCAGATCCTGCTCCGTTTTTGCGGGCAGACCGGCGAGCTGCGCGCCCCTGGCGTTGTGAACTCATGGCATATGCTCCAGTGGGACAAATATCTCGGCAACGCGATCAGCCGTTGGCCAATCGAAGAGACTTTCGATGCGCGACGCGGCATAGCCCGGCGCAATGGCGGAAAACTTGGCGCGCACATCTTCAGGCGTCATCGGGTTTTCGGGTGCGCCGAGCGGAAAGGCGCACGTTTGTTCAAGGGTTTGTCCGCAAGACAGGGTCAGCAGGACACGATCAGGCTCTTCGGGGTCGTAGTTCAGATCAGGACGGGACGGGGCAAAAGTGTGCACTTGGGTGCGGCTCATCAACGCTTTGATCTCGGGGGCCTTCCAGCGCTCCGCCTTGATATCGTCCAAACCCAACCGTTGTAGGCTCAGGCCCATGGCCGCAACGAAGGGCGCTGAAAACAACGCTTCTTCGCGCCGGGCCGGCTGGGTGAACGGCAAGACGGCTGCGTGGAAGTCGGGCAAGTGAAGGTCAATTCTTGCAATAAGGCTTGTTTCAGGCCGGCGGCGCGCCAAGGACAGCGCTGCGGTCATAATGCGATGGGTATAGCCGCAGCTCGGCCATGGCTTGAGGATCAATTTATGCTCTGTCAGGGCAAGCCCGTTACCAAGCCGGGCACATATCTCTTTTAGCCGCGCGTCCGGTACGTTCGCCATGAGCGCGTTCATACCTTTCGCATGATCCAGAACATCTGCCCTGCCGGTCACACCGGCCCGCGCCAGGTGGGCGGCCTCAACGCCGGTTTGGGCTGCAAATCCTGCCTGCATGGCCTTGGCGTCGCTGCCGAACTGGCAGGTGTAGCCCGTTGCACGGCTCACAGCCAGGGAAAGGGCAGATGTGGCTTGGGACGCATCCAACCCTAACAATCGCGCCACGGCAGCAGCAGCGCCAATTGCGCCGAGAGTGGCCGTTGAATGCCAGCCGCGGTCGTAGTGTTCGAAGTTTAGTGCTTCGCCCAGTCGAGCAATCACTTCAAACCCTGCCAGATACCCTTCGATCAAGTCGCGGCCGCATGTGTCTTCGCGCGCGCAGGCAAGCAGAGCCGGCAGTAGGACCACAGTCGGATGCGTGTTCCCCGGCACCTCCCAATCGTCAAACTCCAAAGCATGACCTGCCAAAGCGTTCAGAAACGCTGCTTGTGACAGGCCGGTGCGCAGGCCCGTCCCGATGACGTTTGCCTCACCGGTTGTCCCCATTGCCTCAACGGCGTTCCGCGCCTTCCGCGCAACCGGCTCATTGGCCCCTGCCAATATGCAGCCAAATGTGTCCACGACACCATTGCGCACCGTTTCAATCGTCTCGGCATCAGCCGCCAATGGGTCTTCGGCGACAAACCTTGCAAGATTTTCGAGCACCGTGCGCGTCATGCAAATGGCTCCGGTTGCTGGGGTCTTGTGGCAAGCCAGACGGACTTGGTCTGGCTGAAGGCCATGAGGCCTTCGATGCCGTTTTCGCGACCATAGCCGGACTGCCTAAACCCGCCCACGGGTGATTGCGGCGCGGAGCCGAAATATGTGTTGATATAGACGGTGCCTGCGCCGATCCGATCAGCAATCTGGATGGCGCGCGCGCTGTCGCGGGTCCAGATGCCAGCGGCCAAGCCGTATTCGCTGGCGTTGGCAAGATGTACGGCTTCAGCATCGTCCTCCACGGCGATGATCGCCAAGACCGGTCCAAATACTTCCTCGCGCGCCACGGCCATATCCGGCGTCACGTTCGTGAACAATGTCGGCGCGATGAACCAGCCGGAGCAGCCTTCAGGGTTTACAGGTTTGCCCCCCATCACGCACGAAGCTCCGTCCCTCTTGGCTTGCTCGATTGCGCGCAACACCCGCTCGAAATGCGGTTGGTTTGAAATTGGGCCGATGTGAGTTTGCGGGTCGGAGGGATCGCCAATGCGCGCCGGCCGTGTGAGCGCGCTGATGCGCTCGACCAGCTCATCATGCAAACGCTTGTGAACCAAAACCCTGCTGCCTGCGATGCAGCTCTGACCGGCCGGCGGAAAAATGCCGCCCACAATGCCCCGCGCGGCAAGCTCAAGGTCTGCATCCACCAGAACGAGCTGCGGCGACTTTCCGCCCAGTTCAAGGATTACCGGGCTGATGGCCTCAGCGGCTTGTTTTGCCACCGCCCGCCCCCCGGCCACGCCACCGGTGAAGCTGACCAAGCGCACGTCTGGATGTTTGATTAAGGCAGCGCCTGTGTCAGCGCCACCGGTCACCACATTGATCAGACCGGCCGGCAGATCAGCGTCTGCCAGCACATCCATCAGAACGAGAGTTGAGACAGAAGCAAACTCTGAGGGCTTCAGCACAACAGTGTTGCCCGCGGCAATGGCCGCCGCCATCTTCCAAAAGGCTATCAGCAAAGGCGAGTTCCACGCGGTGATGCACGCCACAACACCGAAAGGCTCGCGGCGCGTGTAGTTCAGGATGTTCGGCACATCGGCCGGGATAACCGCACCCTCGATCTTGTCGGCGAGCCCTGCGTAATAGTCGAAGCTGTCGGTGAGCCAGCCGGTCAGGGCCTCCTTCATTCCGGAGAGCGACTTGCCGGCGTCGGTGCACTCGACCTGTGCCAGACGGTCGGCATTGCGCCGCACGGCAGTCGCCATGCGCGCCAACAAGCGGCCTCGTTCTGTAGCGCGCATATCAGCAAAAGGACCATCGGCGAACGCTGCCTGAGCAGAGGCGACGGCGCGCGCCACATCCGATGCGCCGCAAACAGGCACCCGCGCCCAGGGCTTGGCATGTGTGGGATCGAAGCTCTCGATCATCTCGCCTTCGGCAGGAGAATGCCAGGTGCCGCCGGTAAAATAGTCCCAATCATGGCCATCGGTCATGGTGCACCGTCTTCGTCAAAAAGGATCACGCCGCGTCCCGGCTTGCCCGCAAGCATGTCATCAATTGCCGTGTTGATCTGTTCCAAGCTGTAACGACGCCCAATCAGCCTCTCCACCGGCAGCCGTCCGCATGCGAAATGCTCGGCGTATAGTCGGAAATCCCGATCGGTGTGAGCCGATCCGAAGATCGATCCGGTGACCGTTTTCTCTTGGCGCGTGATCCCCGTGGTCGGCAACTCAATAGTTGCTTCATTTCCGGCCATGCCCACAAATGTCAACTGTCCCCCTGGGCGCGTTAGCTCCAGGCAAGTGCGCTGCAATGCAGGCTTTCCAACGGCTTCAAAGACATAATCGGCGCCGATATCATCTGTCAGCGCCATCAGTTGCGCGTGAACATCTTCATTTGCGTCAATAAAATCGGTCGCCCCCAAATTCCGGGCCATCTGTTCCGTGTGAGCCGCAGCATCAACGGCGACGATGCGGGCAGCTCCCACCATCTTGGCCCCCATGATGATGGATAATCCTACGCCGCCGGCACCGACCACGGCCACAGTTGAGCCGGCTTTCACCTTGGCGCGGTTCACCACCGCGCCGACCCCGGTGGTCACGGCGCACCCCAACAAAGCTGCAACTTCAAACGGCACGTCGGGCGGAATTGGAACACAACTGATTTCAGGCACAACCGCATGGCTGGCCCAACAGGCAAGCATCGACAGATGCCGAACCGGCCCATCGGTGTTGTGCAGGCGGCAGGTGCCGTCCAACATGGTTCCATCCCAAAGAGGCCCCTTATGGGTCTGGCATAGATGGCTCTGGCCCGCCTTGCAGAAGAAACACGTGCCGCAATAAGGGATCCAGCTCAGCACCACATGGTCGCCAACCTTAACTTTCTCAACGCCGGCGCCGGCGGCAATCACTTCGCCTGCCCCTTCATGGCCCAGCACAACTGGGAATTCGTGGCCGGCCTGTCCGCTGATCACATGATAGTCGGAGTGGCAGACACCGGCGGCGCCCATCCGGATCAGAACTTCGCCGGCGCCAGGCGGGGCGAGGTCCAGAGGCTCAACTTTCATGGCTTCGCGCTTGGCATAGAGAACGGCTGCGTTGATCTCCACGTCAGCGCCCCATTTGCTTCTTGCGCGCCCGGATGCGCTTGGTGGCATCAGCCGTACCGTTGTGGAAAGAGCCGAACACCGCATCCCACGGTACCTCCGCGGTGCCGTAGTTGCACTCAAAGTAGCGGTGATGCAGTTGATGGAAAAAGTCGCCCAAGGCCATCTGCCGGCGCTTTTTGACCAGCAGCACCTCGTGGCCGGAATGCGACACGGCCGGGTTTAGTGCAAGATTGTAGCAGTGAAACAGAACGTGCACCGGGTCCGACGGCACAATGAAGTGGATCAGGAGAGACGAGAAATACAGCACATGCTCCACCGGATGCATGGAGAGCCCGCTCCAAGGCCCGATGTTGACGTTTCGGTGGTGCAGGTGGTGCGCCAATCGATAGAGCGGCGGCCAGTGGAGCGCGCGGTGTATCCAATAGAAATGAAAGGATGCCCAAAGCGGGATAAGCAGGATCCAAATCACCGACCAAACCGGGGCAGAGGCAAATTGAATTACCGGGGCGGCGCCGTTTGCGGCAAGCCAATAGTATGTCACCTCGAACGCGGTCCATATGGTCACGCCGCTGCAAAGCGACCAGAACATGTTGTCATGAATCTGGTTGGAGAAGCTGAAACTCCCCTTTCCGACGGCGAAGTCGCGCGCATCGAATTTGACGTCGCGGCCCTGCGCTGTGTAGCGATAAAGCCAAGCATGCAACGCGCCGGCGACAAGACACAGCATAATGAGATTGCGCAGCCAGATCGTTGCGATCCAGCCTGCGCTGAAGCTCTGCATCTGCGCCCAATCGGGCTGTGTCAAACTGTAGACTGTTATCGCCAATACGAGTTCAATGACAACTGACGACACGGCCAGCCAGGAAGTGGCAAACCATCGCAACAGGCTTGCCGGCTTTGGCGGCCAGGCAAACAAGGGGCTCACCGCAATCGGCAGTTCCGGGTTCCAGTTCCATTCCGGCGCAGCGCCTGCGGCCACAGGAAGATCGTGCTCTGGTTTTAGTGCCGACATGATAGAGGCCTTGGAATAGTCGCCTGCTCAAACGGCAAGATATTTCTCGAAAATCTCTTTGGGAACGGCGAAAAAACGTATAGTGAGCATTCCATGGTGGAATAGATACACATGAAGCTGGATTGGAAATTGCTCGTCGCTTTTGAGGCTGTTGCCAGGCACGGCAGTTTCTCTCGTGCCGCTGAGGAACTGAATGTGCAGCAGCCGGCCATGAGCCGGCGCGTTTCGGCACTTGAAGCTGTGCTGGGGGTGCGGCTCTTGCATCGTTCTCGTCCGTCGCTCAGCCTGAGCGCCGAGGGCGACATTCTTTACAGAGCCATTTCAGGCAGCTTGATTCAGGTGCAGGCGGCCTGCGATCAGATCGCACGGCGGGCGGAAAAGAACGTTGTTGTTGTGAACACCACGATCGGCTTTGCCAGTTGTTTTCTCATGAAGCGGCTGCACGCCTTCCGAGACGCGCATCCGAACATCACCATAGAGCTTGTGTCCCGCGATCAGAGCGACACCTATCACGAAGCCGGGGCGGATGTGATCATCATGTTCGATTCACCCGCCAACCTACCCGGTATCCGGCAGGAGCTGATATTTGCTGAGCAGATGATTGCGGTATGTGCCCCGGGCTATTTGCCCAAACCTGCAGTAGGCCGGGCTGACCTTTTGGGCCGCCGATTGTTGCACCTCACCAAAGGCATCCACGCTGACGATTGGGCAAAGTTCCTTGAAGGAACCGGGTTGGAGATCCCGATACCGGGCTCGGCGGAGCGTTTCACCAGTTTCATTATTTATCTTCAAGCGGTGCTTAACGGAGAGGGGATAGCGCTGGGCTGGGAGCATCTTCTTGAGGAGCATTTGGCGAACGGAACACTTGTTCGCGCCACGCCCCATGTGGTCAGGTCCGAGCGCGGGTATTTCGCCTGCCTCACCAAACGCGCAGAACAAAATGGACCGGCCAGTCGGTTCTTGGAGTGGGTCGGCACACTTGTAATCGCGGAGCGGACAGGTTGAAGAACCACGCTGACCGCTTCAGCCAATGGGTGTTCTGTCACCGGTGTCTACTTACGCCGATGCCCCCGGAATTGCTAAGGGGCGTCTAGGTGCCTTCTATTCGGGCCCTCGCGGCAATGCTTCCGCTAAAGTTGCGCCATCCAAAGAGAGCCTTTATCGCGAGAACGACCATCTGTTTGCGACTGACCGGCCTGTTAACAATGACAACCTGTCCGACCTGTTTTACCCGTGCAGACTGTGAAGTCGGCACTTGTTTGGAGTCTGCAAGGCGAAAGGCGTTTTCCAGCAATCGGAACGCCGCCTCATCATATCCATAGCTGCGAACAATAGCTGCATTTGCTGCCAGGCTCGCCGGAGCACGGTCCCTCCGCTCAGCGTTTGTCGCCTTCTCTTGGACCGCCTTCAAACTCACAACCTGATCACTGGTCAAATAGGGTGTCCTGGTGGCCGTAATTCGGATTATGTCGTAGACAAATCCAGCGCGCATTTTGCGATCTTTCGGAATCTCCAGATGTTTTGCCGGATCGTCCTTACTCATCAGGAGGGCACGGGACAGCATGGCGGAGTAGGGCCCAAAGCGAAGCCTATTCTTGCCGCACTTTGCTCGAGCAGCGATGTCTGTGCGCCCATGTTTTTGTGGCAAACGCGCGTAAACCTCTGCATGTAGTTCCTTGGCACCCAGAAAGAGTGCTCGATCCAGGATCACAAGCTGAAGTTCAATTCGGCAATTTCGGGAGGAGATTGTTTCGGCAAATTTGGTGAAGGCACGCAGCAAATTGAGCGCATCGTCAATCTTGCCTGCCTGAGCCAACTTTTCAATCTGCGCACTTAGTCTCAGCCGGATAGCTGTGTTGAAGGTTCCCGGCCTGCTGTTCGCTGCCTCCACAATCTCTTGGATAATTTGCTCTTCATCGCCCGCATCCAAAAGTGCCGCCCATCTTTTCTCTGTTTCCGATTGCGTTTGCTTTTTCGCGCGGTACTCCGCAAGCCACTCCCGCAGCTGGTCATCGTCATGTTGTTCTGCAAGCCTTTCAGCAACAATCTGATATCCCGCATTTGCAAAAATCTTCCCTGTCCAAAACACGAGTTCAGGCTCGTTTGCCTTGTGGTCTGACAACCAGGAGCTCAGCGCCTTAGCGCCGTTGCGTTCATCAAATGACTGGCCGGGCCGACGGAGTTTCCGAACGATCGACCCAAGTGAAGCTCGCCTTAATGGTAGCGATGCCGGCTTGCCTGATGCGTCTCTCAGAGTGTCGAGATTTGCGCGCAATCCAACTTCGTTGCCCGCGCGCATGTAAGCTCCCAACAGGAAGTTGCGAGCAGTGTTCGTTGGTCGATTGGTCGTCAGAACCCCTTCCCCCAGCCGTTCACGCTCGGCCAGCTTGAGGTAGTGTTCGGCCCGCTCCACTTTTCCAGTGATGGCGAAGAAGACCGAAAGATCGGCAAGCATCACAAGTTTTGCCGGCGCCAGCGGCGCACCACTGGCTGTCGGTTTCACAATCCCGAGGTCTGGCAGCTCCACCGCAACCCGTTCTGCAACTTGCAATGCACAGCTTTCATCGCGCTGTTCAACGCACTGGGCCATGGTGTCAAATGCAAGTTCCCAGTTTGGTTCTGCCCGTGCGCCAACCGATCCTGCAACACTGGCAAAGACCAACGCAATCACTGTGCACAAGCGCGCCATTTCATCCTCCCGGCAAATGGAACCGCGCGCCAGGGTGACACGATTTACTTAAGGTGCCGCTAAGGTTCATGGTCGCCGCTAGGCGTGGTTTGAAGGAAGATGAACCAGCGTTGCAGCGCGATTGCAGACCATTCATTCTCAACAACCACGCATGGCCATCGCGTAAAACTAACCGTGTTCGGGCCCTCATTGGACTGTGAGCCCGAACAGCACGCTGCGTACATATGAAAACTGGCGTCTGTCTTGGAACCGTAAAACTCCCGTCATCAAAATCAAACAAATCAGTTGCTAACCTCCCGATCAACGCCGCGTCCAGTGGCGATGCGAGAGGGGGTCCGCCCCTAGTCTTTTTCAACCAAATGCCGGGTTCGCGCAGGACCTGCGCCGCTCAAACAGGGGTATCCAATATGTTTACGCTACAGATCTTGCACGCTTCAGATTTGGAAGGTGGCCTCGATGCGATTGCGAATGCACCTAACTTTGCAGCCATTGTTGACGCGCTTGAAATGGAAGCCGACGTAGCGGGGTACGAGTCCATTTTGCTCTCGGCCGGTGACAACTACATACCCGGTCCGTTTTTCAGCGCTGGGGGAGATTTCAGCCTTACAGATACATATGAAGGCTTCTACAACCAACTGTTTGGCCTGATTGACACCTCGGTTCTTGACCCGTCCGCAGACACGAACGGCGATGGTTTCTTCGACAATAGCGAAATCGAAGCCGAAATCACCGCTGGCAATGTGACCTTTGAGCAGGTCTACACCGTGGACGTGAATGGCGATGGGTTTGCAGATTATTTCGAAGAGATCGACGCGTTTGAGGGCCGCCTCGACATCTCGATCATGAACGCGCTCGGCTTTGATGCATCGGCCGTGGGCAACCATGAGTTTGACGCTGGCACCGACGCCTTTGAGAACGCCATCAACTACGATTCTGAAGAAGGTAACAGCTTGTCTACCAGCCGTTACAATGCGAACGGCACAGTTCTCGGCCACATCAACTATCTTCAGGAAGTCGATACCCCCGGTGTTCAGTTCCCGTACCTGTCCGCCAACCTGGACTTCAGCAGCGATTTCGATGTGGGCGCGCTGTTTACTCCGGATATCTTGGAAAACACCGCCTTTGAATCGGACTTGTTGAGCGCCCGCGACGTTCCTGCCGATCCCGCCGTACAAGGTTCCGATTCCAATGATGCGAAGATCGCCCCTGCTACCATTATCGAACGTGGTGGCGAGCGCATTGGTGTGGTGGGGGCAACCACTCAGTTGATCGCCTCAATCTCGTCGACCGGCAACATTGACGATGTATCCAGTCCGGGCGTCAATGACATGTCCGCGCTGGCGGCAGTGCTGCAGCCCGTGATCGACGACCTTCTGGCAGGCGCTGGCGGCGATCCCATCAACAAGATCATCCTCACCAGTCATCTTCAGCAAATTGAGCTGGAGACCGAACTCGCCAGCCTCCTGAATGGCGTCGACGTGATCATCGCTGGCGGCTCGGACACTCTTCTTGCTGACGGCCAGGACACGCTGCGCTCTGGCGACGTGGCCGATGCTGATTACCCGATTGAAGCCACTAATGCCGACGGCGATCCGGTGCTCATCGTCTCCACCGATGGCGAGTACTCCTATGTGGGCCGTCTTGTGGTTGAGTTTGATGCCAACGGTGTGGTGATCCCCGGGTCGGTTGAGGAGAATGTCTCAGGTGCGTTCGCGACTGACGATGCCGGTGTGCTGGCAGTGACCGGCGAGGCCACCTTACAGGAGGCCATAGATGCTTCCGAAAAGGGCACACAGGTGCAGAACCTCACTCAGGAAGTTACTGCAATCGTGACCGCTCTGGATGGTGACATTGCAGGTGAAGCCAGCGTCTACCTCAACGGCCAGCGCTCATCCGTCCGGACCGAAGAAACCAACCTCGGTAACCTGACGGCCGATGCCAATCTTGCTGCCGCACAGGAGGTTGATCCGGAGGTCATGGTCTCCATCAAAAACGGCGGCGGCATCCGTGCAGCCATCGGGGAGATTGTGGACAATGGTGATGGCACGGTCTCCCTGACCCCCACGGCCGCCAACCCTCTGTCAGGCAAAGAAGCCGGCGAGATTAGCGAGCTCGATATTGATAACGTTCTGCGCTTCAACAATGGCCTCGTGACTGTGGAACTGACGCCTGAGGAACTCAAGATAATCCTGGAACACGCGGTTGCAGCGACCGGGGAAGGCAACACTCCTGGCCAGTTTCCGCAAGTGGGCGGCATTCACTTCTCGTTCGATCCCAACGGCACGGCACAAGTCCTAGGTGACGGCGGTACCGTGCTCACTGAGGGCACCCGTATTCAAAATGTTTCCCTCATCGACGAGAATGGTACTCCCACCCTTCTTCTCATCGAGGATGGCGTTGTAACGGCCGGTGCGCCTGAAAGCATCAAGGTCGTGACCCTGAACTTCCTGGCGGGTGGCGGCGATGGCTATCCGTTCTCGGAATTCTCTACGGTGAGCGACCTGATGATCGGCGAGCAGGAAGCGTTGTCTAACTTCCTGACCGATAACTTCCCGAAAGACGGTCCTGAGAGCTTCAACATTGCCGATACCAATGTAGGCCGCGATGCGCGCATCCAGAATCTGGATGAGCGCTCCGACACGGTTGATGCGCCGGTGGCGACGCAAGATCTTCTTTTTGAGACCTATGCGGAGTTCCAGGGTGAAGGCGGCGAAGGTGCGTCTGAATCCGTGGCGCACGAAGACGGCAAACTTTACACCACCAATGGCGAGTTGGACCGGATCGACATCTTCGAGATCCCGTCCGTAGCCCCAACCATTCTGGCCCCCTCGGCAACAAACGATTTCATCGATCTCTCCGGGTTGCCGGGGTACGACGCGGTTCAGTCGGTCGCGATTGCCAACGGTGTCGTGGCGGTAGCCATCAGCCGTGCCGCTGACGAGATCAGTGTGTTTGGCCAGACGGCCTCTCAGGCTCAGCCTGGCTTCGTGGCTCTATTCGATGCAGAGACCAAAGCCCTGCTGTCTACAATCGACGTGGGCAACCTACCTGACCAACTGACCTTCTCACCAGACGGGAACACCTTGCTGGTGGCTGGTGAAGGCGAGAAGAATGAAGACAGCGAACATGATGACAACCCGCTGGGCACGGTCGCCATTATCGACGTCACCGACCCGACCTCTCCCTCCAGCGACCTCTTGGACTTCACCCAGTTCAACGGTTTTGAAGAGTTCGCCCGGAACGCAGGTATCCGAATCCAGGAAGGCGTGAATTTCGGCGAAGACGTGGAGCCGGAATACATCGCCGTCAGCCCCGATGGCACCACGGCGTTCGTCTCCTTGCAGGAGAACAACTCCATCGCCAAGATTGATCTGACCACGGGTGAAATCGTCGATATCTTCTCGCTCGGAACGGTAGACTTCTCCAGCGACAGTGAGTTGGATGCCGACGACAATGGTGTGATCAACATCCGGAACTTCGACAATCTCGTAGGCTTCCGCATGGCAGATGCCATCGCTTCGTTTGAGATTGACGGTATGACCTACGTGGCCACAGCCAACGAAGGTGACAGCCGTGACTTTGATGAAGACCGTGTTGAAGATCTGGCGGAAGACGGCCTTATCGACGAAGGCGTCGATACCGAAGGGCTTGGGCGTCTGGAGGTTTCCACAACAGACGGTGACGATGATGGTGATGGAGACATCGACACGATCCACACCTTCTCTTCGCGCTCCTTCTCCATATTCGATGCAGACGGCAATCTGGTCTTCGACAGCGGTTCTGAGTTTGAGAAGATCATCGCAGAAATCGCTCCAGAGCGTTTTAACGACGACGATGGCGATGATGGCGAAGACCGCTCCGATGCCAAAGGGCCTGAGCCTGAAGCCATTGCCGTAGGCCAGATCGAGGACAAGGTCTTCGCCTTCATCGGGCTGGAGCGCGACAGCGGCATCATGATCTACGACATCACAGAACCGGCAAACGCCACTTTTGTGAACTACATCCCGCCGAAATTCGTCGACACAACTCCGGAAGGCGAAGTTGCGCGTCATGCGCCGGAAGTGATCACGTTCATCTCGGCAGAGGAGAGCCAGACCGGCAACGCGCAGATCGCTGTGGCCTATGAGGTCTCAGGCTCAACCATCGTCTACGATCTGACGCCGGCCGTACCGCTGGTCGACATCCCGCAGATCCAGGGCGCCGGCCACATTTCCGAGTTTGATGGCATGGAGGTTCGGACCCAAGGCATCGTTACCGCTGTCGATAGCAACGGTTTCTATCTTCAGGACCCAGATGGTGACGGTGATACCGACACTTCGGACGGCATCTTCGTCTTCACCGGAAGTGCACCAACGGTGGCGGTCGGCGATGAAGCAGAAGTCCGCGGCGATGTGTCCGAATTTATCCCGGGCGGTGCCGGCACCGGCAACCTTTCCATCACGCAGATCGCCGCCGCAACAGTTGCGGTTCTGTCGTCAGGCAACGCTTTGCCGGCGGCGACCTTGATCGGTCAGAACGGGTATGCGCCGCCCACCGACAAGATCATCTCTGAAGGCGAATTGCCGGTGAACCTGCAAACCGATCCGGGCACCTTCAACCCGGCTGAAGACGGTATCGACTTCTACGAAAGCCTGGAAGGCATGCTGGTCACCATCGACGATCCGGTGGCCACTTCTGTCACCAACCGGTTCGGGGAAACCTGGGTCGTGGGCGACGATGGTGCGAACGTTACCACGCCAAACGGTGGTTTGAATGACCGCGGCGCTTTGAATCTCAACGCCGATGCGGATGGCTTCGGAGATCTCAATCCTGAGCGCATTCAGATCCAATTCGACAATGGGATTCAGCCTGGCTTCAGTGAAACCATAGAGGTTGGAGACAATCTGTCGGATGTCACGGGGGTTGTGAGCTACGGCTTCGGTAACTTCGAAGTGCTCGCGACGGACCCCTTCACCATTGAGGAGCCCTCCAGCAATGTGGCCGAAACCACGGAGATTGCTGCCGGCGATGAAACCCTGACAGTGGCCACGTATAATGTGTTCAACGTAACCTCGAACCCGGCGGACAATGACACCGCTCAGATCGCTTTGCTGGCGCAGCAAATCGTCAATAATCTGGGCAGCCCGGACATCCTTGCTTTGCAGGAAATCCAGGACAATAGCGGCGTGACAGACGACGGTACGCTCGATGCGGACCAAACGCTGCAAGCGCTCGTCGATGCGATCGTTGCAGCCGGCGGACCAGAATATGCGTTCGAAAGCGCTATCGTTGATGTGGATGGCGAAACGGGCGGTGTGCCGGGCGGCAACATCCGCAACGCCTTCCTGTACAACGACGACCGCGTGGATGTGCAGGACATCACAACCTTGGAGGTGGCCGAACTGACCGCCTTGGGTGTCAGCGATCCGAATGCGTTCGACGGTACACGCGATCCGCTGCTTGGCACGTTTGAATTCAACGGCGAAGAGATCACCCTGATTAACAACCACTTCACCTCAAGGTTTGGTTCTGAGCCGATCTATGGTGGCAATCAGCCATTCCTTCAGGCCGGCGAGGCTGAACGGGAGAACGAAGCCAAGACCATCAACGAAGTCGTCGATGCGCTCCTGGCCGCCGATATGGACGCCAATGTGGTGGTTCTGGGCGATCTCAACACCTTTGAATTCACCGACGAGCTGACGGAAGATCTGCCGGGTGTTGGGGATGAGAAAGTTCTCACCAACCTTATCGACCAGCTCCCAGGTGATGAAGCCTATACCTTCAACTTCCAGGGCAACGCCCAGGTTCTCGACCATGTGTTCGTCACCGACGGCCTCTTGGAAGGTGCAGAGATTGATATTGTCCACATCAACACCGATTTCGCTACATCCGCCTCAGATCATGAGGCCGTGGTGGCTGGGTTCCAGTTTGAGGAAGACACGACCGGTGAAACCATTATAGGCACCAACCGGAGAGACTTCCTGGAAGGCACTGAGCTCGACGATGAGATCTTTGCCTTGAAATCCCGTGATGTGGTGATGGCTGGCGATGGCAATGACTTTGTCAACGGCGGCAGAGGTCGGGACTTCATTGAAGGTGGTAAAGGCGACGATGAGCTGGAAGGCGATCGGGGCCGCGATACGATTGACGGTGAAGAGGGCGAAGACTTCATCAACGGTGGCCGCGGGGGAGACAACCTGATTGGCGGTGAAGACGCGGATACCTTCTTCTTCGTTGCACGGGATGGCTTCGACACGATCTTCGACTTTGAGGACGGCATCGACACGATCCAGTTTGGAGGCGGTCTGACCTTTGGGGATCTGGAGATTAATGATCGGTTCGGCGGTGCACGCATTGACTACGCCGGCGGCCGCATCAAGCTTCTCGATGTGGATGCCTCCCAACTGACCATGGACGATTTCGACTTCGTCTAAACGAACGCTGCTCCATTGATTATGGCGGCTTATCCGGTGGCGCGCTCGCAGATCGAAATTCTTGGATCCAGAGCGCGGCACCGGACCCGTCAACGGTCCGCAGGTGCCTTCGTTGCTTCCGCCAAAAAGCAGAGATGCAGCGCGTCATGCAGACGTTGCGAAGCTGTCGTTTCGTCGTCACGGAGTTCTGTTTTCAATAATCTCTTCAGAGGAGGCAGGATGGTTGCGACAGATACCGTTGCGACGGATAGAGCGGCGCTATTTGGCAACACCCGTCGACGCAAGGCAGGAACAAGATTGCCTTACTTGTTGCTCCTCCCGGCGCTTTTCTTTCTGACGCTCTTCACCTATTGGCCTCTGGTTCAGGCCATGTTCTCGTCGCTTTCATCCAAACGGCGTGTCAATGATCCGGACACATTTGCGGGCCTTCAGAACTATCAACGCTTGTTCGCCGACACCGACTTCCAGGCCGCTGCAGTGAATAACCTGATTTATGCGGTAGGCACGGTTGTCCCAAGCATCATCTTGGCGCTCATCTTTGCGCTCATGCTGCGCGAAAGCACGCGGTTCAGCGCCTTCATGCGCTCAGCCCTGTTCTTCCCAACGCTCATCCCACTTGTTGCTGCATCCGCACTCTTCATATTCATCTTCCTGCCGGACATCGGCTTGTTGGATCACTATTTGAAGAAGCTCGGTGCGCGCTCGGTCAACTGGACGGGAGACCCCTCGATTGCGTTAGCCTCTCTCATTGCCATGACGGTTTGGAAGAATGCAGGCTATTACATGCTGTTCTTCCTTGCCGGTCTGCAGGGGATCTCGAAGGATGCTGAAGAAGCGGCCATCATTGAAGGGGCCAATCTCTTCCAGCGCATCTGGTATGTAATTCTGCCATTACTCGGGCCGACCATCGCCTTTGTGGTCGTGATCGCCCTCATCAATTCGATCACTCAGGTCGATCATGTGATCGTTATGACCCAAGGAGGCCCCAACAACTCCACGAGCCTTCTCCTGTTCTACATCTACCAGCAGGCCCACGAGTACTTTGATCTTGGCAAGGCCACCGCTGCAACGGTTGTGACCTTGGGCGTGTTGCTGGTGATTTCGGTCTTTTCCCTGCGCAGCATGGAACGGCGGATCCACTATGAGAAATAGTCTCCGCAATCGCGAACACCTCCAGGCGCGTTCGGCCCTGATCGTGCTCTGCGCCATTGCTTTGGTGTGGGCGGCACCGTTCTTGTGGATGGTTGTGGCCAGCCTGCGGCCGGACAGTTTCGGCGGGCTCAACATGGCCTCCTTGATCCCAGACTTTGTCCCTACAACCCAGCACTTTCAGTACGCCTGGGAGGATGGGAATTTTCCGCTCTGGTATCTGAACTCCTTCATTCTGGTAACCGGAACACTTGCCGTCCAACTGGTCACCGTGTCGATGGCCGGTTACGCCTTTGCAAGGCTCGAGTTTCCCGGCAAGGACACGCTCTTTTACATCTTCCTGCTCCAGCTCATGCTGGTGCCGCCGGTGCTGATTGTGCCCAACCTCACCACCCTGGTGAAGCTGGGGCTGTATGACAGCCTGGTGGGCGTCATGGCGCCCTATTGGGGCTCGGCCTTCGGCACTTTCCTCATGCGCCAGGTGTTCCGCACCATCCCCCGCGACTTTGAGGATGCGGCCATCATCGATGGCTGCACCTGGTGGCAATTGCTCATTCACGTGCTGATCCCCTTGGCCAAGCCGGGGTTGATCGCTTTCTCCGTGGTTTCGGTTGTCTTCCACTGGAACGAGTTTTTATGGCCGCTCATGGTGATCAATGACCCTGACAAACAGGTGCTCACCGTCGGCCTTGTGAGCTTCGCGCTTGGCGCGGAGGGGGCGTCTGACTGGGGGCTGATTGCCGCCGGGACGCTTCTCGTGACGGCGCCGCTGTTTGTTGCGTTTGTTCTGTTCCAACGGCAGTTCGTCAACAGTTTCATGTTCTCAGGCGTCAAATAGGAGGACCCCCCAATGCGCACGAGAAAAATCCTGGCAGGTGTTGCGGCACTTGCCCTGTCTGCTGTTATCGCCGGTACGGCGGTTGCGGCGGAACGTATCGAGTTCATGTTCCCTGCCCCGGTGCAGGGCAAGCTTTCGCGCGAAATGCAAAAGCTTGTGAAGGAATTCAACGGCTCCCAATCCGATGTGGAAGTGGTGGGCGTGTTCACCGGCTCCTACGACAATACCAAGGTGAAGTCGCAAGCATCTGCAGAGGCCGGCAAGCCTCCAGCAGTTGTCTTGATGTCGGCCAACTTTGCCGCTGAACTCGCCATGAACGATCTGATCGTTCCCATGGCTGAACTGATGAAGCCGGCCGGTGTGGACCCGGAGAAGTTTATTGGTGAGTTTTGGCCAGCGGTGCGCCCGAACTCCTATTTCAACGGCACGCTCTATGCGGTCCCGTTCCAGAATTCCACACCGATCCTTTACTACAACAAGGAACATTTCGCAGAAGCCGGTATCACCAAGGCACCGGAAACCTGGTCTGAGTGGATCGAAACCGCCAAGAAGCTGACCAAAGCGGACGGCGAACGCTGGGGCGTGATGATGCCTTCCAACTATGACTATAATGGTTGGCTGGTTCAGGCCCTGGTCATGGCCAATGGAGGTCAGTTCTACAACACCGACTATCCCGGCGAGATCTACTATGACCACGCCTCCACGAAAGGTGCTTTGAAGTTCTGGCGCGACCTGGCGCACGAGCACAAGGTGATGCCCACAGGCGTGACCAACTCCAAGCAGGTCTCCACCTCGTTCTTTGCCGGCAAGTCGTCCATGATTGTTCTATCCACGGGCGCCCTGTCCTTCGTGCGTGAGAACGCCAAGTTCGACTATGACGTGGCCTTCATCCCGCGCAATGTGCGCAACGCCGTGCCCATCGGTGGAGCTTCGCTGGTCTCCTTCAAAGGCACCACGCCGGAGCAGAAAAAAGCCGCGTGGCAGTTTATCTCTTGGTTGACCTCCAAGGAAACCATCGGCCACTGGTCGCGGTTTACCGGCTACTTCTCACCGCGCCAAACCGCTTACGACATGCCGGAGATGAAGGAGTTCATTCAAAAGAACCCGGATGCTCTGCGCGCGGTTGATCAGCTGAAATATGCTCAGCCCTGGATCGCCACCTATAACACAGTGGGCGTGCGCAAGGCCGTTGAAGATCAGATGCAGGCTCTGCTCTCTGATCCCAATCTGTCGATCGATGAAGCCACAGCCAAGGCGCAGAAAGATGCTGACGAGCTGATGAAGCCCTACATCGAGAAGACCGCAGGCGCCCTGATCAACTGATCCAGATCGCGCCACGCAACAGAGCCCGGCCGCTCAGGCGGCTGGGCAACTTTCCCCTGGAGGAGCCGGACATGTTGATTGCCCAGATTACCGATCTCCACGTGCGCCCGGACGGCAAGAAAGCCTATGTGCACGTAGACACCAACGCCATGGCGAAGGCCTGCATCAGGGCCATTTGTGACCTGAGACCCACGCCAGACGTTCTGCTGATATCCGGCGATCTGACCGATTGCGGTCTGGCGGAAGAATATGCGCTCCTGAGAGATATCCTCGCCCCGCTGTCCATGCCGGTCTATGTCATTCCCGGCAACCATGATCGCCGCGAGCCCCTCCGCGATGCCTTTTTCGCTGACGGATACCTGCCGGACAATGGCCCGTTTCTGCACTATGTGGTGGAGGACAATCCGGTGCGCTTGATTGCGCTCGACACTGTCGTGCCCGGTGAAGGCCATGGCGAGATGGATGATGAACGCCTCACCTGGCTTGAGCGCGCACTTGATGAAGGGGGCGACAAGCCCACCCTGATCTTCATGCACCATCCCCCGTTCCCCACCGGTATCGTCCACATGGACGCCATTGGCTGTCGAAACGGCGATAAGATGGCGGTGTTGGTTTCTCAGTATCCCAATGTGGAGCGCGTGCTGGCCGGCCATCACCACAGGCCGGTGCAAATCCGCTGGGGCGGGACGATTGGCATGATCGTGCCCTCTCCTGCCCATCAAGTGTTGCTCGACCTGAACGGTGACGAGGACGCCGCCCGTATCAAGATGGAACCACCTGCCTTTGCGCTCCACCAGTTCGCGCCGGAAAACGGCATCATCAGCCATCAGGTCTATGTAGGGGAATTCGACGGGCCTTGGCCGTTCGCGCTCGACCCAGACTATCCGGCCTTCAAGTGCACTCCGGAACCTGAGGTGGCCTAAAGTTCACATCAGGCGGCGGCCTGTGCCCCGTTCAAAGAGATGGATGGGCGATTTGGCCGGATCGAAGCCGAGCTCGATCTCCTCTCCAGGCTGGAGCGAAACGGTGCCGTCAAGCTGAACGGTCAGCGCTTCGCCGCTCAAATCCGCATGCACCAGTGTCTCCCCGCCCAGAGGTTCTACGGTTTCAACCTTGCCTGGCCAGCTCACCTTTGGCTTTGAGCGCCCGGCCAGGATGAGGTCCTTCGGACGCACGCCCAAGGTCACATGCTCCGCAGCTCCCAGCGCGCTGTCCAGCTTTCTGCTAAGGGGCAGCTGGTGCCCGGCACGCGTGGCAAACATCCGCGCACCATTGCGGTTGAAGTCGAGAAAGTTCATGGCCGGCGAGCCAATGAAGCTGGCGACAAACTGGTTGGCGGGCCGCTCGAACAATTCGGCTGGCGAGCCAAACTGTTGGATCTCTCCATCTTTGATCACCACAATTCGGTCAGCCATGGTCATGGCTTCAACTTGATCATGGGTCACGTAGATCATGGTGGTGGTGAGCCGGTGCTGCAGATCCTTGATCTCCTTGCGCATCTGGGCACGCAATTGAGCGTCCAGGTTGGACAGCGGCTCGTCCATCAAAAATACGTCCGGCTCGCGCACAATAGCCCGGCCCATAGCCACGCGCTGGCGCTGCCCGCCGGAGAGCTGACGCGGCTTGCGGTCAAGCAGGTCCTCAAGATTCAACAGCCGTGCCGCGTCCCGCACCCGCTCTCCGCGTTCCGGCTTTGGCATTCCGCGCAGCTTCAGGCCAAACGCCATGTTTTGCGCCACGGTCATATGCGGGTACAGGGCATAGTTTTGAAACACCATGGCAATGTTTCGGGCCCGGGCAGGCACGTCAGAGACGTCGGCCTCTCCAATGAATATCTGACCGGAGGATAGGGTCTCAAGCCCGGCAAGTAGGCGAAGCAGCGTGGTCTTGCCGCAGCCGGAGGGGCCCACAAAGACGATAAATTCTCCGTCAGCGATGTTCAAATCCACACCGTGGATGACTTCATGAGGGCCGAAGGCCTTGCGAACCTGTCTGAATCTCACCTGTGCCATCGCGGCTCCTTTATGCGCCTGATGACCGCTACAAGAAGATTGTGACAGGGGGGAAACAGTTCGCTCTAGCCTGAGACGAGCATAGATCGCAGCACGTCGGTTCTTCAGAATGAAGCTCGGAGAAGCCGATAGTCGGCAGCTAAAAAGGTGCTTGATGCCGGGTCTCTGGTCCGAACGTCGCGTCATTAAAGCTTCACGCAGCTGTAGTTTGAGCGACATGAAGGCAGGCTATTGCCGCGCTCAGATAGATCGCAATGTGATTCGAGATGAGCGGCCAAACTTTAGCGCACTCCCCGCAGCAAGCTGCGACCCCCCTGCAGGAAGCGGTCTTTCAAAACCGTGCGGCCTCTAAACAAGGCATTCTTGAGCGCTTGTTCACGGCTGTTTTTGACAACCTGGTCTATCCGCAAATCTGGGAAGATCCGGTGGTCGATATGCAGGCCATGCGCATCGAGCCCGGCCAGCACGTGGTTGCGATTGCCTCCGGCGGCTGCAACGTCCTGTCTTACCTGACAGCGGATCCTGGACGGATCACCGCGGTTGACCTCAACCCGGCCCATATCGCGCTTAACCGCCTTAAGCTCTGCGCGGCGCAACATTTGCCGGCTCATGATGACTTCCGGCGGTTCTTCTCGGTGGCGCACAGCCAGATTAATGAGGATCTCTACGATCTCCTGCTTGCCCCAAAACTTGATGAAGAAAGTCGGGCTTACTGGTCATCTCGCGGGCCTTTCGGTCGGCGGCGGATTGGCATGTTTTCCCGGGGGTTCTATCGCTATGGAATGCTCGGCAAGTTTATCGGCCTCGCCCATTTGGCAGCCCGGGTCTATGGCGTGAAGCCTTCACAGATCATGCACGCGCGGACACGGGATGAGCAGCGCAGTTTCTTCCAAAATGAGCTGTCTCCACTGTTTGACCGCAAGCTGGTGCGCTGGATCACATCATCACCCGTTTCGCTCTATGGACTTGGTATTCCGCCTGCCCAATACACCGAGCTCGCCGAAGGCCGGCACATGGCCGACGTTCTTCGTGAACGTGTTGAAACGCTAGCTTGTGGCCATGAGCTCAGGTCAAACTATTTCGCTCGGCAGGCGTTCGGTCGAAGGTACGCGCTGGACGATGAGCGGGTAAGCCTGCCGCCCTATCTGGAACGCAAGAACTGGCAAAGCGTGCGCAACAGGGCCACGCGCATTCAAACCGTCAACGGTTCTGTGACGAAGGTTTTGTCTCAATTGCCGGCCGGGAGCGTTGACCGTGTGGTGCTGCTTGATGCCCAAGACTGGATGACCAAGGAGCAGATGAACGAGCTGTGGGCCGCAATCGGCCACGCAGCCGCGCCAAGCGCTCGGGTCATCTTCCGCACCGCCGCCAAGGCCAGTCCGCTGGAGAACCGGCTCGACCCCAGCCTGCTGTCCCGATGGGCCTACCAGGCAGATCAATCCGCCTCACTGACCCGGCAAGACCGGTCCGCGATTTATGGCGGTTTCCACCTTTACACCCTGGCGGCATGACCACAACGCTCAACACCCCATCCCACGCCGCGGTGATGGATGACATCTATCGATATCAAAGACACATCTACGATTTCACCCGGCGGTACTACTTGTTCGGACGTGACCGGTTGATTGGCGGGTTGAACGTTCCGGTTCAAGGAACGGTTCTGGAGATCGGCTGCGGCACCGGACGCAATCTCCTTATGACCGCGCGGCGCTATCGGGAGGCCCGGTGCTTCGGGTTCGATATTTCCGAGCAGATGCTGGTCAGCATGGCCGAAGCAACTGAACGGGCCGGGCTTACTGGCAGGGTGCGTTTCGCTCAAGGGGATGCAGAAAGCTTTGATGCCCGATCCTGTTTTTCGGTCCCGGGTTTCGACCGGATCTACCTGTCCTACTGCCTCTCCATGATTCCCGATTGGAAAAGATCGCTGCAGCAGGCTCTACGGCAAGTGGGTCCCGAAGGCGAGCTGCACGTTGTGGACTTTGGCCAAATGGCGCGTTGGCCGAATTTTGCCCGGCATTGCTTAGGCGCCTGGCTTTCCAGGTTTTGCGTCACGCCGCGCCCTGATCTGCGTGCTGTGGTGAGCGAACTGGCGCGCAAGCAGGGGTTTACGGTGTCGTTCGACGAGATTGGAGGCGGTTACGCTTGGCTGATTGTGTTGAAGCGGCAGAGGGATCGCTGACCACTGCCTGGCAAAGGAGGGGTGTTTAAGCGCATGAATGTTCACGTTCCCAACGCAGAGGTCACCCGTTACCGGGCCATCTGGATCTCCGATGTGCATCTGGGCACCTCACGGGCCCAGGCAGAAGCGCTTTTGAATTTTTTCCGCTCCTCGCAGTCAGACTTCCTCTATCTGGTCGGCGACATTGTGGACAACTGGGCTCTCAAGAAGACCTGGCTTTGGCACCAGACCCATAATGACGTGATCCAAAAAATTCTGCGCAAAGCGCGTAAAGGCACGCGAGTTGTCTATATCCCCGGCAATCATGATGAGCAGTTCCGCGATTTCGTGGGCTCACGTTTCGGGCGCCTCGTGGTGAAGCGGAACGACATTCATGTCGGCGTTGACGGCACGCGATATCTGGTGATGCACGGAGATGAGTTTGACGGCGTGGTGAAATACGCAAAGTGGCTGGCCTATCTTGGCGACAATGCTTACGAGGCCGCCATGTCGCTCAACTATTCTGTGAACTGGGCGCGCCGCAAGCTTGGTCTGCCCTATTGGTCTTTGTCGGCCTACCTGAAGCACCGGGTGAAGAAGGCTGTGGAGTTCTTGTCGAACTTTGAACAGGCCATGGTGCGCGAGGCGCGGCGGCGCGGTGCAGGCGGTGTGATTTGCGGCCATGTGCACACACCTGAGATGCGCACGATCGATGGCATCGCCTACTTCAATGATGGCGATTGGGTCGAGAGCTGCTCAGCACTTGTGGAGCACATGGACGGCACCTTCGAGCTCATTTACTGGCCGCAAGATGTCACGCAAAAGGCCGCAGAGAGGATGGCAAATGCGTATCCTCATCGTCAGCGACGCTTGGTATCCGCAAGTTAACGGCGTCGTGCGCACCCTGGACCTGACCGGGCAGCATCTGACCGCTTTGGGCCACGAGGTCCACATGCTGTCCCACGAAGATCTTGCCACCTTCCCGGTGCCGACATATCCGGAAATCCGGCTTGCGGTTGCCCGTCCGTCGACCATTGCGCGCAAGATTGAGGCTGTTGCCCCGGACTGTATCCACATCGCCACCGAGGGCACGCTTGGATGGATGGCCCGGCGCTATTGCCTTAAAAACAATCTGGCGTTCACCACCAGTTTCCACTCCAGGTTTCCGGAGATGATCGCAGAACGCCTGCCTGTGCCGGGAATTGCAAACCTGGCCTACAGCATTCTGCGCCGGTTCCATGCGCCGGCGCGGTGCACGCTGGCACCGACGAAGACCGTCACGCAGCGTCTCACTGCGCTTGGCTTTCACAATGTGAACACGTGGACCCGCGGTGTGGACCGCGACCAGTTTCGTCCGCTGGCTTCAGAGTGCTTCGCGAACCTGGCGCGGCCAATCATGCTGAATGCCGGCCGGGTTGCGGTGGAGAAGAATCTGCGCTCGTTTCTGGACCTGACCATACCCGGCACCAAGGTGATTGTGGGGGACGGCCCGCAATTGGCGGAGCTAAAGGCGGATTATCCGGACGTGATGTTCACCGGTTATCTCTTCGGCGAGGCCTTGTGTGAAGCGCTCACCGAGGCGGATGTCTTCGTCTTTCCAAGTCAGACCGATACATTCGGCCTTGTCATGCTGGAGGCTTTGTCGTGCGGCACGCCTGTAGCCGCCTATCCGGTGGAGGGGCCCATAGATGTGATCACGTCCGATGACGTGGGAGCTTTGGATCACGATCTGGCGGTCGCCATCAAACAGGCCCTGACGTGCAAGGCGGTCCATTGCATAGCGTTTGCCGAAGATTTCTCATGGAAAGTGGTCGCCACCAAGCTTGCTGCGCATCTGGTGCGAGCCCGTCCCAATGGTGGGGTGTCGCACCAGCGTCATGAAACTCTCCGATAAACGGTTAGGAGACGTTGAATGAGCGATTCGAGATTGCAGACCGACAACAGAAAGCAGTGGATGGCGGTGCTGGCAAAGGCAGATTGGGAGCAACTCGACACCCTTTGGCAGCAGAACAAGATCAAGCCTGAATACGAGCTGGTGCGTGGGCCTGAGACCGGATTGGTTATGGCTCAAGGGCGTATGGGCGGGTCCGGTGCGCCGTTCAACGTGGGTGAGATCACCGTCACCCGCTGCACAGTGCGTCTGTCTGACGGCGAGATTGTCGGCCATTCCTACGTTATGGGGCGCAATCGGAAACATGCCGAGACTGCGGCTCTTCTTGACGGTTTGATGCAGGATCCAAAGGTGGGTGCGCAGGTCGCCCAGGAGATCATCGCGCCTTTGCAAAAGGTGCATGCAGCGCGCCGGCAGAATGCCCAAGCCAAAGCCGCCGCAACAAAAGTGGACTTCTTCACTCTCGTGCGCGGCGAGGATGATTGAGATGCCTGTGGCAAGCGATGCTCTTGGGTCAGCCTTTCAAGATCCTCCCTTGGACTCAAGCCGGATGTTCAGGTCGATCATGAACGCCATTGCCTGGCCTGGCGTCATCAAGAAGGTCGATACGCTGAGCGTCCCGCCGGAACCGCTTACGGCTGTAACGGCAGACTGCCTTCTCACCCTGGTGGATTTTGATACCCCGGTGTGGCTCGATCATAGGGCCAGAACCGATGAGGTCTCGGCATATCTGCGTTTTCACGCAGGTTGCCCGATTGTCGATGCGCCCGAACGTGCGGCTTTCGCGGTGATCGCCGATCCGCAGTCCATGCCGAGCCTGGCGGTCTTCGCCCAGGGGACCGCTGAGTATCCGGATCGTTCAGCGACAGTGATCGTGCAAACCGGTGCACTCTCAAGTGATGAGGGCGTCACGTTCCGCGGCCCCGGCATTGCGAGCAGGCGGGTGTTCTCTGCGGCTGGCATCTCCGAGACCGTTTGGGCCGATATTGAGCGCAACCATCAGGGGTTCCCCCTTGGTGTTGATGTGATTTTTTCAGGGCCAAACTGTCTTGCCGCCTGCCCACGATCGGTCGGCATTGCCGTGAGTGAGACTGTCTGATGTACGTTGCGGTTAAAGGCGGTGAAAAGGCGATCGAGGCGGCGCATAAGCTAAATGCTGAAGATCGGCGCGGTTCTGAACGCTATCCTGAGCTCTCCCTTGGCCAAATCAGCGAGCAACTGACGTTGGCCGTGGACCGGGTAATGACCGAAGGCTCGCTCTACGACCGCGAGTTGGCCGCGCTGGCCATTAAACAAGCGCGCGGGGATTTGATTGAGGCCATCTTCCTGATCCGCGCCAGTCGCACAACGCTGCCGCGGTTTGGGTCCAGCTTGCCCTTGGAAACCGGCAAGATGAGCGTGCGGCGACGCATCTCAGCGACTTTTAAGGATTTGCCGGGTGGTCAGATCTTAGGACCCACTTTCGATTATCAGCACAGGTTGCTCGATCACGATCTTGCCGGGCCAAGCGATCTGGAGCCGGCAGACACCGCGCCTGTGGATGTTGATCAGGAGATGCCCAGGGTGCTCGATCTTTTGGGCGCGCAAGGTTTGATGGAGCCGCCCTCGGGCCAGAACACCGATCATGGTGATAGTCCTGGCGATCTGACCACAGAACCATTGGAATTCCCGGCCAGCCGGGATGTAAGACTGCAGAATCTCGCACGCGGTGATGAGGGATTTCTGCTCGCGCTGGGCTACTCGACCCAGCGTGGCTATGCCCGCAACCACGCCTTTGCCGGGGAAATCCGGCTGGGCGAGGTGAGTGTGGAGATTGTGCCGGAAGAGCTTGGGTTTGCGATTGATATCGGCGAGATCACCGTTTCGGAATGCGAGATGGTCAATCAGTTCAAGGGCTCTAAAAAAGCCCCGCCCCAGTTCACCCGCGGCTACGGGTTGGCGTTCGGCCATTGCGAGCGCAAGGTTATGGCAATGGCTTTGGTGGACCGAGCGCTGCGCGCTGAGGAGTTGGGTGAAGATCTGATAGCACCCGCGCAGGATGAAGAGTTTGTTCTGTCCCATTCCGACAATGTGCAGGCCACCGGCTTTGTGGAGCACTTGAAGCTTCCGCACTATGTGGACTTCCAATCGGAGCTTGAGCTTGTGCGCCGCATGCGCGCTGAAGCAAGCGCGCCGAGCGAGGCTGCCGAATGACCTCCACTGTCGGCGATAATGGGCAAACGGACGGATACAATTTTGCCTATCTCAACGAGCAGACAAAGCGCATGATCCGCCGGGCGATCTTGAAAGCGATCGCCATCCCCGGATACCAGGTGCCGTTTGCCAGCCGGGAAATGCCCATGCCTTATGGTTGGGGCACCGGGGGTGTTCAGGTGACCGCTGCGATCCTCACACCCGAAGATACGTTGAAGGTGATCGACCAGGGCGCGGATGATACGACCAATGCGGTTTCCATCCGCAAGTTCTTCACCAAGACGGCCAACGTGCCCACCACGACCCATACCGGCGACGCCAGTGTCATTCAGACCCGCCACCGGATCCCGGAACAGGAGCTGCGCGAAGATCAGGTGCTGGTCTATCAGGTGCCTATTCCAGAGCCGTTGCGCTTCTTGGAGCCGCGCGAAACCGAAACGCGGAAGATGCATGCCTTAAGCGAGTATGGCCTGATGCATGTGAAGCTCTATGAAGACATTGCCCGTCATGGCCACATCGCCACCACGTACGCCTATCCGGTCAGTGTGTCGGACCGCTACGTGATGGACCCTTCACCGACGCCGAAGTTCGACAATCCAAAGATGGACAGTATGCCCGCCCTTCAACTTTTTGGCGCGGGCCGTGAGAAACGCATCTATGCGGTTCCGCCCTACACCAAGGTAAAGAGCTTGGACTTTGAAGATCATCCTTTCGAGGTACAAAGGTGGAGTGAGCCTTGTGCCCTCTGTGGTGCTCGCGACACGTTTCTGGATGAGGTGATCCTGGATGATGAAGGCGGGCGCATGTTCTGCTGTTCAGACACGGATGCTTGTGAGGCGCGGCAGCAGGCTGGCTCTCCCGATGATCTGTTGGACCAAGCCTCATGACCGCCCCCATCCTCAGTTGCCGTGAGGTGACCCATTACTATGGTTCTCAAATGGCATGCCGGAATGTGTCGCTCGATCTTTATCCGGGCGAAGTGTTAGGCATCGTGGGAGAATCGGGGTCGGGCAAGACGACCCTGTTGAAGATTTTGGCCGGGCAAATTGAACCTACGGACGGCACAGTCTCGTTCGCCAAGAAGGGCGGCGCGCTCACTGGTTTGCACGAGATGAGCGAAGCGGAGATCCGCCTCCTGGCGCGCACGGACTGGGCGTTTGTCCATCAGCATCCGCGCGATGGGCTTCGCATGAATGTTTCCGCCGGCGCTAACATCGGCGAGCGGCTTATGGCCATCGGCGACCGTCACTATGGCAACATTCGGGCTTCCGCCATTCACTGGTTGGAGCAGGTGGAAATTGATGCTGAGCGCGTTGATGACTTGCCCCGCACATTCTCTGGAGGCATGCAGCAGCGCCTGCAGATCGCCCGCAACCTTGTGACCTCCCCGCGGCTGGTGTTCATGGATGAGCCCACCGGCGGGCTTGATGTATCGGTTCAGGCTCGCCTGCTCGATCTCATTCGTGGCCTGGTGCGCACGCTTGGGCTATCGGTTCTGGTGGTCACCCACGATCTTGCCGTCGCCCGTCTGCTGTCCTCCAGACTGATTGTGATGCAGGGCGGCAACGTGGTGGAGAGCGGGTTGACCGATCAGGTGCTGGAAGACCCTCAAGCGCCATACAGTCAGCTTCTGGTCTCCTCAATACTGCAGGTGTAATGAGCGATGACCCCTGTGCTCAAAATATCCGGCGCCAGCAAGAGTTTCTGCCTGCACTTGCAGGGCCAAATCGAAATCGAAGCTTTTAGTGGCCTGGATTTCACGCTGCATGCGGGCGAGGCCGTGGGCCTGAGCGGTCCGTCTGGCGCGGGCAAGAGCTCATTGTTGAAACTGATCTACGGCACCTATCCGGCAGGTGCCGGCAAGGTGGAAATTCTACACGATCGGAAATGGGTCGATATTGCTGCGGGAACCCCCAGTCAGGTGATGGACGTGCGGCGGCGCACCTTGGGATACGTGACCCAGTTCCTGCGCGTGATCCCCCGGGTACCCTGTGTGGACATTGTGGCCGAACCGCTGATCGAGCGTGGGGCCGACGAGAAGACGGCGAGGTCTCGTGCTCAGGATCTTCTGGTGCGTCTCAATATTCCCGAAAAGCTCTGGACCTTGTCGCCCCTGACCTTCTCTGGGGGTGAACAGCAGCGGGTGAACATTGCCCGGGGGTTCGCCACACCCTATCCGATCCTTCTGTTGGATGAACCCACCGCGTCGCTGGATGCTGAGAACCGGCAGGTGGTGCTCGATCTGATCGCCGAGAGCGTTGCGGCCGGCAGTGCCATGATCGGGATATTCCACGACGCGGACGACCGGGCGGCTGTCTCGACCCGTCAATTTGATATCAGCCGGGCGCGGAGAGCGGCATGACAACCGAAACCATTTGGACCAATGCACGTTTGGTTCTGCCCGACGAGGTTGTCCACGGCACGATCGCCTTCGGTTGCAGCGGCATAACCGGCATTTTGCCCGGCCGTTCCAAGTTGCCCGGTGCCATTGATGTGGAGGGCGATTATGTGGTTCCCGGTCTGGTGGAATTGCATACGGACAATGTGGAGCGCCACCTTAATCCACGGCCCAATTCCTATTGGCCGGCTCATGCCGCTTTGCTGAACCATGACCGTGAAATTGCATCGGCCGGCATCACCACGGTGTTCAACGCGCTCTCCATCGGCCATGCGGACAGTGCAAGCCGGGACTTTGGCCGGCTTCAGGAAACCTGCACTGCGTTAAGCGAGTGTAAGGACGACAAGCTTTTGAAGGCCGATCATTTTCTGCATCTGCGCTGCGAGGTTTCTTGCCCTGATGTGCCGGATCTGATGGATCCGCTCCTGGACCACCCGCTCACAAAGTTGATCTCGGTGATGGACCACACGCCCGGCCAGCGGCAGTTTGCGACCATGGAGGCGTACCGCGCCTATTACATGAAAAAGTATCAGATGAGCGATGCGGAGTTTGAGGCCTATGCCGCAGAGCGCATAGAGTTTCAGAAGCGCTACAGCGCATCCAATCGCAAGGCCATTGTGAGCAAGGCGCATGAGCGCGCCATCCAGATTGCAAGCCATGACGACGCCACCTTGGGTCACGTGGACGAAGCGGTCGAAGACAAAGTTTCCATTGCTGAGTTTCCGACAACCAGTGCGGCCGCCAAGGCCTCGCACGATGCGGGTATGGCGGTTCTTATGGGCGGGCCGAACGTGGTGCGTGGCAAGTCGCACAATGGCAATGCTTCAGCGCGTGATTTTGCCGAACAGGGCTGGTTGGACATTATTTCATCAGACTACGTGCCCGCCTCGCTGCTTTACGCCAGCTTTGTGCTCCGCGAGTGCGTGGAGAGCATAACTCTGCCCAAGGCGGTGGGCATGGTGACCGCGCAACCTGCCAAAAGTGCCGGTCTTGATGACCGGGGCAGGCTGGAAGAAGGCTTAAGAGCCGATCTGGTCCGACTTCATGAAGCGGGACACACACCGGTCATTCGCGAAGTGCGCCGGAAAGGAAAACGGATTGCCTGAGACCGGAACGTTCTTTGCCGTCGTGGGTCCGAGCGGCGCCGGCAAAGACACGCTGATTGATGCGGCTCAGAAATCTCTTGGAAAAGATGAGCGCTTTGTCTTTGCTCGGCGCTATATCACCCGGCCTGAAAACAGTGGCGGCGAAGCTCATCATGCGATCAGCCCGAACGCATTTCGGCAGAAGATGAAGGACGGCGCGTTTGCGCTGTCTTGGAGCGCGCATGGATTGTGCTACGGCGTTCCTTCCACAGTGGTTGAGGCCACAGAGGCGGGGGCGCACGTGGTATGCAACCTTTCGCGCGGTGCTTTGCCGGAGGCGGCGCGTGTGTTTGCCAATCTGGCCGTTCTGCACGTGACCGCACCGCCCGAAGTTCTGGCTCAGCGGTTAGCAAAGCGAAACCGTGAGGAAGCGCCCGATATCGGCCGGAGGTTGACTCGTTCCGCGCCGCAAATCACGAAGCAAGACCGGGTGGTGGAGATTGAGAATGTGGGCCCGGTGGAAGAAACGGCCCTTCAGTTCATTCAGGCACTTCTGAAGCTATCAGCGGAACGCGCTTAACCAGGTGAAACGGCTGTTTATTGCCTGGGTCGCCGCAGATGCACAAGTCGTTGATTTGGATTGGTGCGTGGGAAAGGTGCTGGGTCTTCTCGTTTAACTCGGCCATCGCACGGTTCATCTCAGGCAGCGTGAGCGGTCCGGTCAGGGTCATGTGGAAGCGAAACTCCTCGCCCACATAAGGATATCCCCAGGCGAACAAGAGATGTTCTTGGCGCGGCGACAGCCCGGCCTCGCTCCTTTGGGACACCTCCGACGTGGTGAGCGGCGCGCGGAACTGGTCAAGCTCACGGACGCACCTGAAGGCGAGATCATCAAGTTCAGCAGACGCGCGCGTCGGCACCAGAGCGAGAAAGCTGCCGATCTGCTTCAGAACCAAGCCCTCAAGAGCGACGCTTGGCAAGTCAGCCGCGAGCTGCTGTGTCGCCGCCTCCAAGTCTTCGAACGTGGCATCCTGGGCCAGGCGAAAGGGTGGCTTTAGGGTTGCGTGAAACCCATAGCGGCGCGGTTGAGCAAGCTGACTTTCCGGAACGGCGCTTGTGCGATTGCCTCCAAACCACTCCTCGCCAAAACGCGCCAGAGCCGTCTCGGGGCGGGGACAGAAATATATGGCAAACCGTTCAAATGCCATCAGGCTCTAGATCACCCATTTCCTCAACTGTTGGGAGACAATATCGATCAGCGTGATCGAAACCACGATGATGATCATTATGGCGGCCGTCTCCGCGTACGCAAAGCCGCGAATGTTCTCCCACAACAAATGGCCGATGCCGCCTGCGCCCACAATGCCCAAAACCGTGGCTGAACGCACGTTGGTCTCAAAGCGGTAGAGCGAGTAGGAGATCCACAAGGGGATCACCTGAGGGATGACGCCGTAGACGATCTCTTGAATTTTGCTGGAGCCGGTGGCGCGGATACCCTCCACAGGGCGCGGGTCAATGGCCTCAACCGCTTCAGAGAAGAGCTTGGCAATAATGCCTGTGTTGTGAATAAACAGCGCCATCACACCGGCGAACGGGCCAAGCCCCACTGCGACAACGAACAACAGGGCGAACACCACCTCATTGATGGCCCGGCAAGCATCCATGAGCCGGCGTACGGGTTGAACGATCCATGCCGGGCACACGTTGCTCGACGACAGGATGGCAAACGGAATACCCACAAAGACCGAGAGCGCCGTGCCCCAAATGGCAATCTGGATGGTGACCACCATATCGGCCAGGTAGATGTCCCAATCGCGGAAATTGGGCTTCAGAAACCCGGTCGCAAACTCGGCCATATTGGAGGCATCGGTGAACAATGAGATCCAATTGTGCATTTCTGCCGGCGTCCAACTCCACATGAGCAGGGCGATTATGGCGGCCCATAAAGACCAGGTTTTCAGCTTGGCGGTCAGCGGCTGTGATGGAATCTCAATGTCGCGAAGCGTTGAAGGCGCGGTATCAGTTGAGCTCATGGGGTGGCCTTGAAGATGTCAGTCGCAGATAAGGAAATGCCCGCCCCGGAGGGACCGGAGCGGGCGGTGCATAGGAAGACGCGTGCGCCTACATGGTGGGAACGGCGTCGACCAGTTTGGTGATCTTATCGATTTCCTTCTGGAGTTCGGCAATCTTCTCGTCCTTCTCCGTCTGGCTCATTTTGGCGTCTGACTTAACCTTCAGAACGTTCTTGTTGAGCGCCAGAATGCGGATGGGATAGAGCTGCGCATCCGAAGACGGACGGAACGGTGCCCACTGCAGGGTGTTCAAAACAGCGCGGGCTTCCTTCACCTCTTCCGGGCTGCCAATCCGCCCATAGGTCATGATGAAGGTGTAGATTTTCGACTTGATGTCTTGATCAAGCTCTTTGCGCCAGACAAACGGATCGGACGGGATCAGCGGGGACTTCCAGATCACCTTGATCTTGTTAAACGCATCGGGGTGCGTTTTCTCCAGCCGACGCATGTTCTCTGTGTTGTTGGTGGCAACGTCGACTTGCTGGTTCGCGGCCGAGATGGCGTTGGTTTGGTGGTTGGCGTTGCGAACGGTCTTAAAACACGTCCTGGGATCGACGTTATTCCTGGCGAAGATGTATGTGGTGGGCACCAGGAAGCCCGATGTGGAGTTCGGATCGCCAATGCCGAAGTTCAGGGACTTGTCGCATTTCAGAACGTCCTCCACCGAATTCAGCGGGCTGTCCTTGTGGGTCACCAGCAAGGACCAGTAGCCGGGGTTGCCGTCGCTGTCGACGGTTTGGGCGAACACTTCGCCGCCTGCGCGATCTACAGCTTCCATAGCCGATTTGTTGCCGAACCAGGCCACTTGCACCTTGTCGAAGCGCATGCCTTCAATCACGCCGGCATAATCAGGGGCGAAGAAGGCTTTGATATTCAGGCCTGTCTTCTTGCGCATGGCATCCAGGAACGGATCCCAGGTTTGTTTCAGGTTGATGGTGGATTCGGTTGAAATGATGCCGAAATTTACGGTCTTCTCATCAGCCATTGCGAGCGGCGCAGCCAAGACGCCGGTGGCGACGATTGCTGCGGTGAACAGTGTCTTGATCATCGTTTGAATGCCTTCTTTCGATTGGGTTGGTACGCGACTGGAAGTGACTTCAAAAAGCTTGGAAAATTCGTGCCGCTCAGGCGGCAACGGAGGCGAGTTCGGAGACAGGCTTCTTGGCATCGGCCGGCCCGGACCTGTTCTCAAGTCCAGGCAAAAACAGCTCTTCGCTCTCTGCGCCGTAAAGCTCGCTCAGGAAATCCGGCGTCAGGGCAGCGGACGGCCCGTCATAAACAACCTTGCCCTCACGCAGCGCTATCGTGCGAGGACAATAGTTTAAAGCGTATTCCACCTGGTGCAGCGAGACGATGACCGTGATCTCGTCGACCCGGTTCAGCTCGCTCAGAATGTCCATCACCCGGCGTGCTGCAGATGGATCCAGCGAGGCAATGGGCTCATCGGCAATAAGCACCCTTGCGCCCTGAACCAGGGTGCGGGCAATGGCCGCGCGCTGCTGTTGGCCACCTGACAGATCGGATCCTCGGTTGAGCGCCTGGGGCGCGATGCCCACCCGCTGAAGCGCCTGCATGGCGATGCGTTTCTGCTCAGTGGAAAACAGGCCGAACGTACCCTTCCATCTTGGCATGCGGCCCAGATTGCCGGTCAGGACGTTGGTGAGAACGCTGAGCCGGCCCACCAGGTTAAACTGCTGGAAGATCATGCCCACTCTGGACCTGATGGTCCGTGCGTCTGTCGAAATCTTGCCGCCGCGCTGAATAACTTGACCATGGACGTTGATCGCGCTGTCGGCCTCAGGGTCTGAGGTGATGAGCCCGGAAATTTGTCGGAGGAGGGTCGACTTGCCGGAGCCGGAAGCCCCGATCAGGGCCACCATCTCGCCGTGTCCAATTTCAACGGACACGTTGTGAAGCGCCTTGAAATCGCGGCCGAATGTTTTGGAGATGTTCTTTATGCTAACCGCAGCGTCATGCATTGGAATTTAGCCTGCCGTCCCTCGAATAGTAGCGGCGACGCTACTTGCCGGTTGTGACACTAACCTGAGAGATTTGTGACGGTTTGACGAAGGTGCTGGAACGTGCCCGATGTCTTCCGGAATTGAGATGTTTCTCAGCTTTGCCGAAAAAATTTTTGAACCTGGGGAATAAGCTCGCCCCGCTTCCGTTTTCCAATCTGAGCCCGCAAGGACGGGTTGGTCATGAAAGCGAAAGGCAAGAGACATGGAGATCCTCAACAGAGAACGACTGAACCTGGCAAAGCGAGCCTATTCCACGCGGCGCGTGCCCCGATCGCATTTGAAGACCCTGATTGCCAATTCCTGCTGTCCGAAAGCCGGAGACCTGGTGCTGGCTGAGGTGGTGCGCTTGGGATCGCATAAGCGGTTGGAGCTGCCGTCAGGACGCAAGGCGGCGATGAACCCAGGCGATGAGATCATCGTGGCTTATGGAGACCGGTATGCGCCCGATCAGTATGAGTCCTACGTGCCGGAGGACCTGGAGGCCTGTCATCTGGTTGCGGCCGGTGGCGTGGCGTCCCGCGCCGCCTCCTGGCACAACCGATTGAGCGGACCCACGCACATCAAACCACTCGGACTGCTGGGGTGCGGCGACAACAAACCGGTGAACTTGGCTGACTTTGCCCTTGGCCCCACCTATGCGCTGCTGCCTCAAAACATCTTCATGGTGTTGGGCACTTCAATGAATGCTGGCAAGACCACTACGGTGGCAGGGCTTGTGAAGGGGTTCACTGATGCGGGGCACACCGTGGGCGCCGCCAAAATCACCGGCACGGCCGCTGGCGGCGATCCTTGGCTGATGCGTGACAACGGCGCCAAAGAAGTGCTGGACTTCACCGACGCAGGCTATGCCACTACCTTCAATGTGGAGCCGCACCTTATCACCCAGGCCGCGGGCAATCTGGTGCGTACCCTGGCAAGGCGGGGCTGTGACACCGTGATCTTGGAGGTGGCGGACGGGCTCTACCAATCGGAAACCGCGGCCTTGGCGCGGATGGAAAGCCTGACCTCGATCCTCACCGGTACCTTCTTCGCAGCCGGAGATGCCATGGGCGCGGTGTCCGGAGCCCGTGAGCTCGCTGCGATGGGACACAATGTGCTGGGGTTGTCGGGCGCTATGACGTGCTCGCCCCTGGCGGTGCGTGAAGCTGAAGCGGCTTCCGGGATTCCCGTATATCGCCTGGATCAACTTATGTCTCCGGCGACAGTGGTCCCGTGGGTGCACCAAACTGTACCGGTTACAACGCAAGCCACGGGCGCGTAACAATGGCGATTCCGGTGCTTTGGACGGCGCGGCGCGTGGCCCAACTGACCGGGGTGGCGTTGATCGGAGCCGTGCAAGCGCTGGCCGCCTTGGCGGCGGCACTTGCCGGCAGCCGGCTGTTGACCATCCCGGACGGCAATAGCGCGATGCTGCTGTTGGCCTTGGGCGGGGCCACGGTGGTGCTGATTGCCGCCAGGGTGTTGCAGCGGCGATGGGCAGAGCATTTCGCTCTGACCTATATCGCTGAACTCCGGTCGGCCTTCATGAGCCATGTGATCCGTGTGCCCGTGGGCGCGCGCGAGATGCGGGCGGGGCTGGTGATGACGCGGGTGGTGAATGACCTCTCAGCGACCAAACTGTGGCTGGCGGACGGCCTGGTTGCCATTGTGGTTGGAGCCGGGATCTTAAGCACCGTAGGGTTGTTGGCGGCCTGGTTTCAGCCGGCTTTGCTGGCACCGCTCGGTTTGGCGGTGATGGTCTGGTGTCTACCGGTGGCCGCGAGCCTGCGCCCTTTGGAGCGCAAGGTGCGTGAAAGCCGGCGCCAGAGGGGACGCATCGCAGCCCGTGCTGGCCAACTTCTGGGAGCGCGGTTGTCCGTGCTGGGCCTTGGCCGACATGGTGCTGCGGTGCGTGGTTTGCTGCGTCGTTCAACCAAGCTCAACGCGGCGCTGGTGAGCCGCGCCACCTTGTCGGGCGTGCTGCGCTCCAGCGGCGACCTTGTGTTCCCGGCTGTTGCCTTTGGCGTGGCAGGGGCGGCGTATGTCTCAACCACAGCTCAGATCGATGCGGTGCAGCTTGGCGTTCTGGTGATGCTCAGCGGCATAATTGCGGCCAATCTGGGTGCGGTTGCTTTGGGTTTGGAATACCGCATCGCGCATCGGGTATCCCTCTCGCGGCTCCAGGCCATTCTGCAGGTGCCTGCGCTTGAGCTGCAGAAGGGACAACGTTTACCCCGGCGGTCAGAGCGGGGCGCTGCTCTGACTGTTGAAGAGGTGCCCTTGGCGGTTGGGGGGGCATTTGCGTCATTTGCCCTCAAACCCTCGCAAATGGCTGTTCTTTCAGGGCTTTCAGACTGTGAGGCCGTTGAGCTGACTTTCCAGCTATCTGGCCTGAAACCGCTCGCCGGCGGCAGGGTGCGGCTGGGAGAGCATGAAGGCCGTAGCTTACGCCCTCGCGACTGGTGGCGCATGATCACTGTTGTTTCGCCTCATCTGCCCCTGATGGTGGCCAGTGTGGCAGCGAATGCCAGGATGGGCGCGCATTCCTCCATCAGCGACGAGGAACAAGCGCGGCTGTTTTCCGTCTTTGGCCTCACAGATGAGGTGTTGAGCCAGCGAGTGGAAGCCAGCCAGCCTTTGCCGAGCTCGGTTGCTGCGGGCGTCAGGGCGTGCCGCGCGATCCTGCGGCGCACCCCTATTGTTCTGGTAAATGACCCGGCTCTCTTGGAGAACGAACGGCTGCTTGAAGTCCTCATTGATGAAGCACGGGCACGGCGCGTAACGCTTGTTGTGGTGGGCGTCCGTGAGCTGGCACGTCGCTTCGGGCTAAACTCAATCGATCTCACTTCTGAGGCTTGAGCGCTTCAAGGGCGCTGCGCTCTGCGGCTTCTGAGAGGGGGTCGCTGGCGCCGACGGCTGTCAGGTAGGCGTTCAAGGCCTCCAGCGATGAGGCCGGCGCATAGCCTTCGGTGTTCCGAGCCGCCACCACGGTGAACTGGACTTTCCAAGTTTTCTCTATATTGCAGGCCACGGCCACCACTGTAGACTTGTCGGGATGATCCACTTCAAACTCCCGGCATAAGTCCCCGTTGGTATCCTTGTAGGAGGCGATGGCACGGAAACGCTCGCTGCCGCCCAGGTCTTTCTCCTTGCCTGAAGCGACCTCGTGAAGCGCCTGAACCACGTCGGGTGATCCGAGATAGGCAGCCTGTAAGCCGCTCGTTCCGCCAGGATCGGTGAGACCCAGCCAATAGCCACCGGCAACCCCTGCTACAAGCGCCACCGATGCTGCCAGCGGCACCGCCCAGCGTGGCGTGCTCACCGGAACAGACGGGCGCTTTTGCGGGAACCGCACCACGTTTTCTGCTTGCTCTGCGTTGCCGGCAACCAGCCCTTCCACTTTTCGGCGAAGGGCCTCAGGCACGGGCTCATCCAGAAGGGGCTTGAGAGCCTCTTGGCTTTTCAGCCGAGTCTCCATGAAGGCTTCCACACGCAAGGCCAGAGCTTCGTCCGCCTCCATCGCGCGCTCAACCGCTTCGGTCTCATCCTGGCTCAATTCGCCGTCGGCAAACGCCATCAAGGTTTCGTCACTGAAGGTGTGTTCTGTCATCTTACAGAGCCTTTCTCATCTTCAGAACGTGTGGTGCCGGCGTCTATTCCCATTTCCGCCATAATTTTTTTACGCGCCCGCGCCAAACGGCTCATCACGGTACCAATGGGGACCTCCAAAATGTCGGCAGCTTCGCGGTAGGACAGCTCATCAACACAGACCAAAAGCATAACTTCGCGCTGATCATCGGGTAGATTTGCCAGATGTTCCGCGGTGCTGTTCAACATGAGGCGGGCCTCAGTAACGGCCGCGCCGTCTTGACCCACCAGATAGTGAGCATCATCAACGTCAATCTTGGTGCCCTCAGTGGTGTTGCGGCGCACCCGGTCGATCCAACTGTTGCGCATGATGCGGAACAGCCAAGCGTCCAGCCGCGTGCCGGCCTCGTAAGTGTGTTGATTGGCCAGAGCTTTTTCGCATGTGATCTGCACCAGATCATCGGCCAAATCGCGCGATCTGGTGAGCGAAACGGCAAACCGCCTTAGCCGCGGCAACAGAGCAATCAACTGTTGGCCGAAATCGTCCGCCATTAAAGTCGGGCCCTTTCGGAAAAAATTTTTATCAGGGCGGAATAAAGCCCGGTTTACCTCGTTGGTATTCTCACAGATACATGGGTGAGACAGATGATGGCAACACGCGAACACACATTCTCTTCTCCTGAAGCGTCCCGGCGCCGGCTGCCCTGGGCGGTGCTGGTTTTGGTCTTGGCGTTTTGGCTTGCCGATGCGCCGGGCCAGGTGCTGCCTGGGGGTGGCCAAGCCATGGCAGATGACGGGGACGGCGATGATGGCGACGATGGCGGCGACGGCGATGATGGTGCGAACGGCGGTGGTGGAAGCGGCACCGGCGCAGGACGCGGCCGCTCAGGCGGCGGGGGCAAAGCGCGTGGTTCGCGCAACCGTCCCGGCTTGTTCAACATCTTCCGAAGCTCCCAACGCAACCGCAACCGGCGCCGTGCCCGCCCAGCCGCGTCCTTGGCCACGCGGGCGCCGGACGAGCTGGTGGTCACCGGGCCCACCCAGGCGCAAACGCAAGGGTTGGAGGCCCAAGGATATCAGGTACTGGACCGACAGGTGGTCCAGGCGTTAGGCGCTGAAGTGGTCAGGTTTCGGATCAGGCGCGGGATCAATCTCACAAGGGCGCGAGAGGAGGTTGCCGCTGTGAACCCCTCAGCCGCTGTTGACGTCAACCACTACTACAGGCCTGGCGCAGGAGAGACTGCTGCTGTTGAGGCGTGTGCAGGCAAAGGGTGCGCTGCAAAGAGCCTGATCAAATGGCCTGTTCCCACGCGCGGGCAGGGGCCCTGTGGCCGGGGGCTTCGCATCGGCTTGATCGACACCGGGATCAACCCTGATCATAAGGCCTTCACGCCGGGTCGCCTAAAAGTCTTGGACCGGCCCGTGCGAGAGGCGCGGAGGTCCTCAGCGCGTCACGGCACCGCGGTTGCGGCGCTTCTCGTGGGTTCGGCCGAAAGCCGTGCACCTGGCTTACTGCCCCAGGCTCAGCTCATTGCCGTGGATGCGTTTTACCGCGCATCACGGCGCGATGAACGCAGCGACGCTTTTACACTCGTGCGCTCGCTCGACCTCCTGACGCGCGAAAACACAGCCGTCATCAATATGAGCCTGTCCGGACCGGACAACGCCGTATTGGCGCGCACAATTGCTGCAGTGGGGGGCACCGGGACCGTAATCGTGGCCGCCGCTGGAAATAGGGGCCCGCGGGCCAAGCCGGTGTATCCGGCCGCTTATCCGGGCGTCATCGCCGTCACGGCTGTTGACTTGAAGCAACGGGTTTACCGCCGCGCCGGCCGGGGGGCGCACATTGACCTTGCCGCCCCGGGTGTGCGGGTGTGGACGGCCGCCTCCGTGCGCGGTGCACGCCCCCAGACGGGCACCTCCTTTGCCGTTCCGTTCGTCAGTGCAGCGGCGGCTCTTGCGCAGCATACGCTGAAACTGCGGGGTCATGAACAAGTTCGCGAGGCCTTGGCGGACCGTGCCTTGGATCTGGGCGAACGCGGTAAGGATGCGGTCTTTGGGCACGGCCTTCTGCAAGCCAACGGGCTCTGTGGGAAGTGAGCACATGTGAGCAGTCTCCTATGGCTCCACACTTACGGCCACCATCTCAATCTCACGGGGCGGTCAGTATTTGATGTGGACGCCAAGACCGAAAAACCCTTAATCGTAAAGGTCGAGAGTTATTTGCCTTGCACGAACGAAGGTCTGAGGAGATGAGCGAAAACACAAGCTTCCCGTTGGCCGGTATCCGGGTATTGGAATTTGGCCAAATTGCTGCTGGCCCATTTACGGGCTCGCTGTTGGCGGACCTCGGGGCCGACGTGGTCAAGGTCGAGCGACCCGATGGCGGTGATGGTATGCGGTCTTGGCCCCCTCTGAAGGAAACGGAGGATGGGATCTACAGCGAGAATTTCGCATCACTCAATCGCAACAAGCGCTCAATAGTGGTGGATTTGAAGGACCCTGCAAGCGTGTCTCGGCTTAAGACGTTGGCGAGTGTCACGGATGTGATTGTCGAGAATTTCCGGCCCGGTGTGCTGCCGCGGCTTGGCCTGGGATACAAGGACCTCAGTGCCGAAAACCCCAAGCTCGTTTACTGCTCGATCTCCGGTTATGGCCAGACCGGCCCAAATCATAAGAAGGGCGCCTTTGACGTTACGGTCCAGGGCTATAGCGGACTGATGAGTGTCACTGGCGCGCCTGGTGCTCCTCCGGTCAAGTGCGGTGTTCCGGTTGGCGACTTTTGCGCAGGGCTTTACGCTGCTTACACGATCCTGGCGAAGATCCTGCAAGCCCGGGAAACAGGCCAAGGCGGGCATATCGACTGTTCGATGCTTGGAAGCTTGATTGGTGTGGCCGCGCTGCAAACCAGCGAGTACTTCGGTACTGGCCGCACGCCCCGGCCATTGGGCTCTGCCCATCCGCGCAATGCGCCCTACCAAGCGTTTCGCGCATCAGATGATTATTTCATCATTGCTGCGGGCAATGATCGGCTTTGGGCGGAGGTGGCGAACGCCGTAGAGATGCCCGATCTGGCAAGCGATCCGCGCTTCACGTCGCAAAATTTGCGCGCCGAGAATCAATCTGAACTCGTGGCACTCCTGCAGCCCGAGTTTGAAAAACAAACCGCGGGATACTGGTTGGACGAAATGGATAGACGAGGGGTGCCTTGCTCTCCGATCAATACCTACCCTGAAGTGCTTGAGAGTGATCAAGTCAAACACATGGAGTTGGTACGCCCGTTGGAGTTGCCAAACCAGGTTTCAACCCGCACCACGGCGTTTCCCGTCGGCATGTCCGATTATGCCTTTGACGTGTTCCGTCCGCCGCCAATCCTGGGCGCCCATACGGAGGAAGTGTTTGAAGATTGGCTGGAAGAGGACACATGACGCTGCCCCTTCGAGCGGCTTTGTGATCTTGAGCTATATCAATGAACGCGGGCACGGGACCGGGTATGAGCATCTATCTTCTGGAACACTTACATAGAGGAGGATCTGAAAGTGCTCGAAGACAGAAAAACCCCGCAGTCAATTTCCGGAACATATCCAGCTACCGACCACTTTCGGCGCGAAATGGATTCTTTGATTTCGCGGTTTTTTGGAGGTGCCTCTCCGTTTTCAATACTTGAGACGGCGGCGCAGCGAACGGGATTGCCCTCGCTCGACATAACCGGTGCGATTTCGCCGGCCATAGACGTACAGGAGACAGACGCCGCCATTGCATTGACCGCCGAGTTGCCTGGTCTTGGTGAGGATGATGTCGCAATCGAGGTTAAAGACCGACGTTTGACGTTGCGTGGCGAAAAGAAGATCACATATGAAGACACCGCTGATCTCCACATAAGTGAGCGGAGCTATGGCAGCTTTGCCAGAACGATGATGATCCCAGAGACGGTCGATGTTGAAAAGATTTCTGCCGAATTCGACAAAGGCGTCTTGCATATTACCATGCCGAAGACCGAACCTCAGGATCCCAGCCGAAGGATCAAAGTTTCTTCCAAATAACGATCTATGCCTCGGCTCTCGGTCTTCCGAACCGGGAGCCGCTTTCTTGTCCTCAAGCGTCCTTCCAGTCATGAAGGCGCCATGCAATTTTGCTCCGGGAGCGCTGATAACCAAATGAGGTTGCCGTATGGCGCGTGATCAAGACACTGTTCCCTCTCAATCGTGGATTGAAGACTTCAGGGGGCTGAAATCCCTGAGCTCGGAGTTGCTCGACACGCTCGTGCGTCAGAGCAAGATTGTCACCTTGCCTGCCGGCGCACAGGTTTTCGGCCCCGGCATGTCGCCCGCCAACTATCTCTTACTCGTGGAGGGGACCATACGCGTGCAACAGGTCTCTGAGGGCGGCCGAGAGATTGTGCTGTACCGGGTGCACGCAGGAGAGAGTTGCGCTCTGACAACCGCCTGTCTCATGGGTTACGAGGACTACCTAGCAGAAGGAATTGTTGAAACGGATGTGAGGGCGGTTGCGATCCCGCGGGTCTTGTTCGATGAACTCATGGCGCGTTCGCAGGAGTTTCGCCGCTTCGTCTTCACAGCGTTCAGTAAGCGTGTGACGAACCTCTTCCACATTATTGACGAGGTCGCGTTCGCGCGGATTGACATTCGGCTCGCTCAAAAGCTGCTCGACCTCACCGATGCCGATGGCCGGTTGGACATGACTCACCAACAACTTGCTTCCGAGCTCGGAACGGCCCGTGAAGTCATAAGCCGCCAATTGCACGAGTTTCAGCGGCGCCAATGGATACGTTCATCCAGAGGGCACATAAAAATCGAAGACCGGACCGCACTCAGCGCCCTCGCGACCTCCGGCTAATCTGGTTGGTGACTTAGTCACATACGTGGAGGTCGCTGCTTTCTAGATTGAGCATATCAATCAGGAGATATGCCATGACCCGCAACGTTGGAAAAATTGATCGAGCTTTGAGAGTGATACTTGGGCTCGGTCTCATCAGTCTTGTTTTTGTTGGCCCCCAAACCAATTGGGGCTGGCTCGGTCTCATACCCTTAGCGACAGCAGCGATTGGTTGGTGTCCTCCCTACGCTTTGTTGGGGCTCTCCACCACCAAAGCCCCGTAGGGCAAAGGAAACACAGCATGAGTGCCGCTTTCCTGTTCCCGGGAGACACGCTTTGCAACCTCATAGGCGTTTCTCAGAACTCTGACCACAGAATGATCCTGCGCAGTTTTTTCAACATGCTCTTTTGGGGCACCGTCGGCACTTCGGTCATCCTCGCAACCATGCTCTGAGGCACTCTAATCGCACGGCCGTTCGGGGGGCGAAAACGAGTTGGTTGTTTGACGCGGTCAAATTGGTACGAGGGGTGCGTCTCACGTTCCACGCATGAATGTTTCAGCAAGCCCGTTCTTGTCCTAAACTGCCGGCGGTAATGATTCAGAAGATCCCACCATTGATCCGCTTTCTGGCTTTTCATGCCGCGCTGGGCGTTATGATCGGTTTCATGCTGGCTGGTGCCCTGATCGCCTTTGACGTGGCCGGCTTGGGTACTCTGATTGCGCAGGCCAAGAATCCGATCACTGCCAGCATACTGCTCTGCTTTGGATTTGCGGTGACTTTCGGCAGTGCGGTCATGGGGGGCGCTATCCTAATGTATGGTGAGCGCTAGGCGGGCGCTGCTTGCGAACGCGGCGATGGCGCCTCCGCGCGCTTATTCGACCCACTGATCAATCATCCAATGCGGCTGAAAGGTAAACTTGACTAGACAATGGTCCGGCAAGCGGGATAGCTTTGCAAATAGTCGCGCGAGGCGAGAGGGAGTTTGGAGGATTGTCTCAACCGGCTAGGAATCACGCAGGCACGATCCTCGCGCAGCTCGACGCAGCGTCATGATCTGCCTTTGGAGCAATCTGATCACGTCCAGCACAGCAGCGGGAGGTCAGTCAAAGAGGAGACTAACAAATTTCCGAGCGCACTTTTGAGCAGATGACCAAAGCTGAAGTCGTGGCCGCGCAACGCGCTTGGGCCAGATGCATCGCCGCGCGCGACGTCGATCAGCTCTTGGACCTTTACGATTTCGGAACACCGGATGAACCGCTTCTGTTCAAGCCGACCTTGGCGGACGTCATCCGGCTCGACCGCGAAGGAGCACGATCATATTTCGTGGGCGGCGACCCGAACTATCCTCACGACCATGGCTTTCTCAATCGAGGTTGGAAGCGCGTGGAATTCCAGAGCGCTGCCGGTCCGATCTTAAAGGCAGGAGGCCTCGGCTATAAGGATATGGGCCACTACACCTTCATTGATGGCGAGGGCAATGCTACCCGCGCGGACTATACGTTCGCCTATCACAAGTTGGACGGACGCGTTCTCATTTCCTTGCACCATTCCTCACTCACGTGGCTTCCGCCCGCGGAGGACTAAGTTTCGCGCTCACCGTCGGACGCCGATGCGGTCGCGCTCACGTGTGCTGTGTGCGATGGCAAGGGCGGTTCCGACGATTGTTGAATTGCGCCTTCGCGCTGTGAGGCACTTAGGCGCTGCTGTAAGTGCCCTACTGTTTTCGCCTCTGCTCAGGGTGCAGACTTGTGCCCAAGATGTGTTCGCTTCGACCAATAACGTGCTGCCCTGATCCCACAATTAGGGGATCTGGCCGGCCCACTATACTTTGGTCCTTTTCAGGGTAGGGCAGCGACGCAAGGAAGTGCTTCATGCAATTCAACCTGGCGCGTTTCTTGTCATTTGATTTGACAATCGTCCACGGAGCATCAGCCGTGTCCGTGTAAAAGAACATGGCCTCTTTCGCTTCAGTATAGTCGTCCCATTTGTCCAGTGACAGACGATCAATGTCTGAGAGTTTCCATTTCTTAAGCGGTTCGCGCTCGCGTGCCTTAAAACGCCGAAGCTGTTCATCGCGAGTGACCGAGAACCAGTACTTGTAGAAACGAATACCGTTGCGAACCATCATGCGCTCAATCTCTGGGGCCTCACGCATGAACTCCAGGTACTCATTTGCGCCGCAGAATCCCATGACACGTTCTACGCCTGCGCGGTTGTACCAGGAGCGGTCATAGAGAACCATCTCACCACCTGACGGAAAGTGCTCAATGTAACGTTGGAAGAACCATTGTGAACGCTCCTTGTCCGTCGGTTTTTCCAGGGCGACGACACGCGCACCCCGCGGATTCAGATGTTCGGTAAAGCGCTTGATCGTGCCGCCTTTGCCTGCAGCATCCCGGCCTTCGAAGATCAGAACAATCTTCTGATTGGTTGCCTTGACCCAGTCCTGGACCTTAAGCAGTTCGGTTTGCAATTCGGCCTTGTGCTTTTCGTAAACGGGGCGCGATACTTTCTTCTTATAGGGATACTCACCCGTCTCGAACATGGTTCGAATGGCATCCTTGTCATGACGTAGCGCGGCCAGGCGGTGAGCAGCGTTTTCCTCGGTATTGTCTGTTGTCTGCGGAACAAGGTCCACCACAACAGCGGGCTCTGACCCATTTGTGGGAGCCAAACCTGCGCCGTTGCTCTTGAACGATGCCATCGCCCCCTCTGTGACAGTTCTTTCCACGTCCTGCCGCGTTGTCATCTCGTTCTCCTATGTCAAATGAGCCCTCAATCGAATAGATTGAAGCATCATCCAGCTCTGTGTTTTGATCCAAATCAATTGCATGCCTCAGGGGGCTATGCCGGCTTGCTTTGCCCAGAGCCTAAGGTGAGAAAGCCTAGCTTGGCGTAGGGACCAAAAAGACCAGCAAAAGCGTCAGCGTCAGCACAGAAAGTGCAGTTGAAACGACAATGGCAGCATTCGAACGGCTTTCAAACTGTCCATACTGCTGCGCCAGTACGAAAACGGGAACGCCCGCGGGCAGCGCCGCCTGCAATATGGCGATGGCCGCCAGTGTGTGATCGAGAACGAATACATGGTACGCGAGCCACCAAGTGATGATCGGGTGGAGTGCGAGTTTCGCAAAAACCAGCCACGCAATCTCTCCCTTTGCGGTTTGCTCGATGCCTCCGGAAACAAAAAGTCCTGCTGAGAAAAGCGCACACGGAACAAACGCTGCTCCAAGCGTTTCGCATAGGCTAACCATCTGAGCTGGAACGGTTGCACCGGAAGCTGAAGTGAGCAGTCCTGCTGCGGTGGCGATCAGCACCGGGTTACGCAACACTTGCAACAGCGGCGCAAAGGAGAAACCTTTTGTGCGACCGGCCTGGTCAAACTCTGCCAGGACAATGGCAAGAGGCAAAAACACCACCCCCGTAATCACGGCGCCGACTATCCCGGGCACAAGAGCACGGTCGCCAAAAGCCACCAGAACGATTGGCAGCCCGATATATGCGGTGCTTGAGTACATCGCAGTCAGGGCATGCAAGCTCTGCGCTGTCTTTCCGTGGTGGAAGACCATTCGGGCAATCAACAGTCCCACGCAAAATGTTGCAAACATGCCTCCACCGAGCACGCCCAAGAACCGCCAATCGAAGAACTGCTCCAGGGGGACCTTTCTCAGCTCGACGAATACCAACGCAGGAAACGCAATCATGAAGACAAAGCGGGAGAGAACCGCGCTGCCACTCCGGTCTATCAGTTTCAGATGCCCGGCAATCGTGCCAACCACCATGATCCCGAACAGCGGAACTACGATGCTAAGTACCGTGGAGAACAAGCAACTGAACCTTCTCAACCCAAATCATCTGCAATTGCTGCATTGATTTGAAATTGAATCAAGGCCACGCGCCCCTTGTGTCTTAGGGGGTAACCAGCCGGAACGTCTCTCCGGCATCTGCACCGCTGATGCAGCATACAGGAGCATCCATCTGGCCGTCGCACGGCTTAAGTCTTTTTGGCATTGAGGCTCAAGTTTACCGGAACTGAGCGCAGCAAATCATCGAGAACAGGACAATGGGCATCAACCGTTTCCTGCAGCTTGGACAGTTCTTCAGCCGATGCCGAACTCTCGATGGTCACTTCGCCGTCTACCTTTAGGAAGCCTGCTGGGACCGCCTGGTCGAGCCCCATAAAGCCGCGCAAGTCTTGGGTGCCACGCAATTCGATGGATATTTTGTCGATCGTTATCCCAGCGGCTTCCGCGTAGAGTCGCCACGTGACCTCTTGGCATGAAGCCAGGGCGGCAAGAAGCAGCTCACTCGGCTTGGGGCCCTTGTTCGTGCCTTCGAACCCATAGGGCTGGTCCGAGGATAGCTGATGATCCCGCATAGATATCTTGCTATGGAAACCACCCTGGTTCTCGCTGGTAACCGTGACGGTCAGCGGATTGGCGGCCGATCCCTCGGATAGGCGCGAACGGGTCAACTCAAGGAGATGAGCGTGAGCGCCCTTCGCAGGAGGCTTGTCGGGATCCAGCATTGGTTTTGGCTCCTCTGCCATCAGATTGACGTTTCTTGACGGGCGCAAGCAGCGTGATTGCAACGCCAAAGGGCCATGCTGGAAATGGTGAGATCAGCCGGCCAGTTGAGCTTCCATACCTTCCATGTCTTCCTGCTCAACGATCGCGAGATCGCCCAGCACCTTCGCAAGGTCACCGGTTTTCTTCAGACGTTTCATGATCTCCACCAAAGCTCCAGCCATGGGGATCACCGGCTCGCCGTCGGCCCATACAAGTCCAACCCGCTGAGAAACCACGGGGTCGACCAGCGACAACATTTTGGTGCCCGCATGCAGGCCTGGCATCTTGGCAAAGTGTGTCGGGATGATCGTAACAAGATCAGAATATTGGACCTGGAACATGAGGTGCAGAATGGACTCAGATTCCACCAGAGGCTTTGGTGATTTGCCCACCTGCTCAAAGACGCGATCGAGATAGTGCCGCTCGTGCATTGTCGGGCGCAACATCGCTAAAGGCAGGTCAGCGGCCTCACGCCACGTTATCGACGTACGGCCCTGGAACTCATCACTGTCGGGCACAAGCAGGCTCAACTTCTCAGGGAAGATCGGCAGTGTGTTGAACCGACCAAGATCTTCATGGTCCAGATAGGTGATGCCCACATCCAGAGAAAATTTGTTCAGCCCCAGTTTCATCTCCTCAATTCCAAGGAAATGCACATCTGCGTTGATACCCGGATGCTGCTCTCGAAGCATGGAAATGAGCGTGGGTAAGACCGGCGACATGGACGGCATGGCGCCCATCCTAATGGACCCACGAAGATCGCCCTTGAGGTTATCAAGCTCATCCTTCATGGCATCGCAGTGAGCAGTAATCCGTCTTGCCCACTTGGCAACGCGTTCACCCTCGGCGGTGAGGCCAAGGAACCGTTGCCCGCGCCCGCGCAGAAAGATTGCCACGCCCAGCTCAAGTTCCAACTGCTTTATGCCACTGGACAAGCTGGGCTGTGTCACGCAACAGCGGTCCGCGGCCCGGCCAAAGTGCTTTTCTTCTGCAACTGCTATTAGGTATTTGAACTGTCTCAAAAACATTTGCGGCGTTCCCTATTCCCAAATGTTCACCCGAGCTTATATGCGTGCCCGGTTGATCAAAATCGAGTTTTGATAGATTGAACGTATCACAGTTTGGGGGTACTTCAAAATTGGCGGCCGTGCTGTGGTTTGCGTCCCGGTTTGCGCTCCCCGTCCAGCAGGCCCAAGGCTCTTCAGATTGGAGACCCCGGCATCTCATGCCCATAAGTTACCAGATTCCCACGCTCATCTCCGACTATGGGGACCCGGCCGCTGAGGTCCACGCCTGCCGGAACGGATGCGCTCTGTTCGACTTTTCTTTTGTGCAACGTGCTGAAGTCACAGGGCCGCATTCTGCTGATCTGGTCGAAAAGTTTGTCCACCGCGCCGTTGCTCAACTGGAGCCTGGCACGATCCGATATGCTTTGAGGTTGCGGGATGATGGAACCGTCCTCTCAGACCTGACCGTCTGGAAAATGTCGGATCATCACTTTGAAATCATGAGCGGCCACCCGCCCGACCTTGCCGCTCTCGCAGCTATGGGCGACGGTACCGTGAGCCTTCCTGCAGACGACACCGCCATCTTTGCTGTCCAAGGTCCTAGAGCTCTTGAGAGCCTAAGTCCCCTATGTACAGAGGTGGAGCGATTGGCCGCTCTGAGGTACTTTGAGCATAGCGTGATCTGCATAGGCGATGTGGACTGCAGGGTGGGTCGTTTGGGCTATTCAGGCGAAGCGGGCTTTGAGCTCATTGTCCAAAGATCAAAGGCCGAGCATCTTTGGAGCTTACTGAGTTCGACGTGTACTCCCAGCGGATTCATCGCAGCCGACATCCTCCGCATCGAAGCGGGGTTTCCGCTTTTTTGGAACGACTTCGCGATCCCGGTGACGCCGCACGAAGCCGGCCTTTCCGCCTTTTCTCTCGCGAAGGCAGCCACGACGCCAAACACGTTGAAGCGCATTTGCTTCTCAGCGGACACCGCTGAGCTGCCTCAGCTGTGGCGGTTTAAGGAACTCCCCGCCCGGCCGTCCCGTCCGGGTGAAGTTGCCGTCACCTCCGCAGGCTACAGTACGCGCGCCGACAGCGTCATCGGGTTGGCTTATGTGTTGGCCCGCACCGATATCGAAAGCACCCCCCTGTTTGATCCGACCGGCGTGTTCACACAACTGCACGCACTCCCATTGCCCTTCTATGACCGAACAAAAGCGCGTCCGAGGGCAGAATGGACGTGATGCCTCAGGGCTGCGATCCAGGCAGGCCGATAGATATGAAGTATAACAATATAGAAAATACGTATCTGTCTGATATCACTAAATAATGGTCGCGCCGCAGCTCACGTGTTAGATTTTCCAAGCGTGAGTTTATTGCGCCTAAAAACAACGCGGCAAATTTCATCCATCTGCAAATGATCCATTTGCGGGGGCTTCGGCTCTCGTGGCTGAAGCTCGCACGCGTGTAGACACCTTTAGGGAGGAAACCGATGGCCGATGCCAAACCAAGACGCAAAGTGACGATCCGCACTTTGCAAAAACGCATGCGCGATGGCGAGGCCATCACCCAGCTTGCGGCTTATGATTATCGCACCGCCGTGGTTGCAGACCGGTTGGGTATGGACATCCTATGTGTTTCTGACACCGGCGGTATGATCCTGTTCGGCCACCAGAGCACCGTCAGTGTGAGCTTCGATGAGGTGATGATGATGGCCAAGGCCATCGACCGCGGGAGCCAGTATGGCCTGCGCATGGTGGATATGCCCTATTGGAGCTTCCATGTTTCACCGGAGCAGGCTGTGGAGAATGCCGGCCGGTTCGTGCATGAGGCCAATGCCGAAGTGATGAAGTGCGAAGGCAACCGCCATCACGCCCGAAACATCGAAGCCATTGTGAGCGCAGGCGTGCCGGTCCAAGGCCACATCGGCATCACGCCAATGCGCATGCCACAGCTTGGCGGCTTCATAGCTCAAGGCAAAACATCAGACAGAGCAAAAGAGCTGATCGATGACGCGATGTCATTCGTTGACGCGGGCTGCTTCTCGATCCTCTGTGAAGTGACCACACATGAGGTCTGCGAGTACCTGACGGAGAAACTGGACATTCCCGTCATCAGCTTGGGCGCCGGCAATAAGGCACATGGCGTGCACATCATCTCATCCGACCTATTCCATCTATGGGAAGAACACGTGCCGCGCCACTCGCGCATCTACACGGACCTCATTCCCATTATGGAAGATGTGATCACCAGGTACATGGCTGATGTGAAGAGTCGCGACTATCCGGGCCCGAAGGAAACGGTCTTCATGGACGAAACCGAGCTTGAGACCTTTGCAAAGGATATGGGCTGGGACTCAAAGCTCGAGGAACTTGAGCAAAAACGCAGCGGCAGCTGACGCGCCGCATTTGCGGCGCCGTCAAAAGGCAAAGCTCAATACGGTTGCAATCCCAACCAGGGCGACCGCAACCAGAGGCCATGAGGTGAATCTGCCTTCTTGCGCCTTTGCTCTGCAGTCGTAAGACAATGTGCACTGGGCACATGTGCCTGGATTTGCGGGCCGACAAGACGGGTAGCGAGAGGCGTGTGAGGTGGTGATCATTTCCATCGTTCCCAGATAAGAGTGCCAGGGCAAATCGCCCTGGCATCATTCTGCTCGGAAGCCTGCTAAACCACCTTGATCCAGATCAACAAACGTGGCCGCGAGCCGCAGAAATCAGCGGTGTTGAAGCATCAATCACTGTTCATAAAAAATGATCCCGGCCCATGGGCGCCGGGATCACTCTTGCGATACTTTAAGGGTATCGATTTGGGGCCTACTTCTTGAGGATCGGCTCCAGGGGAGGACAGTTGTTCATGCAGCGTGTTGAGACAACATCTGGCCTGTCGTCGACCATGAAGCCGTCCCGGTTCGGCATCTTGATCGCTTTCAGCGTCTCAGCACTCACCGTGGCTTCGGCCGGCACCAACCCATTCAGGCTGTAGATGTAAGCCGACAACGCATAAACCTCATTGTTTGTGAGGCTTTGAGGCTCGGTCATCGGCATGGTCCGACGCATATAGTCAAACAGGATCGATGCATAAGGATACATGCTTCCAGGCGTGAGCTTGCGCTTTGGCTCAGTCATCGAACCAATGCCGCCCACCATAGAACCATACATATCTCCGCCTGCAGCGTTTTCGCCGTGACAGGCCACACACTTTTCAGCAAAGATCTTGGCGCCTTCGGCAACCGTGCCTTGGCCTTCCGGCAACCCCTCCCCGGTGGGGGTGGAGATGTCAATGTCCCAGGCTGCGACATCCGCCTCGGTGACCGGCGTTCCATAGTTGCCGGCCAATGCACCGCCAGCGACACTCAACGAGGCACACAAAGCTAAAGCTGCTGTTGCAGTTCGTTTAAGCGATTGCATTTTTCACCTCCCCGTTTTCACTCACCGACCAGGGGAAGATGCCGTTGTGGTGCTGAACAAACCCAGAGGTGAATCTCTGCTTGGCAATGTCTGCCACCGTGGGCTGCACGTAGTTGGTGCTATCCACAGCGCGGCTGGCAATTTTCGCCGGTCCGCCTTTCCACTCCCATGTGTGCCGGAAGCGTGTCAGACACCGGTCAAGGACCGGGCCTTCCAGGTCAGCTTGATGCCAAGTCACGCCTCCATCTGTTGTTACGTCGACGGCCTTGACGGAGCCATTGCCCGACCAGGCAAAACCCTCGATTTCATAAGTGCCCGGACCCTGCAGCATCATGCCGCCGGAGGGACGCGTGATTACGGATTTGCACTCCATGATCATGCTGAACTGACGCCACTTACCATCCGGCATAGGATCGGTGTAACGGGCTGTCTCGCTGCGCAGGTGCCAGGGCTTGTCGGAGACCTTAATGCGCCGGAGCCACTTCACACACACATTGCCTTCCCATCCGGGCATGAAGGCACGTAAGGGATAGCCGTTTTCGGGGCGCAGCATTTCGCCGTTCATGGCATAGGCCAGAACCGTGTCGGTCATGCACTTCTCGATCGGGACCGAGCGGGCATGAGCTGATCCATCCGCCCCCTCAAACAGCACCCACTTCGCCGCAGGATCCAAGCCGGCCTCGTCCAGAAGCGTCGATACGGGAACACCCGTCCACTGCGCACAAGACAGCAAGCCGTGAGACTGCTGCACGGTGGTTGCCTTGGCTTGTTGCCAGTCGGTCAGCGTGTTGCCGGAACATTCCATGAAGTTGAAATTGGATACCGCCCGATACCGCATCAGGTCGTTCATTGAGAACTTGAGCGGCTGCTTCACCATACCGTGGATGACCAGAGCATGTTCATCCGGATTGATGTCGGGTGTGCCTGCATGGTGACGTTCGTAGAACAAGCCGTTTGGAGTCACGATCCCGGGCTGCTGATGGATGGGCGTCATGCTCCAGTCCGACCAATGTTGTTTGTTCTTCAAAACATCGGTGCGGCGCCGCTTCACATGGGATTCAAACTTGGAGGGCATGCCGTAGGCTTCCGGCTCGATCTCGCGCCCCATTTCTTTATTGGATTGCGAAACGGCAAGTTTTGCTGCACTGGCCGGCGCTGCGCTAAACGCACTGGCCGTCAGGGCCGCGCCCGTAAACAGAGCGCTGTTCCGCAAAAACGTGCGCCTTTGTTCAGACTCCAGACGATCTGCATCATATTGACTGCAGATGCCCTTTGAGACCGGATGAACAAGATGTGTCATGTTTGTACCTAACCTCCCTTTTTGTTGTTATGCGCCCCAACAAGACAAAGGCGCGCATTCGCTGCCGATCGTTCTCGGCAGACGTTCAGACAACTCGCAACAGTTAGTCGAACAAAAAGCGAAGTATCCGGTGGGGTTTACCACTCTCGCGACCGGATGATTATTCTTGTGTCATTTGCCAGGGTGCACCAGGCTCGGTCCACTGTCGATCCGATTGTGCCTATGACAAAACAAATGCGATCTAACAACTTGTCATCTATATGGAGATTGACGCGAGCAATCAGATGAGTGGTGCGGTTCAGCTGAACTTATCGTAGCGGATATCACTGACGGGCAATTTGCCGTCCGCAACCAGCACACGCAACGAGGCATCGACCATGGGCGGGGGACCGGCCACGTAACCGATCGCATTGTCATAGCGACCCGCCATCGCACGAGAGGCCGCCTCGTGGACAAAGCCCGTATCAAGTTTGAGCGCGTCAAATTCCGGGTGGCGTTTCAGGCCGGGATCTTCGTCAGACAGTGCGACCGTGATGCTGAGGTTCTCGCCTGCCTGTTCAGCAAAGGATGCCAACTCGGCGAGGTAGAAACTGTCGGCCATGGTGCGTACCCCGAAGAAGACATGGCCGGCATGGTCGGTAAAGTATTTCTCCTGACAGGCCCTGTCCAAGATGGACATCATACCAGCAATGCCCGATCCGCCGCCGATGCAAATGATGTTGCGGTCTTCCTCAGGATAAAACGTGGCCGCGCCCAGAGCGCCAAACACACTCACCTCTGTTCCGTCCACATCCTCGCCAAACAGCCAATCGCCAAAGCCTCCACCCGGCAGGTGTTTAACCACAAAGCTAAGGATTTGAGCATCAGCAGCATAGTTGACCATGGAGTATGCCCGTGCACCAACCACCTGATCGCAGGAGAGAGTCACAAATTGACCTGCATCGAAGTTCAAGGGGCGGTCCAGAACAAGATCAAAATGCATCACATCGTGAGTGAGCATGCGGCTGTTCGTCAAAGTGCCCTTGCAATGGCACGGCACATGGCCCCGTTCGAAGTGGTCGGTGACCTTGGAGGATGGCACGCGCACCAATGCGTCCGACGTGGCGGTGGTTTGACAGAGCAAACAGTCGCCCTTCTCGCGCTTTAAGCGCGCTGCGCCCGGGGCCTCGTCCCAGCCCATGTGACAGTCGCCGGTCATGATCCGTCCGCGGCAGGTGCCGCAGGTGCCTGTGGCGCATTCATAGGGGAGCGTAATGCCGTTTCTCAGGGCGCCGGCCAGAAGCGTTTCGCCCGTGTCGACGTCATACTCAAACTGGCCACCTTTGGTTTGGACAGTAATTTTCATCCAGCCGGTCCGGCGGGGTCAGGAATTGAAGAAATCGTCATCATCCATTTCATCTTCTTCATCGAATTCGTACTCGTGTTCGCTTTCGATAAAGGCATGAATGTCGCCATTCTCTTCCTTGACCTCGTAGAAGTGCATCGGCTTTTCGGTTTCGCTGCCCGTCATCTCAGTGGTGCCCAAATCCCATTGCCACAGATGCTTTGAGCAGGTCAGTACCTTGCCTTCAATGAAGCCGGATTCTTCCAAAGGCTCCTCCATGTGGGGGCACACTGGCGGAAATGCCCGAAAGCCTTCCCCGTAGTTGGCGATGATGACAGGGATGCCGTCCACCTCGAACTTCTTCAAGGTTCTTTCTGCGACACTGTCGGCCGCACAAATCCGTCTCCAACTCATGGAAAGTCTTTCTCCGCCAAGTTCCGGAATGCCGTTAGAACGGCCAATGTGACCCTTTGTCGAGACGCCGGGTATCAAGAGAGACCTTACGGGAAAGGAACACGGCCTTGCCGTCTTTCATCTTCATCTTGTCCACGTAGCGGCCTATGACAAACAGATGGCTTTCGCCCGCATCGATGTGCGAGTTGATACCGTCAAGCATGTTTTGATAGATGGCCAGAGAGCTCACCACATCGATGGTGCCGTCTTCATTCTCATCTATCGTATAGACCGTTGCGTGGCGCCTTAGCGGAGAATGATCGGTGTTATGCTTCGCCAGCATATCGGTCATGTTTTGCAGCGCGTCCCGATTGCCCGAGAAATAGATCATGTCCTTGCGGATCTCGGGGCTCCATGCGCCGATCTCATACTCAAAAGTGTCGTCACACAGGTCGAGCCATTCAGACCATTTCTCATCGTCGAGCAAAATACAGGCGCGATAGACAGCATCCCTCACAGCCTCAGACGTGGCCACACCATTCGTGCCCATTAAAGATCCTCCAACTTGGCGCCGGCGCCGTTATTCAGCAGCCTCGGCCGGTGCATACGGCAGGGACGGGTTGCTCGGGAGCCGGTTCATCCATTTACCCCACTCATCATAGTAGTGGCGCATACCCACCTCATCATGGATGAGATTGTCCTCGTGGCGACCATGCAAAATCCGGCGGGGTTCTGAACCCGGCAGCATCGCAGAGCCTTGCCCGGCCACACCAATCAGGTCTTCATGCAAGTTCCGCCCGAATGGACCCCAGATGGTGTTGTGGTGGTCGATACGGGTGCGGCGTTCTTCAGGCGTGTCGCTCTTCAAGCCGAGGCCACGGAACTCAATCATCACCTTGTCTGGTCCCAGAGGCGTGACAATATCGCAGCGCAATGCTGAACCACGCAGGTTAAAGTTCATACCCGGGAACAGGTCCACCATGTACCACTGGTTCGGTGGCAAGCCCGGGAACGACAGTTCGGCGCGGCTCTCAAAGCCTTCATACTCATCGTACTGCACCTCGAACGATCCCACGTTCACGTGGCCGTTCTCGAACGCTGTGTTTTCACGGGCAAAGTAGGCATCGTTAAAGCCGGTCACCCGGTTATGGTAGTGCATAAAGTCGTGATAGAACTCGCTGTTGGTGTCGTGCCACAGCTTGTAGTTAGTGCCGATAACGGCCTTGTGGTAGTGGAACACATCCAGCGGTTCTGCTTCCAGCGGGCCGCGGATGCACTTGAACGCCTCGCCACACCAGTCTTCCAACGACATCGCCTTGTCGTTCAATGTCACCCAAACAAAGCCACCAAAGTTCACTTCGCAACGCAGGCGGCGCAGACCTGTATTCTCTTTACACAGACGGTCTTGGTAGCCTTCCTTCTCCCGCGAGATATAAACGCAGTTGCCCTTCATGTCGTACTGCCAGCCGTGGAACATGCAGGTCATACGCTTCGGGTTGCCTGACGGGGCCGCTTCGGCAAAAGAACCGGAGGGCCGACGCTCGATCATCATACCGCGGTGGGGGCACACGTTCAAAAACGCGCGCACCGTGTTGTCTGGACCGCGGGCCACGACGACAGGTTCGCGGGCAATGGTCGCCGTCCTGAAATCATAAGCATTGGGCAGCTCGGATTCATGGCAAATCGGGATCCACACCTTCTTGAAGATGTCTTCAAGTTCCTGCTCATAAATCTCCGGATCTGAGTAAATCCGGCTGTCGAGCCACTCGCCGTCTTTCAAGGGTGGGTCGGCTTTCCATTGGTTGTGATTTCTAGCTGGCATCTTCGAATTTCCTCCGCAAAACTGCTGTTTGTGCAGTCTACGCTTTGCTGCTTGAAACGGTACGTTGCACCAATCGGCGCCCGATACCGCATCAAATCGCAACAAAGCGCGTTTTTCCTAGCGCAACCCAACAGGAACAGCGGTGTCTCTTGAAATTGAAACTTCTTATCGCCTGATAGACACGGCCTCAGAACTTCCTGAATTCCAAAGGACGTGGCATAGCAGTCTAAATGGCGCCTGCTGATGAGCCTAACTCAACGTAACGGTCCTTTCGGTCACAGGTGCAAATTTTTTTGGCAAATTTCGACAATACATAGACATCAGCTATCAAGATATTAGTTCGAACGATTTTACAAACGCCTGTACAGACTGTGCCATGGACCGATGGAGGGAGGTCTTGAAGACCACCGCACGCTTCGCCGGGACAGCCTGCGGTCCTTTCCCACCACGTCGGTGAAACATGAAAAGAGGTGCAATAACAATAGGATAAAGAAGTGCTCTAGTTTCTGCAGGTCTCACAAGTCAACAATCGGTCAAGGCAAAGAGCAAGAGACCACGAGATCAACAGCAAACTGAAAAGCAATGTTCTTAAAACCTTAGACAGATCACAATGGGAGGAAACCACATGCGATCTCTGAAGAAATTTGGCTTAGGCGTAGCTGCTGCCGCGTTCCTGGCGGTGCCCATGGCGGCACAAGCTGAGGTGGACTTCGGCAAGCCCGGTGAAAAGGTCGATTTGGTCATCGGCTATCAGCCTTACTACACAGAATCTTGGTCCGGCGTTGTTAACAACGGCAAGCAGTTTTGGAAAAAATATCTGCCGGAAGGCTCAACAGCTGAATTCCAGATTGGTTTGCAAGGTTCGGTGATCGTGAATGCGATGACCGGTGAAAAGCAGCATATCGGCTATATGGGCGATATGCCGGCCATTGCCTCTACATTCAAAAACATCCAGGCTCGAGGTGGTACGGACATTCGCATCGTTGCTGTTCTTGGCACGTCCAAACAACAGTGCAACATCTTCTTGGTGCGCAACGATGCCCCCGAGTTTGCCAATGGCAAAGAAGCCGTGAAGTGGATGGACGGTAAGCTGACATCAGCTCCGCATGGTGCATGCACTGACCGCTTCGCACGTCTGGCTTTTCAGAAGGCCGGCATTAAGCCGAGGCGCTATTTGAACCAGAACATCGAGATCATCACGACAAACTTCCGGGCCAAGAAGCTCGATGCAGCCGCGATCTGGGAGCCCACAGCCTCCAAAATCGTCGCAGCCGGCCTGGCCCGTCGTGCCGCCAGCGGCGAAGACTTTGATGCGCTGGACGGTGGCTTCATGGTGATGTTGAACGATCTGATTTCCCAACGGCCTGACGTTCACCGCGGCTGGCTCGAAGCAGAGCTCGACGCGCAGCTCTTCATGGCAGACTTCAACAATGCATCAGAAGTGGCGGCCATGGCAGCCGCTCAAACCGAAGCGATCGACAAGAAAGTTTTGTGGTCCTCACTTTATGGTGAAACCCCGGCAAGCCAAGGCGGTGGTGAGGTTAAGGTGCAGCTAGACTTTGTCGTGACAGAACGGGTCCAAGGCCTGCTCGATAACGCAACAGCGTTCTTGCACAGCCTGCCCAAGAAGCCGGCTGCGGAGCCTAAGATCCGCGATGGCGGCGTCATGGACGGCGTTGCGCAGGAAATCCTGAAGGCGCGCGGTTTGACGAGCCCAATCGGCGTGGTCAAAGCCCGCCCAATCTCTGACTTCAAAGAGTAGTCAGCTCCCAACGGGTCCAGCGGTCATTGCTTCAAATGGCGTGGCCGCTGGATTTTTTGACTTTCTGCAGGGACGTGCCACTGTTGCGTCCACTGCTCGTGTCGCGAAGTTCAAACAAACCGGTAGCAGGCAACGGAAGCATATAGATGAGTGATCAGGCAACGACGAAGCCCTCGGATCGACCGCGAATGAGCAAACCTACGGGGCTTGCCTACTTCTGGTACACGCTTGAACAAAGAATGGCGACACCCACGCCTTATCTAACGATGTTTGGCCTGTCGCTCTGGATCTTCACCTACTGGCTGTTGTGCGAGGGTTTGGAGTTCTGGCGCTTTGGCAAGATTCCCGGCCCGGTTACCGTGCTGACCGATTGGTTCGCCCGTGACCCTTTTCAGGGCATCTCTATCTTTAAGGAAGAATACTATATCCACATCTGGTCGAGCTGCAGGCGCATTGCAATTGCTTTCTGCATCGCCACAGGTGTCGGCGTTCCGCTTGGTCTGTTTATGGGGTGGTCGAAGGCCTTTCGCGATTACACCTTCCCGATCCTTGAGGTGCTGCGGCCTATCCCCCCTCTCGCTTGGGTGCCGCTCGCTATCTTGATGTTCTCGGGCTTTGAAACGCCTGTGATCTTTCTGGCAACCCTCGCTTCGCTTTTCGTCACAACGCTGAACACGATGCTCGGTGTGGATTCAATCGACGAAGAGTATTTCCGCGCCGCCGGCTGCTTGGGATCAAGCAAGTGGCAAATCTTTACCAATGTGGTCGTTCCCGGTGCTTTGCCGTTTATCTTCACCGGATTGCAGATCTCGGTCGGCGTGGCCTGGTTCTCGCTCGTAGCCGCTGAAATGGTGTCGGGTGACTATGGGCTCGGCTACCTGATCGTCGACAGCTTCATGAATAACGTCACCGTGCCCATGGTCATCGGTATGCTTACGCTGGGTCTCGTTGGCTGGGGGACGTCCGTGATGGTTCGCCAAGTCGGCAGGCAACTTATGCAATGGCAAGTTAAAGAACTGGCACAGCAGGATCGCTAGGTTCGTCGAGTTAAGGAACACTCAAAGATGCAAAAAGAAGAAACAGCTCGCGACGCTGCGGGAGGCCGGCTCAGCATTCGCAATGTCACCAAGATCTATGATCCTGAGGGCGTGAATGTGATGGCGGTCGATGACTGCTCCATGGACATCGCAGCAGGCGAAGTCTGCATGATCGTGGGCCCCTCGGGTTGCGGTAAGACGACATTGTTAAACGCGATTGCAGGTTTTCACTCTATCACCACAGGCGAGATCTACCTCGACGATCAACTGCTTTGCGGCCCGTCGAAGCCGCAGGCAAGCATGGGCGCAGACCGAATTGTCGTGTTTCAGCATGGTGCCCTGTTTCCCTGGAAGACCTTGCTTGAGAACGTCGCCTACGGACCCATCGTCCAAGGCTCCATGACCAAGGAGCAGGCCCACGCTTTGGGCAAAGTCATGCTGGAAGAAGCCGGCCTGTCTGATGTGGCCGATAAGTACCCCGGGGAGGTTTCCTCCGGTATGGCCCGGCGCGTTGAGATTGTGCGCGCCCTGATCAACTCACCGAAGGTACTGCTTCTGGACGAGCCTTACAGGGCGATGGATGCACTCACAAAGTCGATCATGCACGAGTCGCTTCTTGAGGTTTATGACCGTACCAAAGTGACAATCTTCTTCATCACGCACGATCTGGAAGAAGCCATCTTTCTCGGCGACCGCGTCTATGTGATGACGACGCGGCCATGCAAGCTGAAGAAGGTTGTAGACGTGAACATCCCCCGGCCTCGGGATTACAAAATCTTGTCTTCAGAACAATTTCGCCTGCTCGTTGAAGAAGCCAAAGAAGCCGTTCACGAGGAGGCCCTGAAAGCGTTCCAGGCCGGCGAACGCGAATTGGCCTAAGGGAATCAAGCTGGAAGATATGTCATGACAGAAATGGTTCAGTCCGGCCACGATGGCCCCGTAGTCGTTCGACGCTCGCGCCTTAAAAAGGCGCTTTCGAATGTAAAGTTTTGGCGTGGCCTGATTGCGATTTGTGTGTTCCTAGGCTTGTGGGAAATAGGCTCGCGCTGGGAAAGTTGGTTTGGCGTTGCATTTCCCTATGTTGGGCTCATACCAGCTCCGTCGGCAGTGGGCCTAGCGGCAACCGAAGTTGTTACAAAGATCGGCTACTGGACAAGCTGGGTAGATAGCTTCAAGCGCGTGTTTGTGGGCTTCATGGCCGCGATGATCCTGGGCATTCCGTTTGGCCTCGCGCTCGCGGTGAACAAATACTTCCGCGGTATCTTCTTCCCGCCTTTCGAAATCCTCCGTCCAATTCCTCCTTTGGCCTGGGTGCCTGCCTCATTGATTTTTTGGCCGACCAATGAAATGTCAATTGCCTTCGTCACCTTCTTGGGTGCGTTCTTCACCATTGTGATTAACGTTCTCGGAGGAGCGCGCGCGATCGATGTGCGTTACCTGCGAGCGGCCCAATCCATGGGCGCAACCCAATGGGACCTTTTCTACAAGATCATTCTACCAGGTACCCTGCCGTCCATCTTCACCGGTGCAGCCGTGGGGATGGGGATCACCTGGGAGGTTGTTCTGGCCGCCGAGATGATCTCTGGCGGCGGCACGCAAGCCGGTGGCGGGCTCGGGTTCTTCATTTGGAACTCCTTCATGGGCGGCTCATTGGAGCAGGTCGTGGTTGGCATGATAAGTATCGGCATTGCCGGTTATCTTTCGAGCAGTGCGGTTCGAGCGCTGGGTGACTATTTTATGCCCTGGAGACGGTTGTTCTGATGATCGCCAAGGAGTTGAATTGATGACAGACGCAGGACCAGCGAATATGGCCGCTTCAGAAGGGATCGATTTCGGCGCCGGTCAAAGCCGTATGGAGCTGAAAAACGTCTCCAAAGGTTATGGCGAAGAATGGGAGTTCGATCAGGTGCTCGGCAACCTCAGTCTAGAGGTGGAAGCCGGCATGCTGACCGTGGTTGTTGGCCCTTCTGGCTGTGGGAAATCCACTCTGGTCAATCTGATTGCCGGATTTGAGACACCGGACACGGGCACAATCCTGCTTGACGGAAGCGAAGTCACAGGCCCCGGCAAGGAACGAATGGTCGTCTTCCAGGAAACGGCCCTCATGCCTTGGCAAACGACCTACGAAAACATTGTGTTCGGTCCTAAGTTGCGCGGCGACTATCAAGGTGGGAACCTGGAGGCTGAAGCCGTCAAGCTGATCGAAAAAGTGGGCCTCGCCGACTTCAAAGACAAGTATCCGCTGCAGCTGTCAGGCGGCATGCAGCGCCGTGCTGAGCTGGCCCGGGCGCTGATCAACGAGCCGCGCATTATGATCATGGATGAACCCTTCAGAGGTCTGGACGCCATGTCCAGAGAGCTGATGCAAGAGTTCTTCCTGAAGATCTTTGAGGAGAACCGTCGCACGCAAATCTTCGTGACATCGGAAATCGATGAGGCCATCTTCCTAGCGGACCGACTTGTGGTTTTGTCTAACAAGCCTGCCGAAGTGCGCACCGTCATAGATATTGACTTGCCACGCCCGCGTGATTTCAAGATGATGAGCTCGCCGGAGGCCTATCGATACAAGAGCGAAGCTATGGAGATTCTCCACGAAGAGGCCATGAAGAGCTTCTCCGACAGCGCGAGCGCCAGCGGCTTCATGGAAGTCTATGCCAAAACCGGCGACTAACCGTCAGCTCCGGGCCCGGTGACGATGGGCATTCTTGAGCTTCTGACCTCCCGTCCGTTCATCATCACCCTTGCTGTGATCGGCGGTCTGATAGCAATGCTTGGCAACTACCTCCTGCGTGAAGGCTCAACCACTCCTGAACCCACAGCTAAGCTGGTGCTGCGCAGCGGTTATGGACTCACATGGGCGAGCGTTGCCGCATTTATCATCGCCGGTTTCCTGGTAGAGTGATCCCCTGCCACGTCAACTGGATCGGCCGGAATGATTGAAGCGCATAACCTCAGCAAATCGTTCGGCGCAACGCATGCGGTCAAGGAGGTGTCGTTCACCGTGGAACCGGGCGATGTGGTTGGTCTGTTGGGACCGAATGGGGCCGGTAAGTCCACCACAATGAAGATGTTGAGCGGGGCACTGCTCCCTGATAATGGTTCCGGCAAGATTGCCGGCCATGACATCGTTGTTGGGCGCGCAGATGCTCAGCGGGCCTTGGGGTATATGCCGGAGGCCGCCGGCGGGTTTCCGGACTTGACGGTCCGGGAGTTTCTTACCTTTTGCGCTGATGCGCGCCGGTTTTCGGCGGTTCAGGCCCGTCAGGCAATCGAAGAAATCTCAGAAAGCACTCTGCTGACCCCGGCCTTGGACAAAACCTTTCGCACGTTATCTAAGGGCTGGCGTCAAAGAGCATGGTTTGCCCAGTCCGTGCTTCATAATCCATCCGCCCTCATCCTGGACGAACCCACCGATGGTTTGGACCCGGGTCAGAAAGATCATATTCGCGACTACATCCGCAAAATCTCAGAACGCACCGCGATTATCCTGTCGACGCACATCCTTCAGGAGGCCGAAGAGCTGTGCACACGCGTAATCATCATCGCCGATGGTGTCATCGCTAAAGATGCACCGATCAGCGCGCTCCTGGATGGAGCGGGCCGATTAGGCCAGGCTTTCGCCGAACTGACGGCCACATCAAACAAGGCCGGATCATGAAGGTCTTCAGGCACCCTGTGTGGTCGGTCTACAGGCATGAGTGGCGCCAATATGTCTATTCCCCCCTAACGGTGATTTTCCTCTCAGCCTTCACCGGAATTCTGGCTGCCGGAATATTCTTGGTGGGCGACTTCTTCTCAACGGATGAAGCCTCTTTGCGGTTGTTTTCAATCTTTCTGCCCTGGGTTTGTATCGTGTTGGTGCCGGCGCTTGCGATGCGATGCTGGGGGGATGAAACATCAGACAGCAGCCTGGAGCTAGGCTTGAGCTTACCGATTCCGATCAGCCAGTTGGTTGTCGGGAAGTTCCTGGCGGGCAGCACCATCCTGTTGGTTGCGCTGGCTTGCACTGCACCCATCCCTGTGACGCTGATCTACTTGGGCGAACCCGATCTTGGTACGATTGTGGCCGGCTACGTTGCTGCCGCGCTGCTATTGATGGTGTGTTTTGCCTTGTGCCTGTTTGCTGCTGCGCTGGTCCGAGATGAAATTAGCGCCTTCGTCCTGGGCCTTGGCTTGCTGCTCGCCTTGATGCTGGCGGGATGGGATGTGGTTGCCCAGGTGTCCAAGGGCACCGTGCCGCCATTCGTGGGGGCAGCTATGGTCAGTCTCAGTCCGAAGCACTGGTACGATCAGGTCACTACGGGGCACATTCAGTTCGCGCCTTTGGTGTATTTCTTCGGCGTTGGTTCTCTGGCCTTGGTCGCCGCGGTTTGGGCAATTCAGGCGCGTCGTGCGCAGAAACCGCTCAGCGCTACGCTTGCCTTCAGTCTTGCGGGTTTCGTTGTTGCGTCCTTTGCACTGCCCGCGGCCCTGTCGCTTGCACGCTCGGTGCCCATGGGCCTCGATCTCACAGAGCAACGAGAATTCACGGTGCACGAAAACCTGTTGACCATCCTTGGGACCCTGCCGGACGAGACGGTCGTTGATGTTTACTGGAGCGACAGTGAACCCTCCGTGCCGTTCGCCATAAAGAGCCACGCCCGGCGTATCATCGAGCGAATGCGGCTTTTGGAAGGGCGCGCCCGGGGCCGCTTGACGGTGAACGTCATAGATCCGCGCCCCGATAGTGATGAAGAGATGACTGCCTTGAGCCAAAGTGTTCGCCGAGTGCCTATGACCTCGGGCGACTACTTCTATCTGGGCGCTACGGCGCGCCACAATGACCGCACTGGCCGTATTGCCTATTTCGACCCCCGCCGTCAGCAGCTGTTGGATTACGACATAGCCGTGCTGTTGAGCGAGCTTGGCAGGCAGAAAACGAGAAAGCTTGGGATCTTAAGTCCGCTCGTGGCGCCATCTCACCTGGAAAAAGGCCGTCCGGGACTGAGCCTGTTGGAAGATCTGAAGCAGAGCTTTGACGTAGCGGCCGTGCCCCATTTCAGCGACACGCTGCCCGATGACCTTGATGCGTTGCTCGTGGTGGATGCGACCATTCTGAAGAAAGACATGCTCTATGCCATCGACC
>JANQOW010000015.1 GCA_028285595.1 Hyphomicrobiales bacterium
CTCTCTTACGAACTAGAGCTTCTGGCCAGGTCGTACGCCTGGACCAACCCACGCGCCGCTTCGGCGACCTTGGATGCACTATCGCCCGGGCTATAGAGCGCTGAACCAATGCCAAACCCGCTGGCGCCTGCGGCAAACCAGTCGGCAAACTCCGGGCCGCCCACTCCGCCAACAGCGTAGACCTCCGTCTCTTGAGGCAGAACGGCCCGCAAAGCCTGAAGCCCCGCCTGCCCCGCCAGGAAGGCTGGAAAGAGCTTGAGACCATCCGCTCCTGCCTCCAAAGCCGCAAAGCACTCCGTTGCGGTGAAGACACCCGGGTAGCTTGCTACCCCTGCGCCCTTGGCAGCCTTAATCACTGCAGGCTTGCAATCGGGCGAAACGCAGATCTTGCCGCCGGCGTGCGCCACTTGACCCACTTCATCCACGGTCAGCACCGTGCCGGCGCCTATGAGGGCACGCTCTCCCAACGCGTTTGCCATGCGTTCAATGCTCTCAAACGGACGCGGCGAATTGAGCGGCACCTCAATAATCTCTATCCCTTCGCTCACCAACGCCTCGGCCACGTCTATGGCTTCCTCCGGCTTTAGTCCGCGCAGGATTGCGATCAATTTGCGTTTCATCGCTTGTCCTCTTCCAGAAGTGCTTTGGCCGCGCATAATCCTTGAAGGGTCAGCGTGTCAGCGGAATGGGTTTCGTGAGCGCAGCCGCACGTCTCAAGCGCTCTGCTGTAAAGGTCGGTCAAGGCAGGGCTGCCGATGAGTGCGCAGCGTTCATCTTGCCAAAATGAACGGGCCGCCGCGATTTCCGATCCAATCAAATAGGCTGATAATTTTGCGCGCGAAACGGAGGCGTCTTGGCCCTCCAGCAAATCCTCCGCCCGGAGCCGGAAGAGGCCCGACACCGCCAGGCCAGGGTCGGCCAGAACCGCCCCCACCGTTTCCTGGAACACATCGCTGCTGAGGTCGTCTGCGGCCAGCGAATGGCGCAGAACCGAGTGCTGCTCGAAAAGCGCGAACAGCTCGCCAGACATAAACGAGTTGAAGCCGAGCACCCGGCCTTCGGCAACACGTACCCATTTGGTGTGGGTGCCGGGCATAACCAGCACCCCTTCAAAGCCTTCAGTTTGGCTCAGGAAGCCCGCAATCTGCGTTTCTTCACCGCGCATCACATCCGGCGGCGCGCTCTGCTTCAGTCCCGGAATGATCGACACCGCCAGATGTACGTTCGCCGCATCGGCTTGGCGAAACCGGGCAGGCACCAACGGCGGCGTGGGCACCGGCAGGTACTCTGCCTCCACCCACCCTTGCCGGGCGCCAACCATGCCACACGCGAGCACATCAATTGTTCGGTCTTTTGGAAGCCAAGAGGCTGCGAGCTCAACCAGCGCAGGCTCGAACTCTTCGGGCTTTAGTGTGCCCATGCCTTTGGTGGAACTGTCCGCCGCCAGCACGGAATTGCCAGGGCCCATGGCCCAGGCCCTCACATGGGTCGTTCCCCAATCCACGGCTATCCAGTCGGCTACACTCATGATCCCTCAGGCGTCCGCAGCCGATGGCGCGGCGGTGCTGTGCGCACGCAGAATGAACCCGTCATAGCCTGAGGATGCGACGTCATCGCAATGGGCACGGTATTTGTGGGCCCCGCCCGTGTAGGGCATGAAGACCTTGGGCTTTCCAGGCACGTTTGCCCCCATGTACCAAGAATCGGCCTCGCGGAAGAACGTGCCATCGGCCACCTCCTGCACATGAGCGCCCCATTCGGCCTCTGCCTCAGCGCACGCCTCAATCTGCGCAAGACCTTCCTGACGCAGATGACAGAGGCAATCGGCAATCCAGTCCACATGCTGTTCGATCGCCATGAGCACATGACTGAGCACTGACGGACTGCCGGGACCGGTGATGGTGAACAGGTTCGGGAAGCCGGAGACAGCCAGACCCAACAGGCTTTGCGGTCCCTCGCGCCACCTTTCGCCCAAGCTGACGCCCTCCCTGCCGCGCACATCGATGCGCAGCAGAGTGCCTGTCATGGCATCGAACCCGGTTGCGAAAACAAGCATATCGAGCTCATGCTTCTTGCCGGCGTGTAGCAGGCCATCCGGCAGAACGGCTTTGATCGGATGAGTGCCCACATCCACCAAGCTGACGTTGTCGCGGTTGAAGGTCTCGTAATACCCGCTGTCCACGCACAACCGTTTGGAGCCCACCGGATGCGAGCGCGGACAGAGAAGCTCAGCCGTTGCGGGATCCTCCACAATCTGGCGGATCTTGCCGCGGAGAAACTCAGCGGTCACCTCATTGGCCAACCGGTCGGTCATCAGGTCGGAGAAGACGTTCCACATGAGCAATCCGCCCTTGCGCCATCCGTCTTCAAGCGTGGCCAGGCGCTCTTGAGGGGTCAGTTTCGTGGCCCGTGGGTGCCCGCCTTCATTGTGAAATCCAGTGTGGGTGGAGCGCTCCTTTTCACGCCAGAAGGCGTAGTTCTCCTTCCACGCCGCCTCCTCTTCGTCGGTGAGATCGCGGTTCCAGGCCGGAACAGAGAAATTCGCTGTGCGCTGAAACACCGTTAGATGGCGGGCCTCGCGCGCGATCACCGGTGTGGCCTGAACCCCGGTGGCGCCGGTCCCGATCAGTCCAACCTTCTTGCCGGAGAATTCAACGCCCTCGTGAGGCCAGGCGGCCGTGTGATAACACTCTCCTGCAAAGTCTTGCAGACCTTCAATCTCCGGATATTTCGGCGTGGAAAGGGAACCGGTGGCCATGATGCAATAGCGCGCTGTGAACATATCGCCGCGGTTTGTTCCAATGCGCCACAGGTTTGCAGCCTCGTCAAACGCGGCCCTCAGCACACGGGTGTCGAACTCAATGTCTCCGCGGAGATCAAACCGGTCCGCCACATGGTTGATGTAACTGAGGATCTCGGGCTGCTCCGCGTAGCGCTTCGACCAATGCCAGTCTTGCTGCAAGGCCTCACTGAACGAGTAGGAATAGGACAGGCTCTCCACGTCGCACCGTGCGCCGGGATAGCGGTTCCAATACCACGTGCCGCCAACATCGCCTCCGGCCTCGAGCACCCTTACGGAAAACCCTGCTTTGCGCAGTTTATAGAGCGCGTAGAGACCCGCGAAACCGGCTCCCACTATGACCACATCAAAGGCCAAGGCCTGTTCATCATGCTTTTCCGGCATGGGCTTTAGAGTGCCTTGTTCGTTTCGGCTTATCAACGGGGAAAGAGACTGGGAACGACTAAACGGTAAGAGCAGAAGCGCGCGAGGCGGAGAGCACACAGCCCCCGCTGCAGTGCTCTCCTATCCCCCGTGCTTGGCGCGCTGGCCGGTCCCCGGTGGGTGACTGAACTTGCGCTGGTGACAGGATGGCATCGCCCCATACGCTTTAGTAAAGCCAGCTCGTGCGCGGTTGAGTGGTCTTTAGACCGCGTGAAGAATTAGCATCTGGATTGCGCTATGCACATCTCCACGATGGGATACTCAAAAGGCGCCATACAAGAAGATGCCCCACGCCGCCCCGGATGCACTGACAGCTCGTGATTGACCGGAGCCTGGACCGAAGCTCTGGGAAGCGCGCCGGTCCAGATTCCCAGATACGCGGGAATGACGCATGGGGACATCGGCCAAATCAGATAACGCCAGCGCGCCAGCTGATTGGCAAACTGGTACGGCGGAGAATGGAGCCGGGTGTGCTTTTGGGAAGACCCGGTGTTGGCATCTCCTTCTCCGCCGCCCCGGTGCAATCTGCAAATCGCGAGATTCCCCGGGTTAGCGGCCATACGCTCAGCCTATAAGCCCCGAGCGCCGCGTTGGGCCCACAAAAGGGTCCACGCAGCCCGCATGGCCATAACGCCGCTGCAAAAGAACATGATCCCGGCCATGACCGAGCCACCGGTCATTGCAGCAAAACTGATAAAGAGGATGACACAGGCGCCAAACACAGCACCAACGCCAGACATGAGCCGCTTCACGTCAAATCCCCGGACCTGGCGTTGGAGACTGAACATACTCTCACGCGTGCCAGGCGCGCGCTCATGCGCCCCAGAATGGGGCCGCCAGACCGCCCAAAGGGCAAGAACCAATGCAAGGCCGAAACCGACAGCCACCAGCAAAGCAACGGGGGAATCGGCCTTTAGAGCGAGCTGCGCTGCCGCCAAAACCATAGCGGCGCCGACCACCAAGGCGAGCGAGCGCACCGCGTTGTAAACAACCACCATTCCTGAACAAAACACCGCAATCGAACCTGCCACAGCCAACACCTCTCATCGGTTGCAATTCACGGGTTGCAATCCGCAAACCTACTCGTGCTGAGAACCATCGCAGATTTTGTGGCTGATAATAAATATCGCTTATGGGGTATCCCATTTAGGGTGGTTGAAGAGGTCAAATAGAACAAAGGTCAGCACGTTTGCAGACGCACCGCCCCTTCGCGCCAACTCAGTTCAATTCAGGCGTGCTCGTATGCGGCAAAGGCCTCAGGCGTATCCAGATCCAAAAGCACGGCCTTATCGTCCAGTTCAACCTCGCACACGGCCTCAGAGTAATCGGCCAACAAATGTTTGGCGCCAATGTCGCCGCTCAATCCCCTTATGGCTTCAAAGAACTCCGCTCCCCACAGGACCGGATTGCCGCGCTTGCCCCTAAAGAGCGGCACGCAGATGCTGCGTCCCTCGCCTGGATTGAATGCAGAGATCAGCTTGTCGACCACCTGCCCACCCACATTCGGCATATCGCCGAGGGCCACCAGCGCGCCATCGACCTCTCCCGGGACGGCGCTGATGCCGGCTTTCAATGAAGCGGAGAGCCCATCGCGGTAGGCCGGGTTGTGAACAAAGGTAACATCCGCTCCCGCCAAGGCTTGCCGCACCTGTTCATCCTCGTGGCCGGTGACCACAAATATGGGGCTGGCGCCCGATGCAGAGATTTGCCGAACGGTCCGCGCCACCAAGGGCTCGCCGTCAATCAGCTTCAGAAGCTTGTTCTCAGGCCCCATCCGCGTTGAACGACCCGCGGCCAGGATCACCGCAGCAATCTTAGCGGAACGCCGCCCAACCGGGATCTCGCCGCCGCGCAACTCGCGCGGGCGCGGGCGGGACGGGATTTCTTTCAGCAGCCCCCCTGCCCCCATATCCATAAGGTCATGAGCGCCGACCTCCAGGCCTGCCAGAACCCGTTGCAACACCCAATCAAAGCCGTTCAGCTTGGGCGAGCGCGCGCAACTGGGCACCCCGATCACCGGCGAGGGTCCAAACTTGCCGAGCATCAAAAGGTTGCCGGGATCAACAGGCATGCCGAGATGCACCACCTCTCCGCCCGCCCGTTGCAGACCTGCCGGGATCACGTCATCGCGGTCGACGATCGCAGAGGCCCCAAACAGCAACAGCGGAGTGTCCGGGGTAAGACGGGCGATCGCATTGGCCACATCATCCTTGCTATGATCGCACAAGATCACCTGACCAAGATCTGCGCCACAGCGCTCCAAGCGCCCGCGAACCACCTGCTCGGTCTTCTCAATCATCGAAGCCTTCAGTTGCGGCAGCTTGGTGATCACCAAATCAACAGTGGTCACGCCGAACGGAGCGACAGATACGATGGGGCCGCCTTGGCCCGCCAACTCCAAAGCGGTATCGATCACTGAGCGGGGCAGCGCGAAGGGAATAATCTTCACCGTCGCCAGCATCTGGCGCATGCCGACCGGCTCGTGGGCCGGCAAAGTGGCAATGGTCAGGCGTTCATCAAGACGGTTGATAGCGCGCAATCTGTCTTCGTCCACCAAGGCCAGACCTTCTGCATCCGCATAGAGGTTGGCCCGGCCGGTGAAGGGTTCTGCCGGCGAAACATGGGCTCCGGTGAGCGCGGCAGCTATGAGCCGGGCCGCTTCATCCTCATGAATATCGCCCTCTTCCAGGCGTGCGACGATCACCTCGCCGAGCCCCGCCGCGCGCAGCACATCCAAGTCCTCCGCCACAAGGGTCCGGCCTTTCTTCAAGCTCTGCCCGCCGGTCTTGACCGAGTGGGCCAAGATTGCGCCCATGGCCTCGGACACGGGAACGGGGCCGAATTTCATGACGCCTCTCCGCCAAGCCTTAGGTGCTCGATCACCTGTGCCATGATCGCAACCGCGATCTCCGCTTGCCCCTTGGCACCGATGTTGAGGCCGATCGGCCCTTTGATCCGTGCCAGTGTCTCATCACTGAACCGGTGTTCTCTCAGACGCTCAAGACGGCTCGCATGGGTGCGTTTCGACCCCAGGGCGCCGATATAGAAAACCTCAGAGTTAAGGGCCATCTGCAGGGCCGGGTCGTCAATCTTCGGATCGTGGGTCAGCGCAACCACGGCCGTGCGGGCATCCAGCCCCACATCGTTCAACACCTCGTCAGGCCACTCAGCGATTAAGCCCACATCGGGAAAACGCGCCTCGGTGGCAAACGCACCGCGCGGATCAACAATGGTCACATCATAACCTGTGGCCTTGGCCATGGGGATCAGCGCCTGGGCAATATGAACCGCGCCGATCATCACCATTTTCAGGGGCGGGTTGTGAATATCCACGAAGTACTCTTCACCGTCCTGGGCGACCACCTGTGACTTATCGAAACGGAACGCGGTGTCCAGCACATCTGAAAGGTCGTCGTCGTGCGCAGCGTCTCTGGCCACAAGGCGCTGTGCTCCCGTCGCCAGATGCGTGATCACGGCCACGGGGCGACGCTCGGCTTTGGCGTCTAAAACCTGATCGAACAGTTCTCGCTTCATCGTCTTCAGTGCCCAAGCGGCTCTACATAAATCCGAATCCGGCCGCCGCACGCCAACCCCACTTCCCAGGCGGTTTCGTCGGCAACGCCGAACTCCAGCACCTTGCCAGTGCCGGCCCCGATGACATCGATTGCCTCGGTGACCACCGCCCCTTCCACACATCCGCCAGAAACGGACCCGATGAAATTCCCCTCCTCATCGATCACCAACTGGGAGCCGGTCGGTTGCGGGGCCGAGCCCCAGGTTTCAATCACGGTCGCCAAGGCCAGTTTACGTCCTTCGTCCAGCCAGGACTTGGCATCGTTGAGTATGTTCGCATCCGGAGCGCTCATAACAGAGGCCTCCTCAATCAAGGTTGCGCAGCGTTGAGCCACTTATATGGGTTGTAACGGCCGTTAGAGGAAGACGTGAGAGATTTTGCCAGGTCTTCCAAGGACGCCAACGAATGGACAGGGCGGAACTCATCCACATGCGAGAGGATGGCGCGAATGCCTCCTGTGCGGGCCTCAAAGCCCTCAAAGCGCAGCAAAGGGTTCAGCCAGATCAGCCGTTTCGCACTGCGGCCGAGCCGTGCGATCTCCACCTCCAGCATGTCCGTATCGTCCCGGTCCAGGCCATCGGAAATCAAGAGAACATGGGCATTCTGGCCCAGCACACGGCGCGCCCAGGCATAATTGAACTCTCTCAGGCAATGGCCAATGCGCGTGCCGCCGGACCAGTCCTGCACCTGAGCGGACACCGCTTCGACCGCCTCATCGGGATCCTTTCGCTTCAGGGCCCGGGTGATGTTGGTGAGCCGTGTGCCGAACAGGAACACATGCACTCTGCTGCGGTCACTGGTCAGTGCGTGGAGGAAGTGCAGAAACATGCGCGAATAACCGGACATGGATCCGGAGATATCGCAGAGCACCACAAGCGGCGGTTCTTTCACCGCCCGGGTGCGGCGCTTTAGGTCGGCCAAGCCTGCGCCGGACCGCGCTGCCGCTTTTAAAGTCCGCCGCATATCCACCGCCCCGGATCTGGCTGGGCTGAAACGCCTGGTCTTTATCTCCAGGCGTTGCTGGCGCAGCGAGGCTATGACCTGACGGGCTTCCGACTGTTCGTCGGTGGTCATTTGCTCAAAATCCTTCTCGCGCAGAACTTCGCGGGCGCTGAAGGAGTAGCTGGCATCCACCTCAATGACATCCTGAGGCGCAGGGCGCATCTTCTGAACCTCAGGTTCCTGGAACATGGCATTGGCCAATCGGCGATGACCGGCCTTCTTCTTCTGCGGTCCGGCAGGCCGGCTGATTTCCTGGAAGAAGAGCTGCATCAGTTGCTCAAGCATCTTGGGCTTTTGCCAGAAAGCGTGGAAGGCCTGATCAAACAGTGCCCGGTGCTCAAAGCGCTTCACGAAAATGGTGTGCAAGGTCCAATAGAAGTCGTCCCTTGACCGCAAGCAACCGCACTCGGCTGCAGTGATGGCGTCGATGACCTGGCCCGGCCCTAAAGGCAGCCCCGCTCCGCGCAGGACGCGGCCGAAATGCATGATGTTTTCCGCCAATTTGCCGCTTGGCGGCGCGTCAGATTTTCCGCCCTGAATAACCTCAAACTGTGTGGGGGACGACAAGGCTAGCTGGCCCGGATTTCAGATTGAATTTGGTTGAGAAGACGCTTGGTTTCAGAGCCTTCCATCCGCTCAATATCATCTTGATACTTGAGCAAAACGCCCAAAGTGTCATTCACGACGGTGGGATCGAGCGCCACCTGATCAAGTTCATGCAAGGCGGTGACCCAATCGAGGGTTTCGGCCACACCGGGCGACTTAAACAGATCCTGGCCGCGCAGTTCCTGCACAAACGCCACAACCTCTTGCGCAAGCGCCTCAGGCGCGCCGGGAACCCGGGCCTTCAAGATCGCCAGTTCGCGCTCCGCCTCCGGATACCCCACCCAGTGGTAAAGGCAGCGGCGTTTAAGGGCGTCGTGGATCTCACGCGTGCGGTTTGAGGTGATGATCACAATAGGCGGCTCACCAGCGCTCACCGTGCCAAGTTCCGGAATGGTGATCTGGAAGTCCGACAAGACTTCCAGCAGAAAGGCCTCGAAGGCTTCGTCCGTGCGGTCCAGTTCGTCAATTAGCAAGACCGGCGCGCCCTCTTTGCCGGCCTCAAGCGCTTGCAAGAGGGGCCGCTTGATCAAGAAGCGCTCTGAAAACACCTCCCGGCTTGCCTCATCGCGTTTGAGATCGCCGGAGGCCTCCGCCAAGCGGATCTCAATCATCTGCGCAGCGTAGTTCCACTCGTAGACCGCAGAGCTGACGTCCAGACCCTCATAGCATTGCAGGCGGATCAAAGGCCGGCCGAGGGCTTGTGAGATCACCTTGGCAAGTTCGGTTTTCCCCACCCCGGCTTCTCCCTCCAGAAACAGCGGGCGGCCGAGCTTGAATGACAAATAGACAACCGTCGCCAAGGCACGGTCTGCCACATAGTCGGCCGAGGACAAGAGCTCTTGGGTCTCATCGATCGATTGAGGCAACGCGTCTTTCATCTTAACCAACGTCCTGTTCTGTGAAGGCCCCAGGGTGGTGGAGTTCGCCACTAAAGATCGTGAGGTCTTCTTGAAAAACAAGACCCGCGGGAGAGCTTTCCCGCGGGCCCTTCATGGTTCTGGTGCCCGATTGTTCAGCCGCTGGCGGCCACGGCGCGCTTGGCCATTACGGTGACCAGATGGGCGCGGTAATCGGCGGAGGCATGAATGTCATCGTTCATGTCGTCCGATTTCACCTTCACGCTGTCCAGCGCGCCGGGAGCGAAGTCCTCCGTCAGGGCTTTTTCCATGGCCTTGTTGCGGTGAGCACTGTCGGTGGCGCCGGTAACCGCGACCCGAATGCCTTTGCGTCCGTGGTCGGCCACGTAAACACCGACCATGGCATAGCGCGAGGCCGGGTTCGGAAACTTGGCGTAGGCTCCACGTTTCGGACACGCGAACTCCACTTCCGTGATGATCTCATTGTCTCTGAGGGCGGTTTCAAACAAGCCCTTGAAGAACTTGTCCGCGTCAATGGTGCGCTTGTTGGTGACGATCTTCGCCGCAAGCGCCAGGCACGCGGACGGATAGTCGGCCGCCGGGTCGTTGTTGGCAATGGAGCCCCCAATCGTGCCCTTATTGCGCACGTGCGGATCACCGATCATTCCAGCCAGCGCGGCCAGCGACGGGCAGTGCTTCTGGATGCCGGGATGAGAGGCCACCGTGGCATGGGTGGTGCCGGCTTTGATGGTCACCTTGCTGGTCGAGGCCTTGATGCCCGAGCCCGCGGCGGCGGCAATGTCCACCACATCCGAAGGGGCAGCAAGACGCTGCTTCATGGTGGGCACAAGGGTCATGCCGCCGGACATGGGCACGCCGTCCTCGCTGTCGCGAAGGATTTTTACGGCCTGCTTGATGTCTTTCGGCCGATGATAGTTGAAGTCATACATAACAGTTATCTCCTGAGAGGGTTCGGCCGATCAAATAGACGCGTTCAGTGCGCGCCAGACGTTCAAGGGAGAGGCAGGCATGTCCATCTCCTTCACGCCGATCGCATTCGTCACCGCGTTCATCACAGCGGCAGGCGCTGCAATTGCGCCGGCCTCACCGCACCCCTTGATGCCAAGCGGATTGGTGGGACACTCGGTGACCGTGAAGCCCAGCCGGAACTCCGGGAAGTCCGAAGCTCGCGGCATGCAATAGTCCATGTAGGAGCCTGAAAGGAGCTGGCCCGTACCACTGTCATAGACGGCGTTCTCGGTGAGCGCCTGGCCGACGCCTTGCGCGATCCCACCATGCACCTGCCCCTCAACAATGTTCGGGTTGATGATGTTGCCGAAATCATCCACGGCCACCCAGTCCACGATTTCCGTGACACCGGTTTCCGGATCCACTTCAACTTCGCAGATATGGCACCCGGCCGGGAACGTGAAGTTCGCCGGGTCATGGAACGCACCTTCCTTCAGACCAGGTTCGATCTGATCGGTGGGGAAGCTGTGGGCAACGTAGGCGGCAAGCGCCACCTCGCCGAAGGCCATGGCCTTATCGGTGCCCTTAACGGTGAAGGAGCCATCCTTGAACTCGATGTCGCCTTCAGCCGCTTCCATAACATGGGAGGCCACCTTCTTGGCCTTGGCTTCCACTTTATCGAGGGCCTTGGAGATCGCGGTCATGCCCACGGCCCCGGACCGGGACCCGTAGGTGCCCATGCCGAACTGGACCTTGTCCGTGTCGCCATGAACAATCTCCACCTGATCGATGGGAATGCCGAGCCGGTCGGCGACCAACTGCGCAAACGTGGTCTCGTGGCCCTGACCGTGCGAGTGAGAACCGGTGAGTACTTCCACGTTCCCCGTGGGATTGACGCGCACTTCGGCGCTTTCCCACAAGCCGACGCCCGCACCAAGCGAGCCCACGGCAGCCGATGGGGCGATGCCACAGGCTTCGATATAGGTGGAGAAACCGATGCCGCGCATCTTGCCTTTGCGCATGGACGAGGCCCGGCGTTTTTCAAACTGATCGTACTTGATCAACGCGCACGCCTTGTCGAGGCTGTCCTGATAGTCGCCGCTGTCGTAGCACATGATGACCGGCGTCTGGTGCGGATACTCCGTCACGAAGTTCTTTGAGCGGAACTCGGCAGGATCCATGCCCAGCTCGCGTGCGGCGGTTTCCACCAGCCGTTCCACCACATAGGTGGCTTCGGGCCGCCCTGCTCCGCGGTAAGCATCCACTGGAGCGGTGTTGGTGTAGACCGTGTCGACCTCAGCATAGATGTTCGGAATGTTGTACTGACCCGACAGCAGCGTGGCATAAAGGTAGGTGGGAACCGAGGACGCGAAGGTCGACAGATAAGCCCCCAAATTGGCGGTCGTCTTCACCCGAAGCGCCTGTATCTTGCCGTTGGCGTCAATTGCCAACTCGGCTTTGGACACGTGGTCACGACCATGCGCATCAGCCAGGAAGGCTTCATCGCGTCCGGCCGTCCACTTGATCGGACGTCCAACCTTCTTCGCCGCCCAGACACAAACGGTCTCTTCGGCGTAGATGAAGATCTTGGAGCCAAATCCACCGCCCACATCCGGCGCGATCACCCGAAGCTTGTGCTCCGGCGCAATGCCGATGAACGCCGACAGGACCAAACGCGCCACATGCGGGTTTTGCGACGTGGTGTAGAGGGTGAAACTGTCAGAGCCGCCGTCATAATCGCCAATGGCAGCGCGTGGCTCCATGGCATTGGGAATGAGACGATTGTTCACCAGATCCAAGGTGGTCACGTGGCTCGCTGACGAAAACGCCTTGGCGGTGGCGTCTTCATCGCCAATAGCCCAATTGAAGACCGTGTTGTTGGGAATGTCGTCGTGGACTGAGGCCTTTGCCGTCGCGGCCGTGGCGGTGTCGACCACCGCGGGCAGCACTTTGTAAGACACTTCAACCAGCTCGGCAGCCGCCTTGGCTTCCGCGTAGCTTTCGGCAATCACCACGGCAACATGGTCACCCACATAGCGCACTTTGCCGGATGCCAAGATCGGGTGCGGGCCTGCGTTCATCGGCGAGCCATCTTTTGAGTGGATCATCCACCCGCAGATCAGGCCGCCAATGCCGTCCGCTTCCACATCCTTTCCCGTAAACACCGCAACAACTCCCGGCGCGGCCTCAGCGGCCTTGGTGTTGATGCGGCCCAGCTTAGCGTGCGCATGGGGGCTGCGAACGAAGTATGCATAAGTCTGCTTTGGAAGATTGATATCGTCTGTGTAGTTTCCCTGACCGGTGATGAACCGATGATCTTCTTTGCGTGGCACTCTGGCGCCAATACCGCTGTCGCTCATTTGGCATTCCTTCCTTGGAAAATTCTGTCTGGCTCTGCTGTGCGTTTGGATCGCAGAGCGCGGCTACATCTTCTTGGCGCCGGCCTTAATGGCCTTGACGATGTTATGGTAGCCGGTGCAGCGGCAGATATTGCCCTCAAGCTCATGGCGGATGGTGTCTTCGGACAGCTTCTTGCCGTGCGTGTTCACCATATCGATCGCCGCCATGATCATGCCTGGCGTACAGAAGCCGCATTGCAGACCGTGGTGCTGCCGAAACGCTTCCTGCATCGGGTGCAGTGAGCCGTTGGCGACGCCTTCAATCGTCGTGACCTTGGAGCCGTCACAGGCTGCCGCCAATTCAGTGCAGGCCTTCACGGCCTTTCCGTTCACATGCACAACACAAGCGCCACACTGAGAGGTGTCACACCCAACATGCGTTCCGGTCAGTCCGAGGTTCTCTCTCAAGAACTCAACTAAGAGTGTTCGGCCCTCACAAGAACCGCTCACATTCTGGCCGTTCACGACCATACTCACTTCTGGCATGTAGCTACCTCCCGCATCACTTCGCGTTATTGTTTCGGTTGTGCGAACTTTCGCGCACCTTCCCTTCACCGGTCAAGGCCTTTGGCTCTGAACGCCATGTTACTTTTCACCAGCCGGGCAAATCGCACGCGTTCCGCCATTTGACGCCGGCCCATGTGATCTGGCAGCCTGAGTTTTGCGTTATTTCTGATGCTGAGTGGAGGAGCCCTATGAAACTTCTGTCCAACTGCGTTCGCGTCGCAAGCGGCCTGCTTGTGATGCTCGTGTTTTCCGTATCGGCGTCGGCCAATAACTGGAGTGCCAGCGACAAGGCGGAGTTTCAACGCATCATTAGCAGTCAGATCTCAGCCTTTAAGCAAGATGACGCGGCGAAGGCCTATTCGTTTGCGAGCCCGAGTATCAAGTCCAGGTTCACCACCTCATCCATGTTCATGTCCATGGTCAAGACCGGCTATCCCGCCGTTTACCGCGCGCAGAGTTTCAGCTTTGAGGGCCTGTCAAAAGAACTTGGCGACCCGACCCAGCGGGTCAAACTCATAGGCCCTGCCGGTGCGACCTGGCTGGCCCTTTACGGATTTCAGCGCCAACCGGACGGAAGCTGGCGCATCTCGGCGGTGGTTATCGCCAAAGCCCCCTGCGCAGCGGCCTAGGCGGACATTGCTCGGGGCGAATCTCCCCTGAACCGGGGAACCGATTCTTCCGTCTCAAAATGGGTCACATTCTCTTTGCGCCCTTAACGGATGGGCTGATGATTGGTCTTTTGCCAGCCCTTGCCCCACTGACACTGAACGTTCGACAAGCCAATAATCGTTAGATTTCCGCCGTTTCAGAGCTGCATTCCAGCACGGCGGGTGGATTGGTTACGAATGAGTGAATTAATTGTTTCGTAATGGATTATGGTTAACAAAAGCATTATAGCGGATTGATACATATGAATATTGTCTCAATTGCATGATGCTGTTCCGCTATCCCGGCCGACCCGGAATGTCCAAGTAGTTTGGAAAAACAACGTTTTCGGGTACTGCTAATATGAACAGCATTCACACCAATATCTCAGCAATGACTGCTTTGCAGTCGCTCAACAAAACCAATAAATCGCTTCTGGAGACCCAGAACCGAATTTCCACTGGTTTCCGCGTGGCGACTGCCGCTGACAACGCAGCGTATTTCTCGATCGCAACGACCATGCGGTCTGACAATGCCGCCCTATCAACCGTCCAAGATGCACTCGGCCTCGGGGCCGCCGCCGTGGATGTTGCTTATACGGGTCTTGAGAACACCATTAAGGTGGTCGAAGACATCAAGACCAAACTGGTCGCTGCCCGCGAGCCTGGGGTGAACCGGGTTGCCGTGCAATCTGAGATCAGAGAGCTTCAGGCGCAGCTTGTGAACATCGGGGATACCGCCTCGTTTAACGGTGAGAACTTCCTGTCGGTCGATTCCAGCTCGCCAGGCTATAACTCGGTCAAAGAGGTTGTGGCGTCCTTCACACGGACCGGCAGTACGATTTCCATCGGCACGATCGGCATCGATATCACGCAAACCACATTGTTTGACGCAGGCACCGGTACCGGGATCATCGACACAATCTATACGGCCACCAGTGGCGCCACGTTTACGGTCGGGACTCTTGATATTTCCGCTCTCACAGATTCTGCCGCTGACCTCACCGACCTGGAAGATATGATCCAGGCCGTCGACACTGCGTTCACGCAGATCACCACAGGTGCCAGTAACCTGGGTGCTGCCATCAAACGGATCGACCTGCAGTCAGACTTTGTCTCAAGCCTGATGGATGCGATTGAGCGCGGTGTGGGACAGTTGGTGGACGCGGACATGAACGAAGAATCCACCCGGCTACAAGCTTTGCAGGTACAGCAACAGCTTGGGATCCAATCCTTGAGTATCGCGAACTCCGGCAGCCAGAACATTCTGTCACTGTTCAACTAAGCAATCCCAACGGGGGGGCTGAGGGGCAACTCTGACCTAGCTACCCTGCCGTTCGCGGCAGGGTCCATCAGCCAGCTTGAAAGTGTAAGGAGACGTTATGAACGCCAAGATGCCTATTGAAACGAAACCCGTAACTCTCAACAGCAATCAGGGCGTGGTCCTCGTCCGTCCCCCTCATGGCGGCGTGACCAATGACCATACGCGGGTTGATCTGGTACTGGCCCGCGGTGCCAGTCACCTGATGCTCGATGCATCCACCGCCGCCCAGTTGGGCCGCGCATTGATCGATGCCTCGCTGTGCACGAAAGCGCCCTACTGAATCAGGCAATCTCAAAAGGCCGCAAAGCTTGCTGATCGCGCACAAATCAGCATAGGCTGACACCGATGTTCGTTGCTTGATTCGGTACTGATCAAATCCCTTTCATTGAGGGTTGCGGCGGGAACGCGTTCCGCCGCCCCAGGCAACAGCGCATCGGAGTTATCCCGTCATGAATGTTGAGTTTACCGGTCTTCGCCCGCAAGGAGACCGTCTCCGCTCTCAAATCCTCGCTCGTATTGAAACCGCGCTGGCTCATGGCAAGTTCATCATGGGGCCTGAGGTCAGAGAGCTTGAGCAGCAGCTCGCTGCGTTCTGCGGCGCCAAACACGCCATCTCCGTGGCGAATGGAACCGACGCGCTGCAGATCTCTCTGATGTGCGCCGGTATCGGGCCCGGCGACCACGTTCTGGTGCCCTCGTTCACATATACGGCCACAGCCGAAGTGATCTTGGTGCTGGGGGCATCGCCCGTGTTTGTGGATGTGGAACCGGAAACCTTCAACCTGGACTGCGCGGACCTTGAGCGTCAAATCAATGCGCACGATCCTGACAAAGGCCCATTGAAAGCGGTTATCGGGGTTGATCTGTTTGGAACGCCGGCGCGCTGGGCGCAGTTAAAAGCCATTGCCGAGCGACACGGGTTGTTTCTGGTGGCTGATGCTGCCCAGAGTTTCGGCGCCAGATCCGCCGACGGCTCGGTGGGCACGCTTGCTCATGTGACCACCGCCAGCTTCTTCCCCGCCAAGCCCTTAGGCTGCTACGGGGATGGTGGCGCCATCTTCACAGACGATGACGAGCTTGCCGAAACCATGCGGTCCATTCGGGTGCACGGCCAAGGCTCCGAAAAGTATGAAACCGTGCGCGTGGGCGTAAACAGCCGGTTGGACACCATTCAGGCCGCGGTGCTGCTGGCCAAGCTGAAAGTGTTTGAGGAGGAGCTGGCCAATCGCACCGCTTTGGCGAAGGCCTATGACCGCGCGCTGGGCTCGGTGGTGGAAACGCCGCCCATTCCGGCGGGCAATGGCACTCGATCGGCTTGGGCCCAATATACGATCAAGGTGGACAACCGGGACGCCTTCAAAACGGCCCTGGCGGAGGCGGGCGTGCCCAGCGCCGTTTACTACCCGTTGCCCATGCACCTGCAGCCCGCCTATGAGGCCTTTGGCGGTGGTCGCGGTTCTCTGCCGGTGAGCGAAGCGCTTTCGGAACGCGTCATCAGTTTGCCCATGAACCCCTACTGGACGAACGATGATCTCAACGCCGTGTGCGAAGGGGTTCGCGCGGCGCTGAGCGAAAGCTCGCACTGGAAACAGGCGAGCTGAGTTTGGGGGCTGCATGCCCCCAAGCTCACCTCGAATCAGCTATGGTGATCAGAGGCTGCGCTATTATGCGCCCGGGAAGACATAAATGACCGATACCCACGTTACTGACGAACTCAGGAAGATTGCCGAGCAGGAGTTTCACGACAAGCGCGAGCTCGACCGCGCCAGCATGGACACCGAAGAGTTTGAGCGGGTCTACTCGAACAAGAAGTGGTACTCGATCACAGCGCCGTCGCGCGCCTTTGTCGACACTTGGCTGTCCAAGCATTGCAACGGCGCGACGGTGTTGGACTTCGGCTGCGGCCTGGGCGGCAATTCCCTGCGCTTTGCCAAGCATGGCGCCGAGGTCTACGCATTCGATATCTCACAGGAATCGGTGAACACCACAAAGAAACTGCTCACCGATCACGGCTACGGTGACAAGCTGCACGCTGAGGTCATGGACGGCGAGAACATGACCTATGCGGACAATACCTTTGACGTGATCGTCTGTTCCGGGGTGCTTCATCACGTGGATGTGGAGCAGGCGTTTCCTGAGCTCGCGCGGGTTCTGAAGCCCACGGGCAAGATCGTGGCCATGGAGGCGCTTGGGTACAATCCGATCATCAGCCTTTACCGCCGCCTCACCCCGTCACTGCGCACGGCCTGGGAAACCGACCACATCCTGACGCACCGCGAACTCAAGATCGCAAAGCGTCATTTTGACGGTCTGTCCGTGCACTATTTCTATCTGTTCTCGATCCTTGCGGTCCCCTTCCGGAAGACCCGGCTGTTCAAACCGCTTCTGGCAGCTCTTTCGGCCTTGGATTCTGTTGTTTTGAAGATCCCTGGAGTTCAGCTCATGGCCTGGCAAATGATCTTCTTCCTCAGCAAGCCCAAAGAGAGATGACCGTTCCCACGGTTGAACTTGGTAAGAGCGGAATTCGCGTGCCCCGGTTGATGCTGGGAGCTGAGGCTCTGGGCGGCCACGATTGGGGTGAATTGGATGTCTCGGAGGTCGAGCGCGCGATTGACAGCGCCATTGAGCGGGGCCTCACCTTTTTTGATGTGGCTGACTGCTATGGCTTGGGGCTGGCGGAAGAACGCCTTGGGCGTATTGTTAAAACCAAACGCGATCAGGTGGTTATCGCTACAAAGTTCGGCGTTCGGGTGAACAACGGAAAAACCACTATCGACACCTCTCCAGCTTACTTGGAAGAAGCGCTAGAGGCGAGCCTGAGACGGCTGGGCACCGACACCATCGACCTCTATCAGGTGCACTGGCCGGACGGCAAAACCCCGCTTGGCGCGGTGTTCGACGCCCTTGAGACGCATCGTGCCGCTGGAAAAATCCGCGCCTTTGGGGTTTCGAACATACCTCTCAGCGATCAGGGGTTGCCCCCCCTCCCTCGGCATTTGGCGAGCTTTTCTTTTGAGTACAGCTTGGCCAACAGGGAGCACGAACACGAGATCAACAGAACCCTCTCGCAATCAGCTCTAAGCTTCCTTTCTTGGGGCACGCTGGGCCAAGGCGTGTTGAGCGGAAAGTACTCCAAGAACAGTCAGTTTGCCGCCAATGATCGGCGAAGCAAGCCGCATTGGAAAAACTTCCATAACAACACGCTAGACAAGAATCTTCAGATTGTAGATACGATGCGTTGCATCGCCGATGAGTTGACGCCCGACACGCCTCCGCTCACGGCTATCGCGATTGCCTGGAACCTTCACGCTTTCCCCAGCAGCATTGCCATCGCCGGGGCAAAGACCACGATGCAGGTGGCGCAGAACGCCCGTGCGTTAGAGCTCAGTCTGCCACCCTGGGCACTGCACCGGCTGGAGCACGCATCCGCGCCTTCTGAGCCTTTGGCCCAAACCGGGTGAGCGGCATGCGGCGGGCTTTTGATATCTTTGTCTCAGCCGTTTGCTTTTGCCTGAGCCTACCCGTCATCATTTTCGCGCTTCTGGGGGTCTGGCTGCAGGACCGGCGGAACCCGATCTATGCCTCCTGGCGCATCGGCAAAGATGAGAAGCCGTTTCGTTTCTACAAGATCAGAACCATGATTGTGGATGCCAGCAAGGCCGGCCGTCACACCACAAGCAGCGACGATCCGAATGTGACGACCCTTGGACGGTTTCTGCGCCGCACCAAGGTTGATGAGCTGCTGCAATTCTGGACCATCATCCAAGGGCAGATGAGCCTTGTGGGCCCGCGCCCCAACACGCCTGCGGTCACCAAGGTCTACACGCCCGAAGAACGCGGGGTCTTCAAGGTCAAGCCGGGGCTCACCGATTTCTCCTCCATCGTGTTTAGCGATCTGGATACCCTGATGGCCGGCGCGGCAGACGTGAACGCCGCCTATGATCAGACCATCAGGCCGTGGAAGAGCCGGCTCGGCCTGCTTTATGTGGCCAACGCCTCGCTGTGGCTGGATCTGCAACTGCTCGCCTTGACCGGCCTCAACTTCATCAACCGGCCCCTCGCACTGAAAGGCGTGGTGTCAATTCTGCAGCGCCTCAACGCACCGGCTGACCTGGTTCATGTGGCGGCACGCCAAGAGCCTCCGGCCCCGTCAGCACCGCCTGGCGCCCATGGCGCGAATCTCTCACAGATGGCACATCATTAGCCTGTTGGCACACCGCCAAAGGAGACCTTTATGGAGCTGAGGACCACGCTGGGCACGTTGGCCGACCCCCATTCCCCCGTTGAACCGCTCGAACTCCGCAATCTGCCTGCCAGCCGGTTGACGGAAGACCTGCGCACCATGGTGCGCATCCGCCAAGCGGAGGCCGCAGTGGGCGATATGGTGGAGAGCGGAGAAGCAAAGTGCCCGTGCCACCTTGGCATCGGCCAGGAAGCGGTCGCGGTGGGAATTTGCGGGGCGCTGACAGCGCGAGACCGTCTTTACGGTGGTCACCGCGCCCATTCCCAGTACATTGCTCTTGGCGGCGACCTGACGGCGATGTTTGCAGAAATTCTGGGCAAGCAGACCGGCGCATCCAAGGGCATGGGTGGGTCGATGCACCTTTATGCACCAGAGACAGGCTTTCACGGCTCTGTGCCCATCGTGGCCGGCACGGTTCCTGTCGCCGTGGGCGCGGCCCTCGCCGCCAAGATGGATGGGTCCGACATCGTGGCAGTACCGGTTTTCGGCGACGGGGCCTGCGAAGAAGGCGGGGTTCATGAGGCGCTGAACATGGCCAGCATCATGAAACTGCCTGTGGTGTTCGTGGTGGAGAACAATCTTTATTCCAGTCATCTGGACATAAACCTTCGCCAACCGTTCGATAGCGTCGCCCGCTTCGCCCAGGCCCACGGCATTGAGAGCGAGGTGGTGGACGGCAATGATGTGGTGGCAACAAGGCTCGCAATGGACCGCTTGGTGGCCCGCGCACGCGCCGGGGAAGGCCCGGGTTTCCTGGAAGCGGTCACGTACCGCTGGCGAGGCCATGTGGGCCACCGCGAAGACATAGATGTCGGCGTGCGGCGGAGCTCCGATGAAGTGGCTGCTTGGCGCGCCCGCGACCCGATCCGGCGTCTGGTCGATGCTCTGATCAGCCGCAAAGATATGAGCGAAGGGGAGTTCAACGCCATGACCACGCACGTTCAAGGCGAGGTGGACAGCGCGGTTGAAGCGGCCCGCCAGGCTGACTATCCCCCGGTTAAGGCGCTGATCGATATGGTCTATGCCCATGCGGCGGGAGGGCGCTGACATGGCTGAGATGAGTTATGCGGACGGTATCCTGGAGGGGTTCCGCTATCTTTTGGCCACCTATCCGAAATGCTTCACCATAGGCCAGGGCCTTTGGAGCCCCTGGTATGTGGGCACGACCATGAAGGATCTGGACAAGGAGTTTGGCAAAGAGCGGGTCATCGACACGCCCGTGTCAGAACTTGCCACAACCGGTGCGGCCATCGGCGCGTCCTTGCACGGCTACCGCCCCATTGTCATTCACCCGCGCATGGATTTCATGCTGCTGGCCAGTGACCCCATCGTCAATCAGGCGGCAAAGTGGCGCCACATGCTGGGGGGCGCGGTGTCGCCAGCGGTGACCATCCGGTCCATTATCAACCGCGGCGGAGAACAAGGGGCGCAGCACAGCCAGGCCCTTCATGCCTGGTACGCCCACATTCCGGGTCTTCGGGTTGTCATGCCGGCCACGCCGGCCGATGCGCGCGATCTGCTCATATCTGCCACGCTTTGCGATGATCCGGTGATCTACATTGACGACCGCTGGTGTTACGAATGGACGGACGATGTGGGCCCGATTGAGGAGCAACCGCTGGAGGTGCAGGGGCCCAGAGTGCTGCGGCAAGGCGAAGACGTGACGATTGCCGCGGCCGGCTATTCCACCCGCCTGGCGCTGGACGCCGCCGAAGCATTGGCCGCGTCGGGGCTCTCCGCCGAAGTGATTGATGTGCGGGTGCTCAACCCATTTGATCCAGAGCCCATCGTCCGGTCGGTGGAAAAGACGGGGCGCTTTGCTGCCATTGACGGCGGCTGGTCCACATGCGGTTTTTCTGCCGAGTTGTTGGCCACGGTGGCGGAAAAAGTCGCGCCGCAAAAGCTCAAAGCTCCCTCCGTCCGCATCACCCTGCCGGATGCCCCTGCCCCAACCAGCAAGGCGTTGGAGGATGTCTACTATCCCGATGACAGATTGATCGCGGAGCGTTTGCGGGCTCTGGCCGCCTAACTGCCAGGCGCGCGAGGCATGCGTATCTGGACGATAAAGATTGGCGAGCCTCTCCCGGGTGACAATGTGCGCTTGATGCGCTCAGGCATGATTACCCAGGAGCTTGCCGCCCGGGGAGCAGAGGTAACCTGGTGGGTTTCCACCTTCAGCCACAATCATCCCGACAAGCAGTATGTGGGCGAACCCGGCGAGCATCGCCGGGTTATGAACGATGTCACATTGCGGTTTGTTCATGGGCCCCCCTATGAGCGCAATGTCTCCCTGGCCCGTGTGCGCAACCACCGTGCCTTGGCGTTGGATTTCAGAAACCGGGCCCGCGCACTGCCCAAGCCGGATCTGATCTTCTGCGCCTACCCGCCCATTGAGATCGCCGATGAGGCAACGCAATTCGGCGCCGAGCACGGCATTCCGGTTATCGTGGATATCCGAGACCTTTGGCCCGAAGCCTTTTTGTATGTCACGCCCCTTCCCCGCCCGCTGATGCGGCTTGCTCTTGAGCCCGTCTATGCACGCGCCCGCCGAACCCTTGCCGCCGCCACCGGTCTTACCGCAATCACTGACCCCTATCTGGAGCGCGGACTGGCTTTGGCCAAGCGGCAACGCCGGCAAACCGACAGGGTGTTTTTCCATGCTTATGCCCGCAAAAAGCTGCCCGCATCCGAACGCCAGACCGCAGAGCAGTTCTGGCGCCAACAGGGATTGCGGTTTGAGGGCGATGAGAAGATTGCCTGTTTCTTCGGAAACCTGTCGGCCACCCCGGATCTCGACACTCCTGTGGCGGCCCTCTCGCATCTCACCCATCCGCTCAAAGACAACCTGAAGATGGTGATCTGTGGATCAGGGGAAAAGCTGGACTGGCTGAAAGACAAAGCCCGCGGCCATCCGCAACTGATTTGCCCGGGACGCGTGGGACAGGCGGAAATCCGGGTGCTGTTGGATCGAGCGCATTTGGGCTTGCTCATCTACCCCAACCGGCAGGACCTGCTGCCCAATTTGCCAAACAAGTTTGGGGAGTATCTGTCAGGTAATCTGCCCATTCTGTCCACGCTCGAAGGCCTGTGCGGCGAGACACTTGTCGAGCAGGGCATCGGCGCCGTTGCACCGTCCGGCGACCCTGCCCGGTTCGCACGCCAGCTCAGCGCGCTGCTGACAGATGAACAGCTCCATCAGGACATGGTGGCCAACGCGGAGCGCACCTTTTCTGCACAGTTCGACGCCAACAGGGTCTACACCGCGTTCGCCGATCACCTGCTTGAGATTGCAAGCCACCGCAACGCGCCCGCGCCTCACCCCGACGGTGCGCCGGCTCGATGACCGGCTGGGACCGTGTCTTGTCCGGACTGATCATCAATCCGGAACAGCCACAGCATAAAGAGGATTAGACCGAAGCCCTGGCTGAAATAGACGTTCGGCAAATCGGACGTGGTGAAGATGATCACAAAACTTGGCAGCACCAACATCGTGCACAAGGCCCGGTTTCCTCTCATCTTGGCGATCTTGTCCACAAACGCCAGGGTCAGCCCCGCAATCGCCGCATAGATCACAACTCCAGCGGTGCCCGCGTTCATATAGCCTGAGCCGACCAATCCGGTGTTGGCGTTGCCTGTTGTGAACATGTGCCGGCCAACCAACTGGGCTGGTGTCCAGTCAAAGTCATACTGGAACATACCCAGCCCGATCTTTGAGTATGACCAAAGCAAGAACCCGTTTTTAGAAAAGAAGTCATAGTAGAAATCGTTGAGTTGCGCAGGAATTGACAACACCCGCGCGAAGAACATCATAAAAAATAGCGCTTCGTAGTTCTCAAGAACGTTGAAGTACTCCATGGTTCGGACAATGTAATACGTCCCGAGCGCGATAAAGGCCAATGTAATAGCGTAAAACCCGAACTTTGATTCAAGTGCCACCAACTTATAGATTGCCACACACGCGATAGGCAGGATTGCGAACTTCTTGTGACCGGTTAGCCCAAAGAAGATGACCCCGAGACAGATGGGAATGATGACCTGAAGCGAGTTTCTGCTGACATTCACAATCGAAAGAAAAACAATAAATATAAAGCTCAACCCAATCGTACTCGACAAAAATTTATCGTATCTCTCTTCCAATAATGCTCTGCGAACATAGACGTCGCTGATGCTGAAACTAAAGTGATCGTATCCAAGTGTATAAACCGCATAAACCAATACAGTAAAAACAAACGCATAGATCACTTTCTCATAAACGGCGAATTTTATGTTCTTGACGTTCGGAACATAGACAGGCACTCGCGCAAACCCGTACATAACAAAAAACGCGACAACCGCGAGGAAAACCACCTCAATATGGCCCCCGGAGTTGTAGGTGAAGGTGAGTTGCGGAACGAGAAGCAGGATCACGTAAAAATACATGATCATGGAAGATGGCTTTCTATTCACAGGAACAAAAAGCGAAACGGATATAATCGTGATGATTGCGACACCTAATTTGTGCACGTCTCGATCAATGCTAAATCCGCGATAGCCGAATATCGGCGATATGTATTTTTCATACAGGACCGACAAAACCAAAAAGTACACGCTCAACAGGGCCGCGATGGCAAACTTGTTGAACACAAACCCCATGAAAAACGAGGATGCGCCACCCGGTTGGCTTATGCTGGGGGAGTTAGCCGACATTGCTTAGGCCTGTAGATTTTGCCCCCATAGGCTTAACCGGATTCGGACCCGGAAGCAGCTCGGCATCATGGCGGTGAACCAGATATATGGCGTAGCCCACGCCAACGAGATAGGCGCAGGCCTCGACCCCCACAAGGCAGACCAGAAACGCCTCGAAGGAAAAGCTCTGGGTATAGGAAACCAAACACATCACACACAGGCCCAGGAAGCGCGCAAGATTGATGAGGACGAGATAGAGCCTCTCACGCATCAGAATGGGGACGAAGCCAAAGGAGATGTTGAGAAAGTACGCAAAACCATAAAGGCAATAGATCTTCAAAGTCAGCGCCGAGCCCGCCCACAGATCACCAAACACCACATCCACGAGCCAGGTGCCCGCAGCAGCGATCAGGCCAAAACCGATGGCCCCTGCGAGACTGAGGACGAAGAGGTAGGTTGAGAGCTGTTTGGCCAAAGCCTTCTTGGAATGGTAGGCCGCGCTCACATGGCGATTGACAATGGGCGCCAGGGACGCGCCGGCCACCATGACAGGCAGGAACACCAAGCGTCCCGCCAGGGCCACCCAACCGGCGGGCACAGCGCCGTAAAGAGCGGTCGTGGCCCACAACGGCATTTGCCGGCTCACAAGATCCAACGTTTGAGAGAAGCTGACCGCGGAGAGAAATTCGGTGTTGGCACGCATTTCCTGCCAGCTTCTCCGCCACCGGGTGGGCCAGAGAAACGGGCGCCTGCGCGCAGGAACACATTGGTATCCAAACAAGACGGCAGCCAGCAGTGCCAGCGCCGTCGCCATGAGCAACATAAGCCCATTGGCCGGAGCTTCATCAGGCCACAGGTAACCAAAGACAATCGCAACCAGCACAAATCCCACGGGGCGCATGAGCTGCATCACCGCAGCCCCTTTGAGCGCATTCAGGCGGATCAGCCAACTGCGCATAACCAGAAAGACACCGAAGAGAAGCACCAACCCGGATGTGATGGCAAAGACCTGCATCGTGGGGATGGCATGGCCCGGCTTCCAGCCGGTCAGCCAATGCACCGCCAGTCCGAGGGGGAACACCGCCAAGCACACCACCACGCTCAGGAGAAACAATCCGGACGTCAGTCGCGCCGCTTGGGACACATGGCGCATGGTCGGAATCACGGCTTCAAGCTTTAATGTGGCCAGGATCAGAAGCACATAGCCGATCGATAAGATCAACGAGTACTCGCCAAACGCCTCCGGTCCATAGATGCGCAAGATCACCGGCAGCGACACGAACGTAACAACGTGGCCAATGACGGCCGCACTGGCGAGCCGTACCGATTGGGTGGGCTGAACAAGGTCGCTTAAGGCAGAAAGCCGGCCCAGAATACCAACACGGCCCAGCGCTATGTCAGGCTGCGGATTCAAGCGGACCGGCCTTTAGGTGATGGTAGGCAGCGCCCGTGCGCGGGCATATCATATCTTCGCCCAACACCTCTCCGGCCTCGCTCACCCACCCGATCTGGCGCGCCGGATTGCCGACCATCAAGGCATGATCGGGCACATCCTTTGTGACCACGGCGCCGGCCCCAATCATGGCGTACTTGCCGATCGTGACGCCGCAGACAATGGTTGCGTTGGCACCCAGCGAGGCGCCCGTCTTCACAAGCGTTGGCGCGAACTCGTCCTTGCGCTCCACGTGGGCGCGGGGCGTGCGCACATTGGTGAACACCACGGAAGGGCCGCAGAACACATCGTCCTGGAGCGTTACTCCGGCATAGAGCGACACATTGTTCTGCACCTTGCAGCCGGACCCAACGGTGACGTTTGGTCCGATCATCACGTTTTGCCCGACCACGCAGTTCTCCCCCAGCTGGCTGCCGCTGAGGATATGGGAGAAGTGCCAAATCTTGGAGTTTGCGCCAATCTCCACATCCTCATCGATCTCGCTGCTGCGATGAACAAAAGCAGCCGGCTCGCGTGCATCCGCATCTGTGGACAAGCCGCTCAGTGAGGTCAGCTCAATCCAATCGCCTCCTTGATCGAGTGATGTCTGAGCCGCCTGCAGAACCGCCAGAACCGGGATCGCCTCGTCCGGCCCGGTGCGCGGCGTGGCGCGGGTTTCCACGCAGTCGATGAAATGGCGCAGCTCTTCTTTCAGCGGTTCACCTTCGGGCAGCACCACTGTCTCAGCGGGCCCGCGCACCGCGCTTGGGCGCGTTCCGTCCCAGGTCACCTTATTATGGTGCAGCACCAGCTTTTCAGCCCAAGGCTTGGTGTCGCGGAAGACGGCCATGGCATCGTCACCGACGACCACGAGTTGTTGCTCTTTCAACGGATGGAGCCAAGACACTGTGATCTCGGCCTTCGGGCCGGTGCCATAATCCATGTTCACCGTGCAGGTGTCCGGAATACCGGTTTGAAGCACGGTGTTCTCTGTGGCTGAAACCCGGTTTGGCGCGCGTCCCATCAGGGCGAGGATCATGGAGATATCGTGAGGTGCAAAGCTCCAGAGCACGTTTTCTTCCGTACGCAGAATGCCGAGGTTCAACCGGCTGGAATAGATGTGCCGGATGCGGCCGAATTTCCCCTCTCTCACCAGGTCCTTCAAATGCCGGAACATGGGGTGGTACTGCAGCAGATGGCCGACCATCAGCACACGTTCGTGCTGGCTAGCCAGCCGCTGAAGCTCAAATGCCTCCTGCACATCAAGCGCAATGGGCTTCTCCACGAACACATCCTTGCCGGCGGCAAAGGCCTGGATGGTCAATTGATGATGGAGCTTGGCGGGCGCGGCGATGGCCACGGCCTTAATCGATGTGTCGGCCAGCAAGGGACCGGCATCGGCCATATAGTCGACATCATGCTCCTCGGCCAGGCTTCTGGCGAATTCGGACGGGTCGGCAATCGCGGCCAGAGCGCCCAGCTCAGCCAGGTTCCGCGCGATGTTCTTGCCCCAGCCGCCACACCCGATCAGGCCGACGCGGACGCCTTGAGAACCAGCAGTTTGATGATCCATGGTCATGCTACCTTCCGCACCTGCGCATCGATCTCTGAGCCCATCTCACACAATGCCATGACCAGAAGATGCGCACGTTTCTCGTTCCCCAACTCCAGGAGCGTGGCGAGCTGGCGGATCTGTTGATGGACCTCGCTCCACCTCAACCGGACTTCGTCGCAGAGCAAAATGCGTTCGTGATCGGTTTCACGAATGTTTTGCCCAATGAACAGCTCCTCGTAGAGCTTCTCGCCGGGTTTCAACCCGGTGAAAACGATTTCAATGTCGCCGTCCGGATTGTTCTCGTCCTTGACCACGAGGCCGGCCAAACCAATCATCTGGCGCGCCAGATCCAGAATACGTACCGCATTGCCCATCTGAAGCAGGAAGACCTCTCCGCCGCGCGCCATGGCCGCCGACTGGACCACCAATTGGGCCGCCTCCGGGATCAGCATGAAGTAGCGCACCACGTCCGGATGGGTGACCGTCACCGGTCCGCCGCGCTCTATCTGTTGGGTGAACAACGGCACCACGGACCCGGACGAGCCCAAGACATTGCCAAACCGCACCATGGTGAACACCGTCTGGCTTTCCTGACGCGCCATCGCTTGAACCACCAGTTCAGAGACCCTTTTGGTGGCGCCCATGAGATTGGTCGGATTGACCGCCTTGTCGGTCGAGACCAAAACGAAGCGCTTCACCTTGGCGTCCCTGGCACTTTGGGCGCAGTAAAGGGTGCCCAGCACGTTGTTGTAGATGGCCGGGCCCGGGTTTTGCTCCACCATGGTCACGTGCTTGTACGCAGCCGCGTGAAACACAATGTCTACGCGCCAGCGCGCAAACACGCGCTTCATGAAGTTCTGGTCAGAGACGCTTCCGAGCACCGCATGGATCTTGAGGGCCCAGCCCTCCCGCGCAATGGCCTCCTCGATCTCCCGGTGGATCTCAAAAAGGTTGTACTCGCTGCTGTCCACCAGAACGATTTCGCTGGGGCCGTTGATGGAGACCTGGCGCACCAGCTCGCTGCCGATGGAGCCCCCTGCCCCGGTGATCAGCACGCACTGATCCTTCACCGCCTGATCGAGCAGATCCTGCTTCGGCGGCACCGGGTCTCGCCCGAGCAGATCCTGAATGCGAATGGGACGGATCTCAGAGAGCCGCATGCGTCCGCGCGCCATGTCGCCCAAGTCAGGAACAATGCGCACCTCAAGATGTAAAGGTTGCAGAAGGTCTACCAACGCGCGGCGGGCCCGTCTGGACAGTTCCGGCTTTGCCACCAGAAGCGTCCTGACATTCTCCTTGGCCGCCAGCCCGCCAATGTCCTCTGTGCGGATCACACTTAGGCCCGACACCCGTCTCCCGATCAGTTCAGGATCGTCATCGGCAAAGGCAACCGGCCTCATGCGCCCCTCCTCTGCTAGGGCGTCATGCAGGCGCACGCCGGTTTCGGTTGCGCCAAAGATGATCACCGGAGACGCTTCCACATGGCCGATCACCGGCATGGCCGTTGAGAGCACCCGCGCCATCAGCCTGCGCCAGCCCACCAAGGCCAAAACGGAAAGGCTCCAGTTCACCACGAGCACGGACCGCGGGAACCCCTCCAAGCCGAACACCACGAGGAAGAACGCCCAGAGGAACGGCACGGCGGTCTGCGTTTGCATGATGCGCCACTCGGTGCGCGCGGAATAGCTTCTGGAGACGGAGTAGTAGACATTGCCCACATAGAGCGCAGCAACTCCGATCAATGGTCCGATGAGAAACAGGTGCAACCTGTCGACCGGCGGTAGCTCGAGAACAGACATCCGGATGCAATAAGACGCGAACACGCACGCGGTGAGCAGGAAGCCGTCGCAGACGATCAGGATGGCAAGCTTAAGCCGGCTATCGAGAGATTTCAGGTATCGCGCAACCGGCTCCATTCGCGGGTCTTTTCCAATCCTGCTCCATGAAAGAACAAACTCTAGAAACCGAAACTTTTCCGAAACTTACAGGGACTCTCTCAGTACTGTCTCAAATCACGTACCCCGACGAATCAGGTGTTATCAACTGGGTTCGTTATGGATTTTCATGTTTTTTGAATGACTTGAGAACACCACGGCGTTGAGGATCGCGAACACCATTCCGAGTGCAATTGTTCGTAATGGATAGTCAACCAGAGAGTGTACCAAAATAACGATGATCCCAACCACCGCCGCCTTCTGCATGTCAATCATGCCCCCCTTGGCGCACTGACGGACAAGCAACGCAAAATACGCGATCAACAGGATCGCCGCGCCAACTGAGCCCTCCAAGAAGAGCTCCAAATAATCGTTGTGCGCATGATTCACATATTTATCCACGATGATGGCCGGGGTTTCATAGCTGGGATAGATCAGCTGGAAATTGCCAAACCCGACACCAAACGGAAGATGGTCAAATGCGGCTTGCAAGGCCCGTTCGGCGAACACGCTGCGGCTGAGCGCACCGCCCGTTCCCCACCAGTCCGGAATGAAGTGCCACACAAGATAGGCGCCGCCGGCCAAAGTGAGCGCAAGCACGCCGCGTGACATCCAGCGCCGCTCAGACAGAACGGCATAGCTGACAATTGTGCTGAAGGCGATGAGGACCAGTCCGGCCTTTGAGCCGATGACGAACTGAAAGCCGAGCAGGCCTGCCAACAGGGGGATCTCGATGAACCAGATGCCGATGCGCCGGGCCAGTACGATGATGATTGGCGCTGAGATATAGAACAAGGCGGCGAGATGGTTTTCGTTCTCAAAGAACCCGGCATTCAGTGTGTACGGGAGAAACTGCGCGGCCTCGGCAAAACCGGTCGATGCGAATTGGACGAATGAGAACAGAAAGTTGAGGGCCATGCCCGCAAGCACATAGAGCATGAGCACCGCTTGGCTGCCGCTTTGCATTTGGGTAACCGCATGGAACACCCCGATCCACGCCAACACCATCACAAGGCTGTCCAAGCTGCGCCCGGCATCAACCGTCACCAGGAACGGTCCGCCGCTTAGCCCGAACGTGGGGATCAGATGAACCACCATGAGCCCAACAACCGCCGCAATGAGAGCGTTGGCCGGCCAGTCCAAAGCCTTGGATGGAAACTGCATAACGAACGCGAAGATGAAGGGCATGGCCAAAACCTGAAGCACCAAGTCGCTGCCAACGCCTTTGTCGGTCCCGCCGCCCACAAGCAGACACAGCACCACGAACAGGCCTGTGGCGTGGAGCTCAGGCTCTGCCGCGCGGGTTGCGGTCGGCTTTATGGTGCCCAGGTGGCTCATATCTGTTTCACAACGCTCACTTCATGGACGATTGCGGTGCCGTGGTACCGCGCACTCCACGAGGCGTTTTGCAGGCCTGTGCGCAGCCTCAAGGTCTGCAGCGGACATCCCCGCTCCGGCACGGAGAAACTCTCACTGATCGGTTTGTTGCGATAGCTGCCCGGCTCAAACGGCGCCGTGCCCAGCTTCTCGCCGCTGGTTGAGCAATAGATCTCCCAAAACAATCCCTTGGGCAGCTTCAGGTTTCGCCCGGTCACCGATGCGGAAAAGCGATAAAGCCCCTTCGGCAGAGAAAGCATCTGATAGACATTCCCCAGCTTTGCGGGCGTGCCGAGGAAGCGGACGGAGAGCCCGCCGCCGCTTTCATCAGCCGCCCGATACGGCATGTTCACATCTGCATCGACCTGCCGCTTAAACTGCCAGTTGAACAGGCGGCGATCGGGCTTCAGGCGGAAGTCGGAATTGAACACATAGCTCAAACGCTCGCGCTCCGCGTCAGTCAGGGTGAGCAGGAACAAGCGATAGGCTTCAAAATAGGTCTTGTGATCAATGAGGTGCCGGATGGTTTGCGCCACCTCTTCCACATTGACCTCTTGGCCGCTTGCACGTTCGTCGGCCAGCAGGCGCTTGGCGAGTTGGGCGCCGTCCTCACTCTTCATCATGTAGAGCAGAGCCGGCCAGCGCCACTCCGGCCGCTCGGCCAGTTTCCGCCGCAGCAAGATGTTGCCCTCGGGCTTTGCCGCCAGCGCCAACAGCGCGGGCTTCACATTGTCAAAATAGCGTGGCCAGCGCCTCAGAATGACGTCGAGCCGGGCCACGGTTTCCGCCAGCTCGCCCTCAACCGCTGAACTCCTCAGCCGATTGAGCAGAGCGTTGATCTCCGTGGGCGCGACCACCAGGGCTGTGAGGTAATGGAGCTTGGCTTCACGTTCCTTGCCGGACCGGCGGGCGGTTTCAGCCAGAAGGCTGTAGCCGCGCGCGTCGCGGGGCGACAGGTGCACAAGCGTCTTCACCTCCCGATTAAGCGCTTTCAGCTCATCCGGCAGAAGGGTCGACTTTGAGAGCTCAGCGCTCAGTTGATTGACGCGCGCTGTGCTGTTGAGAGGGTTGATGACCTGCGCAAGCTCAGGATGGGATGATTGGAGAAAATTTGCCGCCGCGTTAGACACCACCACCACGGATACGGCTAAAAATATCGTCCATCGACAGACGTTTCTCGCCTGGGAGAATGGTGCTTGCTTCTTCATGGTCTGAAGACTCCTTTCCGGGCTCAGGCTCATTTCCTTCGCCGGAAGATCCATAGGTGAGATAGCCGGTGTTCATGTACCGGTATGTGTAGTTGTACTCCATTCGATCCATCTTGAACTTACTGAGCGCCGCGCCGATGACATGTGCACCGGCATTGCGCAGGCGTTTGATCGCATTCTTCGCCGAGCTGCGGGCCACCTGGTGGGAGGACACAACCACCAGGGTTGCCTCTGCCAGGCGCGACAGCAAAAGCGCGTCCGCCAGACCGATCACAGGCGGAGAATCGATGATCACCAGGTCGAACTGCTTGGCGCACCCTTCCACAAAAAGCCCCATTTTCTGGGCTGCCAAAAGGTTGGCCGGGTTGGGCGGCGGTGTGCCTGCGGTGATGAGCCAGACGTTCGGCCAAGGGGTGGTGCGGATTATCTGCACCTCTTTGTCGGCCTGATCGATCGGCACGGTGTTGGTGAGCACGTTGGACAATCCAAGGCCGTTGGGGATACCAGCATGGCGATGCATGGTGGGTTTACGGAGGTCTGCATCGATGATCGCCACCTTCAATCCCAGCGCACCGAACTCTTCGGCCAGCTTCATGGAGGTCGAACTCTTGCCCTCTCCGGGCTCGGTGCTGGTCACCAACAGCGATCTGGGAGCGCCTTCAATGCCGGAGAAGTGGATAGACGTTCTAAGCGTTCGGTAAGCCTCAGAGAAGGCCGACTTAGGATCGTTGGCATACTCCTTCAGCTTGCCCTCTTCCACGAACGGCAGCACGCCCAACACAGGCAGCTTCAGCTCTTGCTCCACCTGGTCCGGGTTCGAGAACGTGTTGTTGAGCAGTTCATACACATAAACGCTGCCGCCCGCCGCCAGCACGGAAGCGGCAAAGGCCAGCAACAGGTTGAGCGCCAGGCGCGGAGAGTACGGGCGGTCCGGCGTCACCGCGTTCTGCACCACGCTTGCGCTTTTGCTTTTGATCTCCGAACTCACGCCCAGCTCATTCAGCTTGCTGATCAGGCTTTGGTACTGAGACCGGTAGGCATCCACCTCGCGCTTCAGAATGGTGTAGCGGATGTTCTTGTCCTGATATTTGGCCTGCTGGGATTCCAACTCGGTGAGCTTCTGCCGCAGATCTTCAACCTTCTTCACCGAGCCCTGAAGCTGGAGACGAACCCCATTGGCAATGGCGGTCACATCTTGCTTTAGGAGCTTGCTGAGCTCCTTGATCTGGCCGGACAGTTCCAACATTTCCGGGTAGCTGGGTTTGAACTTGCGCCGCTTTTGCTGGTATTGGCCCCGCAACTCGGCGATCCGCGAGCGGTTTTTCTGGATGGCCTCGTTGTTCAGGACAGCCTCCAGATTGGTGGCTTTGCCGGCATTGATCTGTTCCACCAAACGTTCGTTCAGCAGACGCTCCTGAATGGCCGCCGACAGGGCCTCGTTGATCGACTTGATCTGATCGGAGATCAGAGAATCCTGTTCTTCGGAGATGGTGATGCCTTGCGCCTTTGCGTAGTCCACCAGGGACTTCTCGGCGGTCTGCAGCTTGTTTTTGACCTCTTCCACCTGCTCGCCGATAAACTCACGGGCCAACTTTGAGGCTTCGCCCGTCTGGTCCAGGCGTTGAGCGATGTAGCTGGAGGCAAACTGGTTGGCGACCTGGCGGGCAATCTCCTTGTCATGGCTGGAGAACGTGATCGAAATGATACTGGTGCCGAAGAGCAGACGGGTGGCCAATCCGGCACGCACGATCTGCACGGCCCGGCGCTCCCGCTCTTCCGGACCCATGGCTGCAAATTGCTTGCTTGAGGACCCGCCGGTGGCCCGCTTGATCAGATTTTTGAGGGAGAACCCACCGGCCGGGAAGAGAAACGCCTGGCGCTCGGTCAGCCCCAATTCATGCACCACGCGCTGCGCCATTTCGCGACCACGCAGTTTCTCCAGGGCAGTCCGGTAGGTGCGCTGATCGGCGGTTTCGCTGACCACTTGAAGGTCCTGCATCACCCGTGCTGAGGGCGGAACAATTTCAAGCAGCGCCTTGGCCCGATACATTTTGGTTTGGGCCAAAGTGACGACAACACCGATCGCAAGGCCCACAGCAATGATGGAGGCAATAAGCCAGCGATGGCGCAGGATGTAGAAGAAGATCTCGACCGGGTTAAACCGCTCTTCCTTCTCATCCCAACCCAGCCCGTAAATGGGCTCGGCTTCCGCCCGCGGCAAAGCGGGCGCGACACCATACGTACTTGCCGTTATCTCGCCACCGGTGGCGGAACGCGCCAGCCTCGGTACACCGTCTTGGTTCATCAAATTGAGCCCCGCCTCCAGTCGAAAAGTGGCACGCGAGCCTAATGGATAGGCTTAGAGATTCTCAAGGGAGCACCGCCAAACGGCCGGCGCTTGTGGCAATGCCGAGCACCGATTTGAGGTTCTCCATGGCCACCTTCGCCGAAGAGGAGAAGACCACCACCACATCACCACCGTAGATGCGCGGATCGCTCCGCTGACCGCCACGAATTGCATCCACGTTGTAGTTCGCAACGAACGTTTCCTGGCCCCTCTTGCGGAAGACATAGACCTTTGCCGGGTTGGCAATTTTGGTGAAGCCCTGAGCCAGTGCGATGGACCGGAGCAGCGTTGCGCGGCTGGAGATCGGATAGATGCCCGCCTTGCGGACCTCGCCCTCAACCGTCACCCGTTGCCCGGCAGATTCTTTCACATTAACGCTGATTTGCGGGGATTCCAGATACTTCGCCCCATACCGTGCTCTCAGCTCACCCTCAAGCTGGCGTTCGGTTTTTCCAGCGGCGATCACTTGGCCCACCAGGGGCAGTGAAATCTGGCCTGTGGAATCCACTTCAACGGTGCGGTCCAGCTCGTCCACGCCGAAGACATCCACCTCAAGCACATCGTTCTGAGAGATGAACTGCAAGCGGCCACCTTGGGAGTTCAAAGGCGCTGGAAGCTCGTCGACCGCTCTAAGATCACTGCCCGTCGAAACGCTCGCCGGCTGGGCAAAGCGCCCTGTGCCGAAGTCATCGTTTCCGCGGTCCGTGCGCGCAAACCCCTGGGTTCTGTCGCTCAAGCCAACCGATCCGGTGGTTTCGACCACATTGCCGGATTCACAAGCGCCCAAGAACGCGCCGATACCTGCAAGGAAGAAAATGATGGCTGCTTGTTTCACGTCTAGTGTCCAATCCGCTCAAGGGTCTGCCGCTTGGCAAAGTCGGAGACACGCTGCCATAAGGAGGGCTCAGGCCAGGAGATGGCGTCTTGGGGGCTTGGGCTTGTGGCGAAAAGGTCCGTGACACTGTCCCCGTCCAAGATGGCGCGTGGATTGTCCAGCACCAGCCCCGTGGCCACATCGTCCCCGAAACGTTGCGCCACATAGTCTCTGGCGCGCGACAACACAGGCGGGCGGGCCTTTGCGTCATGGGTATCGCTGGCGAGCAGGTCCACATAGCCGTCGGTCAACATGCGGTCTGCCCAATATTTCACGGTTGAGCCAAAGTCGCCTGTCAAAGACCCGGCCGTGAGCTGCAGCAGCACACCGAGCTCTCTCAACTCGCCAATGACCTCATAGTGGCCTTCAATCCACGACAAGCGTTCAGGGTGGGTCAAGATCGGCACCAGTCCCTCTTCCAAGAGGTCGTCGGCGATCTTAAGCAAATGGGGCGGCATCACATGATGCGGGGGCTCGAACAGAAAGTACTGGGTTCCCGCAAGCCGTGGCCAATCGCCGGACACCAGATGCTGGCCCATATTCGGCGAGATATGCACATCCGCTCCCACCACCAGTTCCAGCCGCAGGTTGCGCTGCTCCAAGGCCCGGCGCAAAGCGGTTACGGCGTCTTCGATGGCGTCGGCATCGTTGTTGTAAACCCCAGGGGTGATGTGCGGCGTGCACGCCATGATCTGAATGCCGTCCTTGATGGCGGCCCGCGCCATATCCAGCGCAACGGTCAGGTCGGGAGCACCATCGTCGATGCCCGGCAGAATATGACTGTGTAGATCGATCACTTGCGCACCCCAAACAGGCCTACCCCAGGCACTGGTCTTTTCTGTCGCCCGACCCTGGTACGCGCGGTGCGGGCGTTTAAGTTTTTACCGTCAGTCGCTGGCCTTGTTTGTGTCCGTTACCGCGACCACAAGGCCGACAAACCCAAAACCCATAGACCCCACGCCCACGAAGATCGGCGTGAGAATTGCTGAATCAATTCCGGCAAGCAGGCCCGCAGATTGCTCTGCTGTGCCTTCGAAGGACTTCGTGACCTTCACACATGCGCCCTTCTCCATTGCGGAGATGGTGGCCGTGGAATCCGCCGGCGCTGTGATCTTGCATTGTCCGTATCTGAGGCTGGCGGAGGCCTGAGGTCCGACGATCACGCTGCTGTTCAGGGTCAGGCGTTGCCCCGCCTTGGCAGGTGCATACCCGTTGGGACCCGAAACAAACACATCACCGTTGGCATCAATCAAGTGCCCCGTTGCTGCAGCCCCGGCCGCTGCGCCGGTGGCGCACGCACATTCAGAGGCAGGGTCTGCTGTTGCCGTAACCGCGCTGGAAAGCAGGAGCAGCGCGGCCGCACATACACTGCAACTGAGTGAGGATTGGAATGACGTCATAATGGTCTTCAACTCCGTATTCGCCCGTCTCATGTTTCGTGTCTGAAGATGCGCACTCATCTCAGAATCACCCAAGCCCCATTAAGCGCTGTTAACCTTAAGCAAAGCTTATCGCCGGGATGTTTTGGCCAGAAGGCTGATGGCCCAGCGAATCTGCCGAAAAGCTCTCACAAAACCATCGGCCATTCGTGGTTAACAAAAGGTTAACCACACGCAAGTGTGAGCCTTCCCCCGCGCGGCAAAGCGGCGAAATCACTACGCGAATTCTTAATTGTGAGACTGGGGCGGTGAACGGGAACGCAAAAAAGGGTTAAAGCGCTTCCAACCCGCACCATTCGGCAATGAACAATGCAATCGTGCCCGTTACGCGCTTTACGGAACTGAGACTGACTCTCTCATCAAAGCCGTGAATGTTCTCAGAATAGGGGCCATAAACCAGGCAAGGACAATCGTCGTACAGAACGAACACCCGGCCATCCAGATACCCAGGCGTGACGAAGCTCTCCAGCGACTTGCCGTAGGATTTGGCATGCGCCCGGCCCAGAGTCAGCTCCGCGTCGCTTCCTTCTTCCAACACATACCCCTCGGCAAAAAAGCCGTTCCATTCCACCTCGGGCGGGTTGTTGGCCAAATAGCTGTTCTGCCGCGCCGCGGCGGCCAGGCACGCTTCGATCTCCGCGGCCTTCTCCTTGGGGTCCCAGCCGGGATAGATGGAGATTCTGCAATCAAACGTGCACCAGGACGGCACCGAGGAGGCCCAATCGCCTCCCTCGATCTTGCCGACATTGAAGTTGATGGGATGATCGACATCATCAAAATAGGGCCGGCCCAGTTTTTCCTGGTTCCACTTTTCTTCAAGCTCGCGCAAGGCCGCAATCAGGGGAAAGGACGCCTCAATCGAGTTTGCGCCGGACCCGGCCTCGCGCACATGGACCGGCACACCGCGCACATGAACGCGGAACCACAACACCCCCACGTTGGCCCGCACCAGCATGTCATCTTCCGGTTCGGGAATAATGGCGGCCTCCGCCCGGTAGCCGCGGACCAGGCACGACAGGGCTCCGTTGCCTGTGCATTCTTCCTCGGTCACCGATTGCACATGCACGCGCGCGGCCGGCTGATAGCCAAGCGCACGCAAGGCCTCCAGCGCATAGATGTTGGCCCCAAGGCCTGCCTTCATGTCGGCCGCGCCGCGGCCATACATCCAGTCACCGTCCACGTGGGGGTCAAATGGGTGCCTGGACCACATGCTCGCCGGGCCCTCCGGCACCACGTCTATATGGCCATTGAGAATGAGGGAGCGGCCCTGCTCTTCGCGCGGGCGATGGGTTCCGACCACGTTGATGGCGTTGTCGTAATTGACCTTGACCGGTGAGAAGCCCGGGTGCTGCTCAATATCGGCCACATCGATGGCCCAGCGGTCCATGGCGTATCCGCGCTCTTTCAGGCTGTCGAAGACAAAGTCCTGGGCGGTGTGCTCCTGTCCGCGCAGCGAGGGAAAGCGCACCAGATCCCGGGTGTATTCGGTCTGAGCGGCGAAACCGGCGTCAACGGCGGCAAGTATGTCATCTGCAAGTTTGGGATCCAGCATTTCGTCCTCAACCTGTTAGGCGGCCTCTCGAGACAGGGGCAAGGTGATACAGCGGATCGCTCCCCCCCAGTACCCGATTGCGTCGCAAGGGGTGGGCACGGGCTCCACGCCGTTCTGCTCAAGAAGCTCCATGATGCGGGTGAACCTTGGGTCAATCATGTAGCGCTTGGGATCGAGACTGACACCCACAGTGGCGTGGCCGTTCATTTCCTCTTCGGTGATCTCGATCACGTCCCAATTTTTCAGCGGCTCCGGCAAGCCGTCCGCAAGCGCCGGTAAATGCGCCATCAGCAGCCCCTCGCGTAGCAGACACATGATGCCCAGCGCATGAAGGATCGGCCCCTTTATCGGCACAGGATGCACCTTATAGCCCCAACGGCCAAGATAGCGGCTCAGCCAAGCCGCCCCTGCCCGGTCTGAACAGAGCTCTCCAATGCCCACAAACACATCTGTGCCATGGATCAGCAAATCGCCCCCCTCCAAAAAGGGTCCCGGACCCTCACCAGAGGGTGTCCAGGGCGCGGACTGCGGCATGGCCACGTAATGCGCTTCAGGGTCTGCCTCCACCAACGGAAGCACAATTTCTCTGAGCGGAAAGGCCTCTTTGCGCCGATAAGCACGGCGGATGGAAATCTCCATGTAATGCTTGCCGATCACAAACACAGGATCGGCGGGGTAAAGCTGAGACCAGCCTTGCTGCAGCACGCCCAGATGCTCGCGCTCCTCACGGGTGTAAGCGCGCGGGCGGTGCACCTTTACGCCCGCCTTCTCATAAAGGGCGGCCACGTTCTCAATTTGCGAGACGGTGCGCGCATAAAGCTCCGGAAACGCCGCCTCCACATCAAGCGCTTCGCCGGGTGTGCGCAGAAGCGCCTCACGCAGCTCGCTGTTATAATGTGAAAGGTCCTTGCCAAACGGCGGCAAGTGCAGGTTCTGGGCGCTGCCAACCACCACCTCCCTTAAGGGGCCAAACTCACTGTATGAGCCGAAAGCAGCCATCGGCAGAGATCCCATTCACATTGCGTTGGTTGGAGGATAAGACGCGTGAAACACAATTGGTCGCACGCGATCGCTCTTGCGGTCAACCGTGACACCCTGCCCCGTGGCTTAATAGGGACGGAAGACCCAAGGCAGGCCGTAGATCGGGCCACTGATCCAATTCCACCAGGCATGGTTGGCGAACTGGGCGACAAAGAGTGCCGCGATGAAGCCGAGCCAGAGGGCGGCGGTCAGCAGGTTCGAGACGAACCCCGGCCAACGCCGAGGCGGCTCCAACGCGTGAGTGTGGTCCAGCCCCGCTGCACCGCGCACCAAACGGGCATAGGCACTTGCCTCCGCGCCCTCGGCCACGAGCGCCCGCGCATATAGCCTCGCGCTCCAGCGCCGAAGAAGGAGCAGTATCAGCACCGTATAAACCGTGAAGGACAGATGCCAGCGTCCGGCAAAGCTGCGGATCTCTTCTGGTCCCGCAGTGGCCAGGTGTGGAAAGACGCCTTCAATGAACGTGGGCACAATCTGCGCCAGAAAAACCGGCCCAGCGGCCAGCACCATAAAGATCGTGAAGAGGAGATAGCGCCAGCGCACACGGCTGATCAACTGCCTGATGAGGCGCAATTCCCGGATCGCCCCGATCCGGCGTTCCGCCGCATGGTGAGCCAGAGCCATGGGAAGATGCATAAGAACAACCACCGCCAAGAGCGCTCCGGCCAGAGCCAGGGACGGGCCGACCCAGGCCTGCTCATAGCCTTTGTTGAAGGAGTTCTCCCAACCGGCCCACCAGGCCAGCAGCAACAAAACGCCAAACGGCAAGGTGGCAACCGCGAGCGCCGCGGTGGCTCTGGCGCCGGCACGGAAGGTCTCCATGAGGCCCTGCCACCAGCCTGGAAAACGCTGCATCCCGGCAAGCTCACCAACGTGCGCAAAATCCTCAAGGGCCGCCGATCTCGTCTTGCCCGGCGCACCATACCGCAGGAGCGCAATGGCGGTCTCGCGGCGCATGATGCGCATGAACCAGCCGAGAACCAGTATTGCGGTGACGGGCGTGAGCGCGAGCGCGATGGCAACACCTATGCTGAAAAGGCCACGTGCCCTCGCCTTCAGACCCCGGGCGCGATTGGGCTGCAGGGGCGCAGCCTCGTCTGCTGCCGCCAGGGTCATGTGAGGATTTCTGAAAGCGCCCGCCCTTCAGCCCCGCTGGCCTTAAACCCCATAATGGCCCCGATCGTGGTCGCAACGGAGGTTTGGTCCACCGGCTTGTCGAGAACCTTGCCCTGCGCAATGCCGGGACCGAAGAACAGACCAAAGATCTCGTGAGACGACCGGGTGTTGAAATGATGCTGGAAGGGCACCGACATCAGGCCATTGGCATCGCGCCCGCAGTCGGGGACCACGACAAACACCGTGCGCCCCCGATAGGCAGGGTCCAGGTCGACCGTGTCCACCAACCGCTGCAAGCCTTGGTCAATGATGCCAATGGCGCGGGTATAATGGCTGGCATTGCCCCAATGGACATAATCGGGGTCCTGGTAATTGATCATCATCAGCCTGGGCTTGAGCTCGCGGATGGCCTTCACGGCGAGCTCGGTCAAAAGCCTGTCTCCGCGCGGGTTCTTGAGCCCCGTGTCACCATACTGCGCGCGCCATGTGTCCCAGAAGCGCTCCATAACAGGCGAGCTGTCGCCGGCTGTGCCGCGATAATCTTGAGCCTTCAGCTCTTTCAGTTGCTTGGCCGCCTCGGTCAGCTCAGCTTCGCTGGCGGTGTTTTCCTCCAAGATCCGGCGGAACTTGTGCAGCTTGTAGCGGAACAGCCCGATGACCTCAGAGCGGTACGAGACCCCGTAATGGGCGTGACCGCCATAGGTGAGATACTCTTCTTGCGGACGGTCTTCACCGTTCACCAACAAAGCCTGGTGAACCGGAATGTCGAACGCCTTGCGCACATACTCAAACAGGGTCGGCGCGCCCGGCTCCAGCAACGGCGCGAGACCTTGGGAGCCCACCTTGGAGTACCCACGATAGCGCCCGGTGAGAATGTTCAATGTGCCTTCCGCGTGGCTGGTGTCGACACCGTCCAGTTGCGCAATCGTCATGTTCGGGATCAGCGTGCCGCGCCGGGCGAGCACGTTCAGCATGTAAGGCGCATAGCTCTTCTTGCCCACAATGGTCTCAGAGCGCCGAACTCCGCCCCCAAAGCGGACAATAATGACATTAGGGCCCGTGTAGGCCCGGGCGGTGTGCGGACCCCGCCGCCCACCAGTCCCGCAGCGAGCGCTCCGGTGAGCCCCTGGTTGAACGCACGCCGACCGATTTCCATCATGTTGCCACCAGCCAGTTGTCATCAACACCTCCAGCCGTGGCATCATAATTGGGCGAATTGATGAAACAGAACCCTAGCCGTAGACGGCCACTGGGGCGCCCAGGACCGCCAGGTCCGGTTCCACGCCGAGCCCCGGGAGCCCTGGCGCAACCGCGCCGCCGTTCACAATCGGTGCCTCAAACGTGGCCACGGACTGGCTCACCATGGCTCTGGTGTCCAATGCGCAGCGCAATAGGTGCCGGGGGGTTGATTGCGCACAGTGCAGCAGCGCGGCGAAGGAGACTTCCGAGCCCACCGTGTCTTGGATGCTCACCACAAGGCCCGCCGCCCGGCAGATCTCTCTTTGCCGGCGCATCCGCGTTAGCCCGCCTTGCTTGGACACCTTGAGCCCTACGCCATCGCAGGCATCTATGCGGACGGCGTGAATGAGATCGGCTTCGCTCTCAATCAATTCATCCAGAAGCAGGGGCACGTTTGCGCGCTGACGCAAGGAGAGCGTTTCGCGCCAGCTCGCGCACGGCGCCTCCAGCACAAAGTCGGTCCCCGGCCCCACCAGCTCCAGCATGCGCAAAGCGTGTTCCACCGTCAGACCGCCATTGGCGTCGGCCAGGAACCACTCCTCGGCGGACCGGTCGGCTAGGCAGGCCTTGATCCGCTCCGCATCAAGAGCAGGACCGCCCTCCTCCTGGCTGGCGCCGATTTTGATGGAATGGCCGAGGAACCCCCTCTCCCTATGGCGCGCCACATTCGCACGCATGGCCTCCGGATCATCGCCTCCGATGGACGAAATCACCGGCACCGCGCCCTCAATCCTTCCCCCCAGCAGATCACAGACGGGCATCTTGGTGTGCTTGCCCAAAATGTCCCAGCACGCCACATCAATCGGGGTCTTGGCGGCCAACTGGCCCACCAGGATCTCGTCCATCGCGTCGTTGATGCGATCAAGGCGCGTGGGATCGAGCCCCAGAACGGCCGGGGCCAGATCGTCCAGCCCGGCCCGAACGCCCTTGGCATGCGCGCCCACATATGAGCCGCCGAAGGGCGTGGATTCGCCCCATCCGACAAGCCCTGTGTCCGTGGTCACGCACACGAACGTTGCATCGAAGCTCTCATAGGTGCGCCCGCCCGAGAGGCGGTATGTGCCCTGGGCGTAGGGCAAATCCACCTGATAAACCTCGATCCGGGAGATCTTCATGGGACCCTCAAGCCGGCGGGATGAGCACAAGTTTCCCGGTGAAGGTCTTGGCCAGAAACGCTTCCTGCGCCGCGGCGATCTCGCTTAAGGGGAACGTCCGTGAAACCAGAGGACGGATTTCTCCCCGCTCGATGTAGGACACCAGGTTTTCAAACACCACGTCTTCTTGAAACGTGCAGCCGTAAAACGTCAGATCCTTCAGATAGAGCGTGCGCACGTCCAGCTCCACCAAGGGCCCGGCAATGGCCCCGGCAGTGGCATAGCGCCCGCCCAGCTTCAAAACCTCCAGGAGCGGCGGCCATCCCTCGCCGGCCACGAGATCCACCACCACATCCGTGCTGTTGGCCCCCACGGCAGCGACCAGATCGGCGTTGCGGTCCACAACCTCATCGGCACCGGCTGCCCGCACGTCGTCCGCCTTGGAAGCGCTCGCCACAGCAGTGACGTGAGCGCCGCGCCGCTTTGCGAGCTGCACCGCGGCCGAGCCCACGCCGCCGGACGCACCGGTGATCAGCACCCGTTCTGCACCCAGACCCGCCCGATGGAGCATGTTTTCAGCGGTGGAATAGGCGCATGGGATCGAGGCCAGCTCCGCATTGCTCCAATCGCAGTTCACCGCATGGGTTTCGCGTGCCGGTGCCTTGGCATACTGGGCAAAGCCGCCGTCACATTCTGACCCAAAGGTCCAGCACTCGTAGGGCCGATAGTCCACGTAAGAGCGCAGCATGTTGCGCACAATCACGCGCTCGCCGATGCGGCTGTCGTCCACGCCCTCGCCAACGGCCACGATGTGGCCGCAACAGTCGGCCCCCTGAATCCTGGGAAAGCTCATGGGCACGCCGGACCATGTGGCGTCCGCATCGTCCACTTCGTCAAACCCTTCCGCGCCGCCTTCGTTGGTGGCTTCGGAGACTTTCTTGGAGTACCAGCCGATGCGGGTGTTGATGTCCGTATTGTTCACCCCGGCCGCGGCCACCTTGATCAGCACCTCGCCGGCGCCTGCCTCCGGCACGGGCACATCTGTGCGGTATTCCAAAACTTCAATGCCGCCATGACCAACAAGTTGGACCGCGGTCATGTGGGAGGGGACGTCATCAGCCATGTGGGATCTTGCGCCTATTCGATTTAAATCGGCGCGACTAGAGCCACATCACTCGTCAATTTGCAACTCTTCGCTCACGTCCTCGATCGCGCCGATTTCCAGGGCAAACTCCTCCAGCACGTCGCGAATGGAGATCACACCGATGATCTTTCCCGCATCGAGAATGGGAATGTGGCGAAACCTGCGGATCCGCATGGTGTTGAAGGCATCAGATAAAGTGGCGCCGGGGCCCATGAACGTCACCGACTTGGAGAGCATGTCGTCCACCTTCAGCTTGGTGACGTCCGCCCCCATCTTCGAAAGGCGCTTGGTCAGGTCACGCTCTGAAATCATGCCGACGATCTTGCCCTCATGGCAGACCACGGGCATGGCGCCAATGTCTGCGTCGGTGAGCCGCTGGGCGACTTCCTGCGCGCTGGCGCCAAGCTGGCAACTGACCACCTTTTGATCGATTGTTGCCAGGTATGTCCCAATTTGCATCGTTCACCTCCATAAGTGACAGCGCCGGTGGCCCCTCGGGTGCCGATCGCCCTTTAGATAAGCATATTTGGGCCTTCGACAAGGCCCTGATGCGTGCGCGGCCGCATTACGCTTTGAGAAAAATGGCATCACGCTCCGGCGTCGGGTAAAAGCGAGCCCGGGACGGATACTTACAAAAGAGGGAGAGAAAAGACGATGGAGTATCAGGTGGTTTACGGCTCAAGCGCCGACGAGCTGGAAGACGTGGTGTTGAAGGAGATCTCTGAAGGGTGGAACCCGAGCGGCGGCTTGGCCGTGTTGCCCGCAGATTCCGGAGCGCCCCGGTTCGTACAAGCGATGACGAGAGAGCCAATGCTGCCGATCATCGCCGCGCAGACGATCCTTCAGCGCTACGGCTTCAGCCCGGGCGCACTTGATGGCGAATGCGGCCCGAAAACGTTAGCGGCGCTGAATGAGCTGAGGGGGCAGGCCAAAATGTGGAAGGTTGAGGAGTATGAGAGAACGAGCGATGCGCTTATGCGCCAGTTGAGGTGATTGGGCCAAAAAAGCTCGCAGTTTAGAATCCTTCTAAATTATTGTATTCATTATATATTTTGTTGACTCCCTCCTGGGGCGGGTTATATCTGATAAAAATTATCCGAATTTTATCAGTGTAATCAAATGGGCGGGCGCATGGTGCTGATTGAACTTGCAAAATTGGATCAGGATCTTGCGCCAGCTGCCGACGCGCGAGACCTGCTCGCGCTGCTCAAGTCCTTATCCGTCACGAGACAAGAAAGTGGGAGACGTTGAAAAATGAAGAAGCTGTTTGGATCTGCGGCGCTTGCTGCTCTGCTTGCCTTTGCCCCTCTGCAAGACGCACAGGCAATGGTGTCGGCAGATGCGGTGGTCAAGACATATGCTGATATCGCGCTTGCCAAGTATGAAGATTCACTGACAACCGCGCAGGCCTTGGACGCGGCCATAGATGCCTTGCTGGCCAAGCCGTCAGCGGAAACGCTCAAAGCGGCACGAGAGGCCTGGGTTGTCGCCAGGCGCCCCTATCAACAAACGGAGGTCTACCGCTTCGGGAACGCCATCGTTGATGACTGGGAGGGCAAGGTGAACGCCTGGCCGCTGGATGAAGGTTTGATCGACTATGTGGACGGATCCTACGGCACGGCTTCGGACGAGAACCCGTTCTATGTGGTGAACATTGTCGCCAACAAAAAGCTCACCGTTGGGGGCAAGATGATCGATGCCTCCACGATCGATGCAGGCCTTCTGGAGAGCCTGCATGAAGTGGGCGAAGTGGAAGCCAACGTAGCCACAGGCTACCACGCGATTGAGTTCTTGCTGTGGGGTCAGGATCTCAACGGCAACGCCGCCGGCGCGGGCAATCGGTCTCATACCGATTTTGACACAGCCAATTGCACGAACGGTAACTGCGACCGCCGGGGCGCCTATCTCAAGGCTGCATCAAAGCTGATGATCAAAGACCTGGAAGAGATGGTCGCCAACTGGAAAGACGGCGGCGCAGCACGCGCGGAGTTGATGAAAGATCCGGCAAATGGCGGTTTGGTCTCCATCCTCACCGGCATGGGTTCGCTGTCTTACGGAGAGCTTGCCGGCGAGCGCATGAAGCTCGGCCTGCTTCTGCATGATCCGGAAGAAGAGCACGATTGCTTCTCCGACAACACCCATGAATCCCATTACTACGATGTGGTTGGCATCAATAGTGTCTATCAGGGCAAATATACCCGCATTGATGGTTCGGTTGTTGAAGGCCCAAGCCTGTCCGCTCTCGTCAAAGCCAAGGATGCAAGCGTCGACAGCGCCCTGCAAAGCGAGCTGAAGGCCAGTTTGGAGACGATGGGCGCTCTGAAGAAGCGGGCCGAAACCAAGGAAAGCTATGACCAGATGATCGGCGAAGGCAACGCGGAAGGAAATGCCGTGGTTCAGGCCGCCATTGATGCATTGGTCACGCAAACCAAGTCGATCGAAAAGGCGGTGTCGGCCCTTGGGTTGAAAATCGAGGTCGAAGGCTCAGACAGCCTGGATAACCCATCCACCGTGAAGTGAGACTGCAGGACGGCGCCTTCGGGCGCCGTCCATCTTTCAAGCCGGCTTTATCAGGGCTGGAGCCAAATTTGAGCGCTTTTTAGAATAGTTCTAAATTACTGAAAACATTGAGTTTTTTCTTGCGCACGCCGTCCATTTCAATCATAGTCGCGCGCATAGCCAGAGGGCATGGATGCAATGATCGTCTGTAGCTGTAACTATATTAGACGCTCGGAAATCGAGGGAGCCATTCTGGATCTCCTTGAAAAAGATCCATGGCAGGTGATTGTCCCGTTGCAGGTCTATCATTCCTTGGAAAAGCGCGGCAAATGCTGCGGCTGTTTTCCAAACGTGGTCGGCATCATTATTGAGCAAACAACGCTGTTCCATGAGCGTGTGAACTCGCCCAAAGCCGATGTCATCGCCCTTTTGGAGCGTGTTCAACGCAAGCATCAGCGTTCTGAAACCACCAACGACTGGGCACGCGCTGTGACGATGAGGTCACAAGCCGCGTAGGCCGGGCTTGTCCGGCCACCAGAAGACAGACTTCGCGATTTGGTGTAGACAGGACCGATGACGTGTCATGGTTTGACAACCAACGGTCCGGCAGTCGACGAAGATGATGCTGAGCCCTCTGTCTAATCGAACCTATGCGCGGCTCTTTGCAGCGCAAGTGATCGCCCTGCTCGGGACGGGCCTGACGACGGTTGCGCTGGCGCTGTTGGCGTTCGAGCTGGCCGGCGACAATGCAGGGCTGGTCTTGGGCACCGCCTTGGCGATCAAGATGATCGCTTACGTTACGCTTGCCCCCATCGCCGGAACGCTCACGCTTCATCTGCCCCGCAGGATGGTTCTGGTGGGCCTCGACCTCGCGCGCGCGGGCATCGTCATCTGCCTGCCCTTCGTGACGGAGGTCTGGCAGGTCTATGTGCTGATCTTCCTGCTGCAGGCCTGCTCGGCCGGCTTCACTCCGGCCTTTCAGTCAACCATCCCAGACGTGCTGAAAGAGCGCGAGGAATACACAAAGGCTCTCTCCTTATCCCGCCTGGCGTCGGATCTGGAAAGCTTGGCAAGTCCCGTCTTGGCCGCCGCCATGTTGGCCCTGGTGAGCTTCACCACCATGTTTACGTTCAACGCCTTTGCCTTCCTGATCTCAGCCGGCCTGATCGTGTACTTGACGCTCCCGGGCGCCAAAGCCACACCCGCCCACGAGAGCGTTTGGCAGCGCACCACATTCGGCATTCGCGCCTATCTGTCCACACCACGCTTGCGCGGGATGCTGGCGCTTTTTATGGCGGTGGCCGCAGCAGGGGCAATGGTGATCGTAAACACGGTCGTCTATGCGCAATCCCACTTGGGGCTGGAGCAGCGCCACACCGCTTTGCTGATGGCGGCATTCGGCGCCGGGTCCATGGTCGCCGCGCTGACCCTGCCCCGCATGCTTTCCGAGGCGCGCGACCGCAGCGTGATGCTGGCCGGCGGGCTTCTGATGGGTGCTGGTCTGGCGGGGGGAACCCTGCTCCCCTCGTTCGGGGGTGTGATGGTTCTTTGGTTCATCATCGGGCTTGGCTATTCAATCGTCCACACACCTGCCGGCCGCCTCCTCACACGTTCCTCTCGCGAGGACGACCGGCTCTCCTACTTCGCAGCTCATTTCTCCCTCACCCATGCCTGCTGGTTGATCACCTATCCTCTGGCCGGCTGGCTAGGCAGCAGCTTCGGACTTGCGGTTGCCTTTGGCGTGCTCTGCACGGTTTCCATAGCCGCAACGGTGCTCAGCTTTGTGCTCTGGCCGGCCGAGGATCCCACGATCCTGGAGCACGTTCACGACGAGGTCTCCCATGAGCATTTGCACGTGCATGACGAGCATCACCAGCACGAGCATGAGGGCTGGGAAGGACCGGAACCCCACAGCCACCCGCACACCCATGGGAAAATCCGGCATGCGCATGCATATGTGGTGGACATGCACCATCCGGGGTGGCCTAGTTAGGCACCGGCAAGCGGGAGACCTCAATGCATTTCGAACGGCGGCTCTGGACTTTCACCAAAGGCGTGCGGGACCGCATCGCCTGGTCCGTGGTGGTTGGGCTTGTGGCCGTTGGCTTAGGCGTTGCCCGTCTGGCGCTGCTTGGCTGGTTGATCGGTGAAGTCTTTGCCGGTCGTGGAATGGATGCCTTGATCCTGCCCATCGCAGGCATTGCCGGGGTGATGGTGCTCAGGGGCCTGTTTGAACATTGGCGTGCCGTGATTGCCCATGAAACGGCAGCGAAGGTGCAGACCAGGCTGCGGAGGACGATCTATGACAAGATCGCTTCCCTGGGCCCCGGTACCGTCGCGCGGCGGCGCTCCGGCGCCTTGAGCCTCTCGCTGATCGAGGGTGTGGAACAGCTTGAGACCTATTTCGGCCAGTTCCTGCCGCAGCTTCTGATCTCCCTGCTGACGCCTTTGCTGATTTTTGCCTTTGTTGCGTTCCTTGATCTGCCGGTCGCTGCGGTCATGGTGGCGTTTGCCCTGCTCGCCCTGCTTGCTCCGGCCCTGTGGCACAGCTTCGATGAAGCCAAATCGCGGGAACGCCAGGACGCTTATGCGAGTTTTGCGGCGGAGTTTCTGGATTCAATACAGGGTCTGGCAACCCTGAAAGCCTTTGGACAGAGCAAGGCCCGCGCCGATGTGTTGGAGATGAAGGCACGCGATCTGTTCCGCCGCACCATGTGGGTGCTGGGAACAAATGTGCTGAGCCGCGGCATTACGGATTCCGCCATTGCCTGTGGCGCCGCCGCCGCCCTGGCGCTTGGCGCCTTCCGGGTCGATGCCGGCGAGATGAGCCTCACAGCCCTGCTGATCATTCTGATGCTGGGCGTTGAAATCTTCCGGCCCCTCCGCGAGCTACGCAACGTTCTACACCAGGGCATGGTCGGCATGTCGGCCGCCCAGGGCATTTATGAGATCCTGGACGACCATCCTCTGGTGGCGGATGCAAAACCAGCCACCCTTAACGGCAAGCTTGAGCCCTCAATTACGTTTGACAACGTCACCTTCCGCTATCCGGGCACGCGCCGGGATGTGCATGCCGGCCTCGACCTTCAGATTGAGGCAGGTGATCGCATCGGCCTGGTTGGAACCTCAGGCGGGGGCAAGTCGTCGATTGTTCGACTGCTCTTGCGCTTCTACGACCCTGATGAGGGCCAGGTCCGCATTGGCGGGCATGATCTTCGCGCGCTGTCGTTTGAGCAAATCCGGTCCATGATCTCCGTGGTCAACCAGGACACATTCTTGTTCCACGGCACGGTTGAAGAGAATATCCGCATGGGCCAACCCGAGGCGCACCATGAGGAGATTGAAGACGCGGCCAAAGCAGCGAACATCCATGACTTCATCATGTCGCTGCCCCAAGGCTATCAAACGGTCATTGGCGAGAAAGGCATCAAGCTCTCCGGAGGCCAGCGTCAGCGGGTTGCCATCGCCAGGGCCTTGCTGCGCGACACCCCAATCCTGGTGCTCGATGAGGCCTTGTCGGCGGTTGATGCCGAAAATGAGGCCGTTATCCAAGAAGCGCTGGACCGGCTGATGAAGGGCCGCACCACGCTCACCCTCGCTCACCGGCTCTCCAGCGTGATCGACTGCGACCGGATCATTGTCCTCAACAACGGCAAGATTGTTGAGAGCGGTCGCCACGAAGACCTGATTGCCGGCGGCGGCGTCTATGCCCGTTTGATGTCGGAACAGGCCCGAGAGGCGCTGGCGGGCGATCAGATGGAAAGCAGAACGGCCGCACACCAGGTGGAATCCCTCTCCGACATTCCAGGCGGGGCGGCCAAGAGCGTTACAGAAGGCATCATCAAGGCGGAAGGCCTGACCTGGCACCAGCTTATTGTTGAACTGATGAAACTGGTCCTGCCCTGGAAAGGCCGGCTGACCGCAACCTTCCTCTTCGGGGTTTTGAGGGTGCTCGCATTTGTCGGCGTCGGCGTTCTCAGCGCGTTCGTCATCATGGCGCTGAAGAATGGCGAGCCGTATACGCCCTGGCTGTGGGCGCTCGCCATCGTTGCTCCCCTGGCCGGCGTGTTGCACTGGCTTGAATCTTGGATTGCGCACGATATGGCCTTTCGGCTGTTGGCGGAGATGCGGATCGAGACCTTTCGCAGGCTCGATGCGCTTGCGCCTGCCTATCTCGTGCGGCGCCGAACGGGCGACCTTATGGCGTTGGCCACCCACGATATAGAGCTTGTGGAGTATTTCTTTGCCCACACCGTTGCCCCCATATTCGTGGCCATACTGGTGCCGACTGTTGTGCTGGTTGTCCTCGGCCTTGAACATTGGTGGATTGCCGCCGCCCTGCTGCCGTTCCTGATCGCGGTGGGCGTGAGCCCCCTGATGATGCGCAAGCGTGTGGACGAACTGGGGTCGAAGGCGCGTGAGGCCGCGGGCGAGCTTTCGGCCTTTGCCGTTGATTCAGTCCAGGGACTGGGCGAAACCGTGGCGTTTCAGCAGGAAGACAAACGCGGCGAGCGGCTGGATGAGCTGTCGGAGAACCATGTGCGCCTCAGGCTTCCCTTCTTCAACCAGCTTACCCTGCAGCAGAGCCTGCTTGAGATATTCACCGGCCTTGGCGGACTGGCCGTGGTTGTGGTGGGTGCAGTTTTGGCCTCCGGGGGCGCGGTGGACCCGGCCGTTCTGCCGTTGCTCACCCTGCTCGCCATGGCGGCCTTTCTGCCCGTGTCGGAAATTGCACAGATCGGCCGGCAACTGGCCGACACACTGGGGGCCACGCGCCGGATTTACGCCTTGGCCAACGAGCCGGTTCCCGTCACGGACGGAAGAGGCGCGCCCGCAGCAGACGGCGCCGCGGACATTACGCTAGAGGGCGTGAGCTTCACCTATCCCGGGCAGGCGCGCCGCGCCCTCTCCTCCATCAGCTTTAAGATCCCCGCGGGCAAGACCGTTGCCCTGGTGGGCACATCGGGCGCAGGCAAAACCACAACCGCCCAACTTCTCATGCGCTTTTGGGATCCGGACGCAGGGCGGATACTGATGAACGGCGCGGATCTCAGGGACTATAAGCTCGACGACCTGCGCCGCAGCATCGCTCTGGTGGCCCAGGACACGTATCTGTTCAATGACACACTCCGGAACAACATTCTGATCGGCAACCCGGAGGCAAGCGAAAGCGCCCTGCGCTCGGCTGTGGAGCACGCCTCCTTAGGCGATCTCGTGGCAACCATGCCGGACGGCCTGGACACCGAGGTGGGCGAGCGCGGCACCAGTCTGTCGGGCGGGCAACGCCAGCGCGTGGCCATCGCAAGAGCCTTCCTGAAGGATGCCTCGGTGCTCATTCTTGATGAGGCAACCTCCCACCTTGATGCGGTGAACGAGCTGGCCCTCCGGCAAACACTGGATCTGTTGCAGACCGACCGAACCACCATTGTCATCGCCCATCGCCTCTCCACCATCCGCAATGCCGACCTGATCGTCGTGCTGGACGAAGGCAAGCTGGCGGAATCTGGTTCCCATGACGCCTTGCTGGCCGAGGGCGGATTGTATGCCCAGTTGGTCTCCCGGCAACTGGCGGGAGGGATCGCCGCAGCGGCCGAATGAGCGGCGCGGCGGCGCTGGCCACCGCGCCGGATGGGGCACGATCAAGAATCTGCAAAGCCCTTTAGATCTCATCTGAGCACCAAGAGTTCGATAGAAATTTTCTATCGCGACTTTTGTCTTTTCCCGCCAGCTCCTACTTGATCAAACACGAGAAATCCTCCATTTAATAATCCTGATAAAATTTGTCAGAATTTAAATTGCGCTTCGCTGGAGGGGAGTTACTCAGCCACTGACGTTGCACTAGCCCAAAAGCAGCTTCTGGCCATCGGTCTAAGGCCTGGCCAACAGAGAGGAAGACCTAATGACGAAAACACTGAACCTGTCCCGCCCGTTTGGCAACCGGCCCAAAGGGTCTTTGGCGTTCGGTTCCGCACGCCGCGGACTGGTGGCGCTTGGCGCCGGCGTGCTGCTCGCGCTGTCGCCAACCCTGGCCGCAGCCAAAGAGCTCAACCTGTATTCATCGCGTCACTACGATACGGATGAAAAGCTCTATAGCGACTTTACGGAAAAGACCGGGATCAAAATCAATCGCATCGAAGACAAGGCCAGCGCGCTGATGAAGCGGATCGGCGCAGAGGGCGCGAACAGCCCGGCTGACGTGTTGCTGACCGTGGATATCGGCAGACTGTCTGTGGCTGAAAAAGACGGCATGCTGCAGCCGATCAAATCTGACGCGTTGAACAAAGCCATCCCGGCTCACCTCAGAGATCCTGAAGGGCATTGGTACGGGTTTTCGACCCGCGCCCGCGTGATCTTCTATGACAAAAACAAGGTGAAAGAGCCGCCGAAAACCTACCAAGATCTGGCAGATCCCAAGTACAAAGGCATGGTGTGCACGCGCTCCAGCTCCAACATCTACATGCTCTCGCTCATGTCTGCATTGATCGAGCATGTGGGTGAGGACAATGCCAAGGCCTGGGCAAAAGGTGTCTACGACAACCGAGCCCGCGATCCGCAGGGCGGTGACACAGATCAGCTCCGCGGCATTGCTTCAGGCGAGTGCGCCATTGCCGTCTCCAACACCTACTATTTCGCGCGGGCACTGCGCAAAGACGTGCGTGACCTCTCCGGGAAAACCGACACGATCGGTATCGTGTTCCCCAACCAGGATACGTTTGGCGCACACGTGAACATCTCCGGTGGCGGTGTGGCCAAGAACGCTCCGAACAAGGAAAACGCGATCATGTTCCTGGAGTATCTGGCCAGCAAGCAGGCCCAAACCTACTTCGCGGCCGGCAATGACGAGTATCCGGTGGTCGAAGGTGTGGGCAAGAGCGCAAGCGTCTCAAAGCTCGGCGAGTTTAAGGCCGACACCCAGTCGCTCGACAAGCTGGGACCGAACCAAGCGAAAGCGCAAATGATCTACAACGAGGTTGGCTACAAGTAAGCCAAACGCCGCGCGGGGATGGTGGACACGCCTTCCCCGCAAACGCTAATAAGGCGGCCTGCTCCGTGCGCCTCAGGGCCAGAGCAGACCGCTTGTCCCACATTGTCAAAAGCGAAGCGCTTGACACTCAACAGATCCATCGAACATGCGGACACGTCTTTGGCTGAGACGCCGCTCCGCCGCAAGGCCAGTTGGCTCAGCATTCTGGCCGTTGCTTTCGCGCTCCTGCTGATCGCGCCTGTCGCCTGGGTCGCTTCCTCCGTTTTCGTTCCAGATCAAGGCACGCTCGCCCATTTGGCCGAGACCGTGCTGCCAAGCTATGTCACCAACACTCTGCTGCTGGTGGTGGGCGTTGGCATTGGTGTTCTGCTCATCGGCACGCCCACGGCTTGGCTCGTCACCATGTGCGAGTTTCCCGGGCGCCGGCTGTTTGAGTGGGCGCTCATCATGCCCCTTGCCGTGCCGGCCTATATCATCGCCTATGCCTACACGGATGTGTTGTCTCATCCAGGCCTGGTGCAGGCCACTTTGCGGGAGGTGACCGGCTGGGGCCCGAGAGACTACTGGTTCCCCAACATACGCTCGCTTGGCGGGGCGATGGTGATGTTCATCCTGGTGCTCTATCCGTACGTCTATCTCCTCGCGCGCACCGCCTTCCTGGAGCAATCCAACAGCTATAGCGAGGTCAGCCGCACCCTTGGGCGCACCGCGTTTCAGAGCTTCCGCGAGGTCTCCATCCCGCTGGCGCGCCCTGCCCTTGCCGGCGGCGTCTCGCTGGCCTTGATGGAAACGCTCGCCGATTTCGGCACCGTGGCACACTTTGGCGTCCCCACCTTCACAACCGGCATTTATCAAGCCTGGCTCTCCATGGACGACCTTGTGGCCGCGGGCCAGCTCGCCACGATGCTGCTCGCCGTGGTCCTCACCCTTGTGGTGATTGAGCGGGCTGAACGCCGGCGCGCGCGCTTTCATCACGCCAGGCGCATTGGCGACCTCACCCGCCACCGGCTTGAGGGCAAACACGCCTGGCTTGCCACCCTCACCTGCCTTATGCCTGTGCTGTTCGGGTTCATTCTGCCGATTGTGATCTTGCTCAACCTTTCCATTGTCGACGGTCACAACCTGTTCTCCGCCCGCTATGCCGGGTTGATCAAAAATTCCTTGAGCCTTGGCTTTCTGGCCGCGCTCGCCGCCATCACGCCGGCGTTGGTCTTGGCGTACGCCTTGCGCCTTGCCCCCGGCGTATTGAGCCGCTTTGCCGGGCGCCTTGTCAGTTTGGGCTATGCGGTGCCGGGTTCGGTGATCGCGGTTGGGATCCTGATGCCTTTGGCGGCGTTCGACAATGCGGTCTCGGCCTTTCTTGAGGCCAGCTTTGGCCTCTCGACGGGCCTGTTGCTGACGGGCTCGCTGGCCGCGCTTGTGTTTGCCTACACGGTCCGGTTCATGGCGGTCGCGCTGACCACGGTGGAAGCCAGCCTGACGAAGATCCCCGGCTCCATGGACGATGCCTCGCGCACCCTTGGAGAGACCCAGTTCGGCACCTTGCGCCGGGTTCATGTGCCGCTCTTGTCCGGCGGGCTGTTGACGGCCGGGTTGTTGGTCTTTGTTGATGTGATGAAGGAGCTTCCGGCGACGCTGATCCTGCGGCCGTTCAACTATGACACCCTGGCGGTCCAGGCCTACCGCCTCGCCTCCGACGAACGCCTGGCCCAGGCCTCCACGCCGTCGCTGGTTCTGGTGGCCGTTGGGCTGGTTCCGGTCGTGATCCTAAGCCGCCGGATCATGACCACGCGCGCTGGCAGGCGGATTGGGTCTGGGTGAGGTTTGGGGGCGCTTGGGGTGGGGCCGGTGTGCCGACACGTGCGTGGTTCTCTGGCGCTCCTCCCAAATGAAAAGCGGCCCCGAAGGACCGCTTCTCTGTTGGATTTTGCAGTGAAGACCCTAGGCAACCGCGGCTGCTTTACGCTTGCGGCGCCAGCCCATTAGCCCGAAGAGCCCCAGGCCGCCAGCGAGCAGCGGCAACGCTGCCGGGAGCGGGATCTCGCTGGGTGAGGTGGGTGTGATGTTTAGATCATCCACTGTGAACCACTTACGATCGCCGGAACCACGGATTTCTAGGAATTGGATCCCGGTAAGGCCCGCGTTCATCAATGTCATTGTGTCCGACAGCGCCATCACCGCGCTGGTACTTGTTACAGACATTCCAGCATCGTATCCGATGAATTGGACTGACGATGAATTGGAAGGATAGTTCGGGCCAAGTGTCCCAAAATACCCACTGTTGAAATCCATGAGAGATCTAAAATCGATCCAAAGGCTCAGCGGGCCATCCCAGGTCCAGGCATATGATTGACCCTGCACATTTGCGGGGGGCGGAGTAACTGCTGTATTTGTCAGGGTGGCGCTGGCCCAGCCTTCGGCAGAATTGGTCCAGATTGGGTTCCCGGCTGTGTTGCCATATCCCCATTCGAATCCATTGTACGTATCGCTAATTCCGAGATTATTGAAATTGTTGCGCGTCGTTAGATCTTCAAATCCAATTACCAACGCTTGCGCGTGTGAGCTTAGATATAGAAAAAGCGTTAACCCAGCACATAGTGTGTACAGTTTTCTGATCATTTCCCAGCACTCCCCTGCCAACGGTCACAAGCAAAAGACCGTATAATATTCCCCTGCAATTACTATTACACGCTCAGCCTTGGAGGCGCAACAGCAGATTGAAAATCGAACAATCAGAAGATTCTGCTTGGTGCGAGTTACAAGTTAGTTGGAACCACAAGCTTTTCCTTCAGCTCAAACAAATGTAGGGCCATGCAATGGAGATATACTGTTCCACCATCCGCATAGTCGGCAAGGTCGAGCCAACTCTGCTGAGATGGAATACTGTGAGCGGAGACACGTTACTGTTCCAAAACCGATATCGAGCCCATAGCCCGCTCGCTTTGGACAGTTGGTGCCCTAGGGAGTCCCTCTCTTGGCACACATCCTACAACCGTCGGCTGGCAGGCCTTCATCAGGGGTCCGTTTCCGTGTGATCGTAGCAGTGTTTGCAGAGCTTGAGGCTCATCAAAACGGCACAAAAAAGCGATCCCAAAGGACCGCTTCTCTGTTGGACTGGATATCGAGACACTTAGGCAGCGGCAGCTTTGCGCTTCCGACGCCAGCCCATGAACCCCATCAGACCAAGACCACCCGCGAGGAGTGGAAGTGCGGCTGGGAGGGGAACTGCAGTTGGCGAGGCGTCCGGATCGACCCATGTACGAAAGCGGAGATCTACCTGAGAGGAGCTGAAGTCAACCCAAGACGGCCCCACGCTATTCACCCTATTAAAATCAAGGCCACCCGGATACGCGTCGCCATCAAATGCAAAAACGCCAAACGCGCTCCCCGGGTCACCCGCCAAACTAAAGGCTAGAACATCTCCGACATTTACCATTACGTTAAACGGTGTGAAATCAAAGCTGTAAAGGCCCGGCCCCGTCGAGAAGCCAGCCGAAAACGTATCGCTCGCGAGCACAGTGCTGCCGGGTTCGCCAGCAATCGTGTCAGTTAGATCAACAGACAGTATTCCCGATGACGGATTAAGCCCGACGTCGATCCGGGTAAGTTGGCCGGCCAAACCTACGGTGAATGTTTGTGCATGATTTAACTCATCTGTAATTAGGAAGCTGGAATTGGTAAGCAAATTGCTTTGGTCCTCGATTGGCGCTGCTTGTCCGTTTGCCGGCACCAAAAGAAAACATGCCAAAACAGCATGTATAACTCCCAACTTTACGTACCCCATAACGCCACCAGTCCCTTTTATCACCAAATTCTCATATGCGAATAAGAACTAACCTTGCACAAACAACAGTTTGATACAATTGGAACCTTCTTCGGACGATTGAACAAGCTTAACTTAGCAGTACCACGTCTTGGCCGAGCAAGCCTCACGAGTACGCTCAGGCGATATCCGCCTCTCATCAACCCATTACGCTAGGTTTACTGTGCGAGGCCGGCCAGTGCGTGGAGGTGCGGTGCATGCAGTGCAGCCGGGGCACGCTAATCGCTCGAAGAAATCTGCCTCAACCGGACGCGTTTCCATTCCCGGATCTGCAATACGCTTTCAGATGCACCGGCGGTGGAAGGCGCAATGGTGAGCAGCCGGGGTGGCACTTCATCAATGTGTGGATTGGTGGGCGGGAGCATGCTCATGAATATCAGAGACGCAGATCAAACGATCAGCGTTGAAACAACATGCAAGGTGAAGTCGCCCCGCGTTGAACAACGCTCCATCTGCCACGCTTAAAATTCTCAATAATGCGAACCAATATTATTGCAGTTCATGGTGACATTCGCGCTTGTTAGTAAGTAATATTCGATACTGAGAATTTGGATTTGACCCACAAGCGCATGCATGGGTGCTGAATGCTTCTGAACGAAACCTTTGTGCACGGTGAAGGTCGCTACGAAGTCGCCCTGCATGTATTCGGCCGATCAAGGGGGGCCAAGTAATGGCAGAACCAATTGACTCGGCGAACTGGGTTGCCGCGATCGACGCGCTTAAGACAATCGCGTTGGTCGTGATCCCTGCTGGGATTACGGCCCTGTCCGCTTGGGCTATACATCGATCGTCGCAGAAAACAACAATAGAGGTCTCGCAAGATAACAACAGGACGGCGCTCGAGCTCGCGGACCAAGCTCACCGTCACACAACGTCCCAAAAGTACAACGATGAGCGCAGAGCACTAATCCTCGAGACTGGCCGCCTCATCGTGGATGCCCAAACTATTTGCACAAGCTCTGCTTCGGACTTGGCGTACAGTGCTGATGACGAGAAACGTTTCGAAACTGCCACAAACAATATGCGAGTGGGTTACCAAAAATTCGATCAAGCGTTCGCAAACCTAGAAATTCTGGGGGAAACCGAAGCGAGTGATGCTGTTTTGGACATGCATGAAACCTTGAACGACATTGGCAAGTTAGCCGGCGAAGGCACAGCGGCATTCGAAAAAGGCTCTGACGACCTGCATGGCCAATTGGGTGAGCGCTCGAAGATCGCGAACAGGGCTCTGGCTAGAGCTTTCAGGCGCACAGACTAATGTTAGCTGTCAGAGAACTGTCAGACCGGCGTGCGCCGGCATTGTGTAAAGGATTGAACATGTTGGGAATTTCGGAAAGTGTCCGCACCCTTAGCAGAGGAGTCCGTAGGGCAAGTCCCATTGAGGATCACAGCTGACGCATCGGTCTCTCGCGCTACGACAGCAGTGAACGGAAAGATCTGAAAGCCCAAGAGGCCAATCTGACAGCTGACCGGAGACTGTTGGGAACGACCCCAGGAGCTTACGCTCACCCCGAAGCTGCACACGTGCTACAAGGTAGCTTTCAAGCATGATATCCGATCGCTGAAGAAAGCCGGAATGACCGAGTTGGGCTCAACGTCCGAAGTTAAGCGCATTGACCCAATCAACGCGCCCTCAGAGCCCACATCGAGGCACTTTTCTGTGTCGAAACGCGTCGCTCGCCTAGCTCTCGCTCGATCTTCACCTAACCTCTTGAAAAGATTGGCGACCCCGGCAGGATTCGAACCTGCGACCGTCGGATTAGAAATCCGATGCTCTATCCAGCTGAGCTACGGGGCCGTTGAAACCGGTGTGTGGTCCCGGCCAGAATAAGCGTAAACCTTCGTGACGCAACACACCCGCAAGACGTGGCCGCACTCCGGCCTCAATGGGTCCAGGGCTGGGGCCGGCCCCATTTGAAGTTTTCTGAGTAGGACTTCTTCTGGCGCGCCGCCTTCTTGGGTGCCTCGACCCGGTAGGCGATGCCGTTCTTCTTCGCATAAGCCTCTGCAGCCGCCTGGCTTTCGAATTTCAGCTTCAACTGCTGCTTGGTGTCGGCCGAGCTGGTCCAGCCCATGAGCGGATCGCGGCTGCGCGGGGTGTTGGCCACGAACTCCAGAACCCAGACCTTGGTCTTGGCCTGACCGGACTGCATGGCCGTTTTGGCCGGTTTATAGATGCGTGCCGCCATGTTTTGCTCCTCCAACGACAGCGCCTCAGCGGCGCCGTTCATCGAAATGGTCGGGGCGGCAGGATTCGAACCTGCGACCCTCTGCTCCCAAAGCAGATGCGCTACCAGGCTGCGCTACGCCCCGAACCTTGGATTTCTCCGGCTTTTGACCGGTTTTGGCGGGTTCGTCAAGGGCTCATGCGCGCCATCGCCTGAAGTGCCCACATCCGCTCACTTTACGCCCTCCCCGCGCACCGTTCCAACCCCCTCATCCACCAGCGGCTCGGCCACCTTTCCGTAAACCTGCAGCCCGATCCGGTTGGCCGTGCCGCCCCTGATCCAGATCGCCCGGCGGGCCGATTGGAAGAGGTTGCCGGAGATCAGATTGCCATCACCCTCAAGCACGATCCCGTCCAGCGCGTGGCGGGAACTGTTGTCGACGAATATGTTATTGGAAATATTGGAGAAAACCGTGTTCACCGCGGATATGCCCACCACGTCTCGGCGGGCGGAGTTGCGGGCGTAGATGAGGAGATGATGGAGGCTCATCTGGGCCATGCCGTCGGCATAGATGCCGAAGCGGTTGGTGTTGATATGGCTGTTGTGAACCTGGAGCATGGGCTCAACGCCCCTGCTGGTGCGTGCGCGCACGCCCGTGCCCACATCCACCACGTTTGAATGGCCGACGAAAATGCCCTCCACCGCGTCAAAGTCCAACCCCACATCGGCCGCCACCACGGAGATGTTGGTGAACATCTGCTCCACCGGCGCGCCGCGGCCAGAGGACATCACCGCCGCCGAGCTGGCATAAGCCCCCGGCCCTAACCTGTTGCCCACAAACGAGAAATTGTTGATCACCGCCTTCAGAACATCGACCAGCTTCAGCCCCGTCCGCCAGCCGTCCTTGGCCGCGTTGGTGGCTCCGTGCACATAAACGCTGTCGAGGGTGAGGCGCGGTGTGGTGCGGTTCTGGATGAGGCCGCTGGCCGTCTGCGCCGTCAGGTCCACGGTCAGAGCCGTCCCGCGGCCGGCGCTGCGCGTGTGTAAGGAGAGATCGCGCAGCAAGACGCCATATTGGCCAGCCTGGGGGCTGATCACGATGCCGGACGTCTTCGCCCCGCGCTCCCACTCCAGCACCGTGGCCTCAGGCCCGGCCCCCCGCAGCGTCACCGGCGCATAGGGGATCGTGATCCTTGCATTGAGCACAAACCGGCCCGGGGGCAGCTCAATCAGGCGCGCACCGCGGGCCACCATCGCCCGCAACGCGGCCACATTCCGGGCCGCGCTGTGGGCCTCTTTCAGGCCTGGTCCCTTGGCCTGTGCCGGCGTGAGCGCAAGGCAGATTACCAGGGCCAATAGAACGGACATTATATGTCTATACATATTCTTCCTACGTCGGCGAGCCGTCTTATTCGAACAGTGAGCTCTCTCCCATAAGCCCCTGTTAGACGAAAAGATTCCTGTCTAGGCCTGAGCCGGCTCCCGGCAAGCTGTTGATTGGCCGGCCCGGCTGGTGCGACAGCTCACTGCAGGACAGTTCCCTCACCCTAGCCGTCAAGCCAGGCCATAGAAAGGACGAAACCTCCCAGAATCGGCCATCTGAGGCCGCGTGGCGCATTTGGGGGCACTCAAGGACCGCTGGCGCGCCGCCCGGGCGCCGGTTTCAGGTGCACAAATGTGCACTCAGGCGCACATGTGAGGCGCCTGCGGGCGCCAATTTCGCGTTCCGGAGCTGCTCGGAGCAGGCGTTCTGCCGGCTCCGATATGGCTCAACCTGGTCTGTGATGTGCACGAAGACGTGCCCCTGCCGGCGCGCTCAATGCGCTCAGTGCGGCTGCGGCAGATGGCCTTCTTCGGTGAGCTTGATCTCTGCCGCCATCAACCCCTTGGGCCCCTGGCCGAAGCGCACATAGAGCTCCTGGTCGGGATAGATCTCGGCGATGGCGTATTTGCGCAGGGTTTCCATGTGGATGAAGATATCCGGCGAGCTGTCGCTTTCGGTGACGAAACCGTAGCCGCGCACCCGGTTGAACCACTTCACCTTCACCTTGACCCACTCGCTGTCCGGCGCAACGGACGCATGGGTGCGCACAGGGCGCTGGACCGGCTGAATGGCGGTGGAGGTGTCGACGGACAGGATCTTGAGCGCCTGCAGGCCCTTCTGGCGTTCCACGGCTTCGCAGACGATGCGGGTGCCTTCCAGCACGGCGTCGTAACCATCCCGCTTCAGGCAGCTCAGATGCACGAGCACATCCGGCATCCCGTTTTCAGGAATCAGAAAGCCGAAGCCCCGCGCCACATCAAACCATTTCACGAACCCGGAAATCTGGATGATGTTAACGGACGAGCTTTCGCTTGTTTCTGTCGTCGATTCAACCTTATCCATGGCGATGTGCCCCCTCGCAGCTGGATAAGCCTGTCCCGAACCCCTCAAACACATTCATAACAGGAATACCGCATACTTCTCCTGTGACCCAACTCAGATTTTGGTACAGATTATTGCGCTTTGTACAGCCCCCTGAACTCAATTATGTGGAAATCGTGGCATTTAACCCACAGAGTGGCATTATGGCCATAGTGGCCTGCGCCGAGACAACGGCCATAACTCCTTGAATTCAGGAAAAAATAGCCGGTTATGTGAGATTCTCCATAAAAGAATAAGGCAAATTTCGGACGGGAACTCCAGCCAAAAATAATCTCAAAAACCTTTTGAAAGTGAGCAAAATTCAACCTTTCGGCAGGAAAGTGATTCGCCTCTTTCCCACGAAGTCACGGAGCAATGGCCGCTTCGAGAACCTCGCCAATGTCGTCCCGCACCACCAGATCGGCAAAACGGTCGAACGGCGTCTCCTCCCGGTTGATAATGACCAGTTTTGCGCCGTTTTGGGCCGCCACAAGAGGGAAACTCGCCGCTGGCTGGACCGCGAGAGACGATCCGATGGCCAGGAACAGATCGCACGACAGGCTGGCCATCTCCGCCCGGCGCATCTCCTCTTCCGGCATGGCCTGACCGAACGAGATCGTGGCGGTTTTCACCAGCCCTCCGCAGGCCGTACACGTGGGACACTCTCCGGTTCTCTCAAACTCTTCGGCGCACCAGACCATTTCGTGGCGCGTGTCACAGGCCAGGCACTTGGCGTAGGTGCCGTTGCCATGCAATTCGATGATGGCCGTGGGCGGAAGGCCGGAGGCCTGGTGCAGATTGTCGATGTTCTGGGTGATCAGCTCGGGCATCTTGCCGTCACTGTGCAGGCGATGCAGCGCTTTGTGGCCGCGCCCGGGCTGAACGTCCAGGTGCTCGGACCGCAGCTTCAAGAACCGCCCCCAGGCCTCACGGCGCGCCTCAGGTTCGCTCACGAAGTCTCTGAAATCTATGGGTTTATTCTTCGTCCAGAATCCGCCGGGCGAGCGGAAATCAGGGATGCCGCATTCGGTGGAGATGCCGGCGCCGGTGAACCCGGTGATCCGGTCTGCGCCGGCAATCAGCTCTTTAAGGGCGTTCGCGGATGTCATATTTTTGTGTCTTCACCTGCCATTTGGGCCTGTATAGAACGTCAAGTGCAACAGGTCTTCACTCCAGCCGCAAGAGGGTTTCATGAAGTTTCTCCACACTATGGTCCGGGTCAAGGATATTGATGCCTCCCTGGACTTCTACTGTAATAAGCTCGGCATGGTGGAAAAGCGCCGCAACGACTATGAGGCCGGCCGTTTCACCCTGATCTTCCTGGCCGCGCCCGAAACGCCGGATGCGGAGTTGGAGCTGACCTATAACTGGGATCCGGAAGACTATGATGAAGGCCGCAACTTCGGCCATTTGGCGTTCGCGGTGGATAACATCTACGAGGCCTGCCAGAAGCTGATGGACGGCGGTGTCACCATCAACCGGCCCCCGCGCGACGGGTTCATGGCCTTTGTGCGCTCGCCGGACAATATCTCGGTGGAACTGCTGCAGAAGGGCGAGCGCCTGGCTCCGCAGGAGCCTTGGGCGTCGATGGAGAATACCGGGCACTGGTAGAGGTTTGCGCTGGATCCCCGCCCCCAATCCGTCATCCCCGCGAACGCGGGGACCCAGGGCGGCGTAGCTCGGAGGGTAGCGGCTCTGGGTCCCGGATATTTTGCTTTCGCAAAATTCCGGGATGACGATGGCTGTGGTGCTCGTCCCCCAATCCGCTCCCCTGCGTAGGCAGGGGTCCATAGCTCATACCGATCGGATGGCTGAGAAGGTCCCTGCTTTCGCAGGGACGCGGGCACCCCCGTCATCCCCGCGAACGCGGGGACCCAGGGCGGCGTAGCTTGGAGGGTATCGGCGCTGGGTCCCGGATATTTTGCTTTCGCAAAATTTCGGGATGACGAAACTGCTGTAACGCCCTGCCCCTATCCGCTCCCCTGCGAAGGCAGGGGTCCATAGCTCACACCGATCGGATGGCTGAGAAGGTCCCTGCTTTCGCAGGGACGCGGGCACCCCCGTCATCCCCGCGAACGCGGGGACCCAGGGCGGCGTTGCTCGGAGGGTATCGGCGCTGGGTCCCGGATATTTTGCTTTCGCAAAATTCCGGGATGACGATGGGTGTGGTGGCCGCCTCCCCAATCCGCGCCTCTACTGCCGCCAGCCGGGATACTCCCGGTCCACCAGGCGCAGGTACGCGGGCCATTCCGGCAGCAGCACGTCCGCGCCGGCTTGCGCCAATCCGGTTTCAAACTGCTCGCGCGTGTGCTCCAGCACCTCCGGACGGATCTTCATCAGCTTGCCGCCGGTGGCCATGGCTTTGAGCTGTACGCCCGCGCTGTCCTCAAAATGGTAGAGCCGGGTGAAGGCATGGGCGATCGTCGGGCCGCAGGTGACGATGCCGTGGTTGTAGAGCAGCAGCGTGTGGTTGGTCGGGCCGAAATCGGCCACAAGCCGCGCGCGCTCGTCCACATCCAGCGCAATGCCCTCAAACTCGTGATAGCCGATGCGGTCATGGAACATGCAGCCCGTCTGGGTCATGGGCACAAAGCCGCCCTCAAGGCACGCCACGGCTGTTGAGTTGGTGGAATGGGTGTGCAGCACACATTGCAGATCATGGCGCGCGGCATGGATGGCCGAATGGATCACATAGCCCGCCTTGTTCACCGGATAGGGGCTGTCATCCAGCTTGTTGCCGTCAAGATCGATCTTCACCAGGTTCGACGGGGTGATCTCATCATAGCTAAGGCCGAACGGGTTGATCAGGATCTCTTCGGTGTCCGGCACCCGGGCCGTGATGTGGTTGTACACCTGGCTCGTCCAGCCATGGAAATGCACCAGGCGGTAGCAGGCGGCAAGATCCACCCGCGTCTCCCATTCAGCCTCGCTCATCCCGCCCGGGGCCCCGGAGGCGTGTTCGTCGGAAACGGTCGCTAGCGACATGAGACTGGTCCTTTCGAAAATAGACGATGACGCGTGAGTGAACTCTTCCTCATCAGCGCGCCGAATTCAAGACACCAATTCAGCGCAACTCAAACGGGCAATTCATCACTTAACGTTGCAAAATAAGCGTTTACGTCTTCTTCCTGAACGTCTTTTAGAGAAGCCGGCTGCCAGGCGGGTTGATTGTCCTTATCGATCACCACCGCCCGGATGCCCTCGTAGAAATCGTGCGCTGAGTAGATCCGGTTAACCATGCGCCACTCGATCCGCATGCACTCTTCAAACGAGGCCTTGGCCCCGTCGCGCATCTGGCGGAAGGCGATTTTCTGGCTGGTGGGCGACTTGGTGGCCATGATGGCGCGCTGCTTGGCGGCCCAGTCGGATGTGTCTTTCTCCAGGCTCTCCAGGATCTCCTCCACGCTGTCTTTGGAGAAGTGCTCGTCAATCTGTGCTTGCAGCCCCTCCAGCTCCGAGGCATCCCATTCGGCCGAAAAGCCCTTCAGGGCCTCTTCCACGTCATCGGTGGAGGTCAGCGCCTCTTCCAGGGCCGTGAGGCGGCCGGAGGGGACGTAATGGGTGGCGATGCCGGCATAAAGCGCATCGGGCGCCTTCAATCGCGCGCCCGTGAGGGCCATGAACATGCCGAGCTCGCCGGGAAGCCTTGGCAGGAAATAGGTTCCTCCCACATCGGGGAAGAGGCCGATGCCGGTTTCCGGCATGGCAAAGGTCAGCCGTTCCGTGGCGACCCGGTGGGAGCCGTGGATCGACACGCCCACGCCGCCGCCCATATCGATGCCGTCGATCAGGGCGATATAGGGCTTGGGGTAGCGCTTGATGAAGGTGTTGAGCAGGTATTCCTCCCGGTAGAAGGTCAGGAAGGTGTCGTTGCCGGCCCTCCCCCAATCATACAGCGCGCGAATGTCCCCGCCGGCGCAGAACGCCTTATTGCCGGCCGCCTTGATGATCACCTGCTCGACCCTGTCGTCATCGGCCCAGCGCTCAAGCTGGGGATGCATCTCGCGCACCATGCCAAGGGTCAGCGCATTCAAGGCCTTGGGCCGGTTGAGGGTGATCACCCCGGCCCGGTTCCTCACCTCAAACAGAACGTCCGATCCACTCATGTCCTTACCCCTTCAACAGCGCGCGCGAGACGATCAGGCGCATCACTTCATTGGTGCCTTCCAGAATCTGGTGCACCCTCAGATCGCGCAGGAAGCGCTCGATCGGATAATCGCGCAAATAGCCATAGCCGCCGTGGAGCTGGAGCGCCTGGTTGACCACCTCAAACCCGGTGTCGGTGGCCAATCGCTTGGCCATGGCCGCATAGCGGGTGGCGTCGGGGTGTTTGTCGCTCACCATCTGGGCGGCCTTGTGGAGCAGGAGCCGGGCGGCCTCCAGCTCGGTGGCCATATCGGCAATGCGGAACTGCAGGGCCTGGAAGGCCGCCAGCGGTTTGCCGAACTGCTTGCGCTCATGCATGTAGGCGATGGTCTGATCCAGGCTCGCCTGGGCCGCGCCGAGAGAACAGGCACCGATGTTGAGGCGCCCGCCATCCAGCCCCGCCATGGCGATCTTGAAGCCTTGGCCCTCTTCGCCCACCAGGTTTTCCGCCGGAACCCGGCAGTCTTCGAAGTTTACCATGGCCGTGGGCTGGGAATGCCAGCCCAGTTTGCGCTCCTGGGCGCCGAACGAGAGCCCGTCTGAGCCGTTCTCCACCACAATGCAGGAAATGCCGCCCGGGCTGTCGTCACCGGTGCGCACCATGGTGACGTAGAGGTCGGACGCACCACCGCCGGAGATGAAGGCTTTGGAGCCGTTCAGCACGTAATGGTCGCCGTCCCGCACCGCCCTGGTCTTCAGCGCCGCCGCATCGGAGCCTGAGCCGGGCTCGGTCAGGCAGTAGCTGGCGATCTTCCTCATGGCGCACACATCGGGCAGAAAGCGCCGGCGCAGGGCCTCGTCGCCGAAGCTGTCGATCATCCAGGCCGCCATATTGTGGATGGAAAGGAAGGCGGCGGTTGAGGGACAGCCCTTGGAGAGCTCCTCAAACACCAATGCTGCATCCAGCCGGGTGAGCGCGGAGCCCCCCACCTCTTCGCCCACATAGATGCCGCCAAAGCCCAGTTCAGCGGCCTTCAGGAGCTCATCGCGCGGGAAGATGTTGTTTTCATCCCACTCAGCGGCGTTTGGAACGAAGAACTCTTCGGTGAACTGCGCCGCCACATCGCGGAATGCGCGCTGATCTTCGTTCAGTTCGAAATTCATGACAGGTCGGCCCCGTGAGTGCCCAATTGGGTGGTCTTTGAGGGGGTTGATAGAAGGCCGGATGTGGGGGGGTCAAGCTTGGTTTGGGGCCCGAAACGAGAAAACCCGTGGAGCTCGTCACTCCACGGGTCGCTTCCACCTGGTGTATGTTAGGAGGTTGCGGGTTTATCCCCCTGCAACTTTCGAACGACCAAGGTATTTCATCGGATCGACGGCGTCGGCCCCTTTGCGGATTTCAAAGTGCAGTTGCGGGCTGTTCACCGAGCCGGTGCTGCCGGCTTTCGCAATCACCTTGCCGCGGGTCACGCGGTCGCCGCGTTTCACGAACAGTTCCTTGTTGTGGGCATAGGCCGTCACCCAGCCGCCATCGTGGCGGATCAGGATCAGGTTGCCGTAGCCTTTGAGCTCGTTGCCGGCATAGGCCACAACGCCGTTCTCGGAGGCCAGAACATTGGTGCCTTCGGGAACCGCAATGTTGATGCCGTCATTGCGCGAGCCGCCGGGTTTAGGCCCGAAGGACGAGATCACGCGGCCTTTCAGCGGCCAGCGGAAGCGCGATGAGGAGCGCTGTTCGGGCTGGGGCAGCGGTTTGATCTTCTCCACCTTCTTCGGGGCAACCGCCTGGCGATCGGCCTTGGGCGAGGTGATTGCGCTGTCGTCCAGCTTTGCGGTCTTCACAGGCGCGGGCTGCGCGGTGCGGGCCGGCTGAGCGGGCGCTGCGGCCACAGAAGACGGGAAGGAAGAGGCCCCTGCTCCGCTTGGGATCTGAACCGTTTGGCCCACATTCAGGCCATACGGCGCGCTCAGGCCGTTCAGCGAGGCGATCTGCTTGGGGTGCACATTGTATTGCCGGCCCAGGCTGTAAAGGGTTTCGCCCCGTTTCACCAGGTGCGAACCGCCGGACGACAGTGACTGGCGCGGCTGAGCATATGTGGGCTGCGGGCTGTAAGACGAGTTGGAGGCCACCCGCGTGCGGCCGTCACGGTCGCGCGGCAGAGAGATGCGTTGACCGGCGCTCAAGTGATAAGGCGCCTGCAGGCTGTTGGTGGCGATCAGGTCTTTAACATGCACATTGTTGGCACGTGCGATGGAGTAGAGCGTGTCGCCTCGCGCCACGGTGACCGTGCCGGACCCGTCGGCCAGGCTGCCTTGGGGCAGTGTGCCCGGGCTGGACAGGCTGGAGCTGGCCACGGACCGGCTGTAGGGCTCTGCGCTGGCGGCCTTGGCCGGCGGCAGCGGATCCACAACTGGCGGCGTGGTTTGGGTCGAATTGGTGTTGGTCAGAGAATTGAATCTGTCCGACTTCACGCTGCACGCAGCAAGCATGGCCGAAACGGAAATCAGGCAAACAAAACGGAGCACCCGCGGCACTCCAGTGTTCGATACAGTTACGCTACGCATCACATGGCTCCAGAAACTTACTGAGCCAGATCATTAAGGGTTTTGGTTAAGGCGCCGTAAAGCGATTGCAGAAAATTTGAAATTTTTGTGGCGCGCGCCGCTCACATCTCCCGGGCAACCCCCGGCACCATGGGCACGAAGCGCACATCGATGAGGGTTTCTTCCTCAAGCCCGTATTCGGTCTTGGTGACACGCACGATCTGCTGGTAAGGCCGCTCCAACTCCCCGGTTTGCACATCGATGGGCAAGACCATGATGCCGCCCTCTTTGAGCTGATCCACCAGGGCATTGGGAATGTCCGGCGCTGCGGCGGTGACGATGATGCGGTCAAACGGGGCCTGCTGCGGCCAGCCTTTGTAGCCGTCGCCGGTGAGATAGGTGACGTTGACCATGCGCAGGCCCGTTAACCGTTCTTCGGCCTGACGGGTGAGCGTGCGGTAGCGCTCCATAGTGTAGACGCGCCGGCAGAGCTGGGCCAGAACGGCGGTCTGGTAGCCCGATCCGGTGCCGATCTCCAAAACCTTGTCGCGATCGCCCACCTGCAGTTTTTCCGTCATATAAGCGACGATGAAGGGCTGGGAGATGGTCTGGCCGCATTCGATGGGCAAGGACTGGTCGTCATAGGCTTGGTCCTTGAACGAGGCCGGCACGAAGTCTTCGCGTGGCACCCGCTCCAGCGCGCGCAACACGGCGGTGTCCCGGATGCCCTGATTGCGCAGGGCCATGATCAACTCGATTTTGCGGTAATCCTCGTCCGCCATCCCGCACCCTGCCCGGCTCCGCCACACCGTTTAGTCCTCGGCCATTCTTGTCGATTTGGGCCAGATGCGCAATTTCTCAGTGCACGCGGTGCGCCGCCGTCAACATATTCGCGCTGGGAAGAGTACTGATGACTGTCTTCTCGAACGATAAGGTTCGCTATCTCACGTCATCAATGTGGAGTGTGTGTTTCATCAAGAACTGATTTATGCCGTCTAAGAGTTGTCTCCATTCCGAAAGGCGGCTTGCTGCGAAATAGACATCAAAACCCCAGCCGAGATGTGTTGTGCTCCCACGGCACAGTTTGTTGCTGTCACATATGACCTCAAATTCTGACGCGCCGTCTTTGTGAGAAAATCGCAACGAGCCCGGATCCAGCGCATAGCCGCAGTACTTCTTCTTTTTGGATTTGGTCCAAGCTCTATGGAGTTTTTTGTATTCCTGATCATTTAAATCTCTGTACCGCGTCAGGCCATGGGCATTCACCCCATTTGGTTTGCAGTATTTTTTGTCGGCAGCCCTCCTGTTCTTCCTGGCATCAGCAAAAACACCCGGATTGAACAGAACTAAAGCTATGAGATCACTGCTGCTCCTCCGCTCGCCCATCGGCATCCAGTTGCGGACCTTCGGGCCCCGCTTTTCAGCAGATCTCCATTCCAGGGACGAAACACGCAAAAACTGGCCGGCGCTCTTCGGCTTACCGTCCTCGCCAAGACCGCTGGGGGCCACCTTGAAGAACTCGGAGAACCGCAGATGCCAGCGCTTCTCGGCCTCTTTCGAGGCGGAGTTTGAGGCGCGCCCGATCAGGATGTAGTCCGTGCTGCCGGTGTTCGCGGCGTGGCCGGACGGTATCCCGGCTCCTGTGACGCCGGCAAGAACGGCTATGAGGATGGCCAAATACCGCTTGCGGAGAACCATGAGACCCCTCGATGAGTTCGATCTTGGGCAGTCAAACAGAAATCTCTCAAAAAACACCTAAAACGTTTATTCAACACGAAAGCACGATAGTGTTGAGTGGCCGTCTTGAAGCGACGATATGAGCGCACAATGTAAATCGTATGGCTTTCCGTGCCTCCTGATCCAAACGGTGCTCTGGTGAGAGGCATCTGAGCCGGCTGATGGATGATCTCGTTGTTATGGAGCCTGCATCATGTCGAACATTCTGGAATGGGACAGCGTCACAGAAGAGAATGAAGACGCAATCGCAGATGCGGTTCGGGATGCAAATGCAGGCAATTATGATCGTGCCGAAAAAGTATTGCGGGAGTTTTCGGACCGGGGCTCCATATTCGCCAGTCTCAGATTGGCCGAAATCATGGAGATGCAGGATGGAAAGTATGAAAATGATGAAATTGAGAAGTATTTTGCACTTTCGTCTGCCAGCGGCAATGCTTATGTAAAATTCCTAGCGGGAAAATTCTATTTGCGCATTGGAGAAGATGATAAGGCGTTTGATTTAATTGCAAGTAGCTGTACTTCTGGCTATCTGCCGTCGTGTTATTTGATTTCAATACTATTTAGAGACGGTATTGGTTGCGAAAAAAGTAACAACAATTTTAGGTATTACACTGAATACGCAGCTTCGTATGGACACCTGTGGGCGAAGAGGCGATTGTACATCGAAATGATAAAGGGAAAACATGGTCTCCTTCAAAGATTTAAAGGGTTTTTTGGATTTTTGAGTTTGCCCCTAAAAGTAGCAAGAGTTGCTTACAAAGATCCTGAAAGTGAACTTTTGCTGGGTTAAAACTCCACAATACCCCAGGGGCGCCGCACCCGATAACGGCTCTGAGCCCGATCCTACGCCTTGAGAAGCAGGACGTTATGACGAAACTCATAGCGCTTGGGCTTCCAGAACGGAATGAAGAGCAGCCCCGTGGTTGAGCCGTCTTCCCAACCGCCTGCCTCCCGGGTTTGCAAGGTCCAGGTGGACTCCGTGTCGCCGCGGAAAGTCACTTTCAATCGGCACGGCCCGGTCAGGCAAAACGCAAAGCAATTCTTCGCGTCTTCCAGATCATCAAAGTGCTCATGCCAGCCCCCGAAACTGACGATAAAAGCCCCCTCGTCCCCCCAGATCGATACATCGTCACTTTCCGGATTGTCGCAAAGGACCGAAATACTCCCAGCATCATAGCTGAGCTTATGTCCCGAATATCGCGTCAGGCGAGCGAGAATAGTCTTTTGCCAAGCGAGCATGTGACCTGAACGCTCTTTGCGTCTGAGGGAATCGGATCTCCGTGCCGGTGTAGCTTACCCTGTGAGAGGAAGCCGCGGCAACCTTGTGCCTGCCGCGGCGGCCGAACATGCCGAGCAGACCGAGAGCGCCGATCAGGAACGGCAGGGCCGCGGGCAGAGGAACCGGGGTCACAACGGCCTCTCCCGCATACGCTATGGTGTCGATGAACGGGCGTTGGCCGGTTCCGAAGGTGGGCCCGAAGTTCAGCTCGATCCGGGCGATCTCAGCCACGTCCGACTTGAAACCAATGAACTCCGCCGCATCAGTAACCGCGATATTGAAGACCTCCGCCAGCACTGAGTTCGACGCATCGAAGGCCCTCGCATTGTAAAAGCGTTCAATGCTGCCCAGGTTGTTTGCAAGCACAAGTCCACCGGCCATCACATCGGTGGTGAAATCCACAAAGAAGCTGCCCGCATCGATCGAGCCCGTGGGTTGGGCCAGGATGCGGCCTTCAAAGAAGCCTGGAACCGTCGGAGGCGTGCTTGGCGGTGGTCCGAGGTCAAACACCCTGAACAGCCTCGACGAGTTGAGGGTCACGTCATGGCCGGGAACGGACGTTGGTGTTCCGCCGCCTATGTCGGTGAACAGGCCAAACTCGTCAAAGGTGATGGTGCTGCGACCCGGTCCCACGTCGCCGATCACCTGGGTGAACACCGTCGCGGCGTTCGCGCTGCCGGCTGCGGCGGATGCGATGAACAAAGCAATGAGTGACCTAATCAGAATACGCATGGTTGTTTTACCCTTCCCGTCAGTTTCAGGTCCCAAACTTCGCCTTGTCCGCCGCCCAGAGAGGTCAGAATTTTGGGCAAGTGTCCTCACGCGCCAAGTGTTGAAAACTAACCAACGAAGGGTCAATAGGTGAAAATACTCAGGTCAACGCGGTTGTATTTGTGTAGATCGTTATAGACTTGCATCTTTATGGTGATGGACTTTGTCTTCGCGTCGCATCAGTCGAGGTAAGCGAGAATGAACTTATCTTCCAGTGACTATGATCTTTTGAGTGAGGTGATAGGCCGGTTGTATGAGTTACAAAGTCTCGATGAATACGTTGTTACGGCGATCCACGAGCTGTCTATATTGGTCGAGGCTGATCTGTCCGGTTACAATGAGGTGGATTATCGGGCGCGCCGCATGATGACCGTCGTAAACGCACCTGATGCGCAACGCTATTACCACGAGCAACAGTTGAATTTCGAAACGCGGATGCACCAGCATCCGTTGATCGTTAAAGGAACGCAAGAACGCGGTTCGGCGGCCCGGATATCCGATTTCCTGAGCTTAAGCGAGTGGCAGGATACCGGCATTTATCAGAAGTATTACCGTGGCATAAGGGCGAATTACCAGATCGCTCTGAGCCTGCCCTTGGAGACCGACACGATCGTCGCCTTTGCCTTCAATCGGGAGAAAACCGACTTTACGGACAGGCATTGCGCCCTGCTCGATTTCCTGCAGCCGCATCTGACGCGCGCCTACACAAATGCCCAGAAGCACACGCACCAAACCAGCAGACTTGAGCTGCGCGAGAGCATGTTGGATGAACGCGAACTTGGCTGGATCGACCTGAATTCTGAGCTGGAGATCAGCACCGTCACGAAGCGCGCAACGGAACATCTTGCCTCATTCTTTTCCGCAAACGTCAGCGTGGGCTCAGGCTTGCCGGCGGACGTCAACAGGTGGGCCGAGAGGTCTCTTGCGGCCTTGGAGAGCGGCGAAACCGTTGCGCCCATGGTTGTCACAAACACCTCCGGACGACTGATCCTCCGTCTCGTCACGAACGCAAGCCGCAACGATGTCAGTGTTCTGGTCGAGCGCTTTTTGGAGAACATTCATCCCGAATACCTTCGAGATCTGGGCCTTACGGCGCGCCAGGCAGAAGTGCTCTATTGGCTGGCCCAAGGAAAGTCCAACGCAGAAATCGGGATCATCCTCTCGATCTCCATGCGGACGGCGGAGAACCACGTTGCGGCAATTCTCTCCAAGCTGGACGTGGACAACC
>JANQOW010000035.1 GCA_028285595.1 Hyphomicrobiales bacterium
CTCGATGAGCTTCTCCCCCCCGAGCATTGGCAGCGTCCAGTCAATGATGCCCACAGCGACCGGCACCCGCAGCACCGCCTCCAGGAACCCTTCCGCCGAGCCGGCCGTGGTGACCAGGCTGAAGCGCGGATCCCGGTCAAAAAACTCCGAAAGTGCTGAAAGCATTAGAGGATTGCTGTCTGCTAAGGCCACGTCGGTTTGCGTGCGATCTGCCATGGCGGTTCCGTTTTCAAGCCGTTTCCCACCCATTAGGGTAGGTGCTGCGTTCTGAATTCTGAAATTTACCACTAGAATGGGTAGGAAAATACCCACCTTGTTGGCTATCCAAAAGCAGGATATTTGAGTGTTGTAGCATTTCTCACAAAGGCGTCTAGTGGCAAACGAGGAAACCCGACGTGAGGACCGGCTCAAGCCGGCAGGCGTCCGAGAGAAGGAACTGAGCAAGATGTACGGTGTCAGAGGATTGTTCGTACCAGGGCCTACCAACGTGCCGGAAGAGGTGCGCAAAGCCATCGATCTCCCCATGGAAGATCACCGCGCGCCCACCTTGCCCAGCTTCACGCTGCCGTTGTTTCAGGATCTGAAGCAGGTGTTCAAGTCGGAAACCGGCCAGGTGTTCCTGTTTCCAGGGTCCGGCACCGGTGGTTGGGAAGCGGCCATCACCAACACCCTGTCCACAGGTGACAAGGTGTTGGCCTCAAGGTTTGGCCAGTTCTCTCATCTGTGGATCGACCTGTGCCAGCGTCACGGGCTCGATGTGGAACTGATCGACGTGGAGTGGGGCGAAGGAACGCCGGTTGAGCTCTACGCAGAAGTTTTGGCTGCCGACCGGGAGCACAAGATCAAAGCGGTGCTGGTGTGCCACAACGAAACCGCAACCGGGGTAACCTCCGATGTGGCCGCAGTCCGTGAGGCGCTGAACGAAGTCGATCATCCGGCGCTTCTGTTCGTGGACGGTGTCAGTTCAATTGCCAGCATCGACTTCCGCATGGACGAGTGGGGTGTGGACGTGGCCGTCTCCGGTTCGCAGAAAGGCTTCATGCTGCCGGCAGGCCTTGCCATCCTGTGCGTCAGCCCCAAAGCGCTTGAGGCTTCTAAGTCAGCATCGCTCACCCGCTGCTATTTCGATTTTAAGGATATGATCGCCACCAACAAGGACGGTTACTTTCCTTACACACCTCCCATGACCCTGATCCGCGGCCTGCGGGTTTCCACAGACCGACTGTTGGAAGAAGGCTTGGACAATGTATTTGCCCGGCACCGTTTTCTGGCAGAAGGCGTGCGGGCCGCGGTTCGGGCCTGGGGACTGGAGCTCTGTGCAAAGCAGCCCAAATGGTATTCCGATACGGTGAGCGCCATCGTGGTGCCCGAAGGGTTTGATGCAAACCAGGTGATCCAGCGCGCCTATCACCGGTATGGCGTTTCGCTGGGTGCGGGCCTTTCGAAGGTGGCCGGGCGGGTGTTTCGGATCGGACACCTGGGCGATCTCAACGAGATCATGATCATGATGGCCTTGTCGGGCGCGGAAATGGCCATGCGCGATGCTGGCCTTGACGTGGCGCCGGGCAGCGGCGTTGGCGCCGCGCAGGAGCACTACCGCCGGGCTGAGAACGGCTATGCCGATTTCCGCCCGCACTTGGCGGCTGCTGAATAGGTTCTGTGCCGCCTGTGGGCGGTTTGGAGAGGTCACATGGATATCCATGAATATCAGGCTAAGGAAATTCTCGCCGGATTTGGCGTGCCGGTTCCGCGGGGTGGCTTGGCGTATAGCCCTGAACAGGCCGCTTACCGCGCCCGCGAGGTTGGCGGCAACAAGTGGGTGGTGAAGGCACAAGTGCATACCGGCGGCCGGGGGCAGGCCGGCGGTGTGAAAATGTGCGGCAACGAGCACGAAGTTTTGGACGCCGCCAATGATCTCTTCGGCAAACGTTTGGTGACACACCAGACGGGAGCGGCCGGCAAGGTGGTGTACCGCGTCTATGTGGAAGGCTGTGTCTCCATCAAGAAAGAGATCTATCTGGGCTTCGTTCTGGACCGCAAGTCGGAGCGCATCATGGTGGTGGCCTCCGCTGAGGGCGGCATGGAGATTGAGGAGATTGCCGAGAAGCGGCCTCAATCCATCATTCGCTCTTCGGTGGAACCCGCCGTGGGTGTGCAGGACTTCCAGGCGCGGGAAATCGCCTTCCAGCTTGGCCTGGAGCCGGCGCAGATTCGCCAGGCCGTTGAGGTGGTGAAGGGGTGCTACATGGCGTTCCGCGATCTGGACGCCACCATGGTGGAGATCAACCCGCTGGTGGTAACAGGTGATGGCTCTCTGTTGGCGCTCGATGCCAAGATGTCGTTTGATGACAATGCCATGTTCCGCCGGCCCGATGTGTCGGAACTGCGGGACAAGTCGCAGGAAGATGCCCGCGAAACCAAAGCAGCCGACCGGGGCCTGAGCTATGTGGGGCTTGATGGCAATATCGGATGCATCGTGAACGGTGCCGGCCTCGCAATGGCCACTATGGATATGATTGAGTTAGCCGGGGGATCACCAGCTAACTTTCTGGACATTGGCGGCGGCGCCACGCCGGACCGGGTCGCCAAAGCCTTCCGCCTGGTGATGTCCGACGACAATGTGCAAGCCATCCTGGTGAACATCTTTGCCGGTATCAACCGGTGTGACTGGGTGGCCGAAGGCATCATTCAGGCCCTGGAGGACAACCCGGTGAATGTGCCGGTGATTGTCCGGCTGGCCGGCACGAACGTGGAGGAGGGCCGTAAGATCCTCGCCCGCAGCGGCCTGCCGATCATCCGTGCGGCCACATTGCAGGAGGCCGCCGAGCGGGCCGTCGCGGCCTGGCGCAACGATAGCAAGCAAGCTGTGAAAATGGTGGCCTCGTCATGAGCATTCTTCTAGACCGCACGACACCGGTTCTGGTGCAGGGCCTCTCCGGCCGCATCGGCTCCTTCCACGCCAAGGAGATGATCGACTACGGCACCAATGTGGTGGGAGGCGTGGTGCCTGGCAAAGGCGGGGAGGCCGTGCACGGCGTTCCTGTGTTCGACACCGTTAAAGAGGCTGTCGCGGAAACCGGGGCCACGGCCAGCATTGTGTTTGTGCCGCCGCCGTTCGCTGCCGATTCAATCATGGAATCGGCAGATGCCGGTCTTGAGCTGTGTGTGGCCATCACCGATGGCATCCCCGCGCAGGATATGATCTTGGTGAAACGCTACATGCGCCGCTACAGCTTTGATCGGCGGATGCGCCTGCTCGGCCCCAACTGTGCCGGCATCATCTCGCCGGGTAAGGCCATGCTCGGCATCATGCCGGATCATATCTACAAGCAAGGCTCGGTCGGCATTGTGGGCCGTTCAGGCACTCTGGGCTATGAAGCCGCCTCGCAGATGCAGGAGCTTGGCATCGGCGTGTCCACCAGCGTGGGTATTGGCGGCGACCCGATCAACGGCAGCTCGTTCAAGGATATTCTGGCGCTGTTTGAGGAAGATCCTGAGACCGAGGCGGTGGTCATGATCGGTGAGATCGGAGGGCCGCAGGAGGCTGAGGCGTCTGAGTTCATCCGCGATCATATGACCAAGCCGGTGGTGGCTTATGTGGCCGGCCTCAGCGCGCCCAAAGGACGGCGCATGGGACATGCGGGCGCCATCATCTCCGCTTTCGGCGAGAGCGCCAGCGAAAAGGTGGAAATCTTGCGCGATGTGGGCGTGGCCATTGCGCCCAATCCCTCATCAATCGGTTCAACCCTGGCAGATAGGCTGGCACAGGCCGCCTAAGGAGCAAAAAGCAATGACCCTGGAAATCCTCAACAGTGATGCTGGCTTTATTCCGTTGCGGAATGCGGATCGCGTAATCTCCTTGCTGCTGATGCTGGCCGAAAAGAAGGCCGCCGCGCGCCATGCCGTGGCTGTCGGTGACTATGATGATTGCCTTGAAGGCAAAGTTTTGGGCCTCGTTGGCTTTAACGGTTCGGCTAAGATCCTGGCCGAAAAGGCGCGGCTGGGTCTGGGGATGCGCGTGGTCGTCTTCGCACACGGCCCGATGGATTCAGACTTCTGCGCCACAGTGGGCTATCGCCAGGCCGAAAGCCTGGAGGAGCTCCTGGAAGAGGCGGATTTCGTTTCGCTCCACTGCCGCGAGACGGCTCAATCGGGCATGGTGATTGGGGCAGAAGAGCTGAACCGCATGAAGCCGGATGCCACCGTGATCAACACCCAAACCCCCGGCATGGTGGATGTTCAGGCGCTGGTCCATGCCTTGTGGTTTGAGACCATCGGCGGTGCAGCCTTCGACCGGCACGCGGTTCCGGACGGACTGATGGGCGCGATCAAACACTGCGAGAACGCCGTGGTGTGGCCGTCTGCCGTGGGGCGCCGGCCTGTGGGATATGCAAGCATTGCCCACCGCGAGATGGTTGCTTGATGAATGCGCGGGCGGGCGCCTCGGCTTAGCCGCCCGCCGCCAAGCCCACCTCCATCACCAGGGGCACATGGTCACTCAGCCCGGACCCGCACCAGTCTTCAAAGGTGCCGACCTGAAACTCCTTCACATGCGTTAGCCAGGGTTGGGGCGCGAAGATGTAGTCTATGTGGTAGGTTGGCCCGTCCTTCTTCCGGTCACGCCAATAGTGTGTTGGCACCGTTTCAGCGCCGTTCGCTTCACCGGAAAGTTCATGATAGGTGCTGACCAGACCAAGCTTTTCCATAATCGCCACCTGCGCCATATGGTTGATGCGCCAACCGGGGCGATCCCAAATGACATTGTTGTTGAGATCGCCGGCGATGACAGAGGGGTGGCGCAGGAAGTCCGATGCGTACTTTGACAATGCACGTCGCAATGGGCCGAGCTGGTGCTTGCGGGTGTTGCCGCCACTGGCGTTCTGGGCCCAGACCGCGAGGAGATTGAAGGGCAGGGGGCCCTCCACATGCACCGGCACTACGTAGCGCAAGGTGGGATAGTGTGGCGCATGGGGACGGGCGCGGTAGCCATTGAAGGTGAACACCGCCAAGCCCTTGTTGGGATTGTCACCCACCCACACAGGATCACCTTGGAACCATTCGCCAGCGCCGCGGTCTTGCAGGCGTTGCAGATTGGCGCATTCAGAAATCACCGCAACGTCAGGCTTCAAACGCATCAAGGCGTCGAACTTGCGATGCAGCGCCATATTGCAGTTCCAGGCCACTAATCTCATAGCGGAGTGAAACTAACGCGAACCGGCCGCTAATCCCAAGCAGACCTGCTGACAGGATCGGTCAGGACTGATCAGGTTCTAAGAGCGTGGTGTTTTGTAAGTGTAGAACTTGTGCAAGCCAATGCGCCCAACCGGTCTCAGACGATAGCTCCAGCGTGGACGCACATATGTGGCGTGATAATGGGTGGCATCGCGCACGCCGCCCTTAGGTGCAAGGGGATCGAGAGCGCATTCTGCACCGCAGAGCATCTGGCCGGCGAGCAGCTTGGCCTGACGCCACATCTTGGCTTCCGTGGGCCGCTCCGGCTTGCCGTCGCAGGTGAAGGAAAACTGGCAGCGATTGCGCATATGCGCGTTCTGATAGACGACGCCGCAGATGGTGTTGGGATAGCGCTTGCTTTCAACCCGGTTCAAGATCACCTGAGAGACGGCAACCTGCCCATCCTCGCTCTCGCCGCGGGCCTCAAAATAGATGGCAAGTGCCAGACAGTGGGCCTGCCGGGTCAGCTTGACCTGTTTGGTGAGTGGGGCATGGGCGGGAATCCCGTCCCATATGTGCTTTGCGTGATCCTCATCGATCCCGAGATTGGCTTGGGCCGAACGCTGCGGAGGCAGCGACGGCACGTCATAGGCCGCCTGTTCGACAGCTTTGACGCTTGAAGCCGCTTTGGTGAGACGCGCAAAGGTCAGATGGCCGAAGTGCGGGGGCGTGTGGTGAGCCCGCACCCGGGCCCCGTACCGGGACCGGCCCAATGGCTGAGGATCCGGTTTGTAATAGGCCAAGCGGGCATCGGTGCGCTGAGCCGTTTCCAGATGGAACACGGGTGGGTTTGGCATCGGGCTGCCGTCGGCGAGCCTGGCCAGCTTCAATTTGTCTATGGTGAAGGGGTTGGAGGAAACCCACCCCGTTTCTAGGGCCAACGCCCATCCCAGGCACGCCAGGGAGAGGGAGTAGCCAGCACATGCTATTGGAAGCCGTTTAGCTTCAGTCTGTCCCGCAATCATAGGAGAATCATAGAAGTGTTATGGTTAACGAAATCTTGCCGGCCTGCCCAAAAATGACCTTGACCCGACCCTTGGGGACGGGCGGATAAGGGTCAAAATTGTCTAGATTGAGGTTACTTATGTCCGAAAAAGAGGTTTTCTTGAGCCCAGCAGAAGCCGCCCAAAAGCTTGGCGTTTCGGTGAAGGCGCTCCGGCTCTACGAATCGCACGGTCTCCTGTCCCCAGTGCGCAGCGAAGCCGGCTGGCGCGCTTATGGCCCCGAACAGATGGAACGGGCGTCAGCCATTGCCGGTTTGCGCAGCATCGGGGTTGGTCTGAAGCAGATTGGCGTGCTGCTGAGGAGTGATAAGGCCGGTATGGCCGATGCACTCGGTGCACATCAGGGCAAGCTTGAGCGTCAGGCGCGGCGCATTGGAGCGAGCATCGGTGAAGTGCGCGCCCGCCGGGCCGCTCTGGTCCAAGATCACGCTGGCCGGAGCGGGCAAACGTTACGCTTTGCGCTGCCATGGCCCTGGGATGGTGAGACCTTCGTCCTTAAGCACCTTCCGGCTCTGACGTTCATCACAGGCCCGCTTGGCTGCGGCAAAACCCGGCTGGCACAGGCCCTTGCTGAGCACATTCCCGGGGCCGCCTACATTGGGTTGGAGCGGCTGGACGCCGCGCCGGCCGGCAGCGCCCACGCGCTGGACGTTATGATCGGGGCACTGGACAACCGGGGCGACACCATCTTTGTTGTCGATATGGTGGAAGAGGGGATGGATGAGGCCACGCAGATCATGTTCATGGAGCATGTGCGCGCCGGGTTGAGCGAAACCTCGACCCCGCTGTTCTTCATGACCCGGTCCAGTACGATTTTGGAGATGACGGCAATGGGCGCCGATGAGTTGATCATCCATTGTCCGGCCAACCACAGCCCGCCCGAGCTGGTGCTGCCGTTTCCCGGGGCACCTGGCCGCGAAGCGGTGGCCAGTTGCCTTGCGCCACCGCACGTGCGGGCCCGCACCGCCGGGGTGGTGGCCGCGATGGCGGGCTGATGTTGCCGATGTGCCGCGAAGGAGCCTTCGCGGCACAAACTCATCTCTTGGCGGTGCCGGGCATGCCTTTCAGCGCCATCCGGTCAGAGCGTCTTGCATCTGCACCGCCGCGCCGTTTCCTTGGGGGCAGAGCGAGGGGCAGAGGTGTCAGAGGCTCCTCCAACGACTGCATCAGCAAGTCGCAGAACTGAGCGACGGCCGGCGACGTGGCCGCAAACGGGCTTGCCGCGTCATACGCCTGCAGGGCCGCGCGCTGATAGTCCGCATTGCAGGGCACACCCGCAATCCATTGCATGTATCCCAGTTGAGCAATCTGCCGGGCCATGGCATCGGGCAATGGGCCTACGGCAAGTTGAGATATGGTTCGTTCCAGAAACATCGCGCCCTCCGCGCAGTCGGGAGGGCATGCAAGGGAGCCGGTGAAGTGTCAGGGCCGTGTCGGTCCATCTGGCGTCTCTCCGTCCCAGGGCGCCCCGCCCAGGTTAAGGTGACTGAGATGCGCGCAAGTGCGCATCCGAGATGGCAGGTCTCCTGACTTGCGGGTTATCGCGTCCCCGAACCTTCCCGAGCTTTGATGCTCAGTGGTATTCGTCGGGGTTGCTCGCCGCTCACAGTTGCGGGGGCAGTCACGGACTAGGGTTTATGAACCCGCACCGTGTTCCCTTTTCAGCCGACTCACTTTGCCGGACACCATCACGGTACGGGTCGCACGATTAGACGCTGAAGTCCAGCAGAAGTAGGTTGGTTTTCAAGGTGAAAATCATGCTCAAACGAGACCGGCCCGCGCGGCGAACGGGTCCCAGCTTGGATCTTGGTGCCACTCATATTCGGTGCCCACCGCGATTGCCTCGGCGGCCTCTTGACCGAACAGCTTCGCCATGACGGCCAAGCTCATGTCTATGCCCGCCGTGACGCCTGATGATGTGAAGAACTTTCCATCCTCAACCCACCTGGCCTTGGGCACCCACTGAACGTTCGGGCCATGGTGCACGGTGGCTACATAGTCTTTCTTGTTCGTCGTTGCGCGCCGGCCATCGAGCAGTCCTGTGGTCGCCAGCAACACCGTACCGGTGCAAACCGCCATCACATACTCCGCATGTTCAGACGCTTCGATGAGCCAACTGTTGATGGCCGCGCTAGGCGGATCGAGCGGCGCGCTGTCGCCCCCAGGGATGAGAATGAGATCATAGGCACTGCTCTCTTGCAGCGTTCTGTCGACGGTCGTGCGCGTGCCGTGATAGCTCGCGACCGGATCGGCCGTTTCTGCGACAATCTTTATATCAACTGAGCCTGGGTCGTGATCTCCCAACATCTCCAGCGGCCCGTAAAGATCGAGCGTTTGGAAGCCTGGAAAGACGAGGGCGGCAAGCGTTTTCATGGCGGCACCTTTGGTTTTGGGTTGGGCAGCAGCCCTGAGGGCGATGCACGTAGACTAGCAAATGGCTATTTGGCATAAATGCCAATATGACCTCGTTTTCTGCCAAACGGACGATGACAGCGACAGCGCCGCTTCGTGTGGTTTTTGTGGTCTATCCGGAAATCGCGGCCCTTGACCTTGCCGGGCCTTTGCAGGCTCTGGCTTGGGCGCAGCGGCCTGAAACCGGTGAACTGGGCTATGAGACCATTATCGCCTCCAAACACGGTGGCAGAGTTGACACGGATACGCTGCTTTCGGTGGACACCGTTCCGTTGCGCGATTTGAAGCTGACGCGGATTGATACCCTGATCATCGTGGGGGGCGATGGGGCCTATGTTTCGATGGAGGATGCTGAGTTCGTGGAGGATATCAGAACGCTGGCGGGCCAGTCCCAGCGGGTGTGTTCGATTTGTTCGGGCGCTCTGGTGTTGGCCGCGACGGGTCTTTTGAACGGGAGGAGGGCGGTCACCCATTGGGAGGATTGCGAGGCGCTGATTGCCGCGTTCCCTGAAGTGGAGGTGGAAATTGATCCGATCTACATCAAAGATGACAACATCTGGACCTCTGCGGGCGTGACCGCGGGCACCGATATGGCGCTCGCGATGGTGGCTGAGGATCTTGGACACGAAGCTGCGCTGAAGCGGGCCCGGTCCTTGGTGACCTATATGGTGCGTCCGGGTGGGCAGTCTCAGTTCAGCCCGGCACTTGAACGCCAGCGGCAAAACCAATCGGCCAGATTTGAGCGCTTGCATCAGTGGATCGCGGAAAATCTGACGCGTGACTTGCCCGTGGAGCGTCTTGCTGAGCGCGAAAACATGAGCGTGCGGTCGTTTTACCGGCTCTACACCGCGGCCACGGGAACAACGCCGGCCAAAGCTGTTGAAGCTATGCGGGTTGAGGCCGCGCGAGAGCAGTTGGAAACCACCGATACGGCCATAAAGGTGGTGGCCGCCCGCTGCGGCTTCCAGGATGAAGAGCGTATGCGGCGTGCCTTCACCCGCCAGATCGGCGTGTCTCCCAGCGACTACCGGCTGAGATTCCGCATGACGTGAGTGTGCGCCCCCCGGTGCGTTATGACCGGTGTGCGCTGGCCGCAGGCAACAGGCCGTCCGGGCGCATCAGCAATGCGGCGATCACGGCCGCCAAGACGATTGCGTCCCGATAGGGCGCCAGGCTGTCGGGGAGGAAGGCCTGTGCCAGAACCTCCAGCATGCCCACGACGAACCCGCCGAGAACGGCCCCGCCGAGGCTGCCAAGGCCGCCGAGCACTGTTGCGATGAAGGCTTTCAGCACCGGAAAGAACCCCATTAGCGGATCCACCGATCCACGCTGCGCGGTCCATATCACCGCAGCGATGCCGGCCAGAAGTCCAGAGAGCGCAAAAGAAACAGCAACCACCCGGTTGGCGCGAATGCCAAGCAGGCGCAGCATTTCGATGTCCTCAGCCGCTGCACGCATGGCCATGCCCGCCACGGTGCGCCGGAGAATGAAGCTCAGTCCCATCAGGGCTGTGAACGTGACCATGATCGACACCGTGGGCACGACGCCGATTGTGATCCCGCCGACCTCGTAGGCGCCGGACCAGGCGGGCGGAAAGGTGATCGGTACCGGGCGCGGTGAGATGCCGTTCTGGAAGAGAACCTTGAGAATCTCCGAGACGGCAAAACTGGTGATCAGGAGGGAGACGACATCGGCGCCGCGCATGGCCCGAAAGGCGGTGCGTTCCATGGCCAAGGCCATCACCACCGCAGCCGCCAGGCCGAACAGAAGAGCGGCAGCAGGCGGCAACCCGAAGGCGAGGGCCAGGAAGATGCCATAGGCACCAAAGGTCATGATCTCGCCATGGGCGAAGTTGATCAGCCGGACAATGGAAAAGACGATGGCAAGGCCCAGTGCCAGCATGGCGTAAACGCCGCCCAGGCTGATGGCATTGACCGTTTGCTGGATGAACAGTTCCATGGGGTCAGGCCGCCAGATAGGCTGCGTGGAGCAGGCTGTCGTTCTTCAGGTCGGCAGGCGCCCCCGCTGCCGCCACCTCACCATTGGCCAACACCACCGCATGGTCGGCCACGTCGAGCGCCAGGGCAGCATTCTGTTCAACCAGCAGGATTGAAATGCCTTCCTGGCGCAACTCCTCAATAATGGCGAAGATCTGATCCACCATCTGAGGCGCAAGCCCTAACGAGGGTTCGTCCATCAGCAGCAGGCGAGGTTGGCTCATCAACGCCCTTGCCACTGCAAGCATCTGTTGCTCGCCGCCGGAAAGCAGGCCGGCCAATTGGCGCCGGCGCTCGCCCAGGACGGGGAAGCGCTGCATCATGGCGGCACTTTTTTCGCCGGCCAGTTGAGCATCTTCCAAGACGGAACCGGCCAGACGCAGATTTTCTTCTACCGAGAGCGAGCCAAAGATCCGGCGGCCCTCCGGGGCAATGGCGACGCCGGCGCGCACAATGTCTTCGGCGGAGGCGCCGGTCATGTCCTTACCGAAGATGGAAACCGAGCCACCGGCAATACGGCGCGCGCCCGCCACGGCCATCACCGTGGAGGTCTTCCCGGCACCATTGGCCCCGAGCAGCGTTGTCACGCTGCCCGGAGCCACGTCCAGGTCGATCTTGATCGCAGCCCGGACCGGCCCGTACCGGACCTCGAGCTGGCGAACCTCGAGCGCGTTGCCGCTCATCAACGCCGCTTACGGCTTGGGCAGCGTTGCCGGATCGGCAATCGCACGGCGCACGAACTCTTTCTTGCCGTCCGCGCTGATCCGCGCCACCACGACCTCACGCAGGGGCATGCGGTCGGTTCCTTTGAAGGTAAAGTTGGACATAACGCCCTTGCCGTTTTCGATATTGGCCATCGCGGCGGACACCGCTTTCGGATCGGTTGAGCCGGCAGCCGCCACGGCTTGCTCAATCATGTGCGCGATGTCGCAGCCGTTCACATAGTAGTTGTTATCGGGCGTGGTTCCGGTCTTCGCCTCAAACCGCTTGATGAAGTCGGCATAGGCGCTGCCCTCGTCGGGGAAACCGCCAGAGGTGTGGACCGAGCCGGCCACCACTTCACCCAGGCCGCGCACGGTGGGGGTGTCCATCACATCCCCGCCCATGACCTGAGTTTTCACACCGGCCCCGCGCAAGGCTTTGATGAGCGCCGGGAAGTCCGGTTCCCAGGCCCAGGTGACGATCACATCAGGCGCCGGGTCGGCGGCTTTGATCTTGGTGACGATTGCGGAAAAGTCGGGCTGGTTCAGGGTGTAGAGGGATTCGCCCAACACCTTGCCGCCAAGCGCTTCGAAGGCCTTGCCGAAATATTCCGGTCCGCCGTTGGTGTAGGCGCTGTCGGGGGACTTCACCAGCCAGGCCTGCTTGAAGCCTTCATCGCGTGCGTAGGCGGCGAGAACGGCGCCTTGCTGGTTATCAGCCGGATAGCTGCCGAACACGTGTGGGCCAACTTGCGTGAGCACAGGTGCCGTACCGGCGAAGGTCATGGTCGGCACGCCATCTGCGGCCGTGATCTGTGCGGCGGCGATCGTCGGGTCCGCATCGGCTGAAGACACGATAAACTTCGCACCGCCGTCCAGCATCTCTTGAACCACCTTCACGCCTTCGGCGATGTCGGAGCGCGTGTCTTTGACGATTGTGCGCACCTTGTGCTTGCCGTTCAGGCCGCCTTTTGCGTTCATTTCATCAATGCAGAACTGAAAGCCCGCATAAGCCGGACCGTCATAGGGCGCCAGATAGCCTGACTGGGCGGACATCACCCCGATCACATATTCTTCGGCCATGGCAGCCGTTGACAGCGCCGCGACGCCAACGGCCGCAAGCAGCATAGATTTGAGTTTCATGGTTTCACTCCTTCCATTGGTTTACTGGGGTCTTGCGTTTTCAACTTCGCTTCTGCCGCGGTGCGCCCGCGGCCAATATAGGCTTCGATCACGGCCGGATCTGAACGGATCTCCTCGGGTGTCCCTTGTGCGATGACCTGGCCCCGGTTCATCACCACGATCCAGTTGGACAGCCGGTTTACGAACCGAAGGTCGTGGTCAATCAACAGGACGCCAAGACCGCGGGCCGCGCCGGCGCGCTGAAGGCGGTCGGCCAGATCGTCGGTTTCCGTGGGGTTCATGCCGGCCGCCGGCTCATCGAGCATAAGGATAGAAGGGTCCTGGGCGAAGGACCGTGCGACTTCTAACCGCTTGCGCGCCCCGTAGGGCAGAGCACCGGCGGTTGTTGCGGCCAGTTTGCCGAGCTCGAAATCACCCAGTTCGCGAATGGCAATGGCCTGTGAGTGGGCGCGGGAATGGCCTTTGGCCATGGCGCCGACCAACACGTTCTCATAAGCGGTCAGCCCGGGAAAGAGGCGCAAGTTCTGGAACGACCGGGAGACGCCGAGCCGGGCCACCCCTTCGCGCGTCGTCTTCGTCAGGTCGGTGTTGGCGTAGATCGCCTTGCCGGCATCGGCGTGATATTGCCGCGACAGCAGGTTTACCAGCGTCGACTTGCCGGCACCGTTGGGACCGATAAGCCCGGTGATGCGGCCGGTGGGGACCTCAAAGCTTGCGTCCAATACGGCCTTAACGCCCGCGAAGCTCTTGGAGAGGTTCTCAATCTTCAGTTCTGCTGCAGCGGCACGGTCCGGCACGGGGGCCGGCTCGGTGGTCTCTTTTATGCCGCGCAGAAGCTTTGCGTCTGCGCCCGGTCCCAGCTCCAGACGGCCTGCCAAGCCCTGGGGGCGGAGCCATATGATCAGCAGGATGGCGAGACCCAGCGACACCGTTGTGAGCCCGAATACCTCCGGCACCGCAATCCCGAACACCTCTGCGCCGCCTTCAAACTGGCGCACGGTGTCCTGCAACAGGGTGACGGCCATGACGCCGGTCACCGCACCGCCCACCGAGGCCATGCCGCCGACGATCATCATGGCGACGTGGGCGAAGGCCAACGACAGATAGAAGGAGGCCGGCGAGAACGCGCCCAGCATGTGTCCGTAGAGAGCGCCTGCCACCGTTGCCAGTGTTCCGGACAGGCACCAGGCGATGAAGCGGGTGCGCCGGGGATTGATGCCAAGTGCCGCTGCCGCATCGGGGTCGTCCCGAGCCGCCCGGGCAAACAGTCCGTTGCGGCTCTCGCGGAACAGGCGCGCGATGAGAATGAACACCAGAGCGGCGCCCAGCGCCATGGCGAGATCCGTCACGCGCGGCACGCCGAAGAAGGTCTGGCTGCCGCGGGTGATCTCGCGCGCGCCCACTGCAACGCCATGGGTGATGATGAGCAAACCAAGCGTTGCGATGGTGGCGGATGCGCCGGCGAGCCGCGCCACCGCACTTCCTGTGATGGCGGCAAAGGTCAGCCCGGCGGCCGCCACAACGGGAAATGCCGTCCAGATGCTCAGTTCATGGCCCGCCAGAAACCCCGGCAGTTGAGGCAACGCGGTGCGCTGCAGGCCTGCGGGCATGGTCAGAATTCCGGAGAGATAGGCTCCGATCGTCATGAACGAGCCGTGGCCGAAAGAAACGATACCGGTATTGCCGCAGAACAGACCAAGCGCCACCACGGCCGAAACATTCACGCACATCTGCACGGCTATCCGCTCGCCGGCGCGGCCAAAGATCAAGGTCAGGGCCGCCACAACCAGGATCAGTAAGCCCATACAACACGCCGTACGTGCCCAGTTCGCAGCCCTCAAGCGCGCCGGGTGGGTCTGTAATGCGAGGGCGGGCTGCTCGCTCATCACGCGCTCTGAAGCTCCTCCACCAGCTGCGCCGTTGTCCGTTGCCGGCAATATCCCTTGATGGCGCGCAACGAGAAGTCATGGCGTTCTTGGGTGTAGGTCAGACACGCGTCGGTGACTTGCGTTACGAGATAGCCCAGATCACACGCGTCGCGGATCGCGCTTTCCACGCATTGGTCGGTGACGAGACCTGAAAGCACCAATTGGCGCACACCCAAGTTGCGCAGCACGTAATCAATATGCGTGGACACAAAAACCGAGGATGAGGATTTCGGCAAAACAATCTCATCGCCTTCCGGCGCCAGTTGGTCGATCACCTTGCCGTCCCAACTTCCCTTGGGCACGTTAAAGCCGGTGATCTTGTAATCAAGAGACCGATCCCGTCCATCGAGGGTCAGGCTTTCAATGGTGGTGTACATCACCTCAATCCCGGCCGACCGGCAGGCCGCTTGAATGGCCTGCATGTTGGGCACAACGCGGGTCTCCAATTGGTCGAAGAACCAGCCATATTTGCTGGCGAACTCGTCGGGGCCGAGATCGGCAAATTCAGCTCCCTTGGGATGGGCTGCAAAGTTTTGCACATCGATGAAGAGCAGCGCCGAGTGTTCCGGCACCAGGGGAACGTCGCGTGACAGTGTCATGGCCATATCTCCGGCAGGTCTTTGATTGCTTCAGCCAGCATGGAGGCCCAGCGATCCGCCTGGTCGCGGGCTTGGATCTGGTCGTTGCGGATTTCGATGAGACAATGGGGCAACGCCCTGGGCTCAGCGTGGCGCGGGATGAACCAATCGGTTCCGTCTTCAATTTGGTAGGGCTGGTTCAGCGCCAGGTTCAAATCAGGAGCCTGGCGCGCCACCGAAGCCATCAGACGCTCGGCAGTGGGAAGGCTCGCACGGCTCAGGAAGCCCGCATGCCAGGGCCGGTTCTCGTCTCCGAGCCGAGGCGTGTAGGAGTGGATGGAGAAGGCCGCCCGGCGCTCATGGGAGGCGAACCCACTATTAATGGCGCTGTCCATGGGCTCAAAGATCTCTGACAGCCTTGCTTGCCTGCTTGCGTCCATCAGGTCCTGATTGCCCGGGATCACCTCACCATCGCTGATTTCGAGAATAGACTGATCGGAGGAGGGCGGTCGGTTCGCATCAATCACCAAGCGGCTGTAGCGCTGAAGGATCAGCGGAGCGTTCAACAGACCCGCAAGCGCACGCGCCACACTCTCTGCGCCAATATCAAAGCCCCGATGACTGGTCAGGATTTCGTCACTCACCCCCAGGTTACCGAGCCTTGCGGGGACCTTGTTGCCCGCATGCTCGCACAGCAGCAGGACCGGCGCATCGCTCCCCCCGTTCACGTGCTCCACAGGGGCAGGATCAGCCGGTGTCAGCAAAGGCGAACTGGCGACGCTAACACCCATGTTAACAGGTTAAGGAAAAAAATATTTCACAGTCAATTTCTTTTTTGTTGACTGAAAAAATATTTTCATCAAACTTCCGTCACGATGTCCATCCGTGATGATATTGAGAAGAAAGCCGACGCGCTTACACAGTCTGAACGTAAGTTGTCCGCGACCCTTTTGGCAGATTATCCCTATGCCGGGCTGCTTTCGATCCAGGCGCTGGCCGAGCGTGCGGAGGTGTCGGCGCCGTCAATTTCCCGGTTTGTCACCAAGATCGGCCTGTCGGGCTATCAGGAAATGCAACGCCGCCTGATCGCCGAATTGAAGGCGGGCGATCGCTCGCCTGTCGAATTGCATGAGGCCGGGCAGCCGATCCTGGGTGGCTATCTGGCGGAGTTTGTGTCTCGCGCCGCGCGGCAGATGCAGACGGCAACCGATGCCATCACCGAAAGTCAGTTCAACCGGATTTGTGCTCTGCTCGCCGATCCCAAGCGCAGCATTTATGCCTTTGGCGGTCGGATCAGCGATACGATTGCGCAGCATCTCACCTTTCATCTGCGCCAGGCGCGCGAGGATGTCTTCCACCTGCCGCGCGACCCGGAGGCCTGGCCGGAGTATCTGTTGCGCATGCGCCAGGGCGATGTCTTCTTTATCGTGGACTTCAGACGCTATCAGAGCAACGTGGCTCAGCTTGCCGAGCAGGCCGGCAAAGAGCGCAAGGCGCAGGTGATCTTGATGACCGACAAGTGGTTGTCGCCGGCCACCCGGCACGCCTCTGAGGTGCTGGCGGTGCCGATTGACACAGGGACGATCTGGGACAGCTATTCTGCAGCACTTGCGGTAACCGAAGCACTCGTCACCCGCGTTGCCGAAGACACCTGGAGCGACACGCGCAAACGTATCGAGGCCTGGGATGCGGCCCGGAAAGACTTAGTGGAGATTGGCTGATGTTACCTTTGATATTTGCAGCAACCTGCGATTTGTCCGGCAAGGTGCGCGGCAAGGCGTTCCCGGCAGATCAGCTCGAAAAGCGGCTGCAACGCGGCGTGGGATGGACGCCGACCAATGTGCAGATCAACTGCTTTGACGGTATTGCGGAAAGCCCGTTCGGAGCCCTGGGCGATCTTCTGCTGATCCCGGATCCTGCAGCCGAAGTGAAGGCCGATTTTGGCGAGCGCTCAGAGCACTTCATGATCGGCGATATCGTGACCCTTGAGGGGGATCCTTGGGCGTTTTGTACCCGTTCTATCTTGAAGGCTGCCTTGGCGCGGCTTGAGCGTGTTGCAGGCGCGCAGTTGTTGGCCGCCTTTGAACACGAGTTCCAGCTAAGGGACGAAACGCGCCTTGTGGGGGAGGGGTATGGCCGTGCCGGGTTCGAGGCGGAACGCGCGCTGTGCGAGACCTTGATGGCGCAGATTGCGGCGGCCGGCCTCACCCCGGACAGCATTATGAAGGAGTACGGCGTCAATCAGTTTGAGGTCGTCATCGGCCCTGAATTGGGTGTCCGCGCCGCCGATGCCGCCGTCATCGTGCGCGAGCTGACCCGGTCCACGGCAAGCCACCTTGGCAAGGCGGCGACGTATACACCCATCCGTGATCCTGCCAGTGTTGGAAACGGCGTGCATATCCATATGAGCTTTGTGGACGGTGAAGGTGCTCCGCTGACCTACGATCCCGATGGGCCGCAGGGCATGTCGGCGCTGACCTCTGCGTTTGCCGGCGGGGTGCTCAAATACCTGGACAGCATCCTGGCCTTAACGGCACCTTCGGTCATTTCTTACCTGCGGCTAACCCCGCATCGGTGGTCGGCGGCCTACAACAATCTGGGGTTCCGCGACCGTGAAGCCAGCGTGCGTATCTGCCCCGTCACCGCGAAGGATCCCGCCTCGATTGCGCGCCAGTTCAATCTGGAATACCGCGCAGGCGATGCAGCGGCCTGTCCGCATCTGGCGCTTGCAGCGATTGTGCATGCGGGATGTCAGGGCATCGAGGAGGGCCTTGAAGCGTCTGAACCCACCGAGGAAGATCTGTCGCTCCTCTCTGCGGCCGATCTGGACGCGCGCGGCTTTGTCAGGCTGCCGGAAACGCTGGACGCAGCGCTTGAGAAACTGTCCGGCAACGAGGTGGTCGCCGGCTGGCTCACTGAAGAGTTCATTTCAGTCTATTGCGCACACAAGCAATCTGAGCTGGACCACGTGAAGGACATGGACACTGCAGCACGCTGCGCCGCCTACGAGCAGACCTACTGAAACCGTCGCCTCGCAGAGAATTCTCTTGAGCGAAGGTGTGTTATATCATAACAAAACTTGCACGTTTCAGCGACGGTCTGAAATGTGATTTCGGTCAAGAATGCGTTATGAGTTGGTCAGCTATATTGACCATCACTGTGAGCATCGGTTTGTTTGAGACGGCGCAGTGAGGCTCGCTGCGTAAACTTGGTTGTTCGGGCAATACTCTGACACTTGATATCAAGGAGTGATGACATTGCTTAAGAATTGCAAATCCGGCGGCGTTCTCGCTGCCATGCTGGGCGCTGTATTGATCGTTACGAATGTTGCCCCTGCCTCCGCAAAGCCGGCTGTTACAACCCAAGTGAAATACTATTCCGTTCCCGGGAAAACGGCGCATGCGCTGCTCGCCTATATGCAGCGCCACGGCCCAAACGTGAACGGGTCACGGGCTCTGGCCTCAGCTACGGCAAGTTTTCGCTACAATGCCGATGCGGTGACGGCGAACGGCTGCCGGCTCAAGAACTTCAAGGTGTCGACGGACTTTGTGATCACGCTTCCCAAAGCCACCCAGAAATCCACTATGACATCCAGTGTGCGCAAGCGTTGGCGCCAGTTTGTCAAACATGCGCGTTGGCACGAAAACCATCACAAGAAGATCTGGATGCGATGCGCCAGGAAGATCGAGCGTGCGGCAAGATCGATGGGCCCTCAGAACAGTTGCAACGCGGCTTGGGCAAAAGCGCGTTCCATCGTAAATGCGGAACTGGCCCGCTGCGATAAGCTTCACGCCGCGTTTGATCGCAAAGAAACGGCAAATGCGCATACGCTGCCGTTGATTGCCCAGGCGCTGCGGGCTCCTCAGACGCCATATGCGCGAGCGGCGATGAAACGTGCGCTCAGGCACTCTCACAACCGCGTCAGCGACATCAACCGGTAAGCCCGCCAAGCAGGCCCCATAAGCTTCGATGGATCAGGACGTCTGGGCTGGGGCCTGATCCCTCTTTTTCCTGTGCGTCTTCAAGTGCTCTATCAGCAGGCGCAAGCATTCCACACGTTTGTTTTGCTCAGGGTAGTACAGGTAAAACGGGGGAAGCTGTTTGACGTAGGGCTCCAACACGGTTTCGAGTTGCCCGGAGCGCAGGTGCTCCGCGACGGTTGCCCGGAGGGACCAGCCGATCCCGTGCCCCATCCTCGCGGCGTGAATGACCCCGACGATATTGTCGAATGTCAGACGCGCGGGCGGATCAATGCGCTTTTCCTGATCGTCTTCGATGAAGTGCCAGGCGGCCACTTTGTTGGCGGTGGGGTATCTGTAGCGGATGCATTGGTGTTTGTATAAATCCAGCGGATGATCAGGGCGGCCGTGCGCGCGGAGATATGCGGGAGATGCGGTGAAGGCAGGGGTCAGCGGCGGGGTGACGCGAACAGCGATCATCTCGGGCGATAGAACATCACCGAGCCGGATGCCCGCATGGTATCCGTCCCGGGTGATATCGACCAACCCTTCGTTCCAGGAAATATCCAAGTTTATTCCGGGGTTGGCTTCCAGAAACTCTTCAAGCACGGGTTCCAGCACTTCCATGTGGGCGCCGCGCGACAGGCTCAAGCGCAAGGTGCCCGACAACGATGTGCCGACCTCGCGGGTTTTCTTGGTTGCGTAAACCAGGTCCCGATAGGCCGGGGCCGCAGCTTCAAACAGAACTTTGCCGGCCTCTGTGAGCCCGAGGCTGCGCGTCGACCGATGCAGCAGACCGACCCCCATGCTGTCCTCAAGGGCCTTCAACTGAAGGCTGACCGCCGGTGCGCCGACCCCAAGCGCTTTGGCCGCTCTGCGCAGTGATCCTTCGCGCACAATGGTCAAAAAGACCTCTATTCCGTGGACCGGCACCTTCTCCATAGTTCAAAAATACTAAACTATCAGTTCAGCCTGCAAGGCATATTCAATCAATTGAACCCTGGATATCACTCAATGTGCGGATGAGCAGATGGTTGGGTGAGGTGCCAAAGTGAGCTTCGATGCATCACAAAAACTGCCACAGCAGGTTGCCCGCGGTATCGTGTTGATCGTCGGGGCCATGTTCGTCACGTCCGTTCAGGATGTGGTATTCAAGGTGTTCAGCAGCAGCCTTCCGCTCGGCCAGATTTTCGCATTGCGGGCCTTGCTCGCCATTCCGTTGCTGATGGCTCTGGCCTGGGGGCAGGGCTTACGTCTCACTGTGTGGCGGCATGCCCTCTCCACGTGGACACTCACCCGGTCCGTGTTCGTCACCCTGTTGTTCTTGGCTTTCTATGGAGCGATACCGTTTGTCAGCCTCTCGGTGCTTGGAGCGGGCACCTACACCGCGCCGATCTTCGTGGCGCTGCTGTCGGCACTCTTCATTTCTGAACCCATCCGGCGCAGCGGGTGGCTCGCCATCTTTGTGGGGTTTGCCGGTGTCCTCGTTCTTCTTCAGCCGGGAACAGATGCGTTTTCGCTTTGGACGACCTTACCGGTACTGGGGGCCGTGTTTTATGCCATGGCCCATGTGATCACCCGTCTCAAATGTCAGGATGTTCCGTTGGTCGCTATGGCCTTGTCTTTGAAACTGGTGATGATGGGCGCGGGGCTGGTGATCAGCGGCGCCGTTTTGCTGTGGCGGCCGGATGCGGAGATCGTGGCGGCAAATCCCTATCTCTTGGCGGCCTGGCAACCTGTTGGCGTGTGGGAGTGGTCCATTCTGGGCGGACTGGCGGTACTGACCGTTGTGATCGGCCTCGGCATTGCCGGAGCCTACAAGGCGGCCGCCCCCTCAACGGTTGCAACGTTCGAGTACAGCTATCTGATCTTTGCCGCGCTTTGGGACGTCGTCTTCTTTCAAACGCACCCAAGCGGCGCGAGCATTCTTGGCATGTTGCTCATTGTGGGGGCGGGCGTGATGGTTCTGCGCGGCGGCGGTGACGGACTTGGGCGTTAAGAGGGATTGTCTTCGCCGAGGCTTACTGGAGGAAGGCGCGGGATCTCAATAGGACGCTGCTGAAGGGAAAGCGCGGCAAGCATAAGACTTGCCGCGATCAACCAACTTCCGAGGATCCTTTCTGCGATGGTCAGCCAGGAGCCAGCGCAAAACTGCCGAACAGCATCTGTTAAAATAATCGAGGAAAGGACGATTGCCAGACCGCCTATGCCTCCGGCCCAGGAAAACCAGTGCGCGTCACCGTCGTACGGGCTCTCCAATATGACCGACAGTCCGAGACCCAATCCGCCCACCAAGGAGAGGATCGGCAGGAGCAACTTCCGCGCAGAAAACGGAACGAGAAGCGCGCTTCCAGCCGTCATGCTCATTGCTGCTGCAAGGACGGGGTATCCTGCGATGATCTCAGAGAGTCTTTTATGGGAAAGCACGATTGGTTCTGCCCAGTGAAGGCCGAACCACGTCGCTGCGGTAAGGGTCACGAGGTGGAGGACAAGCGCCAGCGGGCGGTTTCTGCCTGAAAGGGCAATGCCGCAGGCAATCAGTGATAAGAGCAGGCCATATCGGAACACGGGTAGGGTGATGCCGTTGCTGACATAGTCCACCACCTCAATCGGAACCAACAACTGGAGACTGACCGCACCAGCAAAGATGATCAGGATTGCGCCAATGTAGACCACATGGACGCCGACCTGTGCGTGTTGGGCGGAGAACGGGTTCACGGGATCAGAGGCGTGGCCGCGAAGTAGACCCCGACAAGGCAGATAAGCCCGCCAAGGGCCTGTGACAGGCGCCCCTTCCATGGCCGCAGAAGCAGCAATCCGACGCCGATCCCCACCACGTGTATCAGTCCGGTGGCAACCACAAAGCCGACGGCGTAGGACGCAGGGTCAATGGCCGACGGCAGCACAGCGCCGTGGGCGTGTCCATGGAAGACTGCGAAAACGGCAATCAGCACCAGTGAGGCCCACTCGGGCGCTTTCCATGCACAGGCGATGGCCAGGCCAAGCACAACCACTGAAAGAGCAATACCGAGCTCCACATTCGGCAAGGCAAGCCCAACCATGCCGAATATCGCGCCAAACGCCATGATGAGCGGAAACGTTACCGGCAATGTCCATACGTTGCGCCCGCCCATCTGTGCGCCCCAGATTCCAACCGCAAGCATGGCGAGGAGATGGTCGGCGCCAATGATCGGGTGGACGAAACCACTTTGAAATCCCCCAAGCGCGCCCAGTTCGACGTGGGCCGAAGCCGGCGCTGGTGCAACAATGCAGGCAGCGGCGCTCATGAGTTTCGCCGCCCAGGCCACTTTGGGCCTGAAGGTTCGGCTCTTAAATTTGCTCATGATCACCGTCATGTTTTGGGCTCGGGCTTCCTCGGGGTCCAAAGCATTGGCTCCGGGGACAGAAACAGCTTGCGTATTCGTAACTAACGAAGTTACAAGTGTTAAGCAACTCTCAGAGTTACATGTTTCTGAGCTTTTCGGGGAGACCGATATTTGAAGCGCAACAGCCGTCTTTCCCTCGCTCTACACACCTTGGGCCACATGGCCAAACAACCGGAAAATGTGCAGACCTCAGCCAAGATCGCCGCTCACGCCGGCACAAATGCGGTTGTGGTCCGCCGTGTGCTTGGTCGCTTGCGCGAAGCAGGACTGCTAACGTCTGAGAAGGGACATTCCGGCGGATGGCGGCTTGCCCGCGCGCCGCAGAACATCACCCTGGCAGATGTGTATGTGGCGTTGGAGGAACAATTGGTCTCCTCAAGTGCCAAGACCATTAAGCCTGCGTGCTCGGTTGAGCACGCGCTGCATCAGCACGTGTCTAACGTGATGGCCGATGTGGAGCGCACCCTGATTGAAAGACTGTCCGCAACAACGATCGCCGAAGCCAGCGAGCCAGGGAGCTAGAGCATCCATCCCGTCAGATGTTTCGAGCTTACCCCTTTGCGTTGCAGCGGCATGTCACCGTGTTGGGTCACCCGGCGCCCTAAAGCCGGGCAAACAAACCGTCGGGCCGACAAAGATGTTATCGGCATTCAGAGTGAGCGAGAACCTGAGTTCACCGATACCTCGTCGATGTGGCCCTCAACATTGAAAAGGAGGAGAACGCGATGCACGATCTTACACTGACGAGAAGGCAGGCTTTATGGGGAACAGCCGCGCTGGCGGGCGCGTCCACACTTGTCGTGCAGGGCGGGCCGGCCCTTGCCAAAGCACCCATGGCCACCGACCAGGCCCCGTACTTCTACCGCTTCAAGCACGGGTCGATGCAGGGAACCGTGATATCGGACGGCATTCTGCCCTTGGGTGAGCCGTCATCAAGTTTTCTTGGCACAAGCAAGGAGGAAGTTGGCAATATGCTCACGTCCAATTTCCTCGACCCTTCAAATGTTATCCTTGAACAGAACATTTTGGTTCTGAACACCGGCCAGAATCTCGTTCTCTTTGACACCGGCATGGGGGAGTCCACCATCTTCGGCCCTACGACGGGCAAGATGATGGAAAACCTCAAAGTCGCAGGCATCGATCCGGCGGCGATTGACGCCATCGTGTGCACACACGGGCATTGTGATCACGTTTGGGGCATCATGACCGACAGTGGTGAGCGCAACTTCCCGAATGCGCAAATCTACATCTCTCAGACGGACTTCGACTTCTGGACCGACGAAGCCAAGCTCTCGATGACGGATCCCAGCTATATGAAGCTGTTTGTTGAGGGCGCACGCAAAAACTTGCTGCCCAACAGGGACCGCCTTGTCTTTGTTAAGGATGGTCAAGAGTTTCTGCCCGGCATCCAGGCGATGGCCGCACCCGGGCACACGCTGGGCCATACGATTTTCGTACTGACCTCAGACGGACAAAGCATGCTCGCGATTGGCGACACTACGCATCACCATGTTCTGCTGCTTGAGAAGCCTTTGTTGGAGTTCGCTTATGATACGGACCCAAAAATGTCTGCCAAGACCAGATACCGCGTGCTTGATATGTTGGCGACACAACGGATGCCCATGATCGCGTATCACTTCCCCTGGCCGGGCATTGGCCATATCGCCAAGCATGGTGAGGGGTTCCGGTATTACCCGGCCCCGATGGTCATGCAGGAGCTTCCGGAGAAGACCTAGTTCGGCTAGACTGCGCCGATGGTGTAATCAACGTCAGGGCCTGCATTTGCAGGCCCTGGCTTTTGAGGGACCGGGCAAACCGAACTCGCGTTTCTGAGTGAGACAGGCATGAAAGATTTCAACATGGGCCGGGTTCCACCGGTGACGTTCGGGGCCGGCCGGCTCGCCGAACTTCCAGACAGTGTCACGGCCTTGGGCGGCGGGCCCGTTCTTGTGGTCGCCGACGGGGTGCTTGCGCAACTCGGGGTCACGGACCGGGTTTACAGGGCTCTGGCCGCACATAACATTGGCTGCGAGATAGCTGCTGATGTGGCGGGCGAACCGAAGGAAACCTTGATTGATGACCTGTGCGCCCGGGCGCGTGAGGCTGGGGTCAAATGTGTCGTCGGGATTGGCGGTGGCGCGGCGATGGATGCCGCGAAGCTGGTGGCGGCCATCGCGCCGTCGGATACGCCGGCAAGACGCTATGCCTTGAGTGCCCAGCCGCTGCCGGCAAACGGTCTGCCGTCCATCGCCGTGCCCACCACGGCCGGCACGGGATCTGAGGTCACGCGGACCTCCATCGTGTCCACACCTGAAGGATTTAAGAACTGGTATTGGGGTGAGGAACTCATGTTTGCCCATGCCATCCTCGATCCGGAACTGACGATCAGTCTGCCGCTGCACCTGACGGCGTGGACCGGGATCGATGCGGTGGCGCATGCCCTTGAAGCATCGACGGCCAGAAAGACGAATGCGGCCGGGCTCCTCTACGGACGCGAGGCACTGCGGCTGCTCGCCGATGCCCTGCCGCGCGCGGTGGCCGATGGCGAGGATCTGGAACACCGCAGCCGGGTGCTTTGGGCCAGCACCGTGGCCGGGTTGGCCCTGCACAATTGCAATACGCATATGGGCCACAACATCAGCCATTCGCTTGGGTCTCTGGCACCGGTGCATCACGGGTTGGCCACAGGGCTTGCGCTCGAAGTGACCCTGCCTTGGCTTGTTGCGCGTTCAGACGGCGAGGAAAACTATCGGCTGGCGGCACAGGCGCTCGGCGGAGCTCCCAACGCTGAGGCCCTTCCTGGTGCCTTTGCCGATCTGATGCGCGCCTGCCAAATCCCCGCACAGCTCCCGGACGCCTGTTCCGGCTTGTCGGCTGAGGCCCTTGCGGCGGCCATGAAGAGCAAGGCCAATCACTCAATGTCCCAAAATGCGGCCTGCGCCGTGGGCGATGAGGATCTGAGCGAGATGGCAGGGCTCATGATGGCTCTGCCCCTCGCAGCTTGACCCTTGACTATACGCCATGAAGAACGGCGGCGCCGAGGGGAACCGCCGGAGAACTAAGGCGAACACTTGCCATTGAAGCTACCGGACAAAGAGCGGGTGCCTCAGAACACGAGAGCGAACTTCCTGGTGCCGCCGAGGGTCATCAACTGGGAACAACCAAGTCCTGTCGTTCACATTGTTCGAGAATGCTGAGATGAACTTGGCTCCGACGTCGCCCCCTATCCGCCAGACCGTCCTGCACAATCTCTCCGGCTTGCCTCGTTCTAATCGGAGCGAAAACTCCTTTGGGAGCAGAGCCGTTGGGGCAACCTGTATTTTAATGCCGCCTTCTGAGAGGTTGAGCACGACGCAGTCGAGGCGTGTGCTGCGATCAGGGAACACGACCTTTGCCCATAACAAGGAATTTTCGCGCTCTGACGCACGGCGTTCGTCGATCTGACGGATATAGTCCATTCATTTTCTCCACCTGCGACCTTCTCCCCATGCGTGCCGATAACTTTATCCGTTCCGCGTTAGGAAAGTCCTATCAGGTGTGACGGAGGGTCGGTGGCTGGGCAATGCTCACATTGAAATCGCCCGCATGGGCAAAGCCAAATGATGTATAGTGACCATTGCCAGGACAGTAGAATCAATAAATACGCTTGATAATGGGGCGCGAGTTCGCAGATAGCTTTACAATGAAAGGGGTGACCAAGTGTTCATACAAGTCTCAACATTGAACGGTGGTGTGCAGGCGATCCGTACTGATACCATTGTTCGATTTCGTCCCTCGCACGGGCCTTTTGAGCCTCAAAATGCAACGGTTATTGACTATGGCGATCAGCGTTTCTTGTCTGCTGATAGTTCTGATGAAGTGGCTCAGAATATTGGCTCCGAACTCCCACTTGCGCGCTTAACCACGCCAAACAACCTCGACTTATTTGTAAACGCATCCAAGGTGATAGACATTGCCGAGCCCATAAGTGGCGTACATCACCCGAGAGCCCGTGCGGTGGTCAGACTGACCGGAACCGCCAAAGATGTTCGGGCCCAAGTCAGAGAAACATTCAACCAGGCGCGAACAAAAGTGGAGCAGGCCCTGAGCTGAGGGGAGTAGCATGCTGCAGGATGCTGAACCGGCAAGTGGGCCTGCGGTCCGCGTAAGCCGAGATTCTCTCTATGCCCGCCTTATTGCATCCTTCCTCACCTCAAAGAGCCGCGCAATCTCGCTGATCGGACGGTGATCAATATGTCTCCTACGCCTGGCCTCAGAGCGTTGATCCACGCAGAGGGCAGGGGGGCTGCCCCCTACACGCCCACGTTTCCTGGTGACGGGCTCCCCATACGAATTCGCGGCCGAGCAGATACTTGCCTTATCACTTTCAAGCTGGATCCTCACCGCAGACAGTGCTCATCACGCAAAGCAAGCTTCATTTCTCCCGTCCAAATAACTTTTGCATTAAATGAGATATGCGTGAAACCTTGAGCGCCTCAGTTGACTGTGCCTCGGGTTCTAATTTTTGGTGAATTTCACTTGCAATCGCCGGTCTCATAACACTCAGTTCGCGCAGCATTTCGGTGCTGTAGGGCTCTTTCGTGTCTACACTGACAATAACCGCGAGAATGTACCAGTTTGGATTCTGATGATTCCACTGGGGCGTCAAATCAAATGCTTCTGCTTCTTCAATAATGATCCTTGCAAGCTGCGTTGGCTGCAATTGCTCCCTGGCAGCTCCAAATATACCATAGTTCTGAGCTGGTGGATTGCCCAGTCCCCAAGACAAGTTGATCAATGCATAGATGCCAAACTTGATTCCTTCTTCCCCGCGCCAGCCGACCGCCTCGGCAAATTTAGGCAAAAGCACATCCCCACAATAGAACTCATGCTCGCCATCGCGCGCGGCGAGAAATCTTCTGAACGTCTGCAACGGATTGGGATCCAGAAGCACGTAAGCACGCAGGGCAAATGCAAGCGCGGGCTCAGATTCAGAATACCATGGTTGCCTGCGAGCATCGTCTCGAGCGAGTTGATCCAAGTACGCGTCCAAAAGGTCTTCAAGTTCACGCGACACATCGAACTTACCGGCGACGATGTGTTCGAAAAACTCTTCCTCACTGTTCCGTTTACGTCCGGATTTGTAGGAAAAACGGAGCCTATCGCCAGTGATCAAGTCATCGAAGCCTTCGCGAACCATGCCTGCCTGTTTACGCAGGGCTTGTGCACATGCTGGCGCGGTCAGGTCTGCAACGGAGATCTCTACCACAGTCCTTCCGTTCACAAATTTTCGGAAGGGCTTGGTCCACGCGTGGAGTTTGTCGGATCGCCGTTCAGTTGGTGCTAGGGTGACGACACTTGGCTCACGGTCGAAAGAATCCTGGTGAAACTTGAAAACACCGGTTCCAACGATCGTGATTTCAATGTTTCCCCCATCATCGCAGTGGAAATCGAATGACAAAATTGGATCAAGCACCTCCAGTTTAATCAGTGGACCCACAGAGCCACCAATAGAGACGCGTCTCAGACAGTTGACCGGTAGGCGGACCCAGTAGTGATCGTCGGAGGCATCAGCATAAACCGAGAACAATTGGAGCAAACCAAATTTTGAAAGGGCATGGTCGCGGTTCGGGACCTTGTTGCCGTTCCCGTCTTCCCGTGTTGGTGCACGTGCCAGCAGGCCGGTGTCTTGCCTGTTGTGGCTGACTGCGGTTTCAAACAGCAAGATATCTTTATACTGGTCAGGTGTAAGATGCTTCGGCCGCCGTGACTCTGCGAGTTCCTCCACTGTCATCATAAAGATGACATGAACCTTGGGCGTCGGATCCGGGCGATCCAGTTTCCAATGACATACACCGATCCCTATGCGCTTTTTTCCGTCCATTGCAATGTCACGATGATCGGTGACTTCTGGCAGCTGACACCCATAGACAGGACTTTGTGCGCCAGCATCGCCGCTCGCATAGGGAATGAAGCTCGTCAACTGACTGACGGCGGTCCTGGTTTTGCCACTGATGTGAACAACACGGTGGGTGTAGGGCTTGCCGTAAAGTTGCTCTACAATGCCAAAGCGTCTGATTTCCGGACTTCGATAATCGACTTCATAGATATCTGATCGATCCCCGAACGGTTCGTAAAAGACCTGCTCAGGAACACTTGCTCCGCGCCAAACGAAGGGACTTCTTTTAACAACTGTGAAAACCTTTTCGCCATCTCCCTCGGCGATGAAACGTCCGCCTGGGTTTATTTGGACATGTTCTTGTATAGCGAGGTATTTCTGCTCGAGTTCTGGGGAGTGAAAGCGACGCGCATCACCATTTCGCGCACTGTGGTCTATCGTAAAATAGTCGCCAAGGTACAATGGGCGGCCAAGCGTACTTGAGAAGTCAACTGCATTAAATCTCAAGACAGTTTTGAAGTTGCGCAGATCAAGACAAAGGAATCTGAGCAGGCCCCCAATGGCCCAAAGAAACTCACCCTTTCCGGTAACGTAGTAGTTTGAGGCCCGGTCAGAGAACCCGATCGAGCGAAGTAGGCGTTGTGAAGTAAGACAATAACGGTAAACTCGGAATCCACTTACACGATCTGACTCTCCAACGAGGATCAGTTCGTCCGGTTCGACGGCAAATGCTGCTTTGAGACGGCTGTTCTGGAATGGCATATGGAACTCAGGCGCTGTCGTTCCAATGCGCCAGACGGCCAAGCCCGAGACATCGGGCCTGTCCAGGGAAACTATCTGCACTTTCGGATGGGTTATCTCACTGTCTCGCGAAATTATGCTAAAGCTCTTGCGGCGAAGGGGGATGATGCTGCGAAGGTTTTTGCTTTGCAAGCCAGAATATACATGCCTGGCATGCGGCTGTCTTGTTTTATGCTTGGCCAAAAAAGTATCTGATGTCCAACTACATTAGCCGGAACTTCCGCTCAACCTCCGTAATTCGCCGTTTGGTCTATGGCAGCGACTAACACATTCTCTCTGTCCGATTTGGGTAGCCGAGAGTCGCGCTAGGGTCATCTATGACCGTAGCATGGGTATGAATAGGACGGCGAGAAGGGGAGGGACAGCGGAATTGCCGCCTGCACGCCTCCCGCGAATGATCGCAAAATCGACTGAAAGCAGTCGATGTTTTGCGCCTAGTTTTGCTACACAGCCGAAACGACCGTTTTCGAGCACCTACTGTTGCGTGTGATTGCCTATTTGGGTAGCTGCATATAGGTCAGTACTGGGCAAGGACAATCTAGCTGATGCCTTACAAAGTTCGTTTCTCCGATGGCGAGAAATTCTATCCTGATGAGGGGTTTGCTTGCGATGACAACACGCAGACAGAAATTATGCGGAGGGAGGTTTGGAAACACATTGCCGATTGCTCCGGGATCCCGGAGGAACGGCTAACGGAGTTGCCAGAAAAAACCATCGTGTCGCCCCTTGCGAATTTTTGGCCAGATGCATTTCTTGTGGCCCGGGCGCGGGCATGGGCGGTTTCAGAACGCTTCAAACAAACTATCGAACTGTTGGAGCCGCGCGTCCACATGATCGAGCTGCGGGACGCCATCAGGCAGGAGATGATTGAGGCTGGGCAGATTACGGACTAACCCCGGAACAGGGTCGTCAGATACTTGAGGCCGAACATACCGCCGACCGCGATGGCTAGGTGCCTGATAAAACTCGACCAGTGGCTTAAAATCGCCAAACACACCTGTACGTGATAGCTACGGTCAGCTCGTTGCTTGCCAAACTTCTTTACCCAGCCCTCGTGCAGCTCTTCCAGGTTGCCGATGATGTCGTCGGCCTTTGAACCGGGTATGAAGAGCGTAAGTAGATACTCGCAATTCTTCGGGGTAGAACTCCTAGCTTGCGGCTTAACTGATAATGAATCTTGTTCAGCTTCTTGCTCGACATCCGTGTTGTGTCCACCCGTTTCGAGAAACAAAGTCTTTACCGCTGCAGAATACCGGACGCGCGTTGTCTCCTGCTGCGCCTTGTTTTTTGTGACGTTCGTCTTGTCGCGTATTACATTATTAGCAATCTCTTCCAAAAGGCTTCGCAGTTCCTCGCTCGGTACTGCATTGCTTTGACTTGAGCGGTCGGCAAGAAACACCCCAGAGTCGATTTTGATCTGGCTGGGAGATTGATGGATGCTGTTCAAGGTGCGTTCAAACAGTGCATCGATCTTGTCGTCGCGCGAAGAAGTCATGTCGGCACCTCCACCGGGCCGCCAGGCATGATACCGTAGGCCAGAGCATTTGTGGCCTGCATCGATTCAGAGAGTGCCTGCGTACCCTGGGCAGAGATTGTAAAGTAGCGTCGCGTGCGGCCCTTCTTATCGGCGTTCTCAACCTGCTTCTCGGTGATAAACTGCTTCTTCACTAACCGGTCAAGCGTCGTGTAGACCGAGCCAAAGCTCTTCTCTGTCTGGGCCCTTTCGGTCAGGATCTCGTAGACCTTGCTCGCGGGAGACTTTGGCCCGGCCCTAAGCAGCGACAACAACACCATCTCTTCAAGCTTTCCAAGCATCATGCGGCGTCCCTTAACTATCGGTACAAATTGTATAGTACACAATGTAGATGTACGAATTGTGTATGTCAATGCTCGTTCATACCGCAGGGCCACAGCCCAAAGCTGGCTCTGATGTTGATCAAACAGGGCGAAAAGAGTAACGGTGCAACTTCTGGCCGCTTTCCCATAGAAACCGCACTAGCAACGGCCTATATCCATACCACACTAGATCAATTTAAAAGCTGAGCTGTGCCGTCAAGGCCAACTAAGATTGTGGCGATTAGAAATGTCAATCTACGAACTATTCTCACGGCGCAAGAAGAAAGCTGAACAAACCGAGCCCGATCCGTACCGGTACGACGACATCCCCGAACCACTTCGCAATCAGATAATGTTCATCTGGCGCGACGCTATCGGTGCATGGCATACGCCTAGTGCTTTTGGTGGTTCGCATGAGCCGCCACACAACAATCAAGCATGGATTTTCATTCAGCGAACAATTTGCCGGGAGAAAGGGATCGTTTCTCTAGCTGGATATGAGGAAGCCTTCGAAGATTGCAATCACTATCTCCTGCAAGCCGAAGATATCGATGACCTGCTCGACATCATCGAAGTTAGTTTTCGGCAGATTGATGGAGTTACGAGAAACTACAACAGTCACCATCGTAGAATGAGGGGAATACGACAGGAAGCGCAGGACGCTATCGATGAACTCAATCATAGATTTCGTGAGGCTTCCGTTGGTTACCAGTTCGAGGCGGGAAGCATAGTTCGTGTTGACTCACAGTTGGTCCATTCTGAAGTGGTTCTGCCAGCTTTCCGGCTGCTCAGCGATCCTAGTTTTGCTGGGCCCGAAGAAGAGTTTAGGTCAGCTCATGCACACTACCGAGCTGGCGAGTACAAGGACTGCGTGACCGATGCACTCAACGCTTTCGAGAGCACGATGAAGGCGATCTGCGATGCAAAGGGCTGGGCTTATAATAGGGGCGCAAGAGCAAGTGATCTTATCCGGGTTCTTCGAGATAACGACCTTTTGCCGGACTATCTTGATAGATCCTTCGATCAGCTGATTGCTACTCTGACGTCAGGGCTCCCGCAGGTGCGAAATGAGGAGGGCGCTCACGGTCAAGGCGCTCAGCCAAAGGATACGCCAGCCTATATGGCAGCCTACGCGCTGCATTTGGCGGCCGCAAAGATTGTTCTCCTGGTAGAGGCCTACAAAGACGGTGCGTAAGCTACTGCTTTAACGGCGCGCCAGATGTTCTTTTGCAGTGGGTAGCGGAAAAACGGCTGCGCGGCGCTACCCAGGAGACCCAGAATCTAAAGCACTAGAATAAGTCACCACGCATCCATGCGCCGCTTCTGCTCTTGTGTTGCAGATCCCGCTATTTGAAGCGGGGCAACTAGACAAGGACTAAACGAATGGAATTTACAAAATTCATGAAGCGCGCATCAGGCAGGAGAAGCAACATGTACAAGCTAGTCTGGGTAGAGCGGCCAGAGGCCGCGCATGAATTACTCAAGCTCTATGAGCAGTTGCGGCTGGAGATTCCCGGTTTGGAAGCTCTTGTTTGCGGAGATTTGGCGGCGGCGCATGCTGCAATCGATGCGCAGATGAATCAGACGCCACCATGGCTCGAGCATGGGGCAAAGATCACAAAGCTTGGATCCGCTGAATAGGCTGTGTAGCCTCGCAAACAACCCCGTCTGCTCCGCCCAGGCAGGTTTTTTTCTTGGGTAATTCCGGGTGCCGGATGATTGAGTCTGGCTCCCCTCACGGCTCCCCGGGCTGAGCGACCCAACAGGCGCAAAACTCTAAGATACTGTTTTATTGGGAAGAAAATGGTGCCCACGGGTGGAATTGAACCACCGGCCTCTCCCTTACCAAGGGAGTGCTCTACCCCTGAGCTACGTGGGCCACTTGCAGCCAACAGCGTTTAGGGAATCCGGGGCGGGATGTCCATAGGTTTGTGCGCTGCGGGCGGAAGATGTCGCAAGTTTTTTTAACCCCAAGATGTAAACAGATTATGCGCCCGCCAAGGCCACGCATGCGGGCTTCATCAGAAGGCGTCAGTTTGGGAACTGTGCAACGAGCGTCGGACGCCGGCACCGAACTGCACGCAAGCGATTGCGCACACTCACAACCGGTCTGGCCCAAGGACGCTAGCGCAGCCTGGACGCGCTTACGGCAGGAGCCGGATGGGCCCCTCTGCCCTCAGCCTCAATCGGTTGGGATCGGACCGTCCAGCGGGTGGCTGGGTACGTCTGGTTTCGCATCAACCGGTCTGGGAGCCTCGCGCAACATTTCTTTCTCCGTTTGCTCATGCGGCGGACTGAGCCACCTGAAACCCTACTCAATTTGTCGCTCCGGTGGCTGCCGTCGCGAGTGGGGCGGGTGGCGAAAAAATTCGGCGCCTTAGAGCACGGTCTCATGACCGGGCACATAGACAAAAACGACGCACCCGCGTCTTTTTCGACAAGCAATTCGCGTGCCAGGAACGCAAACGAGCAAAGTCGCTGAAAAGCTTTGTTTTCTGGGGGTTAACGCCCGGTTAACAGCCTGATTTTTAGGCAGATATTGCCCTTAAAATGAGCCGATCTGCCGGGCGGCTTGCTTCAAATCAGCCGCATCGAGCTCCTCAAAGGGCAGTTTGACGAATTCTGAAATCCGCCGGTGCAATTCCCGGTACGTTGATTCGAACGCTTGGCGCACCTTGTGCGCATCGCCCGTTGCCGCCGCCGGGTCCGGCAAACCCCAATGCACACTGGCAGGATGGCCGGGCCAAACCGGGCAGCTTTCCGCCGCCGCATTGTCGCACACCGTGACGATCAGATCCATTTTGGGGCTATCGTCTTTTGCAAACTCATTCCAGTTTTTGGACCGGGCAGAGCCTGTCTCATGTCCGTTGGCCGCAAGCACCTTCAGCGCTTCAGGATGCGGTGTGCCTTGCGGCTTGGACCCGGCCGAATAGGCGGCAATGCGGCCGGCGCCAATCGCATTGAACAGGCTCTCCGCCAGAATGGATCTGGCGGAATTGCCGGTGCACAGGACCAACACGTTGAAGGGACGCGCGCTCATCATAAGGGGTGCTTAGTTGGGCGCCATGACAGAGCTGTGACAGCTCGCGGGCCGGCCGGTTAGCTGAGCGCTTCTGCGTGGTGGCGCAGGTGATCGTCCATGAAGGAGGCCATGAAGTAATAGGAATGGTCATAGCCCGGCTGCATGCGCAAGGTCAGCTCGCGCCCCGCCGCCTCACAAGCCTGCGACAGCAGATGGGGTTTGAGCTGCTCGTCCAGGAAAGTGTCCGCATCGCCCTGGTCCACCAGCAGGGGCCGGGTGTCGCCAGAGCCGGCGGCCGCGCTCACGAGCGCGCAGGCATCGTGGGCCGCCCAGGCGTCGGTATCAGGGCCCAGATAGCCGCCCAGAGCTTTGTGGCCCCAGGGGCAGTTGAGCGGCGAGACGATGGGGGCGAAGGCGGAGATGGAGCGGTATTGCTCAGGGTTCTTCAAGCCGAGCGTCAGCGCGCCGTGGCCGCCCATGGAATGGCCGAAAATGCCCTGACGGTCCATATCAAGCGGGAACTCGGACCCCACAAGCGCGGGCAGCTCTTCGGTGATGTAGGAGTACATCTGGTAGTGCTCGGCGAAGGGGTCCTGGGTGGCGTTCACATAGAACCCGGCGGCGAGGCCAAAGTCATAGGCCGCATCCGGGTCATCGGGCACACCGTCTCCGCGCGGACTGGTGTCCGGGGCGATGACCGCAACCCCAAGCTCGGAGGCGGGGCCTTGAGCGCCGGCCTTGGTGACGAAGTTCTGATCCGTGCAGGTCAGCCCGGAGAGCCACCACACGACCGGCACCTTGCCGGACTTGGCCTGGGGCGGCAGGTAGATGGAAAAGGTCATGGTGCATTTGCAGACCTCTGAGGGGTGGGTGAACTGCAACTGCTCGCCGCCAAAGCAAATGTGGGCATCGGTTTGGGCCAGGTCCGCCATGACATTTTCTCTCCATTGTGTGGTTGTCGCCTCCTAGAACCACACCCTGGCGCGAAGGGCAACAATTGCAATTGCGCAAATGGCCAATCTCCACCACTGTCTTGCCCCATGAGACCGGCCCAACGCATATTTGCCTCTGTTCCCAACGCCTCAGATCCCGTGCGCGGGCTCTCGCTCATGCTTGTCGCCATGTTGGTGCTGCCGGCTATGGATGTGATCGCCAAGTACCTCTCCGGCACCATCACGGGCGTGCAGGTGGGCCAGGCCCGGTTCGGGTTTCAGATGGCCGTTCTGCTGCCCGCCGTTCTGGTGGTGCATGGCGCGCGCGGGCTGGTGCCGCAGAACATTTGGCTCAATACCGTGCGCTCACTCTTCATGGCTGGCGCCATTGCCTGTTTCTTCACCGCGCTGAAGTGGATGCCCGTGGCCGATGCCATCGCCGTGTTCTTTCTTGAGCCCATGATCCTGACCGTGCTCTCTGCGGTGTTCCTGGGCGAGAAGGTGGGCTGGCGCCGCATGCTGGCGGTGTCGTTCGGCTTTGTCGGCGCGATGATTGTGGTGCGGCCGAGTTATGATGTGTTTGGGGCGGTCTCGCTGTTGCCTATGCTGGCTGCGTTCTTGTTTGCCTGCTACCTGATGCTCACAAGCAAGCTCTCGCGCTCTGAGCATATCCTCACCATGCAGTTCTGGTCCGGCCTTGTGGGGCTGGTGAGCCTCTCGCTGGTGATGGCGGCGGGCGGGGCAGCGGGGATGGAGCTGTTGAGCTTTAACATGCCCACCGCCTCTGAATGGTTTTGGCTGGCCATGGCAGGGGCCATCGCCACCAGTATGCACTTGCTGGTGGTCACCGCGTTCCGCCTGGCGCCGGCATCGGTTCTTGCGCCGTTGAACTATATGGAGATCGTCTCGGCCACTGTGCTGGGCTATCTGGTGTTCGGCGATTTTCCTGATCCGCTGAAATGGCTGGGGATCGCGATCATTGTCGGCTCAGGCCTGTTCATCTTCTGGCGCGAGGCCAAGCTGGCGGGCAAGGGGTGAGCTGGAATGAAGATCGCGAGCCTATCGACCGCCCGTCTCCGTCTGAGTGCGCCTGACGCGCGTGACATTCCGGAGATCGTGCGGCTGGCCAACAACATTGAGGTTGTTCGCACTCTTGCGCGTGTACCCCATCCGTTTGGACCTGAGGATGCGCGGTACTTTCTCGACGAGGTGGTGCCGAAGGAGCCGACGTGGCGGATCGGGCGAAAGAGCGATGGCGCCCTGTTGGGATTTGTCGGTTTGAACCCGATGGAGAAGCCGTCGGTGATGGAGCGTGGGTATTGGTTTGGGCAGGAGCACTGGCGCCAGGGCTATGCGACCGAGGCCGCGCGGGCGGTGGTGGACCATGCCTTCAGCAAGCTTGGTGTTGAAACGATTGTTTCAGGCCACTTCGCAATGAACCCGGCGTCCGGGCGGGTGCTTGCCAAGATTGGGTTTCGCGAGACGGGCCGTTCAAAGCGCTTCAGTCAAGTGGCCGGAGAGGCGCTCGCGCATGTGGACGTTGTACTGGAGCGCAGCACATGGCGGGGGCGTGCGGGCTAAACCTCCGCGCGCCTGGCTGCCTTCTGGCCGCCCATCACAAAGCCCCAGCAGGTCACCACGGAGAGCACTTCGGGCAAGGACGCATCGTCCAGCTCCTCCAGCGACAGACAGCCATGATTGTGGCGAAGGTAAAGGTGGAAGAGTTCGTCCAGCTCCTGGCCCTCCATGGCGTCTTCAATGGCCTTCACCAGGTAGGATCTCGGCTGGGTCTTTGCCGCGTTCATCTTGGTGTAGAGCCGGGCGATGATGCGGGCTCTGGCTTCCGGCGTCAGCTTGGCGCTGTCTTCGGTTTCGGCCCGCTCCACGCCGGTGATCACCTTGGCCATCAGCCCCTCATCAAGCTGGTTGGCCGAGGGGTTCAAAAGGCCGGTTTCCCCGGTGAGGAGCCAGCCGGGTGAAACATTGTAGGCCTCACCGTATTTTGCCGCCATTTTGCGGGTGAGACCCCTCTGGCCGCGCTCATGTTGGCTGTACGTGCTGTAGTTCCAGCCGTTTTGAGTGGTCGCGGCAATAGCTGTCTTATACCCAGCATCACGCCGGGCTTTGGCGAGCCGTTCATGCTGTTCGTTCATGTGTCGCAATCTTTCGCAATCGTCGCAGGGCAGAAGCTCCGTGCGCTCACCCCAGCCCGGCCGGTGAGGCACGGGGGCGCCTGCCTCACGCTAGTAAGTCACCACACTTCGGATGGATTTGCCAGCGTGCATCAAATCGAACGCGTCGTTGATCTTCTCTAGTGGCATGGTGTGGGTGATCATGGAATCGATCTCGATCTTGCCGTCCATGTACCAATCCACGATCTTGGGCACATCGGTGCGTCCGCGCGCGCCGCCGAAGGCCGTGCCGCGCCAGGAACGGCCCGTCACCAGCTGGAACGGCCGGGTGGAGATCTCTTGGCCAGCACCGGCCACGCCGATGATGATGCTCTCGCCCCAGCCCTTGTGTGCGCACTCAAGCGCAACGCGCATCACGTTCACATTGCCGATGCACTCAAACGAATAGTCGGCCCCGCCGCCGGTGAGTTCCACCAGGTGGGCGGTCAGATCGCCGTTCACCTTGTCCGGATTTACAAAGTGGGTCATGCCGAACTGGCGGCCCAGCTCCTCGCGGGCCGGGTTGAGGTCCACGCCGACAATCATGTTGGCGCCCACCAGGCGAAGGCCCTGCAGCACGTTAAGACCGATGCCGCCCAGGCCAAACACCACGCAGTTTGTTCCCGGCTCCACCTTGGCGGTGTTGATCACCGCGCCGATGCCGGTGGTGACGCCGCAGCCGATGTAGCAAATCTTGTCGAAAGGCGCATCTTCGCGCACCTTGGCCAACGCGATCTCAGGCACCACGGTGTGGTTGGCGAAGGTGGACGTGCCCATGTAATGGTAGATCGGTTTCCCATCCAAAGAGAACCGGCTTGTGCCATCGGGCATCAGGCCCTGGCCTTGCGTGACGCGGATGGCCTGGCAGAGGTTGGTCTTCGGATGCAGGCAATATTCGCAGTTGCGGCACTCGGGCGTATAGAGCGGGATCACATGATCGCCCTTCTTCAGGGTGCTGACGCCGGGGCCGGTATCCACCACGACGCCGGCGCCTTCATGGCCCAAAATGGCCGGAAAAATGCCCTCCGGGTCTGCGCCGGACAGAGTGAATTCATCGGTGTGGCAGATCCCCGTTGCCTTGACTTCGACCAGAACTTCCCCTTCCTTGGGACCCTCCAGGTCCACGTCGCAGATCTCGAGGGGCTTGCCCGCCTCGAACGCCACCGCCGCTCTCGTCTTCATGGTAGTCTCACTCCGTTTATATTGGTTTGATAATGTTTTCGTTTTGGTTGGAATATGCTGGTCCGGAGTTTGGCAGGGGAGCGGATTCAATTCAAGTGGCGCGTGACAAGTTGTGCGAATTGAATAATTTAGTGTGAAGATAATGGTTGGATTGCGAGAGAGGGTCTCAATTTTATGAAAATTGTAATTAATGGGGCTGAGAGCCTCTCGGATGTTCCGGGAATAGACGCGCTTGCCGGCGAGGCGGACCTTGTGTGCGCCCCGGATGCGCAGCGCCTGGCGGAGGCTTTGCCGGGCGCTGAAATCCTTCTGGGCTGGAATTTCAAAGGGCGTGATCTTCCCGATGCGTGGCCGCTGGCCGACCAACTCAAATGGATCCACTGGTGCGGGGCAGGGGTGGATGCTGTGATGTTTGCCGAGCTGTCGGCCTCCGACGTGATGCTCACCAACGCGCGCGGCCTGTTTGACCGGGCCATGGCGGAATATGTGGCCGGCTACATGATCTCAGAGGTAAAAGGCTTCCGCCAGACCCTCTTAGCCCAGGCGCAGTCGACCTGGGACTATCGTCAAACCCGAAAGCTGGCCGGCACGCGCGCCGTGGTGTTCGGCGTGGGTTCAATCGGCCGCGAGGTGGGCCGGGTGTTGAAGGCGCTGGGGGTTCAGGTGTCCGGTGTCGGGCGACGTGCCCGGGGCGGGGATAATGATTTTGAGGCGATCATCGGGCAGGACGATGCGGCCGCGGCGGTGGGGGCGGCAGACTGGGTGGTGGCTGTCATGCCGCTCACCGCGGAGACCGCCGGGTACTTCGGCGCGGACCTGTTTGCGGCCATGAAGCCCGGGTCGCGGTTCATCAACATTGGCCGCGGCGGCTCGGTGGTGGAAGCGGACCTGATCGCAGCTCTTGAGAGCGGTCAACTGGCCGGGGCCATGCTGGATGTGTTTCAAACGGAGCCCTTGGCCAAAGACGACCCGATCTGGCAGGCCCCAAACATTATGATCTCGCCTCATATGTCGGGCGACTATGCGGGCTACCACGCCGATATGGTGGTGCAGTTTCTTGAGAACTTTCAGCGATATAAGCAGGGCGAGCCGCTGAAGAACCTGGTGGATAAGTCGCTGGGGTTTGTGGCCTCCTAAACCTGGCGGGGTCTGATCGACGCCAGCACAGCGGCAAGCACAAGCGCACCGCCGGCCCAGGTGGCGCTGTCGGGGATCTCTGCGAACACGAAGAAGGCCAGCAGCGGCGCCAGCGGTGTTTCCAGCGAGGAGAGGAGGGCGGTCTGGCCGGACGCGATGCGCTTTGCCCCCTCCGCTAACGTGACCGATGCGATGGCAAAGAGGAGGCCGAAGGCGATGAGGATGAGGATCTCCACCGGCGCCACAGCCAGCGGGGCACCCAGGAGGCCGGCAACAGGGAGCAGCAGGAGCGATTGCAGAACCTGCGGGCCGGCGCCGGGGGTTTCGGGATATTTGCGATAGATCACCATGATGGACGCCATGGCGAAGGTCATCCAGAGTGCCAGCATATCTCCATAAAGGCTGATCTCACCAAGCGAGCCTGAGACGATGATGGCCACGCCCGCCAGCGCGCCAAGGCAACCGGCAATGGTTCGGGCCTGCGCCCGCTCGCCGATGAAGATCCAGGCCAGCATGGCCGCAATCAGCGGAGAGATGGCGTAGATCAACGAAACATTGGCGATTGAGGTGAACTTGAAGGCGGGGATGAATGCGGCTGTCCCCAGGGCCCCGACCACGCCCACCGCCCAGCCGCTGGGGCTCATGGAACCGAACTGCTGCCGCCCGGTCCGTCTGATCACGATCCAGAAACTCGTAAAGGCGGCCGCCGCGAGGCCGCGCCAGAAGATCACCTCCCACGCGCCGGCCTCCACCCCCTTGGTGAAGAGCCCGGCGGTGCTGAAGGTGATAGCGGAAACGATCACCAACAGCGTGCCGGTCGCAGAGTCAGACCGGGCGGCGGAGGGGTGGGAGCTGTGCGTCACAGAGACATGCCTCAGATTTATTTGTGCTTGTTGAGACGCTAGGACCTGATTTGAGGCTTGCACAAACGAGAAGATCTGAGCTTATCTATTAGAAAATCTCAGGTATAACTATGTCCCGCACGCTGCCCCCTCTCAATGCCCTTAAAGCCTTTGAAGCGGCTGCGCGCCATCTCAGCTTCACCAAGGCGGCTGAGGAGTTGAACGTGACCCCGGCGGCGGTCAGCCATCAGGTGAAGGCGCTTGAGGAGCTTTACGGCGTCTCGCTGTTCCAGCGCCTGACCCGGGCTTTGCGCCTGACCGAGGCGGGCCAGCAGGCGTTGCCGCTCATCGGCCAGGGGCTGGACAAGCTGGCGCAGGGGGCTGACCGGTTGCGCGCCCATGCGGGCCGGCAGGTGTTGACCATCTCGGTGAGCCCGTCGTTCGGCGCACTGTGGCTGGTGCCCCGGCTTGAAGGGTTCCGCAAGCGCCATCCGGACATCGAGATCCGCCTGGACGGCACGGACCGGCTGGCCACCATCGGAACCGATGGGGTGGACGTGGCGGTGCGCTACGGGCCGGGCGGCTACAAGAACGTGCGGGCGGATTTTCTCTTCACCCAAATGAATATGCCGGTGTGCAGCCCAGCGCTGCTGGAGGGGCCGCACCCTTTGCGCTCGCCGGAAGATCTCACCCACCACACGCTTCTGCACATTGATTGGAAGGAGGCGGAGGCCAGTTGGCGGATGTGGCTTCTGGCGGCCGGCCTTCAGCACATCGACCCGACGCGGGGGCCTCACTACACCATGGAAAGCATGGCCGTTCAGGCCGCGCTGGAGGGCCAGGGGGTGGCCCTGGTGGGGGACGTGCTGGTGGCCGATGAACTGGCGGCCGGCCGGCTGGTGCGCCCGTTCGATGTGGAGCTCAACACGCCGCTCAGTTTTTCGTATTACTTGATCAGTGCACTGAGCGATGTGGAAGAACCGAAAGTTACCGCCTTCCGCACCTGGCTGCTTGAAGAGGCGCGGGCTACGCCGCCACGAACGTAACCTCAACGTCGCCCAGGCCCTCAAACACCGCGCGGCAGATGTCGCCCGGTTCGGCCAGCACCATAGGCGTCGTGCTGCCGGTATTGTGGATCTGGCCTGCCTTCAGAGTGATGCCGTCTTCCCGGCTGCGGTTGGCCAGCCACACCATTACGTTCAGCGGATCGCCGAGCACGTCGGCGCCGGAGCCGGTGGCCTTCTCCTCGCCGTTGACAGATACGGACGTGCGAATGGCACTAAGCGTGCCGGCCGACGCGAGCGGCGCACCTTCGCCGAACACCAGGGCGCCGTCCGTGCCGTTATCTGCGATGATGTTGAAGATCGATTGGTGCGTCCAATCGGCCAGATGGCTGGTCACCACCTCAATGGCCGGGTGAACCCGGTCAATCGCCTCTGCCACCTCGGCATAGCCATAAGGGGTTTCGCGGGGGACGAGGTCGCGGCCAAGCGTAAAGGCGAACTCCACCTCAAGCGTGATGGAGGGAAACGCGGCGGCGGGAAGCTGGGCGGGCGAGGGATGCACCGTGCCGGCGGCGAGCGGAGCGCAATAGGGTTCATCCAAGCCCAATTGGCGCTGGATATGCGGGTTTGAACAGCCCACAAACCAGCCGGCCTGTTCATCGCCAAGCCCTGCAAACACCAGATCGCGGATCGCCAGGGCATCGGCCAGGGTCTGCGGTTTGCAGGCGTCCGGCAGATCCGCAATGACCTTGCCGGAGCGGCGTGCGGCGAGGAGATGGTCGGCCGCTTGGCGCTGCGCGGCATCGGTGAGGGGGACGGTCATGGAAACTCCTCTCGGGCGATCGCTTCGGTCAACCGGTTGATATCCTCACCCAGCGGCCGGTCTTCGGCAAGGCTGGGGCTGTGGCGCCGGATCTGCTCCAGGGCGGTTTTCAGCGCCGGCGCGTTTGGCCCTCCGGGCGCGCGGAGCTCCACGGCCTGCGCCCCCACCATGAGCTCGATTGCGCTGAGGCGGCCGGCCAGATGGGCCGTGCGCAGTAAGCCGTTCGCGGCTGAGAAGGAGGACGCCATAACGTCCTCCACACCGTCCGCGCAGAGGCTGGACCAGAGCGGCGCCGGGGCCGCGGCTGCGCTGAGTTCGGTGAGAACGGCCTCAGCCACCTTCATGACGGGCGCAAAGCCGCTGGACGTTGCGCCCGGCTTGGCCAGAAACAGGGGAAGGTCGGTGAACCGGTTGGAGAACATGACCGACAGGCGGGCGACTTGAGCCGTGGCCAGATGGACCAGCGCGCGCGAGAGGCCTTCCGCAGCGCTTGTGAGATGGGGCGTCAGGTAATTGCCGGTTGAGAGGATCTCGCCCGCATCGGTCAGCGCCGCCGGGTTGTCGCTGGAGCCGTTGAGCTCGGTTTCGACCACCGGGCGCGCCTGGCCGATGGCCCAGAGGACCAGACCATGGACCTGGGGAATGTTGCGGATGGAGAGGGGGTCCTGCAGGCGCCGGGCGTTGCCGGCTTCAAGCAGGGCGGAGCCGTCCAGTTTTGCGCGCAGGCGAGCGGCGGCCTCGGCCTCGCCGGGCTGGCCCCTGAGCGCAATGGCGCGCTCATCGAAGGGGGAGAGATTGGCGCCGAAGCCCTCCATGGAGAGGGCGGCTGCGGTGTCGGCGGCGGCCAGCGCGCGTGCGGCCGCGGTGAGCCCGAGGGCGGCGAGGCCGGCGGAGAAGCCGGCGTG
>JANQOW010000040.1 GCA_028285595.1 Hyphomicrobiales bacterium
GCTCGCCAGGCTCAAGAGTTCATCGAGCGGATCGTTCACCTCAGCGCCCAAGCGCTCGGCAAAGCGCCGCCGCGCCCCGCCCACATCCAACACCTCCGACAGAAACTCAAATGGCCGTGCGTTGCGGGCCAGGGTGCGCCAGGCCGCCAATTGGCCGGCGGCCTTGGAGAAGCCCGGCGCGTGCTCCAGCGCACTCAGCAAACGGCCCGTGCGGGTGGTGCAAAGGTCAATCAGATCCTCATCGGTGATGGTCCGCCCGTCATCATGCTGCACAAGCGGGCTCTTTAAGACGCACGCCAGAGAATAGTCATCCTCAACCAGGTGCAGGGCCCGGGCGAGCGCTACCAGATCCATCACCGCAATATGGCTGTTGATCTTCAAGCGGTCGGCGCCCGCCACCGGGATCGCATGATCGCGGAGGGTACGCACCACCGCATCGGCCAGAACCGTGCGGTTGCGCACCAGGATCAGCACATCGCCCGGCACGATAGCGCGCCCGCGCGGGGTGAGGGTATGTCCTTCGTCGAGCCAGGACCTGATGGTTGCGGCAATGTGACGGGCCAGCTCCAACCGCGGGTCTGCGGCCCCTGGTGCATCAACCGGCTCATAGGGGTCCGGTTCATCCTCATCTTCGCGCTCAAACAGCGGCCACAGTTCCACCCGTCCGGATTGGCCCAAGCGATTGGCCTGATGGAGGATTTCGTCATCTGCCAGGCCTTTTTGGGCAAGCGGGTCCTCAAACACCCTGTCGACCGCATCGAGTACCGTCTGGGTGGACCGGAAGGAAATGTTGACCCGTACATCTTCAAAAGGCTGGCTGGCTTCTGCCACGCGAGCCTCCAGCAGCGCCTTTTGGGCAATAAATTCGTCAGGGGCTGCGCCCTGAAACGAGAAGATGGACTGCTTGTGATCCCCCACGGCGAAGACGGTGCGCCGGCCTTCCCGCGCGCCTTCGCCCACGAAGAACTCCCCTGTCAGTTGGTTCACGATCTCCCATTGTTCCGGGCTGGTGTCTTGGGCTTCGTCGATCAGCACATGGTCAATGCCGCCATCCAGACGGAACAGAACCCAGGCCGCGTCCAGCCGGGTAAGCAGGTTGCGGGTGTAGATGACCAGGTCATCGTAGTCCAGCTGGCCGCGGCGCTCTTTCTCGCTTTGGAAATGGCGCAGGATGATGCTGGCCAGTGTGAAGAGGGCGTGGCTGGCTTCCGCCGTGGCGGCGGCCTTGCGGCGGTCTTCCACGGCCACCACCCGCTGCTGTTCAGCTTCAAGCCACTGCCAGACCGCGGGGTGGTCCTGTTTGATGGCCTTGGTGGCCAGGCTGCGTTCTGTACGCGGTTCTCCCTTAGCGGTGAGAAAGGCTGACGCGTAGAGGTCCCAATCGTCATCGCTCAGGGCCGTGGCCAACGTGACTGAACGCTCTTGGTCGGTCTTGCTGGTGCTTGCCGCGAAGGCATCTGCCGCGTCGGTAACACTGGGCCGGTCCAGACTCGCCCAAGCTTCAGCGATCACCGTTTCGGATGTTGCCTCCGCATCAAGGCCAAGCTCGCCATAGAGCGCCGCCTTGAGATTGGCGGTGGCAGCGTCAAGGGACCAGCCGGCCACCAACGGAGAGCGCTGGCTGAGCAAGGTTGTGAGCACATCATCAAACCCTGCGGCCTGGGTGTGGACGATAATGCGTTGGAGTGCCTCCGCCTCCGGGGTTGCGGCGTCACTCTGGGCGGCGAGGCCGAGCACGTGCTCGCGGGCCGCTTGCATCAGCTCTTCAGACGTGCGCTCGTCCATGATGGCAAAACCCGGCGCAATCCCGGCTTCCACCGGAAAGCGTTGGAGCACGCTCTCGCAAAAGCCGTGCAAGGTCTGGATCTTCAGGCCGCCCGGGGTTTCCAGTGCACGGGTGAACAGGCGCCGTGCCACGGCCAGGCTGCCATCCCAGGTCTGCGGTGCGCCCAGAGTGGCAATGGCGTCGCGCAGCTCTGGGTCGCTCATGACGATCCACGCCGACAGACGTCGGAACAGGCGGGTCTCCATCTCGGCGGCGGCGGCCCGTGTGAACGTGAGGCACAAGATCCGCTCAGGCGGCGCGCCGGCCAGCATGAGGCGGATGATGCGGTTGACCAGGACATAGGTTTTGCCCGAGCCTGCATTGGCCGACACCCAGGCTGAAGCCTCCGGCCGGGAGGCGCGCGCCTGTTGGATACTGGCCTGCGAGAGGTTGGCAGAGGTCATGCGCCCTCCTCATCGTGGCCGGCGAAGCTCGACCATTCCCGGTAGCGGCTGAGGTGGTCAAAGGCGAGGTCCCGGTCCGCATATTTGGGCAGGACACGGGGTAAATAGGGACAAGGCGGAGTGGCGCCATAGCGGGCAATGAGACGCTTGAGCTTCTCAAAGGTATTGGCCGCCACGTCTTGAACCGATGCGTCGATTTTGGGTTTGGCCCGTGCCGGATCCAGAAAGCGCGTGTCGACGGCGGGCTCACCGCCCGACAGTTGCAGATAGAGCAGCGCCGTCGTCCCGGTCTCGCCAACGCCCTCAAACGCACCCTCGGCCAGCATGGCAGCTTCAAGCAGGAGCTGCGGAGCCTTGCCGGACAGGGCCTCGGTGATGCCTGGCGGCGCCCCGGTCTTATAGTCAATGAGGCGGGCACTGCCATCTGCCAGAATGTCGATCCGGTCGGCCCGGCCGGTGAGCGTGAAGCCATCCACGCTGCCTTTTGGGATCATAAGGCGCCCCCGGGTTTCCACGTGGACGGCGCGGATGTCTTCGCGCAGGCCGCGTTCAACCTGGGCGACCTCTTCGGCCACGCGCAGAAACCTTGGCCACCAGAAAGCTTCCACATCGGGATATCCGCTCCATTGGGCAAAGGCGTCCTGGCCGATCCTTTTGAGTTCTGCCGGGATGTCGTCCGGCAGCTCGGCGGGCCAGGCTTTGGAAAACTCTTCGAAAATCTCATGGAACAGCATGCCGCGTTCGCGGGGGCCAGGGGCCAAACCCAGCTCTTCCAACGGCTGCAGCTTCAGGATATGGCGGGCATAGATGGCGTAAGGGTCGCGCAGCCAGGTTTCGATCTCAGTGATGCTGAGGCGCTTGGGCCTTAGGCTCAGCGCCGGAGCGGGGGCCGGGCGTTCCACCGGCCGGATCTGCGCCGGGTGGTCCAGGCCCAAGGCCGCGGCCAGCAGCTTGCGGCCGCCCGCTTCGATGTCCGGCCCGTTCACGGCCTCAAGAATGGCCATGAGCCGCAAGAGCCAGCGGGAGGGCACGGCGGGCGCGCCTTCCTGCTTGTCGGAATAGGTGAGGTAAACAGCCCCGCTCGCGGCCGCTGCCTGCACGAAGTCGTGGGCGCTCAGGCCCATGCGGCGCTCCGGGCTGGCAAGACCTAAGTCTTCGCGCATGGGCCGGTTGAGCCAGGCGTCCGACTGGGTTTGGGCCGGCCATGTTTTCTCGTTCAGACCGCCTAGGATGATCACATCATGATCGCTCATGCGCGCTTCCAAAAGGCCCAAAATCTGAAGCCGCGGATGGGTACCGTAGCGCGGCCGCACCACCGGCTGTGCCATCAGACCCATGAGCGTGCGGCGCAGATCCGCCGGCGCGATGAGCGGTCCATCCGGACCAGCTTCCAAGAGGCTGGAGAAGAACTGAGACAATTGCTCGCCGGCCTCACCGCTCCAAAGCGCCGTGCTATCGCCGGTTTCATCGGCAGCGATGGCCTCTGCGGTGCGGATGGCGCACTCCACCGCGCTCTCAAGTCTGAGGGTGTTGCTTGTTTGGCTGAGGCTTATGAGATCCTCAAAGGCTGCGGGGACCATAAGCGCCGCATCGGCCGCTTCCGCCCAGTCTGCGTCTGTCCACCCGGCGAGATGCGCGAACCAGTGGGGGTTGGCCTCCATGTCCTTGCGGCGTTGGGTCAGAGCGCCGGGCAGTGCGTTCAGCCCGGCCGGTGCAACCCCGCGCAGCACAGCCATCTCCAGCTTGCGGGCCGCCCGGGTTGCGGTGCCTGGCGGGCGACCAAAGCGTGCCAGGGGATGGGCAAAAAGGCACACCAGGCTGGATGGGCTGAAGTGCGTTTCCAGGGCACTGAGCACGAGGTCGATGAGGGTGCCCGGCAAGGTGCGCGACAAGGGAATGCCGGCACTGTCGTCCACATTCAGATCCCAGCGTTTAAGCTGTGCAGAGACGCGCCGTCCCAGGTTGCGATCCGGTGTGATGAGGGCGGCTGTTTTACCTGGTGTCTCTGCGCACTGGCGCATTTTGAGAGCGATCGACAGCGCTTCCTCGCGTCGCCCGGGTGCCCGCAAAAGCGTGAGATTTGAAAGAGCGCCTTCAAGATCGGGCGCCAATTGCGGCAGGCTTTGCTGCCAAAGGTCAGTGGTTTCCGAAGGCCGCATGACCTCACTGAGGAGTTTGGCGCGGGCTTGGTTCGTGCTGTCCATTTCGCCCAGGATTTGGACGTGCTCACGCCGTGCGCCGAGGCCCGCCAAGAGCTCCGCCAGGCCGAATTGAGGATGCTGGGGGTCGAGTGCCTGCCAGCTCTCTTCATCCAGAGCGGTGTCGAGCCCGGGCAGCACAACGGCGCCGTGGGGTAAGTGCGCGATCGACTTGAGCAGTCTTGCCGTTGCGGGGATCGATCCGGTGGAACCCGCCGCGATAAACGGAGCTTCTGGGTTCACAGCGCTGAGGCGGGCCGCTTCTGCGCTGATCAGCTGATTGCGCCGCTCAGAGGGGCCGATCATACCGCGCGCCTCAAGCTCTTCCGGCAATTGCAGGCGCACAATATCGAGCACGTTCAAAACGTCCTGCCAGTAGGCTGCAAAGTCGTCCGACACAAGCTGGCCGAGAGCCTCCAGCGGGACCTCCTCGGTTTCAAGCTGATCCACCAAGCGGCCCAGATCCGCGGCCACGTCCACGGCTTGCGCGGGATGCGCCAACAGAGCCTTGGAAAACGCGGTGGACGGGTTGTCTTGAGCCCAATCCATGAGTAGCCGCGCGAGGATCAACTGGCGCCGGAGCGGTGATACGGCGCCAGGGAACTCCGGCGCGGCCGCGCCCTCGAAATATTCCGGTGTGAGGGCAAACTCTTCCTCGTCCACATCCCCAAGCGGCTGAATGCGTGGCAAGAGGAGAGCGGCACCGTCGCTTTCATTCAAGAAGGCGTTGGCCAGTTCGCGAGCGGCGCGGCGGGTGGGCACCAAAACCGTGTAGGCGGCAAGGTCAGTCGGACCGGGCTTGGGCAGGTGGGCTGACGGGAAACCGCCGGCCAGAATCGCGCGCGCAAGGGTTTTGAGAAACGGAACCCCGGGCGGAATCGACCAAATGTGCGGTGCGCCACTTTTCATCCAACGACAATGCGCGATTCCAAGTGTAATGTCAGCGCCCGGAACACGAGCAAAGGTCGGTTATGAGAGCAAATCCACCAGGTGTCTGGCATCCGAAAGGACGCGGTTTTCACATGGCTGCCGTCCAGCCACCCGGTCACGTGGTGCATCTCACAGGCCAAGTGGCTTGGGATGAGCATGAAACCATCGTTGGGTCAGGTAATGTCGAAGCGCAAACGCGGCAGTGTTTCACCAACATCGCGCGGATCCTTGAGGCCCTCGGTGGGCAGATGGACGATATCGTGTCGATCACCACGTACTACACTGACCCCGATCAACTCCCGGCCATCCAGAAGGTGCGCAACGAGATCTTGAATGCTGAGACCTCGCCGGTGAGCACGTCGGTGATGGTGGCGGGGTTGGGGCACCCGGAGTTCCTGGTGGAGCTGACGCCTATTGCCGTGATCCCGGACGCGAGGTTTATTGCGCCCTAGCTTTGCAGGACCTGCTCAGCAGTTGAGATGGCCTCTGGTGTGTTGACTTCTATCCAGATGCCGTCGTGGCGCAGGCCCTTCAGGCGTCCCTTTTCAATGGCTTTATCGAACAAGACATTCATGGAGAACTTGCCTTTCGGAGCGTCCTTGAAGACGCGCGGATGGACCATGTAGACGCCGGTAAAGACGAATGCTGCGATTTCGTTTTCGCCGCGCCGGGTGAGCGTGCCGTCGGGGTCGCAGTGAAAATCGCCCGGTCCGAAATAGCCATGGCTCGCCACGGTGCTGCAGATGAGCAGGAGCATGTCCATGCTGTCATCGTCCCAGCTGACGCGCAGGCGCTCCAGACTTGGGCGTGCGCCCTCGATCCAGAGGCTGTCCGTGTTCACCATGAAGAAGGGTTCAGAGCCCAGATGCGGCAGCGCCTTCACCAGACCTCCGCCGGTCTCCAGCAGCTCTTCACGCTCGTCGGAGATAATGATCTTAGGCCGCTGCACACCGCGCAAGTGATCCTCCAGCATATCGGCCTTGTAGTGCACATTGACCACAGCTTGCTCAACGCCCGCATCGCGCAACCGCTCCATTGCATGGTCAATCAACGGCTTGCCCGCCACCTCAACCAGGGGCTTGGGGCGGTCGTTGGTGAGCGGCCGCATGCGGGTGCCGAGGCCGGCCGCAAGCATCATGGCACGGGTACCAATGGGGGGAGGGGGTGTGTCCGTCATCGCTCTGCACTCACTCACACAAGATCGAGCTGCCGCGCCGATGCCGGGAAGGCGCTGTCGTACCAGCCCTTCAACGCGGCGAGAACCGGGGCGCTTAGCGTGCGGTCCAAATACCCCCATAGGCGCGGTATGTGCTGCAGATAGCCGGGCTTGCCGTCCCGCTGCTTGAGCCGCATGAAGATGCCGAGGATCTTGGTGGCCCGCTGGGCGGCCAATATGGCGTAGCACTCCTCAAAGGCCTGCCGGTCAAACCCGCCATCGGCCTCCAGGCGCTTCTGGCAATAATGCTCAAACATCTGCCGTTCAAAATCCTCATCGATGTCCACGCGTGCATCCTGGAGCAAGGACGCAAGATCATAGGCCGGATGGCCTCGAACCGCGTCCTGAAAGTCAATAATGCCGAGACGAGCGAGCCCGTCCTTGTCAGCCCGCCAAATCAGGTTGGGCGAATGATAGTCGCGCAGACACCAGACAGTTTGATGACGCTCAAGCCGCGGCCAGAGGGCACGCCAGATGGCCAGGAAATCTGCCCGCACGGTATCGGGCGCTGGGCTGTCATGCACCGCCGGCCAGTACCAGTCCAAGACCAGTTCAACTTCGATCTCAAGCGCACCCGGATCATAAGGGGGCACGTTATAGGTCTCATTGCTCTTCAGGGTGATTGTGCCCGGCAGAGGCTGTTCGGCGAGCCGCACCAAAGCCTCGACTGCCGTGCGATAGGGCTCATCCAGGCTCACATCCCCCGCCCGCACCATGTCTTGGAACACGTCACCGCCCAGATCCTCGATCACCAGCAGGCCGGCCTCCAGGTCGAAGGCCTCGATCTTGGGCGCTGAGAGCCCGATCTCCCGCAGGCCCTGATCGATTGCGGCGAAGGCTGTCACGTTTTCCGCAAGATGAGCGATCTGGCTGTAGGGAAGTCCATTGCGCACCACCGGTCCGTCGGGCATTGGAGGAGAATCCATCAAGATCAGGGGCCGCTCTTTTCCTGTCGGACTGTTGAGCCTTTCGTAGCGCCGTGCCGAAGCATCGCCCAGAAGGAAGGTGCGCGCGCGGGTGTGATGGCCCGAAGCGTCCAGGAAGGCACTGATGATCTCCATGCGCTCCGCGCGCTGTGACCAGCTTCCGTGGCCTTGCAGGGTCAGCTCGCGTGTGCCGGGTTCTTGACCGTCATCAAGCGTGATCTCCAGCCGGTCGTCCGGCAGATACGCCTCTGCCCGGTCGGGCCATTCGGCCACCAGCACCATCGTGTCGCTGAGGCCGGGAAATCCAAGCTCCGGGATCTCGTTGTCATCGACAACCCGGTAGAAATCGAAGTGTGCCACCGGGAGGCGGGTGAAGTCGTAGGTCTGAACCAGCGTGAAGGTGGGGCTCGGAACATCGAACTGCGTATCGTGCGGGCTGAGGGCGCGGATGAAGGCCCGGGCGAAGGTTGATTTGCCTGTGCCCAGATCACCGGCCAGGGTGATCACATCGCCGATGCGCGCAAACAACGAGAGTTCATGGGCAAAGGCTTCCGTGGCGGCTTCTGTGGGCAGGTGCACGGTGCGGCAATATCGGGCGCCAGACGTCATGGGAGGCGTCTAGCCCACACTCAGGCGGGGGCTTTCAGCGAGCGGTGCCACGACGATGGTTTCGGTGTGCGTGCGCTCGTCAGGCCCCGCCTTGGGCAGGGTGAGCGTAATGGTGGTGCCCTCGCCGATCTGGGACTCCAGGGCGACGGTGCCGTCGTGCAGCTCCACGAAGCTTTTGACGATGGACAGACCCAGCCCCGCCCCGCGGTGGCCGGAGCGAGCAGGCTTTGCGGCAAATCTGTCGAAGGCAGACTTTTGGGTCTCTTCGTCCATGCCCCGGCCCGTATCGCTGACCCACACACGCACATGATCGCGCTCGCGGCGGCAGCCGAGCCGAACGGTCTCGCCTTTGGAGCTAAAGCCGATGGCGTTGGAGAGCAGATTGAACAGCACCTGCTTCAGCCGCTGCTCGTCGCCGGTCATCATTTCCGCTGCGTCCGGAATGACCACTTCCAGAGTGAGCCCATGCTTCTTCACACGGTCTTTGACCAGTGTGGCGGCATCGGTGAGCAGTTCGGTGACATCGATCTCGGCCAAATTCAGCTCCATGGCGCCGGCATCGATGGAGGCCAGATCCAGAATGGAATCGATGATTGAAAGGAGCTGGCTGGAGGAGTTCTGGATATCCTGCAGATACTCTTTCTGGCGGGGCGCCAGCTCCCCGGCGATGCCCATGGCCAGGGCCTCGGCAAAACCGTTGATGCTGGTGAGCGGGGTGCGCAGCTCGTAGGAGACGTTGGAGAGGAAGTCGGTCTTCAGTTTGTCGGCGGCTTCCAAGGCCTCGGCGCGTTCGCGCAGGGCATTCTCGATGCGAGATGAATCCGTCACATCCACATAGGTCAGCAAGGTGTTGCCGTCCGGCAGAGGCACGATGGCGGAATCGAACACCATGCCGTCGGGCCGCGCGATGCGGTCCTTGGATGCGGTGCGCTCGCTCTGCAAGGAGGTGATGGCGATTTTCAGTTTGTCCCAAGCGGCATCCAGCGGCAGAAGTTCGCGGCACCAGGCCACCACTTCATCCACATGAGGTTCACGCTCAAGCGCTGCGGCATCGATCTTCCAGAATTGAGCAAAGGGCGGGTTGAAGAGCTTCAAGCGGCCATCGGAACCGAACAGGGCCAAGCCCTCATTGAGATTGTTCAAGGTTTCGCCCTGAACGCTGGTCAGCTCGTTATAGCGGCTTTCGAGCTCCAGGCGCTCGGTCACATTTTCAAACAGATAGGCCACACCGCCCAGCGGGTGTTGCTCGCCGGTGACCCGGATGGTCTGACCGTCGGGGAGATACCACCAGTCTTCAGCGGTTTCCGCCTGCGAGAAGGCCGCCAACTGCCGGGCCTTCCAGTCGCGGAAGTTGGCCTGTTCGGGCAGGCGGCGTTCTTCGCGCAGCTTGTCCAGGATCTCGGCGTTGGAGGGTTGGGTTTCCAGCCAGGCCGGTTCAAGCTGCCAGAGCTCCGCGTAGGGCGTGTTGAAGAACCGCAAGCGCTGGTCGGGACCGAAAATGGCAACGGCGGTCTTCAGATTGTCGAGGGTGCGGGAGTGGGCCTCGATGTGGCGCTCAAGCTCCTTCTCAGCGTTCTCCAGCTCAGACACATTGATCGCGAACCCAGCCGTGCCATGCTCAACGGCAACCTCAAGCAGATCGAGCGCGCGCTTCTCGCCCGCAATAACCGTGTGGGAGCGCAGACGGTTGCCGGGCTCAACCCCGCCGGCCGGCAACTCCTGCGGCGGTACGATCTCCATTTTTTGCTGGACGATCTCGGTGACACTTTCCGCCTCCACTGCGTCCACATAGGCCTGGTTGCACCAGACGATCTGCCGGTTGGCGTTGCGCAACCAGATCGGCATGGGAGCTGAGTCAAGAATGGTGGAGAGCTGGGAGACTTGGAGCTTGAGCTTTTCCGCTTCCGAGGTGAGTTTCGTGTTGTCCTCGCGCTCGCCGATCAGGGGGCGCAGGCGCAGGGTGGCCATGCCGCCTGCGGTGCGGCCGTCAGCTTCAATCAACTCGCCGCCGCGTGTGCGCACCCCGAAGTTAAACGCCTCTCCTGAAGTTCTGAGCTTGCCCAGATGCTCGGTGAGCTGGCTGGCCGATTGGGGTTCCAGCCAGAACGGGAAATCAGGCAGGCGGGCGGTTTCCTTGGGCACGTTGCAGGCGCCCCGCATGTCACCGGAGACCCTGTCGGGCGTGGTGGATTGTCCGGTCCAGATAAACAGGAGATGGGGTTCTGCGGAGAGAAGCAACTCGGCATCGTTCAGTTTGGCTTCAAAGTCCGCCAATTGTTCGGACACGTTGGCCACGTGCCGGCGGGCCCGGTGCGTGATGATAACCGCGCCAATCATGATGATGATGGCAAGAGCGACGGTGATGATGAGCAGAAGATCGGAGGATATGCGGACCGGAAGCGCCCAGTTGGATGCAGCGCTGTTGGCCGGACTTGTGCTGAATAGAATGAGGGCGGCGCCGGCGCATGCACCCCTTCGCCCTCGCTCCGCCCAAATTGCCCTTATCGATCCGCCCGACATTGTGGATCGGCCATTCCTTGTTTCATTGTTGTGCCGGTGGGCTGGTCCCGAAACTGCTGCCCGCCCGGCAGTATCTCTCCCCTCACGCCCGATACTTACCCTGAGGCTCTGATGCACCGTTTTGGAAACGAATCACCTGAACATGCAGCTCTGCCCGTATACAACAAGGACTTGCTGATTTGGTAGCCCGGGTTGCCGAAAGCTGATGATTTTGCCGGGGTTGAGTCACCCAGGCCACACTCTGGGTAAGGCAAAAAAAATCCGGCGCTGGATGAGCGCCGGATTCTAACCAGGAGTAGACCGGATCTAGTAGCGATATTCTTCCGGTTTGAAGGGGCCGGACTGCGCCACGCCAATGTAGGCGGCTTGGTCTTCGCTGAGCTGCGTGAGCTGGGCGCCGAGTTTTTCCAGATGCAGCGCGGCAACCTTCTCGTCGAGGTGCTTGGGCAGCACATAGACTTTGTTTTCGTAGTTGTCCCCTTTGTTCCAGAGCTCGATCTGGGCCAGGGTCTGGTTGGAGAACGAGGCGGACATCACGAAGCTCGGGTGGCCCGTGGCGTTGCCGAGGTTCACCAGGCGGCCTTCAGAGAGCAGAACCATGCGCTTGCCGTCCGCAAACTCTATCAGGTCTACCTGTGGCTTCACGTTGGTCCATTTCAGGTTTTTCAGCGCCGCCACCTGAATCTCGTTGTCGAAGTGGCCGATGTTGCAGACGATCGCCATGTCTTTGAACGCGCGCATATGTTCTATCGTGACAATGTCCTTGTTGCCTGTGGCGGTCACCACAATGTCGGCGCGGGGCGCGGCGTCGTCCAGGGTGACCACTTCAAAGCCGTCCATGGCGGCCTGAAGGGCACAGATCGGGTCGACTTCGGTGACCAGGACGCGGGCGCCGGCGCCTGCGAGAGATTGGGCCGAACCTTTGCCCACATCACCATAGCCACACACGATGGCCACCTTGCCGGCCATCATCACGTCCGTGCCGCGGCGAATGGCGTCCACGAGGCTTTCGCGGCAGCCATACTTGTTGTCAAACTTCGACTTGGTGACCGAGTTGTTCACGTCGATTGCCGGGAACGGCAGCTCGCCGCGCTCTTGAAGCTGGTGCAGGCGCATAACGCCGGTGGTGGTTTCTTCAGAAACGCCCTGGATGTTGGCGCGCACCTTGGAGAACCAGCCGGGATCGGCTGCGAGGCGCTTTTTCACCTGGGCAAAAAAGTACTCTTCTTCTTCCGATTGGGGGTTTTCCAGAACGCTTGGATCGGTCTCCGCCTTGGCGCCGTGAAGCACCAACATGGTGGCATCGCCGCCATCGTCCAGGATCATGTTGGCGCTCTCGCCATTGCCCCAGTCCAGGATCCGGTCGCAATAATCCCAGTACTCTTCAAGGGTTTCACCCTTCACGGCAAACACCGGGATGCCAGCAGCGGCGATGGCTGCAGCAGCGTGGTCTTGGGTGGAGAAGATGTTGCAGGAGGCCCAGCGCACATCTGCGCCAAGCGCCACCAGGGTTTCAATCAACACGGCGGTCTGAATGGTCATGTGCAAGGAGCCGGCGATGCGGGCGCCTTTGAGCGGTTTTGAGCCTTCATATTCCCGGCGCACCGCCATCAGGCCTGGCATTTCGTGCTCTGCCATGGTGATCTCTGTCCGCCCGAACTCGGCGAGCGAGATATCCGCCACAATGTAATCTTTTGCGTCAGCCATTTTTCAAATTTCCTGGAATTGCTGCGCCCAAAGTCGGGCGCGATCACTGATCGTGTGGAGGCGTCTTATCAGCCGGGTCGAAAATTTGCAAGGCGATATAAACTAATCTTTATATCAAAGGCTTAATCATCCTCATCAAACTTTCGCTCCACCAGGTCACTCAGGGCGTTGAGGGCCTCCTCGGCTTGCGGACCGGTGGCTTCAACTTCCACATCGCAGCCTCTGGCGGCCGCCAGCATCATGAGGCCCATGATGGATGTACCTGGGACCGTGAGGCCATCGCGCGAGACGGAGACCTCTGCATCGAAGGTTTCGGCGCATTTCACGAACTTCGCAGAGGCGCGGGCGTGCAGGCCTTTAGCGTTACAGATATTCAGGGTCCGACGATGCATGGGGAAGGTGGGCTCAGCTGTTTTCACCAGAAAGGATGCGGCTGGCCACATTGATGTACTTGCGGCCGGCTTCTTGGGCGTCATCCACCGCTTCTGTCAGCGATTTGCCCGTCCGAGAGCTGGCCAGCTTGATCAGCATGGGCAGATTGACCCCGGCGACAACTTCCACATTGGCGCTGTCCATAACAGATATGGCGAGGTTTGAGGGCGTGCCGCCGAACATGTCGGTGAGAAGGATCACACCGGCGCCGCTATCGGCCCGGGCCACCGCATCAAGGATGTCACTGCGCCGCTGTTCCATGTCGTCGTCAGGGCCAATGGAGATGGTCTCCATATTCTCCTGCGGCCCGACCACATGTTCCAAAGCGGCCCGGAATTCGGACGCGAGCTGCCCATGCGTGACCAGAACAAGCCCGATCATTGGCCCAACTGTCCTTTCATCCACCCATCACTCCCAAATCTCCCAGGCAATATCATGCGGTGAAGCCGTCCGGTTCGCAAGGTGAGACTTACCCCTTTTTGGAAAACAGGGTTTGGCTGAGCGCTGTTGCGCTGCGCACCTTGGCCGGGGCTGAGGCCTGGAAGGGGTCGATTTCCAGAACGGGCAGGCTGAGGCCCAAGATCTCCATAGTCTCAAAATCCGGGCCCGGCATGCGCTCCGGCTTGCCGCCGGGGGCCAACCGGAAGACGAGCCTCAAGACGACCTCTTCGAGTGCGGGCGAAGACAAGACACCAAGGCCGCGCACTTCCAAAAGTCCCTTCAAGGCGGGCGGGGCGCTGGCCAGAAGCCGGGTGCCTGATCGGCGTACGATCACCTGATCGTCAGCCACCAAACGGGTTGTCACGAGATCTCCGCCCGTTCCGCGGCCGGGATGGTCGATCAACCTGAGCGCAAGATCTGACTTTCCGCTGCCGGAAGGGCCAACCAGCACAATGCCGCGCGTGCCAATGGCCAGGCATGTGCCATGCAGGTGCACCTGGTCGGGCATCAAACCTTGTCGGTGTTCTGGCTGGAGCCCCGCCGGCGCTCTGTGGGCCGCATGGGCAGGCGAACGGTGAAGCGGGCGCCGCCGATCTCCGGTGCCTGGTTACCGGTGGGCTGGGTGTACCAGTTCTCCGCCCAAATGCGGCCCCGGTGGGCGTCCACGATCTGCTTGGAGATGGACAGGCCAAGGCCGGAGTTTTCCCCAAAGGCATCTTCAGGGCGGTCCGTGTAGAAGCGGTTGAAGATGCGGTCCAGGTTCTCTTCGGGGATGCCGGGGCCTTTATCTTCAATGCGAAACTCCACCTGTCCGGGCAACTGGCGCAGAGTGATCCAAATATCTGACCCAGGCGGGGAGAAAGACCGTGCATTGTCCAGAAGGTTGCGCACCACCTGGCCGAGCCGGCTGTCATGGCCCATGACGAAGAAGCCGTCCTTGTTATCGTCGCCCGACTGAGACTTCTGGCGCATTTGAGCTTGTGCGGGTTCCACTTTGAGATGGACCGTGGAGCCGTTCTCACTAGCGGTTTCGTTGGCGAGCTGCGCGAAGGTCTCCAGGAGATCGCGCATGTCCACCGGTTCGGCCTCATTGCGCGCCAGCTCGGCATCCAAGCGTGACGCATCGGAAATGTCAGAGATCAGACGGTCCAGACGCTTCACGTCGTCCTTCACAATCTCGATCAGGCGAGAGCGTTGGGCATCGTCCTTTACATAATCGAGCGTCTCCACAGCGCTGCGCACCGAGGTGAGCGGGTTCTTGAGCTCGTGCGCCACATCTGCCGCGAAGCCTTCGATGGCATCAATGCGCTTGTAGAGCGCGTTCGTCATGTCGCGCAGGGCCCCGGAGAGATCGCCGATCTCATCGCGCCGGGTGGAGAAGTCCGGGATCTCCACGCGCTTGTTGATGCCTTTGCGCACCTGGTCGGCCGAGCGGGCCAGCCGGCGCATGGGCTCGGCGATGGTGCTCGCCAGAACAAGAGACAGCAAGACCGCCACAAGGGCGGCCACCACGAACATGCGGATGATGTGCCAGCGCTCATTGACCAGGGTCTCATCGATCTCCCCGTCACGGGTGGAGAGAACGAGTGCCCCTTGCACGGCGCGGAAGCGCTGGACCGGCACCGCCACGGAGACGATCACCTCACCCTTCTCGTTCTGGCGCACCACGCTTACCGAAGCGCCGTTCAATGCGGCCAGGACCTCTGGAAACTCCTTGCCGTTCTCGCTGTTGAAATCTTTCTGCAACGGATAGTCGTTAGCGGAGAACCAGTCGCGGGCCATGGTCCACCAGGTTTTGAAGATGCTCTCTTTTTCCACATCCAGGGGTGGGAGCTCGAACCGAAGAACAGCACCGGAGGCATTGAGGAAGTTGGAATCGGCCAGGAGCACGCCCTCCTGATCGAACATGCGCGCAATGATCTTGGTTCTGGCCACCAGCTTGCGCAGCACAGGGCCGGCTTGTTCCGGATTGATGGGGAAATCAAAATTGCCGAACTGCTCTTCCGCCGTGGGGAAGGCGTTCTGCTTGTGCATTTCCAACAGGCGTTCTGGGTTGAGCACCACGCTGTCGGATGTGTCCACCGTGGCGGACGACGCGATGGCGCCGGCAATGATCTGGGCCTGGCTCATCATGGCTTCCACCCGGGCATCAATCAGGCCCTGGCGGAACTGATTGAGGTAGAAGATGCCCGACGCCAAAATGATCAGGCCGATAAAGTTGATGATGATGATGCGCGCGGTGAGGCTGCCGGGGGCAAATTTGGTCAATATGTTGCCGAAGCGCGAGGCGGCCTTTGTGCCCGCCGCACCCATTGTTGCGCTCAAGTCTTTCAGGTCGCCCTTCTGAAAGCTTGTGTCCTGTTCTGCGTCAGCAACCATTCCCGCCCCATAACGCCGAACTCATGGCGTTACAATTTGAAAATGACGGTCCGGCCGGCGGGCCGGCCGGGCCGCCTAACCGGTTTAAGCCTCTTTGAAGCGGTATCCCACGCCGTACAGCGTCTCGATGCCGTCAAAACTGTCGTCTACGGCTTTGAACTTCTTGCGCAGCCGTTTGATGTGACTGTCGATGGTGCGGTCGTCCACATAAACCTGATCGTCATAAGCTGCATCCATCAGCGCATCGCGGCTTTTTACGATGCCGGGGCGCTGGGCGAGGGATTGCAGGATGAGAAATTCAGTGACGGTCAACGTGACCGGCTTGCCGCCCCAGGTGCACAGGTGGCGATCCGGGTCCATGGCCAGCTTGCCACGCTCAATGGCACGGGTGCTGGTTTCGATGACGGCCGCAGCATCCTTGGGCGCAGCCCGGCGCAGCACCGCCTTCACGCGCTCCACCAACAGGCGCTGTGAGAACGGTTTGCGGATAAAGTCGTCAGCACCCATTTTGAGGCCGAACAACTCGTCAATCTCGTCGTCCTTGGAGGTTAGGAAAATGACGGGCATATCAGAGCTTTGCCGCACCCGCCGCAGCAGTTCCATGCCGTCCATACGCGGCATTTTAATGTCAAAAATGGCCATATCCGGTGGATTGTCGGACAAGCCTTGCAAGGCCGCCGCGCCATCCGAATAGGTGTGAAGGCCGTAACCTTCCGCTTCCAAGGCCATCGAGACCGATGTCAGAATGTGCCGGTCATCATCCACAAGGGCGATCGTAGCCATCCGTTTCCCCATACTGTTATTTAACCTCCGAAAGGCGTTAGGGGTGGATCAAGGGCAAATTGTGGCAAGACCCGTCCGGGCGCGGATTATCACTAAAGCGCCCTGATTTGCCTCTGTTTCGCCATAATATAGGGCGGCCTCAGCCTGATTTCCACCCAAAGGGCCGAATTTGGCTGTGCCGCCCTTCTTGGGCGCCCGTCCGGCAAGTGTCTGTCAACACAGGTGCCTTTGGCCAGTCACACTTGATCACAGGGATGAAACCGAAGGGGTCAGTAAAACCCGAACCTTTCCTGGCGTGCCAGGTAGGGGCGCATGTTCTGCTTCAGCGCAGGTGGTTCGGCCGGAACTTCAGAGCTGTTCCCGAACGGGCTATGCCATGTGGATACGAAGGATCCGGAGTTCACAAGCGTGCCGGAGATCCTCAAAGTATCGGACACGAAGCACAAATATCTGCACACGGTGTTGAAACCGCCGCCGGTGATTTCCACCCGCGAGCCGGGCGTATAAAAGATGCCCGCCAGATGAACGCTAACGCCCATGATCCTGTGCAGCTTCGGCGCGTCGTCCCCTCGGGCGGCCATGATGACCACACCGGCCCAAGCTCCGGTCTTCTTGGCGCGCAAGCCTAACCTCCCGGCGCTTAGCTGCAATTCTGCCTGCTCATCGGCGAGATAGATCAAGACGTCCTCGCCGAGGATTGTCTTGCCGGCCATGGTGGCGTCGATGACGAGCGGCCCGCCTTTGATGACGTAGGTGCCCGGTTTCAGGACCACGCTTTCCGCCCCCGTTATGGTCAGACCATCGCAATAGACGCCAGGGTCCAGTTCAGGCGTTGCGCCGGTTGTTACGAAGGCGGTTTGCGAACACCCACTCGCGGGCGGTGCGGGCAAATTTGCCAGAAAGTCTCCGACCGGGTTCACGCCTGTGACGAATTTCTGCCCGGATGTGCCCGGGGCCCCGCCCGTAATATCTGCTCGCCACCCGCCATAGTTAAATGACCGGGCAAGGCTGAGGGCGTTGTTGGCATCGGAGTTGACCTGAAGCGTGTAGGTGTCCAAATCGGCATGAGAGACCAGCTCCATTGCCGGCTCTGCATCTGGGGAAAGAATGTGATAGCTGTGAGGGATCGGGATCACGGCCGTTGATCTCACATTCACATCGACAAAATCCTGATAGATTTTGCCAAAGAATGTGCGGACCGGATTGCCGCGGCCTTCGCTCAAACTGGCGTTGATCCAGACGGCGTTTGCCGGCGCTCGGTTCTGGAAGGGAACCAGCCAGTCCTTCTCGAAGTTCCACTGCCCGAACCAGATGTCATACTGCCCGATGGCCTTCGCGCCGACGCCGGCCGGCAGGTTATTCTGAGCAAACTCCCGCAGCGGGGCGCGGTAGTCAGAATTGGCCTCAGAGACATATTGGGTATGTGCGTATCCGTCATCCCGGATCTTTGCCAGAACCGATAGGCCGGCCAAGTCGGCGGCTTGTTGAAGCCTGGACTTCTCTGCATAGAAGTGACCCACATCAACAGCCAACACGCCAAAGCCTAAAAGGATGGGAAACACCATCGATAGGGTGATTGCGGTGGCGCCGTCCTCGTTCTTCCAAAATCTACTCTTCAGTTTTTGCATTACGGTCATGGGTCTACACTCAACTTAGGTGGGGGTTTCGTCGATCTTTCGCCTGGGCCTGGGTGGGGCCGGCAGGTGCCATCCTTGCCGGAAGATCAATTCTTGCGATTGCTCTCCGGCGTGAACGGGCTCTTGTGGGTGCACTGGTAGCTGCGCAACGCAGAAATCGTGCGGATGCATTGATGGGCCAGCTTTTGAACACCCTCCTCAATGTCCATGATCTCATTGGGCCTGAGGTCGGAGGACACCAGGACGGAAAGCTTGGCCAGCACGTCGGCATGGACAAGCTTCACCAACGTGTAGAGTTTCTGGGACGGCTCGGTCAGCCGGCCGGTCTTCTTGTGGGTGGCGATCTGCAACACCAGGTCTGTCAGTTTCTCCGTCTCCACGATGAACTCGTCAATCAAGTCATCATGGTCTCTAACCCGGCGCAGATTTGATCTTGGCGCCTTCTGTGCGGGGTTCAGAACGTGGAATTGGCAGGTGTCGGCTTGAGCGGCTGTTTGAGACATTTGGAAAACCCTTCTGATTTCTGGTGTTATGGCTGATCGAGGACGAATAGCCGGACTATTCGGAGACGATGTAGGGCCGGAACGTGCGCTTGAGAGCGGGCGGTACCGGCGGCAGTGGTTCGGTGCCGTTCGGGGTGAATGGGCTGGACTGCTCCTGCAGGATCGACCCGTAGTTGACGCGTGTTGACCCATTTCGGCCGGCAGAGTTAGAGCCTGAAGACGAGCCCGAACCCGCCGGCGCACCGCCGATCCTCATGGTTTGCGCCACAAGACAGACCTGGGTGCAGATGCCGTCAATGTTTGAGTTAAAGAAATCCACCCGGCTGTCTGGGGCATAGAAGATGCCGCCAAAATAGGCCGAGGCATCGTTGATCATCAGCACAGGCGGGGCGTTGGATCCGCGGGCGGCAAACACCGTCATGCCCGCATATACACCGGTGGTTGGGCCCCGAAGGTTCAAGATGCCGCCCCGCACTTGCATGGATGCGGCGCGTCCGCTGATGTATACCATCACGCCGTCTCCCTGAACGGTGCCGTTCTGCGGGAGACCGTTGGCGCCCACCGAGCTCACAGGGCTCTCCATCACAAACGGACCGTCTTCGATGATGAAGACGCCCGGCTCGAGCGTGGCTTGGGCGAAGTTCCGGATGAACAGGCCGCCGCAATAACGGCCGGCCGGGATGACAGGGTTCAATTCGTCGAACTCGTTGACGGAGCTGCAGCCGGTCCTGGGCGAGGGCTCAGGCATGTGTCTCAGAAAATCGGCAACCGGATCCACGCCTGTAACAAGCTGTCCGCTCGCCACCTCACTGGCGAGATCGGGGGTCTGGCCCGTGGTGCGCATGAAGCCGCCCACCACGTTTGTTCCGACGCTGGCGTCAATTGCGTGTTCGGAGCGGGAATTGACCATAGTGCGCGGCACATCAATGTCGCCGTTGCGCAGGATCAGGGCGCCGTCGGCGTCTTCTGACAGAATGTGAAAGCTGGCCGGCACCGGAAGCACCGCCACGGAGCTGACGGTAATGTCCACATTGTCTTGGAAGATCTTGCCGAAGAAGGTTTGCGCCGCGTTGTCGCGGTCTTCGCTCAGCTGTGCGTTGATTCTGACCGCGTTGGCCGGAATAGCGTTGGCTGCGGCGTTGAATGTCTTGTGGGTGAAGTCCCATTGACCGAACTCCACATCTTGTGGCTGAACCGCCTTGTTGTTCGCCGCTTTCGGCATGTTCCGGTTGGCAAAGACCTGCACATTGGAGCCATAGTCGGTGGCGGCTTGGGCAACGCTGAGCAAATCTGTGTCGCCGGCGTCCCTGATCTCGGTGAGTACGGCCAGTCCGCTGATATCGGTGGCCTGCTGCATCTCCGTTTTCAGCGAATAAAAATGGCCTACGTCCACGGCCAGCACGCCAAAGCCAATCATGGCGGGCAGAAAGATCGACGCCATCATGGCGGTGGATCCGGATTTGCTCTTCCAAAAGCTCTGGCTGGTGTTGTGCGCGTTACTCATTTTTCAAACTCATGTACCTGTGATCAATGCAATGCGAGGAGGACGGTTGCCCTAGGTCGGATTGGGGGTCTGATCGAACGCGGTGATCCGTGGCGCCACCACGTTCACGGTCAGATTGTCAGCGAAGATATTGGCACTGACAAAGGGCAGCGGCATCAACGTGGCGGCCTCTGCCGTCTGGGTGATGGTCACCGTAATCTGATTGGCGCCCACATTCTCATTGATGGTGACCGTGGTGCCATTGCGGACGAGACGGGCCATCTTCTGCTGCGCCGCGTCTATGGCGGCGGATTGTTCGACCAGCCCATAGGATACTGAGCGTAAGGTCTCGCCGGCGATCGACTGCATGGAGTGTTTGACGAAGATCACATGACCGAAGTTTATTGAGCCGGCCAGCAACATGATCAGGACGGGCATAGTGATGGCGAACTCAATCGCAGCCACGCCTGAGCGACATTTTTTGAATCCATGCGCAATTTTTTGAACACTTTTCGTCAAGTGTTCTTTTTTTGAGCCTGGCACGAGATTTTTTGCCATGTTAGTGACCTTTCCTGTACTCTAGGAAAATGAGGTTATATTTGTACTGTATTGGAATTGTTGCTGAGTACGGGTGATTTAACAATCATCACTATTGAATAATAGAAATGGAATACTAGTTTTTTCGAGTTTTAATAATGTTGGTAAGGTTCTGTTAAGAGGCGCGTCACATCTCGTGATCGGCGCGCGCATTGGGGCCGTGTTGAGTGGTGCGGACACAACAAATCGGCCCGCCGGAATGGGAAGGAGACCGGCAGGGGAGGCAGACGTCTTGGGTGAGCAGTTTAGGGCGGGCCTTCAGCCGATTCCTGCAAAATCAGCTTGTCGAGCGTGAGATCAGAAACTGCACGCCTCAACCGTGCATTTTCCTCTTCAAGTTCTTTCAAACGTTGAACATGATCCACCTTCACCCCACCAAATTCGCGGCGCCAGCGATAATAGGTTTGAACGCTTATGCCGATTTGCCGGCAGGCTTCGCCGGTTTTCATGCCGCGTTCCAGCAGCTCCTCAGCTTCGCGAAGGTGGGTCATGATTTGCTCCGTTGACGGCTTCTTTCGGCCCATGATTGCGTCCTCCTCAAGAATGATGTTTCAGCTCAAAAGTCATCGGCTCAACATCCACACCGGTCAGGCAAGGCCAGGACCAGTTGAGCCGACGGCGTCGGTTGTCCGATAACGGCCGACGGCGCCCGCAGGCGCTCAGTCGGTAAAGCGTGCGTTCCGGTTTCAGGCAGCTTCACACTGAGTGAGCTCATCGATGAAGCGGCCGAACAACTCGCCGCGCGAGGAAACCCCAAGCTTCAGATAGATGTGCTTGATATGGTTTTGGGTCGTGCCGGGCGTGATGCCGAGAATCCGGGCGATCGATTTTGCGGACTCGCCTGAAATGAGCAATCTGACAATCTGGTGTTCGCGCGGGCTTAAGGTTGTCGCACCGAAGCTGTCGAACGCGACGTTTGCGCGCTTCTTGGTGACGTCTTCTTCCGGCGCCTGGCTTTGCGTGCCCTGGAGTTCGTTGCGCGACGTCCAGATGCGCTGCAGTGCCACCGTCACCAATGGTGCAATGAGCTGGAATTCGGCCAGTTCGCTTGCGCGGAACGGTTTATAGGTCGCCGACCGGGTCAGGGTGATGACAACGGTCTTGCCGTCTCCGACCGAGCAGATATAGCCAATCTGATCGGAGAAACCATTTGTGGCAGCCAGATAGTTCTGACAGTAAGCCGTGGACTGGAAGTTGCGCGGCGCAATCTCCGTCACTTGGTAGGCCCCGGGCAGCACTTCGTTTTTCGCTGCCAGAAAGAAGGGGTCTTCCAGATAATGGCTCTCGCAATAGTCTGTCTTCACCGGGCGCTGATCCCGGTAATCAATGACCGTAGGAGCTTTGTCAGTTTCAAAACAGACAATCGACCAGGCATCAAAAGACGCTACACTGGCCAATGTGGTTGCCAGCTTTGTGGGCAGCAACCGTTCATCCTGCTCAGACAGAAAACTCGCGATGTCGTATATAAACCTTCCATTCATGGTTAAGTCCTCTATGCGAACCCCCCGGCTCTGCAACTTGACTCAACCCAAAGGCTACTTCTTTTTGGAAACAATTGATGTCCAGATTACGCAACCGCTGGACAGATACTGCACATATTTGACTGTATCGGACCAAAATTCTGGTTTTGATTGCTCATGACTGTATGGCAGGCATGATCACAAATGCCGTGCGATTGACCCAAATCCATCCGGTGCACGGTGTTGATCCTCCCACTGGGACTATCAGAATTATTCTGAGAGCGCGGCGGGTTGTCATTTTTAATTCTCGTTAAAAGTGTTTAATTTAATATAACTCAATTTAAGATAGAAAAATTTGCCATTACGCCGATCGCTTCAAAATGAGCGGCCGGGCGCATCATTGTCTGGCGCCCCTGTTGTCAGGCTTCTTAAATTAACGTGCTTGTGAGCGTGCTGATCTGGTGTGTATCGTTCCGCGTTCTATATCTAGAGCAAAGAACGCGGGAGATATATGTTCCATGACCCAGCGCATGCTTGTTCTGTTTGCCCTCGTGACGGGGCTGGCCCTGAGCGCTCCTGAGGCGCAGGCCAAGGTCTACAAGTCTGACGTCCACAGCTTCAGCGTGGATGTGTTGACGGACAAGCTGGATAGCCCTTGGGGCTTTGCCTTCCTGCCCGGCGGCGGCTTCTTGATCACCGAGAAAGACGGCACGGTGCGCCTGCTGGAGAAGGGCGTGCTCTCAGATCCTCTATCCGGCGTACCAAAAGTGAGATCCAGCGGCCAAGGGGGTCTTATGGATGTGGCCATCGATCCCGATTTCAAAAACAACCGCCAAGTGTATCTGACCTATTCTGAGCCTGGAGACGGCGGGATCGGCACGGCGCTTGCCCGGGCGACATTGAACGAGACCGCGCTAGAGGGCACCAAGGTGATCTTCCGCCAGAACATAAAGTCTGGTGGTGGGCGGCATTTCGGCTCGCGCATTGCCTTCGCGCCGGACGGCACGCTGTTTTTCACGATTGGGGACCGCGGGTCACCGGACCGCTCCCAGGACAGCCGTGATCATGCCGGCTCGGTTTTGCGCATCAACAAAGACGGCTCGGTGCCGGCCGACAATCCGTTTGCTGATGGCAAAAACGGCTTGCCGGAGATCTGGTCCATTGGCCATCGCAACACCCAAGGCATTGCGGTCCACCCGGAGAGCGGACAGATCTGGACGGTGTCTCACGGCGCCAGAGGAGGCGACGAGGTCAATCGGCCCGAGGCTGGCAAGAACTATGGTTGGCCGGTCATCTCCTATGGCCGCCACTACTCGGGCGGAAAGATCGGGGAAGGCACCAAGAAGGCCGGACTTGAACAACCGCTTCACTATTGGGATCCTTCCATAGCTCCGTCCAGCATGACGTTTTATGCCGGGTCTCTCTTTCCTGAGTGGAAGGGGGACCTGTTTGTGAGCGCTTTGTCCGGGCAAAAGATCGTTCGCCTGGATATGGAAGGCAATGAGATCATGGGCGAAGAAGATCTGTTGTACGACGAGTTCGGACGGATCAGACGCGTTGCGCAAGGCCCCGACGGCGCCCTCTATGCCATCACGGATGGTGGTGCGTTGATCCGGATGGCGCCGGCAAAATAAGAGCGCTGTGAAGACTGCCTAGACGGCCACCGGTGTAAAACTCTTCGCTTGGGTCTTTCAACGATTGACCGAAGCGTGCACGTTCACGTAGGGTCAGCCGCGTGGGGAGCCATAAACGAGCACAAGACAGTGTTGCTGCCTTATTGGGCGTGGCAGCATCACGTGCGTATGGGGACTATGGCAGAAGAAGCGCCAAACTGGGCGTTGCCTGATCTGTTCCAGTTGACGGAGCAGGATTTTGAAGGCCCAGACTTCAGTAAGCTGCTACTGCTTGTGTTGCGCAGGCTGCATGCAGACTTTCCAAATCTTATTGATCTCACCACCTGTATGAAGATCGTCTCCCACATTGAGGAGTTTTCTCAATTGTGGGGATGGCTGTCCGATCAAGGGATTGTGAGCGGTCCTGTGGATAACTGTAGCCTGACCTTGTCCGGCAAGCGGTCTTTTGACGCCGGCTTGAAAGAGCTGCCCACCCTGGGCGGCCGGTTTATGCGGGTGCAAGAAGGACTGGACGGAGACGATGCATCAGAGCTGCTGTTGGCCATGTTGAAGCATCATTTTGACTCCTTCGGTGGCCCCCCAGGCAGTGTGTAAAGCTTGGCCGTAGACTTGCTTCTGTTGATCAGATGGGTCGTTTCCAGCCTGGCCATCTCGAGCAGATAGGTCAAAAATCGCTGATTTTGCGCGTTTGACAGCGCGATTGCGTTATCGATGGCACGAGCAATTTCTTGCAAGTCAACCTTTTGGCTTGACCTACTTGGTCCCGAAGTCTCAATAGACATGTCGGTCTCCATTCAACAAGAGTGCCGTACTCTGAAATTCTTGTCGATGGCGAAATAACTTCATTTCTAATCGCCACCCTGTCCCCAAAACACAAACTATTCTAAGGCAAAAACAAAAAAATTCATACCTTTTGCTCACAAGACATAGTTGTGCGTAATGGAATTTTGCTGACGGTGAATGGAGATTGATTAATATTGAGCAGCGGAAAAACGGGGTTCATTTGAACCTTTCCTTGCTCCTTAAAGTTGCGCAACGGTTTCTGCACGGCCTGTCCCCGGTTCGCGCGATGCAAGCAACACGCGAACCGGGCAGGGAGGGAGTGGGCAGTTACAGGTTGCCCTTCTTCATTTCACTGGCGATGCGGTCGGCCTGCCTTAAGGCCAAAGACACGATGGTCAAGGTCGGGTTCTCGGCCGCGCCCGTGGTGAACTGGCTGCCGTCGGAGACGAACAGGTTGGCCACGTCGTGACATTGCCCCCATTTGTTGACCACGCCGTCAGCCGCGTTCGTACTCATCCGGCAGGTGCCCAAATTGTGGGTCGAGGGATAAGGCGGGGTCGGGTAGGTCTGGGTGGCCCCCACCGCATCATAGACCGCGGCGCCTTGCTGGAAAGCATGGTTACGCATGGCGATGTCATTTGGGTGATCATCGAAATGCACATTGGGCACCGGCAGGCCGTACTGGTCCTTCTCGCTGGCGTGCAGGGTGACCGCGTTGGATTCCTGGGGCATGTCCTCGCCCACCAGCCACATGCCGGCCATGTGGTCATACATATCCATGGCGGAGCTGAACTCTCGGCCCCAGGCGCCGGGGTTCAGGAATGCGGCCATAAACGGCAAACCCAGAGACAGGGTCTCCATCTCATAGCCGCCGGCAAACCCGCGCGAGGTATCGTGGCGCGATTCGTCGGTAATGATGCCGGCCATGGTGGTGCCGCGGTACATGTGCACCGGCTTGTCAAACACCGCATAGACCGAGCCGGTCATGTGGCGCATGTAGTTCTTGCCCACCTGGCCTGACGAGTTGGCCATGCCGTCCGGGAACATGGACGAGGCGGAGTTGAGCAAGAGCCGCGGGCTCTCATAGGCATTGCCCGCCACACAGACCACACGGGCCTTTTGCTTGTGCATCTTGCCGTCCTTGTCGGCATAGACAACGCCGGTGGCCTTGCCCTTATCGTCATGCTCGATCTTGAGCACCTGCGCATTGGAGCGCACTTCCAGATTGCCCGTGGCCTCGCCCTTGGGGATCTCCACATAAAGGGTGGACCATTTGGCGCCGGACTTACAGCCCTGGAAGCAGAAGCCGATCTGCTGACAGGCGCCGCGCCCGTCGCGTGCCTCTGAGTTGATCGCCATGCGGCCGGTGTGACAGTCCTTGTAGCCAAGCTTGTCGGCACCGGCTTTCATGATCTTGAAGTTATTGTTGCCGGGCAGGCCTGGAATGTTGTTGGTGCGGGTGACGCCCATGCGGTCTTCCGCCTTGGCGTACCACGGAGCCATTTCCGCGCCATCGATCGGCCAGTCTAGAAGCGATGCGCCTGGAATGTCGCCATAGGTGGTGCGGGCTTTCCATTCATGGTCCTGGAAGCGCAAGGACGCGCCGGCCCAGTGCACGGTTGATCCGCCCACGGCCTTCACAATCCAGGCCGGCAGGCCTGCAAAGTCCTTGGCCACGCGCCAGGTGCCTGATGTGGTGCGCTTGTCGAGCCAGGAAATCTTGCCGAACATGCCCCATTCATCGTTTTCAAAATCTTGGATCTCGTGGCGGCCGCCGGCCTCCAGGATCACGGTTTTCACGCCAAGCATGGCCAGCTCAGCGCCCAAGGTTCCGCCGCCTGCGCCAGAACCAATGACGACGACGACCGTGTCGTCGGAAAGATCGAATTTAGCTGTCATTTTCGTTCTCCTTCGCGCTTAGCCGAGCCAGTTGATGTCATCGAAGCCGCGGTTGATGTACCCGCCCTCTTCGGCGCTCGGGCCCTCGTAGCCGAAGATCGGCCAGACCTCAGGATTGTTGTAGATGCCTGTCACCAACGAGCCGCGCACCTTCTGGAAGAAGCCGGAGCTTTCCATGGCCTTCAGAAGCGCCACCCGTTCGGCCTCCCAACCGACGGCGGCGTAGTCCACTTTATGGGTGGCTTGAGCGGCCTTGTTGAGATCTGCGACGCCGCTCTCCAGAAGCGTCTTGTCATCGTCAGATTTGGCGGCCGCGCCATCCAGACCCTCAATCACCTTGGCGTAATATTTGTCGGCCAGTCGGTCGTGGGGATAGATGTCCCGGGCCATTTGCACCAGGGTGGCGAAGCTCTCCGGCTTCACGGCCTTGGCCATGGCGGCCCAGGCACTGTCTGCCCCGACGATCATGCCGGATGAGGCGATGCTCATAACAACCAGCGAAGCGCTGCCGGCACTCAGGACCCCGCGGCGTGAGAGTTTCACTCGTTTATCGAGTACACGCATGGTTTGTGCTCCTTCTTTCAAATTGAACCTAGGTTCGGTTTCCTCCAGTTATTTTTGGGCCTTGCTTTATGTGTAGCGGCCGTGTCGTTGCAGGACTTCGATCTTGTAGCCGTCCGGATCCTGCACGAAAAAGAACTTGGCCATGAGTGCGCCCTCGCGGTGGAACTCCTTGACCGGGGTGGGCTCAATGCCGGCATCGCTCATGCGGGCATGCTCTGCATCCACATCGTCGACCGAGACCGCCAGGTGGCCATAGCCGGAGCCGTGGGTGTAAGGCTCGCTGGTGCCGTGGTTTACGGTGAGCTCGACCTCAAAATCGTTTTCCGGGTTCTTCAGGTAGACAAGTGTGAACCCGTCAAACTCAAAGCGGTCCTCAACATTCAGCCCGAAGGCGGTGTTGTAGAAGGTCACGGATTTGTCCTCGTCCAAAACCCGCACCATGGTGTGGATGGCTTTTGCCATGTTGTTTTCCTCCGCTAGTCTTTAGCTGCAGCAATGTGCTCAATGATTGTCTTCCGGATTTCGGGGTCTTTCTGTTTGTAGATCATCACCGAACCGGGGATGAGGGCCTTGGGGTCTGTGAGCCAGGCGTCAAGCTGCTCTGCGGTCCAGACAATGTCTGCCGCCTTCATGGCTTTGGAGTATTTGAAACCTTCCACGGCCCCGGCCGGCCGCCCAACCACGCCCCAAAGGTTAGGGCCTTGGCGCGCCGGCTCGCCCTTGCCCAGGGTGTGACAGACTTTGCAGTGTTTCTTGTAGAGCTTGGCCCCGGCGTCTGTGGCGCCGGCCGGATACGTGCTGAGCGCGATGGTGAGCGCACTATAGATATGAGCGCGGTTAAAGCGCATATATGAGCAGCCTCCCTCTGCGGCTCGTTACGGCCGCTTAAGGCAGATGCTACCACCCAGCGCAAAGCGGGTGGTGTTATCGGGCTACTACGTTTGCGTGCCTCACGCGCCGGCGGCGGCGACTGTCTCGGCGGCTTCCACCTTCAGCCTGGAATGATCAAAATCAGGTTCCAGGAAGTTCAGGCAGCAGCATCTCAGCAGTGACGCAAAATTGGGGACTTCTCCGTTCAACTCCAACGCTTCCTCGTAGAGCGTTGACAGAAACTTCGCCATTGGCATGCCCTGGGCTTTGGCAATGTCTTCCAGCACAAGCCAGAATTTCGACTCCAGACGCACGCTCGTTGGGTGTCCCAACAGGCGTACCGAGCGCGTTTCATGGGCGTAGTTGCCAGGGTTTTGGCCGGCAAAAACTTGACACATAACTTCCTCCTCCCGACCTGAACTGGGGGGATTGCCCTTATTGTTTTGATGAGCGGGCCCTTGTCCCCATTCGGCCACTTAGAGTTTGAAGGTAACACACTTTTTGCGGCCTCGGAAGTTGGACAGACTGCGAAAGTCTAGGCCTTTACAAGTGTCTCAATGTGATCGGCCACGTGGCGGGCATCCACTTTGGCTTCGCGCACAAGCCAGTCAAAATGGTCCGACAGCGCCCGCACGCGCTCAAGTTCGCGGAACGCCAGATAGATCTTGCCGATATAGACCGCCGCAAGGTTCGGTCCGAACACGGTGACCGGCGCGCTGAACACTTGATGGGCATCAAACAGGAAGATCCGCAACCTGGGGAAGAGGTCTCTGCAGGTTGTGGCGATGAGGGTGAGCTGCTCGCGGCGCACCTCCAGGTCAAGACCGTCATAGTAAGATGTTCCATCGGCACACGCTTTAAGCTCGTGCAAGGGCAGGGCAATCTCGTAGTCCGACACCCCGGAGTAGAGCCACGCCCTTTGCTCACGCATGGCCTCAATGGCTTGGCCGGGCGCCTCGTCGCGCAGGGCTGCATATTCCCAGTTCAGCATACGTTCCGACTTCAGGATGTCCGGCAGCGTGGCCGGAACATGCCGCACCTTGTAGCCCGCGGCTTCGCGGTGCCAGTCCAGCAGCTTGGCGTCCGCTGAGCTGCGCTCTGCCGGGCCCATGGCCATCGCGGCCGCCACGATATCGCCCGGGCGCTCGGGCCTGTTGGTGAGGCCCAGCAGCCAATCGCTGCTGACCCCCAAAACCGCGGCCGCATCGGCGGCCAGTTGGGCGTTTGGCAGGCGCGGGCTGTCATCGCGCAGCAGGACACCGATGGTCGAGCGGTCTACCCTGATTTCACGGGCTAACCGGCTGCGGGTAAATTTTTGCCGCTCCATGGCACTGGCCAGGCGCTCGCGAAAGATCACGGCTCTGTCGCGCTTGTCCATCAAAATCTCCATTGATGAATAAAATCTGCAATGTTGTATGTATGCAGCAAAAGGCCCTAATGTTCAATCTGGCCTATCCGGGGTAGCAGGATCCGGACGAAAACAAGAAGCTTGGAGACAACTCATGGAAACCACCGGTCGCCTGATCACCAAATCCTTCACCTGGCAAGCTATGGGCCTCATCGTGATGACCCTTGTGGGCTATGCCTTCACCGGCTCTGTGAGCGCAGGGGGCGGAATTGCCGTTGCATCGGCAACAATTGGATTTCTCAGCTACTTCATGCACGAAATGGCTTGGTCCAGGGTCCACTGGGGCCGGCAGTAGCGGGTTTTCTGCGAAACGAACCCAATTTCGTGTAAGGCGCTGAAATACCGAGAGAACTGGCGCTATATGGGCTTTATGGTTGAGTTCGTGTGAAACGGGCCGCCATGCCCGGTATGGGGCGGCGCCTGAGCCTAGCTCACACCGGAAAAACCCGGAAACATATAGGCGGCCAAGGTGGCGGGCAGCAGATACGACAAGGCTGCCAAGACGACCATGCAAATGATCGCTCCGGCGATGATCTGCCTGGCGGGAAGGTCTTTTTTCATGGCCGCACTATGCCTTAACGCTTTCATCGATGGTGATCACAGCCTCGTGGCTGCGGTCACATCTTTGCGATGGCTCAGAACGGAGCGGTGGTTTCAAAGACCACGCCGATCTCTGTTTCTGAGCGCCAGATCACCTGACATTCGGCCACTTCTCCGGTTTCGTCGAGGGTCAGCACAAATTTCTCCGGGATGATCCTCACCGCCAGGGTCCAGATCTTGGCCCCGGCGCGGGACAGATCTCTCACCAGGCAAGAGATGGCAGTTCGGCGCTTTGCGAATGTGATGGAGCCAAAGACGTTCCTTTGGGGGAATCTCGGAACCTTGCGGCGCTCCAATCGGGTGTACTCTGCCATCAATCGAACCCAAGGGTGGTTATTGCCTGGCTGACGTCCGCAGCCCGGCTTGCTCAATTCCCCACCACTTCGCGTCTCGTCAGCGCAAGACGCGGCTCTGGAACGGACCCTAAGGCAAGAAGGTGACTGTTCGGTAAAGCCGCTTAGCCCGCGTCGGCTTGAAAGCCCGCAGCTTCAACCCCGGCCACCGCCGCCGCCATATCGTTGTCGGAGGTATCGCCGGTGATCCCGACGGCGCCGATGATTTGATCGCGCTTGTTGCGGATCAGAACCCCGCCGGCCACCGGCACAATGCCCTGCATCGACACGGCGTTCAGCCCGGCGCCAAAGTGGGGCCGGTCCTTGAACGCGTTTTCCAAGGCGGCAGATCCCATGCCCATGGCCAGCGCGCCATAGGCCTTTCCGCACGCAATCTGAGGGCGCATGATGGACGAGCCGTCGGCGCGCTGCAGGGCGACCAGATGGCCGCCCGCGTCCAGCACGGCAACGGTCAGCGGTTTCAACTGAAGTTCGCTGCCCTTTTTGAAGGCGGCGCGGATGATGAGATTGGCTTTGGCAAGTCTGAGAGCCATGGGCGGGAACTCCGATCAATTGTTGAGTGTTCTCATCAGGGATTAGCGGTGTGATCGCGATCTTGTCAAAACGCTTTCCAAAGCGTGGGACGTGCTGAAGCAATTTCAATAAAATCAATCACATGTGCTCCCAAACTAACCAGTTGTTAACCATTTCCTGTGTGCATGGCACAATTCTGGACGTTTCGCGTTTCTTAAGAAATTCAGCCTAGTTTCGCTAGCCAGTCCAGAGTTCTGTTCGCATAGGGGCGCGCATTGGAACCCACACCACCAAATGGCATTGTGCAGGCGGCTCAGCCTGCGGGCGCTCCGTCTTCTCCGGCGAGCCCCCCGGCAGGGCCCATGACCGCGGCCCCCGCCGCAGCGTCAGACGCGACGCCCCCGGCTCTTGCTGTGGGCGAGATGACGCGGCTGAACGAAATTGCCGCTCTGGAGCAGATCCGCGACACGCTGGTTGCCATCAATGAAGTGACCTATCTGTGGTCCATTGCCGATGACCAACTGACCTGGGCGGAAAACCTCAACCAAGTTTTGCCGGGGCTATTGCCCGGCCGCGCCGACACGGGCCGCGGCTATGCCAGCCTGCTTGACCACGAAAACGACGACACCCGCTACGACAAGGTCGTGCAGTCCAGCGACGTGGATCAGGGCTACGGCGTTCCCTATTGCATTGAATACAAGCTCTGGCCATCCGGCGTGGGCAAGGGCGAACCGATCTGGATTGAAGACAAGGGCCGCTGGTATGCGGGGCCCGAAGGGGCGGCAGGATATGCGGTGGGCGCCGTGCGTTCGGTCAACACCCGCAGAGCCCGGGAAGAAAGCCTCACATTCTTGAGCCATTGCGATCCGCTGACGGGCATGATGAACCGCGGCCGGATCATGGAGAGCCTGTCTGAAGCCATTTCAGCAGCGGAAAGAACCGGCAATCCCTGCTCTTTCATTCTGGCGGCACTCGACAATCTGGACGTGGTCAACGATGCCTACGGCTTTGATGTGGCCGATCAGGTGATTGCCTCGGTGAGCCAGCGCCTGGCGCGCCATATGCGCAGTGGAGATTCCATCGGGCGGTATGCGGGCAACAAGTTTGCGATCATCCTCTCCAACTGCAACGAGAAATCGCTCAACATTGCAGCAGAGCGTTTTCTGCAGGCGGTGCGCCAGACCGTGATTGAAACCGACAATGGACCGGTCTGGACGACCGTTTCGGTCGGCGGCGTGGTGTTGCCCACCCATGCGCGCCATGTGCATGAGGCCATGGTCCATGCTGAAGACGCGTTGTCTGAGGCCAAGAGCCGGCCGACGGACTGCTTCATCACCTATAAGCCGTCCAAGCGACGGGCCTCCATGCGCGAGCGCAATGTGAACGGGGCCGGCGAGATCGTGGCTGCGCTGAAGCAGAACCGTTTCGTTCTGGCCTTCCAGCCGATCATGGATTCCCAAACCAGTCAGCCGGCGATCTACGAGGCTCTTTTGCGGGTGGCCGGTCATGACGGTGAGATCATGTCGGCGGGCCATCTGTTGCCGATCGCCGAGAAACTGGGCCTCATCCGTCTGATCGACCGGCGTGTTCTGGAGATGGGCATTACGGTCTTGCAGCGCCAGCCTGAGCTGAGACTATCCATCAATATCTCCGGCGTCACCGCCACGGACACACGCTGGTTTGAAATGTTCGTGGACTACATCGCGGAGAATAAACAGGTTGCCGAACGCCTGACCGTTGAGATCACCGAAACCGTTGCCCTGGCCGATCTGGAAGAGATGATCCAGTTCATTGAGCGGCTGCGCTCGTTCGGCTGCAAAGTGGCGATTGACGATTTTGGTGCCGGGTACACTTCGTTCCGCAATCTGCAGGTTCTGAATGTGGATATGGTCAAGCTGGACGGCTCGTTCTGCGAATCTTTGGCCGACAATCCCGACAACCAGTACTTCGTGAAAACCCTGGTGGACATGGCCAAACGCTTCAATGTGGAGATTGTGGCTGAGTGGGTGCAGAAGCAGGAAGATGCCGACCTTCTGCGGGAATGGGGCGTGAAGTATCTGCAAGGCCATCTTTATGGTGTGGCGTCGATCGACCCACCTTGGGGCCGGCTGGAGTGGTTCGGCAGCGACAGCGAGCCCGAGCATGATCCGGTGCGCAAAGTGCTCCATGCCGGTAAACCGGATCTTCCCAGCCTGTGGGCAGGCGGGGCAGACGCCAACCGCAACTCACCGTGGACACCGCAGCATCATCCTGAGCGGCGCAGTACGGATACGACCGGAACGGCCCCCGAACAGAGACCCCTTGAGCCAGCCCCCGAGCCCGTTGTTGTGGTGACGGACGGGGCCAGCGAGATGCGCGCGGACGTTCAAGTTGAACTCCCCGCTGCCGCACCTGTGCCTGTGCCTGCTGCTGCACCTGTGCCTGCTGCTGCGCCCGTGCCGGCTGCCGCACCCGTGCCTGCCGCTGTGGCCGAACCGACACCTGTTGCCCCACAAGAGATGTTCAAGGCTCCTGAACCGCCCGAACCGCCGGCCTGCTCCCCGGCTACTCCTGAGCCGCAAGCCGCCGCGCCCCAGCCGGAGCCAAGCACTTTGACCCGGGATAGAATGGCGCCGGCGCAACCTGTTGCTCCGCCACAAGAGCCAGCGGCTCAGATCCTTGTTCAGTCTGACCCCGATGTCCTGCCGCCTGCTCCGCCCGCGCCCGCTGTCCAGCCCGTTGCGGAGCCGGACCTTACGGAGAGTGCGCTTCAAGCCCCGCCGCAGGAGCCTAAGTTTGACCCGTTCAAACTCTGGACCGACCAAGCCCATGAGGAGGCAAAGCCGGCTGACGTGGCGGCTCCGGCTGCCGAGGTTCAGCCCATGGTCGAGGTTCCAGCACCTCAGCCGCCCGCACCACCGGCCGCTACCGCTCCCACGCCCGCAGAGCCGCAACCAAGTGCAGCGCCTGTGGTAACCGATGCGGAAGAGGAGTATGTTTCCGTGCTGGCCGACGGGCAGGTCGTTCGGCCGCAATATGACGGTCTGCAACCGGCGCCGGAGTATGAGCCGGCACAGCCGAGCGCCAGCATCAATGAACTTTCCCCGGTGCCCGAGCCCCCAGCCGCGCCGCAACCGGCTCCTGCGCCAGCCGGCCAGATGCCTGTGCCAGGATTGCCGCCGCAGCCGCTGCCGGCAGAAGACCCCTTCGCCGGGCACGCTCCACATCAGCCCTTGCCGCCGGTAGATCCGTTCGCCGGCCACGCTCCGCAGCCGCAGCAAGCTCCGGCAAACGCCAGCTCATCCGGCCCCGCGCCAATCCCTCAAGGTAATGAGGCTGGCGCGCCGCCGCAGTCCGATGAGTTTGTTCAGAAGCTCAACAATGCCTTCGGGCACATCATGAAGTCTTAAGCCGGTAATCGGCTAGTTTGAATTCTCGGCAAGCTTGTTGATCTGGGCCTGCATGGTCTGCAACTGATCGCGCAAGGTCTTCAGCTCTTCATTGCGTTCATCTTCGCCCGCCGGCTCAGTGTCGTTGGCCTTTTCGGCTGCGGTCTCCCCGCCGCTGGTCGCGGCGGCACCATGGGCGAAGGGATTGAACATCTGCATGGTCTGCTGGAAGATCGCCATGTTTTGCTTCACCTGCTCTTCCATGCCGGGAAAGGCCGCCGCGCTGAAGGCATCGCCAAACTGCTTTTGAAACTTCTCCTGCTCGCGGCTGAGGCTTTCAATGGAGTATTCCAGATAGCTCGGCACAACGGCCTGCATGCTGTCGCCGTAGAACTTGATCAGTTGGCGCAGGAAGTTGATAGGCAAAAGGTTTTGCCCCTTGTTTTCTTCCTCGAAGATGATCTGGGTCAGCACCGTGTGGGTGATGTCTTCACCGGTTTTGGCATCCTTGACCTCAAACTCATCACCATCCTTGACCATCTGAGCGAGGTCGTCGAGCGTCACGTAAGTGCTCGCGGACGTGTTGTAGAGCCTGCGATTGGCGTACTTCTTGATCGTGATTGGCTCACTGCTTGAGGGCGCGGGCTTGGTCACCTGAACATCCTTTTTTGTGCGACGCAGCATAATTTATGCTGCACAAAATGCTGCGGTATTTGTGCATGTGCGAGATACCTTTCGCAAGAGCAAATGAGTTCGAATGCCTAATGTTGACTCGCAATTCATTCAATTTTGGGTCAGAGTGGCTGGACGTGGTCTGACTTAAGTGTCTTAACCTTTTGGACCATTGCTTTGTTCATGTTGCCCTGCAACAATAAGTGTCAGATTCATTTTGCAACGCAAAATACCTGTCTTCGGAGGAGGTCGTTATGTCAAATGCCAACGATATTGTCATCGTATCCGCCGGGCGCACGCCGGTGGGTTCGTTCAGCGGGGCCCTATCATCGGTCCCGGCTCATGATTTGGGTGCAGCCGTCGTCAAAGGCGTGTTGGAGCGCGCCAGCGTGGCACCAGAAGATGTGGATGAAGTGATCTTGGGTCAGGTCCTGACAACCGCACAGGGGCAAAACCCGGCACGTCAGGCCGCCATGAACGCCGGCGTTCCCAAGGAAGCCACCGCATGGGTGTTGAACCAGGTGTGCGGCTCGGGCTTGCGCTCTGTGGCTGTGGGCGCTCAGCAAATCGCCACGGGCGAAGCTGACATCATCGTCGCGGGCGGCCAGGAGAACATGTCCATGTCGCCTCATGCCTCCCATCTGCGCAATGGCCACAAGATGGGCGACTACTCCATGGTGGACACCATGATCAAAGACGGTCTGTGGGATGCCTTTAACGGCTACCACATGGGCACCACCGCGGAGAACGTTGCTGAGAAGTGGCAGATCACGCGCGATGATCAGGACAACTTTGCCGTTGCCTCGCAGAACAAAGCAGAAGCTGCTCAGAAGGCCGGTAAGTTCAAGGATGAGATCATCCCGGTGACGGTGAAGAACCGCAAGGGTGACATTGTGGTTGAGGACGATGAGTACATCCGCCACGGCGCCACCCTGGACAGTGTCGCCAAGCTGCGCCCGGCCTTCAGCAAAAACGGTACGGTCACAGCGGCCAACGCCTCCGGCATCAATGACGGCGCTGCAGCCGTGGTGCTGATGAAGGCCGAGGAAGCCGAAAAGCGCGGCCTCAAGCCGTTGGCCCGGATTGCCTCCTTCGCGACCGTCGGCGTGGACCCGTCCATCATGGGGTCAGGCCCCATTCCGGCCTCCCGCAAGGCGTTGGAAAAGGCAGGCTGGTCGGCCGACGATCTGGATCTGGTCGAGGCCAATGAAGCGTTCGCAGCGCAGGCCTGCGCGGTGAACAAAGACATGGGTTGGGACACCGATAAGGTGAACGTGAACGGCGGCGCGATTGCCATCGGTCACCCGATCGGAGCGTCCGGAGCCCGGGTGCTGGTCACG
>JANQOW010000047.1 GCA_028285595.1 Hyphomicrobiales bacterium
ACTTTGCAGAAAACGCCATCTCGAATTCCCGTTGCCTCCACGCAGGAAGACTGCCGGCTTAAAGTTTACGGATGGCTACTTAAGCGAACATGTCTCCCAGATAGACCCGCCGTACATCTTCATTATTAACAATGTCTTTTGGGTCGCCCTGCGTTAGGACAGTTCCATCATAAATGATATAGGCGCGATCGATAAGGTCTAGTGTTTCACGAACATTGTGGTCCGTAATTAGGACCCCGATCCCACGTTTCGTTAAGTGTCGCACCAGTTCCTGGATGTCACCGACAGCAATCGGGTCGATCCCGGCGAACGGCTCGTCCAGCAGCATAAACGCCGGTCGGCTCGCCAATGCACGTGCAATCTCACAGCGCCGCCGCTCCCCGCCGGAAAGCGCGATCGACGGTGATTTCCTGAGGCGGGTGATGTTGAATTCTTCGAGCAGGCTGTCCAGCTGCTCTTTTCGCCTGCGCTTGTTGGGTTCGACGAGCTCAAGCACGGCCATAATGTTCTGTTCGACAGTCAGGCCGCGAAAAATCGAGGCTTCCTGAGGCAGATACCCAATTCCAAGCCGTGCGCGCCGATACATGGGCAGGCGAGTGACGTCCATGCCGTCAATGAAAACATTGCCAGAATCCGCGGGAACTAGCCCTGTAATCATATAAAAGACAGTGGTCTTCCCGGCACCGTTAGGTCCAAGCAACCCAACGGATTCACCGCGTTGGACGGCGAGGCTGACACCGCGGACCACCAGTCGGCGCTTGTAGCTCTTCTTGACCTGTTCGATAGAGAGCCAGCCCTCATGGCGGAACTGGCCTGGCAAGTGATGCGTTGCAGGGTCAAGTTCCTGCTCCGGCCAGGCTTGGAATTGCTCATCGCCGTGAGCTTCGTTTTCCGTCTTCTTCTTACCGAAAGATAATATCTTCACGTTTGCCTGCCCGGCCAAATGAGATGCTTGCGCATCGTTGAAGTCTCACTTCGACGCTGGAAGCCGATTTCGGTTCACTACACCACTATCTTAGGTCGATTCAATGGCCAGACCATCGTGCAGTCGGGCAGAATGGACTGAAACCTTCCAACGCAACGCGCAAAGATGATTACCACTCGAAACCCAACTTAGTTGGCCAACTCAATCGGATTGCGTCGAAGCCGACCAGCCACTCCCAATTTCAGCAGGGCTCTTCCTCTGCGGCTGAGATTGTGTTGCCCCACCGCGTGTCGCCTTCTGCCGGCGCTGGAGATCACCCGGATAAAACATGGCGCACATCCGTCCACCGCAGGCACGGCGATTAGAGGCATCCTGCAGCCCTTTTGGTTGAAGCCCCGAAGGTGTTGCTCCCGAACCCTGCTGATTTCGACCAACCGAACTCACAGCAGGGCCTGAACCGGTCAGAATACGGCTTAAGCCAGACTTGAGATCGATACGAAGCTTGTCACCGCGAATGACCTGGCGACCTTGCTTCAACAGCACATTGCCGCTGAGCAGGACTTCGTTCTTCTTGTAGTCAAACGTGCCGCCATCGCCCTCAGCGTACTGCCCATCACTCGACGTGACTATGATGCGTTGCGGCGCGTGAATAGATTGTAGTTGCGCATTGCCCTGACCATTCTGAGCGCCAGCTTCACCGCCAACACCCTGCAAGGCGCCACC
>JANQOW010000058.1 GCA_028285595.1 Hyphomicrobiales bacterium
CCACTCCGTCATCCCGGAATTTTGCGCCAGCAAAATATCCGGGACCCAGGGGCCGCAGGCACCGATCCAAACCGCTCTGGGTCCCCGCGTTCGCGGGGATGACGAGAGTGGGGAGCAGGGAAGACGAATCAGATCCCGCGTCCCTGCGAAAGCAGGGACCTTCTCAGCCAAGGGAAAGATACGAGCCATGGGCCCCTGCTTTCGCAGGGGTGCGGATTTGTTGCCGCGCTTCCCCTCTCCGTCATCCCGGAATTTTGCGCCAGCAAAATATCCGGGACCCAGGAGCAGTGGAGTTCTGCGGCCTCTAGGTCCCCGCGTTCGCGGGGATGACGAGAGTGGGGAGCGGGGATGACGTCACAAATCACTGATGCAGCTTGGCGCCCTTGGTGATTTTGTCGGCGATCTTCTTATCCGCCCTGAGCGCGATCCCCACCACCTTGGCGCTGTCGGGATCGTACTCGGCAAAGACCGCCCGGTTGGCCTCATCGTGGCCGGTGGCGAACATCTCCTCGATGTAGACCGCCGCCTCCACGCCGCGTGACAGGGCCCGGCGGTGGATGTTGCCGAGGGTGTTGCCATCGGCCGACAGCACAATGCACGGCTGAACGGAGAGGCTGCGGAAGACATTGCCGGCCGCGTCCTTATAGGGCGTGCCCATCATCTCCGGCGTGTTGCCCGCAATGCCGCTCGACAGAAAGGCCGTCACATTCAGCTTCTGCCAGGTCTCCAGATCATCGCGCACCACAATCACAAACTTGGTATCAAACATCAGCGTATTTCACTCCCGGCAAAACGCACAGCATCTCATAAAGCAAATTGGCCCCGATCAGCGCCGTATTGCCGCTTGGATCATAAGGGGGCGAGACCTCAACCAGATCGCCGCCCACAAGATTGAGCCCCTTGCAGCCGCGGACAATCTCCAAGGCCTGCCAGGTGCTGAGGCCGCCGATCTCCACGGTGCCCGTGCCGGGCGCAAAAGCCGGGTCCAGGCTGTCGATGTCGTAGGTCAGATAGCAGGGCTGATCGCCAATGGTGCGGCGCACCTCTTCCATCAGCGGGCTCAAAGACTTGTGCCAACACTCCTCAGCCGGCACCACCGTGAAGCCCTGGTCCCGGGGCCAGCCGAAATCTTCCGGCGCATAGCCGGTGCCGCGCAGGCCGATCTGGAACACCTTGTCGGTCTGCAACAGCCCCTCCTCCACCGCGCGCCGGAAGGGCGTGCCGTGGGCAATCTCCTCGCCGAACATCAGGTCGTTGATGTCCGCATGGGCATCCACATGCACCATGGCCACAGGCCCATGCTTCTTCTTCATGGCGCGCAAAATGGGCAGGGTGAGGGTGTGGTCACCGCCAAGCGTGAGCGGGATGCAGTCTTCGGCGAGGATGGCGTCATACGCCTCCTCAATGATCCCCACCGTCTTCTTCAGATCGAACGTGTTGACCGCCACATCGCCAATATCGGCCACCTGGAAGCTGTCGAACGGGGCTGCGCCCGTGGCCATATTGTAGGGGCGCAGCATGCAGCTTTCCGCCCGGATCTGCCGGGGCCCGTGGCGGGTGCCGGAGCGGTTGGAGGTGCCGATGTCCATGGGGATACCGACGAAACAGGCTTGCAGGCCCTTGGCCGTCTCCTGTACCGGCAGACGCATCATGGTGGCCGGGCCGGCGAACCGCGGCATGTCGTTGCCGCCGAGCGGTTGGTTGAACTGGGTCATAGGGTCAGCCGCCTTGCGCCATGTCGCGCAGTTTGAACTTCTGGATCTTGCCGGTGGAGGTCTTCGGCAGTTCGGTGAAGACCACATGGCGCGGGCACTTATAGCGGGCCAGATGCTCGCGGCAATGGTCGATCACATCGTCTTCGCTCAAATCGGTCCCCTCTTGCACCTCGACAAACGCGCATGGGGTCTCGCCCCACTTGTCATCGGGCTTGGCCACCACGGCGGCCGCCGTGATCGCCGGGTGCTTGTAGAGCGTGTCCTCCACCTCGATGGAGGAGATGTTCTCTCCGCCGGAGATGATGATGTCCTTGGAGCGGTCTTTAAGCTGGATATAGCCGTCCGGATGGCGCACGCCCAGATCGCCGGAATGGAACCAGCCGCCTGACAGGGCCTCGTTGGTGGCTTCAGGGTTCTTCAGATAGCCTTTCATCACGATATTGCCGCGCATCATAACCTCGCCCATGGTCTCCCCGTCCCGGGGCACGGGCGTCATGGTTTCCGGGTCCAACACGTCGAGATCCTCAAGCGCCGCGTAGCGCACGCCCTGGCGTGCTTTCTTGGCGGCCCGGGCACCGTCTTCAAGCTCGTCCCACTCTGCCTTCCACTGGTTGACCACCGATGGCCCGAAGGTTTCCGTCAGACCATAAACATGGGTCACGTTGAAGCCCGCCTCTGCCATTCCGGCCAGCACCGATTCAGGAGGCGGGGCGGCGGCGGTGATGAACTGCACGGTGTGCGGCAACTCCTGCTTTTCCTCCGCAGGTGCGTTGAGCAGCGTGGACATGACGATGGGGGCGCCGCACATGTGGGTCACTTTATGCTCGGCAATGGCATCGAAAATGGCCTTGGCCCGCACCCAGCGCAGACACACATGGGTGCCGCCCACCACGGAGACCGACCAGGGGAAACACCAGCCGTTGCAGTGGAACATGGGCAAAGTCCAAAGATAGGTGCACCCATCCGGCATGGCGCCGGCCACCACATTGCCGTACCCCATGAGATAGGTGCCGCGGTGATGGTAGACCACGCCCTTCGGATTGCCGGTGGTGCCGGAGGTGTAGTTGAGGGAGCACGACTGCCATTCATCCTCCGGCGGGCTCCAGGCAAAGGCCGGGTCGCCGTCGGCGATGAAGGCTTCATATTCAATGGAGCCCAGAAGATCGCCGTCCTGGGCGAACTCCGGATCGTCATAGTCCACCACCAGCGGGTCCGCGTCGGCCAGTTTCAGGGCCTCGGCGATGGTGGGGGCGAATTCACGGTCTGTGATGAGGATCTTGGTGTTGGCATGGTCCAGCATGAAGGCCACGTTGGCCGCATCCAGCCGGGTGTTGATGGCATGAAGGACGCCGCCCGTCATGGGCACCCCGTAGTGGCATTCCAGCATGGGCGGGGTGTTGGAGAGCATGGCGGACACCGTATCACCCTTACCGATGCCGTGGCGCGCCAGAACCGAGGCCAGCTTGCGGGAGCGGTCGTAGAATTCAGCGTAGCTGAAGCGCTGATTGCCGTGGATGATGGCGGTGCGGTCCGGGAACACCATGGCCGAACGTTCCAGGAAGGAGGTTGGCGTGAGTGGCTGGTAGTTTGCGGGGCGTTTATCGAGGTCGGTTTCGTAGGGGTTGGTCATGACGCTGGCTCTTGGATTTACGTTTTCCTGCAAGCTAGTCAAAGCGGCGGGCAGGAGCAATGCTCTGTTTGGCTTACCCCTCGCGTACGCAAGGGCGCGGATAGAGGCAGGGCGCTACACGCAGTTTCGTCATCCCGGAATTTTGCGAAAGCAAAATATCCGGGACCCAGA
>JANQOW010000067.1 GCA_028285595.1 Hyphomicrobiales bacterium
ACTGGGGGGCGAAGGTGGACGGCTATTGGAGCGATGGCTGCCGGCACTTCAGCCTCGGTGCGCCGAGCGCGGAACAGAGGCTGGTACACGAGGCGCTGATGGCGGGGTTCCTGGCTGCTGAACCTCTGCTGGCGCCGGGGGCTGTGATCGGGGAGGTGTTCCAGGCGGCGATCAGCGCGGTGCGGGCGAACGGCCTGCCGGGCTATTCGCGCGGCCATGTGGGCCATTCCATCGGCATGGACGACCAGACCGAGGAGCCGCCGTTCCTTGGCCCGGGTGCGCAGGTGCTGGAGGCCGGCATGGTGGTGTGCCTGGAGCTGCCCTACTACCCGGCGGATGTGGGCGGGTTCAATATTGAGGACATGTTCCTGATCACCGAGAGCGGGCATGAGGTGCTGACGCATCTGCCCCGGGAGATGGTGGAGGTGGCGGTTTAGAGTGCGGCGTCCTTGCGCAAGCGAGGACCTTCTGAGCCAAGGGGACGGGGAGAGCTATGGGCCCTCGCGTTCGCAAGGGCGCGGGGTGTGGCTCTCCCGTCATCCCCGCGCTTCCTTCTCGTCATCCCCGCGAACGCGGGGACCCAGGGGCGGGTTGCTCTGGGCCCCGGATATTTGCTTGCGCAAATTCCGGGGTGACGATGTGGGCGGGGCGCGCGCAGGGGGCGGCAAGGGTGACGATGAACTCAACCATCAAGGCCAAATAGCGCTGATTACGCTTTTAGCTCATAGCTTTACGCGAAAATGGGTTCGTTCGGATACACCACCAATTTGGCCAAAAACGGCATTTAAATCAGCTATTTAGTGGCGTTTAATTCGCAAAGTCACCCAATATAGTTAGGAATTTTTTGCTTGACTCTGGTTTTTATATGGATTATATTCCGGTTATTAAATCAAACAAAAGGGATCATTATGACAAGCGCCATTCAACGCATCGCAAACCGAAAAAACGCCGCAAACAGCACAGGTCCAAAGACCATCGATGGTAAAGCCGTCAGCCGCCGCAATTCTTTGGAACATGGTCTTCGGGCAGAAACCCTCATGTTGGACGGGGAAGATCCTGACCGCTTCGCCGCGCTTCAAGACCGGTTGCATGAAGAGCTCGCCCCTGAGGGGATACTGGAATCCGAGTTGGTGGAGCACATCAGCACCTTGATGTGGCGCGCCCGGCGTATCCCACAGTTCGAGGCGGCCTTGTACCGCTGGATGGGAGCCTGGTGTGAGACCTTCGCCGCCCGCGCCGATCTGGCGAAGTACACCTGCCCGGGCTACGGCGAACTGCGCAACTTCCATGCGCGGCTGAAACACAACGCCAAGGAGCATCCGGTTGCCGTGCGCGACCAGCTCATCTTAGGGCGCCTGCTGCAATACAGCCTGGACCGGGACTTCACCGGCAAGCTCAGCCGCTATGAGGCCCATCTGATGGGTCAACTGCGCGTCGCCACGGCCGATCTGGAGCGGGCCCAGAACAGGCGCCGCAAACAGGCCGGGGAAAGGCCGATGAAGACGCTCAATCCTCAGCCCGACAACACGGGATAAATCTCCACCCCGTCACCGGCCGGGCGCTGCCCCGCGCTCGGCAAAGAACGGACCATCGTGCGGCTGCTCATGGGTGAACGCCATGGTCCATTTCATGTTGTGATGAGCCACGTAGAGGTCAGCGCCGAGCGCTGAAAAGTCGGGATATCTTTCCGATGTGCACGCCAATGACCAGTCGCCCTCTTCGGCGAACACCACGTAAGGGGCAGACCACTGGCGCTGATACGCCCGCAATGCGCTCTCGCCTCTCAGGGCCGGCTCATAATCACAGTTGAAGCCATGCCATCTGAAACCGTGATAGATCCAAGTGCCCGTCGCCTGCTTCACCCCTTGGGCAAAAGCCTGAAGCCAGCGCTCGGTCACGGCCTTGGTTTCAGCCGGGGTGTGCGGGGTGAACGCAACGCCTTGGTCTTGGAGGACCGTTTCGATGAAGTGTCTCAGGCGGTGCATTGAACGGGGAAAGCCTTCAGAGTGATCACTCCCCAAGAGGGGTAACGCGATTCCGTCTTAAAGTCGCGGTCTCTGCGATTGTGCCAAACCCACCGGAATGATATTCGGGAGCCTGCATGAAAAAACGCTACAAGATCGCCCTCGGCTTGGTTGTCTTCGCGCTCATCGGGGGCGCGGTCGGCACCTGGTATGTGATGACCGCAGACAGCCGCGAGCCCGCGTTCGTCGCCTGGCAGGCCAATTGCGCCGCCTGCCATGGCCAAACCCTCGCCGGCACAGACCAGGGGCCCTCGCTTATCGATGGGCCGCTGAAATACGGTGACACGGTGGATGAGATGATGCCCGTCATCGCCAAGGGCGTCCCCGGCAGCGGAAAGAAGGGTTTTGAGGGAACGCTGTCGGCCCGTGAGATCAAGCTGATGGCGATCTATATCAGCGAGCTGCGCCAACGCTTCCCCACAACGCCGGCCTCCTACACCAAGGAACCGCAAGAGCCCCGGACGCTGCGCTCGCAGCACCACAGCTTCAAGCTGGAACGGGTGACGGCGCTTGAGAGCCGGCCCTATTCCATCGCGCCGCTGCCCAGCGGGGAGATCCTGATCGCCGAGAAGATCAGAGGGCTCTCCCTGGTGGACCAGCAAGGCACCCAGAAGCCGCTCATTGAAGGGACCCCTGAGGTCTGGGACACGTTGGCGAGCTTTAGGGGCATCTGGCTCAATCTGGGCACCGTGCTCGATGTGGAGCTGCATCCGAACTATGCGGAGAACGGCTGGATCTATCTCTCCCACACCGACCATTGCTTCTGGGGCTGCGGCTGGGTGGTGCCGGGGACGATGGTCCGGGTCGTCCGGGGGCGGATCAAGCAAGGGGAGTGGGTGGACCAGGAGGTGATCTGGTCGGTGCACAAGGATCATTATACGCCCGTGCCCGACGCGGTGGCCGCCGGGCGGCTGGCGTTTGACGGGGCGGGGTTTCTCTATATCTCCATCGGCGGCAAGAACACGTACGACAAGCTGCACAAGCTCGACACGCCCTTCGGCAAGGTTCACCGGGTCCGCGATGATGGTTCCGTTCCAGAGGACAATCCGTTCTATGCCCCGCCGGAGAAGAGGCCTGAGGCCTCCACCAAACACACGGTCTGGAGCTATGGCCACCGCACGGGCCAGGGGCTGGACGGGCACCCGGTCAACGGCGAGATCTGGAACACGGAGATGGGCCCGCGCGGCGGTGATGAGATCAACCACATCCTGAAAGGCCAGAACTATGGCTGGCCGCTTTACACCAACGGGCTGGCCTATGATGGCGAGGAGATCTCGATCGGCAAGGATCTCGGGCTTGATTTTCCGATTGAGAGCACGGTGTTGCCGGTGGTGGATTTCACCCCGGCGCCGGCGGTCTCCAACTTCACCTTCCATAGGGGCGATCAGTTTCCGGGCTGGAAGAACGATCTGCTGGTGGGCAGCCTGAAGGCCAGCACGCTCTATCGGTTGCGCATTGAGGACGGCAAGCTGGTGGAGCAGGAAAAGCTGGTTGAGGATTTCGGCCGCATCCGCGATGTGGCCATGGGGGCGGATGGCTTCGTTTATGTGGCGCTGGAGCACAACGAAACCGGCTCGCTGTGGCGCCTGGTGCCGGAGTAAGCGATACCCTCCCGCTCCCCTGCGAAAGCAGGGGCCCATAGCTCGCATCTTTCCCTTGGCTGAGAAGGTTCCTGCTTTCGCAGGAACGCGGGAACTGCAAACACTGTCATCGGCGCGAACGCGGGGACCCTCACCCACTCCGTCATCCCCGCGAACGCGGAGACCCTCACCCACACCGTCATCCCCGCGAAAGCGGGGACCTAGGGGCGGGTTGCTCTGGGCCCCGGATATTTGCTGGCGCAAATTCCGGGGTGACGATGTTGAGTGCTTGCTCCACCCAGTCATCGGCGCTCTGGGCCCCGGATATTTGCTGGCGCAAATTCCGGGGTGACGATGAGGGGCAGGGGTGTCGCCCACCCCGTCATCCCCGCGAACGCGGGGACCCAGGGGTGACGATGAGGGGCAGGGGTGTCGCCCACCCCCAGTCATCCCCGCGAAAGCGGGGACCCAGGGGTGACGGTGAAGGGATGACAGCGTCAAACCATAGCGGGTAACGGACTGTCAGGGGATTCTTGCTAGTGTCATTGCGCGCAGTGCCTCCAGAGGACACCAAACCGATGTTCGATGCAAAGATGCCCATATCCCGTTACCGCTGGCCCAAAGGCCTGGCGGTGTTCTGGATCGGCTCGTGCCTGCGCTACTTTGCCGGGCTGGCGCTGATCGCCCTTCCGGTGACCATGCTGATTGAAGGCTGGACCGCGGCGCGGTCCATCGTTCTGTTTCTCATGATGGTGCAACTGTGTGCGGCCACCTACAGCGCGATCGCCATCAACCGGGATGATTATGCCTCCGCCGCCCTGGGCTATGCCCTGGCGGCCCTTTTCAGCGCCGCGGCGCTGATCTATGTGGCCATGATCTTCAATCCCGCCGCCGGGCTCTCGCACATCCTGTCATTGCTGGCGTGCGGGCTGGTGTTCTGCCTGCCGGCGCTGGCCGCAGGCGTGATCCTGCTGGGCGAGGCACGCCGGCGCGCCCTGCTTCAGGTCCATCCGCAGCGCTAGACTGTGCGCTCCTGAACCGCCCTGACCGGGGTGATGCGCAAGTGGCCTGACGGGGCCTGATCAATCTCGGCGTCCACCCCGAACAGGGCGCGCAGCCTGTCTGCTGTCAGAACCTGATCGGCCGGGCCATCGGCCTCAATCCTGCCGTTCGCAAGACAGATCACCTGATCGGCAAACTGAGCGGCCAAAGAGAGGTCGTGGATGGCGATCAGAACGGCGATGTCATGTGCCGCCGCATGGGCGCGGACCGCGTCCATGACGATGAGCTGATGGCGCAGGTCCAGCGCGGCGGTCGGCTCATCGAGCAGGAGCAGTCGAGGTTCGCGGAAGAGCGCCTGTGTCAGATACACCAACTGGCGCTGGCCGCCGCTCACCGCATCAAGCGTGCGCTCCTGCAAGGGGGAAAGGCCGAACCGGTGGAGCGCGTTGAGCGCTTTGGCCTGCAGATCAGTCGGTACCCTGAGGCCCAGCGAGGTCAGCCGGCCCAGCAGCACCACCTCCAGCACGGTGAGCGAGGACTGTGCGCCGATGTCCTGGGGCATGTAGGCGGCCAGGCTGCGCCGTTCCTGGCGGGAGAGCTCGCGTCCCTCCGCCCACATGCTGCCGGTTGAGCTGCGCAAGCCGGCCAGCGCTGTCAGCAAGGTGGTCTTGCCGGCGCCGTTGGGGCCGACGATGACGGTGATCTTGCCGGCGGCGAGCTCCGAGGAGGCCTGCTGCACGATGGGCGCTCCGCCCATGTGCACGGTGATGTCTTTGAAGGCGTAGGTCATGGCCGTCCGCCCTTCAGGCGCAGGATCAGCCCGAACAGGAACGGCACGCCGATCACCGCCGTCACAATGCCGATGGGAATGACCGAGCCGGGCGAGATCATTTTGGACAGGATCGAGGCGCCCGTCATGATGCAGGCGCCGGTCAGCGCGGACATGGGCATCAGGAACCGCTGGTCTTCGCCCACCAGCATGCGGGCGATATGGGGCGCAACCAGGCCCACAAAGCCAATGGTGCCCACAAAGGCCACCGAGCCGGCGGTGAGCAGGGCGACCAGCACGAACACCTTCACGCGCAGACGTTCCACCTCAACCCCTAAAGAGGCGGCGCGGGTGTCGCCCAGGCGCAGGGCCGTCAGCCGCCAGGCGTCCGGCACCAGCAGGGCGGTGCAGAACACCACGATGGTGGCGGTGATCGGCACATTGTCCCAGTTTGCCTTGAGCAGGGAGCCGAACAGCCAGAACACAATCGCCTGCAGCACTTCCGGCGAGGCCAGGTATTGCACCATGGACTGGAGGGATTGGAACAGGAACAGGGTGGCGATGCCGGCCAGGACCATCACATCTGGCGTCATGCCTTTGCGGTGGGCAAAGCCATAGACCAGCACGGCCGCACCGGAGGCGGCCACAAAGGCGGCGACGGGGATCGTCATCCAGGGCAGGAACGGCAGCGAGAGCCCTGTGACAATGGCCAGCGCCGCACCGAACCCGGCCGCGGCCGAAAAGCCCAGCGTATAGGGGCTCGCCAGCGGATTGCCCAGGATGGTCTGCATGGCGACCCCGGCAATGCCCAGCGCGATCCCCACCAGCATGGCCATCAGCGTCATGGGCAGGCGGATCTGGCGGACGATCACGGCGGTGGTCTGGTCCACTTCGGACGGGGCGAACAGGGCCGTGAGCACCTGATCGATGCTCAAGAATGCGGGCCCGGTGAGGATGTCGGCGATGGCGCTGGCGGCCAGCACCAGCGCGCCGGCGCTCAGCCAGCCCAGGCGCCGTGCCGCCAGTCTGGCATAGCTGGAGGCGCCCGGGACGGCTTGCGGGTGGTCGCTCAAGGCGGCCGGGTCAGGGCAGTTGCGTCATGAACGCACCCTTAAGCGGGATCGGCATGAACTCCTCAAAGTACTTTTCAAGGTTCTTTTGAGGGTCCACGTCGGCGAAGGCCTCCGGGTGCAGCGACTTGGCGATGAACTGGAGGAAGGTGAAATCGTAGATCGTGCGCGTGCCGCCATGATAGACCGCGAACACCTTGCCGGACTTGATCGCGTCCAGCTCTGCCCAGCCGGGGCGCTGCTTATAGGGCTTCATGCGGGCGTGGGTGTCTTCCACATTGACCGTGGGGCCCATGATCACCGCCTTGTCCTTGCCAACCCAGCCTGAGCCGGCCAGGAACACCACTTCAGGGTTTTGCGCGAGCACGAATTCAGGGTTCACCGGTCCCCATTTGGCGATCTGGTCTTTGGCGATGTTCTGACCGCCTGCCACTTCCACCAGACGGCCCCACATGACATTGCCCCAGGAGAAGCCGGCTTCATCGGCGCCTTTGCGGGCGAGTTCAAAGTGGACCTTCGGGCGCTCCTTGATTTTGGCCACGCGGGCGACAACGTCCGCCACCGCCGTCTCATACATGTCCGCCAGGCGCTTTGCCCGCTCCGGCTGACCCAGAACGGTGCCCAGAGCCAGAGTGGATTTCACATGCTTTTCCACCACTTGGGCGTTGTAGTCGAGAACCACGACGGGGACCCCGGCGGCTTCAAGACGACCGATCGTGTCTTTCAGTGCGCTGAACTGCCAGGCGGCGAAGAGGGCGACCTGAGGGCGGGCGGCGAGGGCCTTTTCAAGGGAGAACGTGCCGCCGTCCACCTCGCCCACATCGGCGATCTCTGTGATCTTAGGGACCGCGGCGGTATAGGCTTTCCACTGGAAATTCCGCCAGCCTTCCCAGGCTTCGCGCGATATGGCCACAACGCGGTCATAAACATCCGCGCCGCCCACGGCGAACATGTCTTCAAAATAGAAGCCAACCAGAATGCGTTCGGCCTTGGCAGGCACCTCTACCTTGCGGTCGAGGACGTCGGTCACGGTGACCGTCTGCGCGAACGCGGCGGTGGCGAGGAATATGGCCATGAGGAACGCAGAAATGCTGGAAACGAGACGGGCGTACATGGGCGTGGGGTCCTACCTGGTTTGTGAGTGAAAAGGGACGTCCGGGCGTGGCGCCCTTGTGAATTGAAAGATCGACGATGCCTGAGCGCGAAGCCTTGAGACGTTACGTTATAACATGACTTTTATGGCAGCAAGAGGACGCGTCTGCGTTTTCAGCCGGATTGTGCTCGGGCACTCCCGTGGCCGGTTTGTTGCGATTTCTATAACTAAAAATGTACTTGAAATTTTTATTTGTATAAAATAGAAATAAAAATGAAATATAGTTTTATATTCAAATAAATTGGTCAAATGAAAATGCGAAATATTGCGTTTATAATTAGCATTTTATTTTCCATCACATTAAATTCTGCGGGTTCGTATGCGCAAATGGCTCAAACAACACCCGGAACGGGTGGTATGGTTGTTCCATTGCAGCCTGCGCCGCTAAGAAAGTCTCCCCCTACGGGTGTTTTTACTCAGCCTGGTGATCAATTCAGCAACACGGTCCCGGGCACGTCTTACGTCATCACGGATCAGGTTTATAAGCAGAACCTGTTTCACACCGACAAATGGATCCAAATCGCCCCTGTTGATGCCAAGGGCAAGCCCGATCTCAGCCGCAAGGGGTGGAGCTATTGGGGGAACTCGGAAACTCTGACAAGCCCAAACTTTGAAGCAAAGATGCAGTGATATGGAACCGACTTTCCTGTTTTACAAAATCACCGACATTATCGCGCTGATCACGCCTTTTCTGGCGTTTTTTGTCGGCGTCTTCATCTCCATCAAGTTAGAGCTCAACGGCCAAAGCAAGCACTCTCACGTCGTTCTGATGTCCATCCCTGTTGGCCTGCTCACAATCGGCAACCTGCTCATGGCGACGAACGTGAACGGGCAGTATGGGTTCATGGGCTCTGCCGGCCAGTACTTGATTTTTATCGGAACGGTTATGCTCTACGGGACCCTGGTTCCCCAGTTGTTCGAAAGCGCCAGATCGAGAATTTCCAGCGAGTAGGTCCAACCATCCAGCGGTGAGCGTTCTGCCTCCAGAGTATTCGCGGGCCCCTTTTCTTGCGCCTGCCGCTTATGCTAAGGCGGTTTCAGGGATGATTGCGCAGGAGGCCCGCCCAATGCCCTTAAGACCATTGTTTTTGAGCCTTGCGGTGGCGCTGGCTGTGCTTGCGTCCGGGCAGGCGCAGAGCCTGGCGGCTGAGCATGCTGATGAGATCCCGAGCTGGCTGAAAGCCCATATGGGCACCGGTGACGGCAAAATCGCGCCGGTGGTGTTAAAGCGGGCCCGTGCGCTCTATCACAAGAAGCTGAGTGAAGGCGCGGTCAAAAATCCGTGCTACTTCGCCATGGATGCCACCCGCCCCAGTCTGTTGCCGTCCGGCAAGATTGGGCGGCGGTTCTATACCATCTGCGAGAAAGACAAGACTTTCAGCGCGGTCTCGTCGGGCTATGGCAATGGGCGCAAGCTGAAGCGTGCGAACTTCTCCAATGGGCGCCAGTGCGCGCGGAACTTCTCCAATGCGGAAGGCTCCAAGCTCACCACCGGCGGGTCCTATGTGACGGCGGAAACCCGAACCTCGTTCAAGGGCTATTACCGCAAAGGCGGCAAGCGGACGCCGTTCCTGCGCACCTTTTTGCTGTTTGACGGCGAGGGCGATACGGCCAATGCCCGTGAGCGGGCCATTGGCGGACACCCGGCCGTCTTCCTGCGCTGGCGCTGCCGCTACAAGAACCCCAAGAGCAAGTATGCCGACAAGGAGGGCTTCACGCCCTATGGGCGCCTGGTGAACTACACCGCCGGGCGCAGCAATGGCTGCACCACATGGTCGCCGAAAGATTCCAAGAAGATCCTTGCCCTGGTGGAGGGCAATCCCACCACGCTCTATATCTATCCGGAATCGGGCGATATCGATGCGGTGGTCAAGGCGGTGAAAGCCAAGACGTCCCTGTCCAAGGCGGGGCTCTATTGGAACAAGGCGTGCCTCAGGGCCATCGGCAAGCCGAAATTCTGGCCGAAGGAAAAGCTCCAGCCCATCATCAACGCCTGGCGCGACAGTTTGCCGAAAGTGCCGTGGCGGCCTTTGCCCATCTGCAAGAGCTGATCTTCGTCGCCTAGCCCCTGCCGATCATGTCGAGAAACTCCCGGCGGGTGGCCGGGTTGTCGCGGAAACTGCCCAGCATGCGGCTTGTGACCATGCTGACGCCGGGCTTGCGAATGCCGCGGGTGGTCATGCACTGGTGCGCCGCTTCGATCACCACGCCGACGCCCCGGGGCTGCAGAACCTCCTGAAGCGTGTCGGCAATCTGTGCGGTGAGGGTTTCCTGGATCTGCATGCGCTTGCCGAAAACCTCCACCAGCCGCGCCAGCTTGGAGATACCCACCACCCGGTCAGACGGCAGATAGCCGATATGGGCCTTGCCCAGAATGGGAACGATATGATGCTCGCAATGGGATTCCAGCCGGATATCGCGCAGAACGATCATGTCGTCATATTCGGCGGTTTCCTTGAACGTGGTGGTGAGGAATTCCGCGGGATCTTCCCGGTAGCCGGCAAAGAACTCTTCATAGGCGCGCACGACCCGGGCCGGCGTGCCGATCAGACCTTCCCGGTCCGGATTCTCGCCCGCCCACTCAATCAGCGTGCGCACAGCCGCTTCTGCCTCAGCGCGGCTGGGACCGTTCGCCGTCTCGGGCGCGTCGTCCGCCAAGGGCTCATGAGCGAGCGTATCTACTGCTTCGTCCATCTTTCGATTGTCCTGTGATACCAGTGTTGTCGCGGCTTGCGATTCAAAAACGTAATGTTATAACATTGCGGATCACTTTCAAGTCACCAAACCGCAGGAGTTCGGCGGATGAACTATGTCCGCGAGTTTGTCCAGGACGCCGCCATTGGCGTGAGCGTTGTGGACCGGCAGGCTGACCTGGATGGGTTCTTGGCCCCCGGGGTTGCAGCCGCAATCTGGCAACGCCCGCTTCCGAGCGGTTTTCACGCCTGGATTAGCGAGTTAACGCCTCTAGCCCTACCGTCCTGCCGGATCATCGTCAAGCCCGAAGCGGTCCGCGATGCGGTGACGGAAGTGTGTGAGGACGCCGGTACCCCGGCCGGGATCTGGCGCGACTGGTTCATCGATGACGTCGTCTCCATGGCGGACATGTTCGCCGGCCTCATGACCGCTGAGTTCCTGCGTGTGCGCTTGGATGTGGTCACCACCGATGCCTGCCGCAAGTTTCACATCGATCAGGTGACCGCCCGTTTGCTGTGCACCTATCGGGGCACCGGCACGCAATATGGTCTTTATGCCGAAGATGCTGAGCCGGCTTTGGTTGAGACCGCGCCCACGGGGGCACCGATCCTGTTGCGGGGCACACTTTGGCCCGATCCCCCGGTCTCAGGGCTTGTGCACCGCTCGCCCCCCATTGCCGGTTCAGGCGAAACCCGGCTGCTCCTCGTGCTTGATCCGATGGAGCGACCTCAAGAACACGTCGCGTTGCCATAGAATAGACAAAAGGTGTTTGATAAACGGAGCGCGCACCCCGCACCGTGGTATGCTCGAATCAAACAACAAGGATCAAAGCATGATGGTTCGCCGGCTGAGAGAGATGGGACTGTGCGCAGTTCTGGCTCTGGCGTTGGTTATGCAGGTTTGGACGGCAGCACCGGCCAGCGCCCATCCGCACGCATGGATCGATCTGCGCAGCACTGTTGTGTTGAACGAGGCCGGCCAGGCGATTGCCTTGGAACAGGAATGGCTGTTCGACGATTTCTACACGGCCGTGGCCACGGAAGCCTCCGGCAGCACTAACGACAAGAAGACCGATTGGATGGAGCTGGCCAAGTCGAACCTGGACAGTCTCAAGGCCTACAACTATTTCACCGAGATCCGTTCCGGCGGCGAGAAGGTCACGCTGGGCACAGTGAGCGAGTATGACAGCGAAGTGCGCGGCGGGCGGCTGTGGATGCGCTTTGTGGTGCCGCTGGCAAGCCCCGTTGACCCCAAGGCCAAGGACTTCTCGTTCTCGGTGTACGATCCCAGCTACTATATTGAGATTTTGCACATGAAGGGCGATGTGGTGGCGTTCAAGGGACCCTCTGCCAATACCTGCCGCGGATATGTGCTGACGCCCAAGCCCACGACCGAAATGCTCTTGCTGGCCCAGGCCATTGATGACAACGCCAAACCGGACACCGGGTTAGGCAAAATGTTTGCAGAAAGGGTCGAGGTCTCATGTCGGTGAGGATCGCGGCCTCGAAAGTGTCCACGGCCGCCTGGCTTGCCGGGTTGGCCGGGTTGGCGGTGCTGTTTTTCGTCCTGCAGCAAGGCATCTTCAGCGCCCACTGGTCTGCCATGGTGTTGGAGATCCAGGCCCTGCAACGGGACCTGCACAAGGAACTGGCCGCAGCGCTGCGCGCGATTAAGGCAGACGGCGTTACTGCGGCCTGGAGCCTGGTGTTCTTGAGTTTCTTTTACGGCGTTTTCCATGCCGCCGGACCGGGTCACGGCAAAGTGGTGATTTCCACCTATCTGCTGACCCAGGAAAGCCAGTTGCGCCGCGGCATCCTGCTCTCCGTTCTGGCCTCGCTCACCCAAGGCGTCACGGCGATTGTGGCGGTGACGGGGTGTGTGACCCTGCTCGGGTTTTCAATGCGCCAGGCGCAGCGCACCGCTGGCGAGCTGGAGACGATCAGCTATGCCCTGGTGGCTTTGGTGGGGGTTATGCTGGTGCTGACCCGGGGCAGGCGGCTGTTCACGCGCCGCCAACCGGTGCACGATCATGCTCATGATCACGCCCACGATCACGCCCATTCCCATGATCACGGGCACGACCATGCGCATGATGAGGCCTGTTCAAGCTGCGGCCATGCCCATGGTCCCACGCGCGAGGAGCTGGACCAGCCGCTGTCGTGGCGCGGTTTGGTCGGCATGGTGGCGTCCATCGGGCTGCGGCCCTGCAGCGGGGCCATCGTGGTGCTGCTGGTGGCCCATTCGCTGCAGCTTAGCTGGGCCGGGGTGGGGGCTGTTATCGCCATGTCCATCGGCACGGCGATCACCGTGTCGGCGTTGGCCACGTTGTCGGTCTATGCCCGCACCACATCCTTGCGCCTGGCAGAGGTGCTGCCGGGCCAGGGCAGCCGGATCGGCCTGATGATTGACATTGCCGGCGCTGTCGGCGGCGTCATCATTCTGCTCGCCGGGGTCATGCTCTTCCAAGCCGCCTGGAGCGCGCCGGTGCATCCGCTCATGTAGGGGTGGGTAAGCGGCTGGAGCGGCAACGCTCCCATCGTCCTCCCCACTCACTACCATCGTCATCCCTGCGAACGCGGGGACCCAGAGCGGTTGGCTCTGAGCTCTGCGGCTCCTGGGTCCCGGATATTTTGCTGGCGCAAAACTCCGGGATGACGGAAGGGGAAGAGCGGCACCATATCCGCTCCCCTGCGAAGGCAGGGGCCCATAGCTCGCCTCTTTCCCTTGGCTCAGAAGGTTCCTGCTTCCGCAGGAACGCGGCAACACACCTCCCGTCATCCCCGCGAACGCGGGGACCCAGAGCGGTTCGCTCTGAGCTCTGCGGTTGCTGGGTCCCGGATATTTTGCTGGTGCAAAATTCCGGGATGACGGTGTGTGGTCCCGCTCCCCTGCGAAGGCAGGGGCCCATAGCTCGCATCTTTCCCTTGGCTCAGAAGGTTCCTGCTTCCGCAGGAACGCGGGAACGTACCCCGCTCCCCTCTTTACCTCACCACGAAAACGGCGGCCTTTGAGTGGGCGGCGATCTTTCCGCCGTTTGATGGCCAGATATAGTCAACAAGCGATGGCACATGGGAGGCCATCACAACCAGGTCGGCGCCAACCTCGTCCACCGCCTTCAACAGAACATCGTCCACGTCGATCGCCGGGTCGTGTCCGATGAAGGTGCGTGATGTGGCGGTGTGGCCATCCTCTGCGGCCTGCTCTGCGGCAAAGGCGGAGAGCTTCTGCTCGTACTCATCCGGATTGTGGGCAACCTCGCTTGGCTGCGATGTGGCCACCCCCACGTAGCACACCGGCGCATCATACTGCTTGGAAAGATCCGAAGCGATCTTCAGGGATTTCTCCAACTCGCCCGTGTGTGCCAGATCGACCGGAACCATAATCTGATTGAACATTGCGCCCTCCTCCATTGAACGTCGCGTGGCTTTATCCATCCACCGTAGTCCAAAGAGCACCCAGTGCGTTTGACCGAAATCAACCAGGGCGGGACGGCTGCAGCCGCGCTTAAGCCAAGTGCGCAAAGGAAAAGCGGCCCCCGAGGGAGCCGCTTTCCGCGTCATAGGCTTGGCTGACTTAATCTCTTAGTAGTGCACCTTCACCCGGTGGCAGCGGCGCTTGTAGATGGCTTTGTAGCGGTAGCCGTAGGAATAGTGGTCCCAGATCTTGCGGTGGCCCACTTTCACCCGGTGACACTTGCGGATGTAGCGGTAGCGCGGCTTGTAGGAGCCATAGCTGGAGTAGCCGTGGCTGTAGGTGTTGTAGCCGCCGTAGCCGCCATAACCGTAAGAGCCGGCTTGTGCGGTGGTGGCTGCACCGGCGATGGTGGCGACGGCTGCGATGGCGAAAAGTGCTTTGCGGATCATTGTTTTGGTTCCTTGTCCCTCTAGGGTGTTGCCCGATCTGCCCCATGCAGATCTCGTTTGTGTTGAGACCTTTTTAGAAGCGAGGAGGGGCCCCCGCAGTGACGCGCGTCACAGGGGGGCAAAAAAATGAAACCAGATGCTTTTTTGGCTCACTTTCCTTTGAGCTGCCGGATCGCGCCGGCCCAATCTTCAATATGGTAGGAGGTGACGATCTTGCCGTCCTTCACGGTGTGGATGTCGATCGACATGATCTCCCAGCTCTTGCCTTTGCCATCAATGCCGAACATGGGGCCCTTGGGCGTGCCGCTGGCGCGGCCGCGCACGATCACCCTGTCGCCGGAGACGATCATCTCTTCAATCTTCCAGGTCATGTCCGGGATCAGCTTGCCGAAGCCCGACATCTGCTTGACGAACTGATCACGCGACTTGGTCTTGCCGCTATAGTCGCCGATGCTTTGCCAGTTCTCCGAAATGATGGCCTCTGCCGTTTTCGCCACGTCCGCGCCGGAGGCCCGGGTCAGGATCTTGGTGTAAAACGGCTCAACCACCGCCTTTAAAGCCTCGTCCGCCTTGGCCGGCACCAGTGCGGCGGCCAGAACGCCGGCGGCTACAACCGTCATCATCATGCGCTTCATGTCTTATGTCTCCTTGTCAGGTCAGGTGTGATGGCTTCGATGACGGAAAACATAATGACTTTGGCTTTCTTGCATAATATGGGATAATTGCGTTTCAGAATTCGATAAACTTGAAGAATGATCGATCGATTACGACAGCTTGCGATCTTTGCCAAGGCGGCTGAAGCTGGCTCGTTCCGCGGGGCGGCGCAGGTGTTGGATCTCTCGCCCTCGGTGGTCAGCCATCACATCTCCAAGCTGGAGAGCGATTTGGGCGTTGCGCTGTTCTACCGCTCCACGCGCAAACTCTCGCTCACCAGCGATGGCGAGACGGTGTTGAAGTCGGCCCAAGAGATGGTGGCCGCCGCCGAGCGGGGGCTGGATCAGATCAGTGCGGGCTCGTTGCAGCCGTCCGGCCGGCTGAGGCTGACGGCGCCGGCCGTCATGGCCCATTCGGCCCTGATTGACCGCATCGCGGCCTTCTCGGCCGATCATCCGCGGGTGGATCTGGAGGTGAGCTTCACCGACGTGCGCCGCGACATTATCGCGGAGGGCATAGATCTGGCGATCCGCATGGGCTGGCTGAAGGACAGCTCGCTGAAGGCCAAGAAAGTGGCGAGCGAAGAGCGCATCCTGCTGGCCGCGCCGTCTTTGCTGAAGGGGCGCGCGGTGCCGAAGACGCCGGATGATCTCGCCGGCTGGCCGGTGGTCAACCTGGGCGATATCCATCGGCAGTTTGAGTTCACAGGGCCTGAGGGCGAACACAAGACCCTGACCGCAGCATCCCGCCTCATGGTGGACGATGCCATGGCGCTTTATCGGCTGGTCAAAGCCGGAGCGGGGCTCGGCACCTTGCCGGTGTTCCTGGCCGCAGACGATCTGGCGGCGGGCCGGGTGGTGCACCTGTTGCCGGACTGGCGCGTCAGCCCGCTTGGCATCTACGCGGTCTGGCCCTCCAACACCGTGCGCGACAGCCTAACCTCCCGGTTCGTGAAGTATCTGGACCGCATGACACCGTCAGCCGCCGCGCGCGACCTTTAACGTGGAGACCTTGAGGGCCTTGAGGAGCGCGAGCAGATGCTTCCGGCTGCCGGCGTTGTACTTTGCGCCAGAGGCTGAGCGCTGAACGAAATCGGCAAACTGGTCCAGGGTGAGGCCGCTCTCCTCGATCGCCGCTTTTGAGGGGGCCAGCGTCTCGGCAATGATCACCCTGTTGCGTTCCGCCGCCGCGGCGATTTCCTTCTGGCTGGAGGCGTTAAAGCCGGCGACAATGTCTTCGGCGTTGGGCGAGGCGTTCAGCAGATCGAAGGGCTCAACGGCAATGTGCCGGAAGATCACATCGAGCCGGTCGCCGAGCTCACGTGCGGTCTCAAACTCCGCCTCGATCCGCGCGGTTGATTGATCAGAAAACAACCGAATGGTTGCCTGCAACACCTCATCCTTGTTGGAAAAGGCGTTGTAGAGCGTCTGGCGCGCGATGCCGGCTTCTGCGGCAATATCGTTCATGGTGGTGCGCTTCACGCCGTAGCGGGAAAACACGTTCACCGCTGCTTCAATAATGGCCTTTTCCCGCGCGTTCATCCTGACATATTGACAAATGGACGCTAATTGTCAATATAGACAAAAATACGCTTTATGTCCAATTTGTCGGAGAGTGCATATGAGCGACCCTTCTCAGAAAACAGCGATTGTTACAGGCGCCAACACAGGAATCGGATTTGAAACCGCGGCCGGCATGGCCGAAGCCGGCTGGCATGTGGTGATGGCGTGCCGGTCGGAGGCGAAGGCGGCGGACGCCAAGGCCCGGCTGCTGAAGCGCCTGCCGGCCGCTAAGCTCGATGTCATGCTGGTTGACCTTGGCGATTTCGCCTCGGTTCGCGCGTTTGCCCAGGAATACCGGGACCGCGTGGGCGCGCTTGATGTGTTGATCAACAATGCCGGCCTTCTGCTCTATTCCAAACAGACCAACGATGCGGGGGTTGAGCTGCAGTTCGCAACCAACCATCTGGGCCACTTCCTTTTAACCGCGCTGTTGATCGATCTGATGCCCGACCATGAGGCGTCGCGCATTGTGGCGCTGTCGAGCGTCGCCCATAAGGGCGCGCGGATCCACTTTCCTGATCTGACCTGCGGCGGCAATGGGCTTGTGGCCTATGGCCAGTCCAAGCTGGCCTGCCTGCTGTTTGCCGATGAGCTGAACCGGCGCCTCGTGGCGGCCGGGCGCAGCGTTAGGGCGCTCGCGGTCCATCCGGGCGGATCGGATTCAAACCTGTTCGGGGAGATGGGCCGCGCCCAGTATTACGTTCTAAAGACGCTCTCGCCGTTCTTCACACACTCCAACGCGTCCGCCGCCCAGCCGGCGCTCTATGCGGCGCTCTCAGAAGATGCGGCCGGCGGCGGCTATTATGGCCCGACCGGCACGATGGAGCTGCGCGGCCCGGTGGGCGTGGCCAGGCGCGATCCCATCACTCAGGACAAAGCCGTAGCCGAGCGGCTCTGGGCTGTGTCTGAAGAGCTTACAGGCCAAGCGTTCATGAGCGAGGGAGCCTCATGATGCCGGGACTTATGGACAGGCTCTCACAAGGCTTCAGCTATTTGATGCTCCTGGCCGCCACGGTGATGCTCGGCTGGGGCGTTTTGGGGTTTGTTGAATATTTCACCGGGGCAGCGCTGCTGATGCCGTTGCAAAACCCCACCTTTCCTCCCGGCACGCAGTTTGTGCATTGGCTGTTGATCGCAACGTCCGGGGCCGTCTTCCTGGCGGGCTATGCCGCACGCTGGCGCTATACGCCGATTGCCATGATGGTGCTGTTCGCAGCGCTGGCCACCCTGTGCGCCATTCAGACATTTGATTTCATGGAAAACCCGAGCCGCTATGGGGACTTTGCGCGCGAATGCACGTATTACGTTCTGATGTCGATCTATCTGGTCCGCTCCAAGCGGATGCGTGCGCATTTCGGTGAGATCAAGGTTGTGCCGCCCGGCCAGCCCGCTCTCACGTACTGACGGCCTACCGAGCACCCTGGAGGAGAAAGATGAGCGCAGTGACGGCCCGCCAAACGATTGTGGAGTGGTTCACCGTGCCGCCGGCGCATGTGCCCGATGACCTGGTGCGCTACTACATCTATTGGAAGGTGTTCTATGTGCTGGGGGCGGCGGGGCACTTTTTGACCGGACTGCTGTTCTGGCAGAACGGCGTGACCTTCATGGCGCTGTTCAATATCTTCAGCGTCATCCTCTTTGTGAGCGCGCTCATTGGGCTGGACCGGGGCTATTATCAACTGGCGTTTTGGGGGGCGATCACCGAACTGGTGCTGCACGGCATCGCGGCCACGGTTTGCGTGGGCTTTCAGTATGGCTTCCAGAACTATCCCTTCCTGGTGGGCATTCTTTTGTTCATCCAGCCCTTCTATTCTCTGCGCATATCCATTCTGGGCACAGGCGTCATATTGGCGAGTGCGGGCCTGGTCATGGCCTACTCGGTCACCCATGACCCGATCTACCTGATCCCGGAAAGCCAGCGTGTGTTCTTAAGCGTGACCGCCATGTTCACCTGGCCGGTCTATGTTCTGTTGATGGTGCTGCCGTTCGTCCAAGCCTCTGCCCGGGCGGAGCAGGAGGTGGCCGCCGCCTATGCGGAGAGCGAGCGGCTGTTGCTGAACATCCTGCCGGCGCCGATTGCGGCGCGCCTGAAGGAAACCGAGGGCATGATTGCCGACGACTATGAGCGGGTCGCCATTCTGTTTGCCGATATTGCCGGGTTCACGCAAATGTCCGGCCGGCTGGAGCCGGCACAACTGGTGAGCCTGCTGAACGATGTCTTCAACGCCATTGACGAGGTGGTGGCGCGCTATGGGGCAGAGAAGATCAAGACCATCGGCGATGCCTATATGGTGGTGGCCGGCCTGCCCATTGAGGACCCGGACCCTGATGACACCATCTCACAGCTCGCGTTGGACATGGTCGACGCCGTTGCCAATTTCAAAGATCCACTGTCCGGCGAGCCGGTTCAGATCCGGGTGGGGATCAACTCAGGCGCCGTGGTGGCCGGCGTGATCGGCAAGCGCAAGTTTGCATATGATCTGTGGGGCGATGCGGTGAACGTGGCCGCGCGCATGGAGGCCACCGGCGAGATCGGCCGCATTCAGGTGCCCGATGAGTTCGCCGCAGCCTTGCAGGACCGCTTTACGTTCGAGCCGCGCGGAGAGATTGAGGTGAAAGGCAAAGGCAAGATGCGCACCAGCTTCCTGGTGGGGCGCGCCTAAGTTCCGGTCTTCTCGCGTGTCGCTTCCCTCAGCCGCTCGATCAACGCGATCAGGCGGGGAGATGTGCGGCTGGCCGGGTCGAACTCAATGCCGAAGCCGGTTTGCCCCACCCAGCGGACAGTGCCGGCCAGGGTGTCCAGCGGCTCGACCATGAGCTTCACACGATTGCCCACTCTGATGGTGCCGAAGCCCTTCTCAAACAGAGCTGCGCCGCCAAGCGAAATGTTCGTCACAGCGCAGAAAAAGTTGGTGTAGTTCACGTAAGCTGTCGCCGGCAAACTGCAGCTAAAGCGCGTTGCTGACCTTTGCTCGTGAGACTCCGCGGCGGACCCTCCGCTCGGAGTTAAATGTTTTATCGCACCCCCTCGACGAATTAGGAACTCGTGCATGTTTTTGACCTTTCAACGGCACATCCCAACGTCGGAACGCATTCATCTAATTCTCAAAAAGTTAATACGCGTATAACGTGCGTACCCGCAAAAAATACGTCCTATTGGTACGTGTAACTGGAATAAACTGTTCCATTTAGTCTGACTTTCAGGGCAAAGGCGGGTTAGGAATGCTGAAACGCGCAGTCAACGGTGTGGCTGTTCTGCTGGATGAGAAATCAGATCTCATTTTTTGACCGGTTTACCTGAAACCTTGCGGCGTCATGCGTCAGTGTGCCCTTTGGTGGCGCGACTCATGACGGTCCAGCAGGTGGGTGAGAACCTGCACGTAGTGGTACGGATCGGTGTGGGCATAAACTTCCAAGAGCTCCACTCCCGCCTTCTGCAAGGCCCGTTTCTTCACGGTATCCCGGGCGACGGATTTGGCCCGGTCGTGGCCTGAGCCATGATACTCCACCACCAATGCCGGCCGGCCGTAGGGGTCGATGATGAGAAAATCCACCCGTTTGCTGCCGAAGGTGCTGTAGGCGCGCTTGCGCTGGGCCGCGGTGCCATGGTGTTCGGAGGTTTTGATGAAAGCGCCCATGCTCACTTCCGCCAACAGCCGGTACCGGGTCCCCCTGTTGGGCAGCTCGGTCTCGATGGTGCGAAACACCTTGAAGGCTTCTTTGTTTATGGGGATTGCCGGACGCAATTTGGCCTCTTCGATAAAGCGAAGCTGATTGTCCGTGTTGGAGACATCATAGCGCCGGTATCGCTGCAGCCTGAGAACCGTGCTGAGGCGCAACGATGTGTAGGCGACCATCGCGCCGAGGGCGCTGCCGATGAGCAGTTCGACCATTTTGTCCTCTGGACCAGTGAACCAGTGAGGGACGGGCCTTCCTCAATGGTCATTCAGGGGACGTGAGATCAATGTCATCGATTTGACGGTTGGTTTTGGACAGGGCCGTCGGGCGTTATCGTTCCATGGTGGCGCGATCCCAAGCGGCATAATCGGGCGGGCCTTCCAGGCGCACCTTGGCCTGATAGCCGAACTCGATCATTTGAACCATCACCGATGAGGCGTCGGCGTGGAGCACGGCGTAAGCTTGGGGCAAATCTGAACCGGCCAGCATCTTGTCTTCATCAAAAGAGAACCAGCCCGCATGGTTGGTCCCGCGCGGCGCACTGAACGAGATGCCGTGAAACGAGCCGGCCAGCGGCAGATGGCAGTGGCCGTGGCAGATGTGACGGATCTTGTCCTTGTGTCGCTCAATCACCTGGCCGAAGGCGTCCGCGTCTTTCAGCATGATGGAATCAAGCGGGCCCAACCGATTGGGCACGAAATTGTGGTGCATGAAGAGCCAGGCCGGCGATGAGCTTGCGGACAGAGCGCGGTCGAGCCATTGCAGACGCTTGGTGCACAGAGCGCCTTCATGGGTTTGAGGAGCCCAGGTGTCCAGGGCAATGCCGGTGCCGAGCGGCAGAGGGAAGATGTAGTTCACAAAGCCGTCTTCGCTCGCCAACTCGGGAAAGACGCTCAAAAATGTGGGCCGGTCATCGTGGTTGCCGATGCAAAGCTGAACCGGAAACGGAAGGCGCGCGATGCGGTGTTTCAGGCGCTCATAATCTTCCCGATCACCCCAGTCGGAGAGATCGCCGGTGATCACCATGGCGTCTGCGTCCTGGTGATCTTTGAGGCAATGGTCCAGGGCTTTCTCAAAGTTGGCATTCGGGTCGCGCCCGCCGATGGTTTGGCCGGGTTTGGTGAGATGAATGTCGGTAAGCTGTAGAATTTTCATGGATGCAAAAGGTCTAAATGTGTCGGGCAGGATGGCAGGGCGAGCGGCAGCGGCAGGTCAGGCGGCCTGCCGCTGCTCCCCCCATGAAAAAGGTCAGGAGCCCTTAGGCAGCAGATCCTGAACTTCTTCTTTCATTTCTTCAGCAAGAGCGTCCATGTCATCGGCATCGCCGGTAACGATCCGCTCCATGCTGTCGTAGATCACCTGGGTGGCGGCGAGACCCTTGTCGCCCGGATAGGCCTGCCAGTCGCGCAGCAGCGGGAGCTGACGCACGGCGGTCTCTTTGTTGGGGTTCTTCTTGTAGAAGTCCGCCAGGATCACCTCGTTGGCCGCTTTGTTGGGCGGCATGTAGCCGGTGGTGCGGGCAACGTCCGCGGCGCCTTCACCGGAGGTGATGAACTTCAGCCAGGCCCAAGCGGCTTCCAGCACTTTGGGGTCCTTGGAGGTTGAGGTCAGCATCGCGGCGTTGCCACCTGCGGGCAGGCCTTTTGGACCGCTCGCGTTCAGACCGGGGAACTCGTTGGTCATGAGCTTGAAGTCACCTTTGGCCCGTTCCACAGCGCCGAGGGCGGATGTGGACCAGTACATCATGGCGATTTCCCCGGCGGAGAAGGAGGCAAGCGCGCCCTTCCATTCCAGGTTCTTCATGTCGCAGCCGCGGAAGATCTTCTTCATGGTCTTCAGGGCGGTTTTGCCTTCCGTGGAATCGATCGTGAAGTTCACGCCTTCCACGGTCGGCTTGTTCTGCGACCACATCAGGGCCTGCAGGAACCAGTTGCCGGTGATGTTCCAGCCCCAGAACATGGGGTTCTTCACGCCGGCTTCGCGCAGCTTGCCGCACAGTTCCACAACCTGGTCCCAAGATTTGGGCAGTTGGTCTTGGCTGGTGATGCCGGCTTTTTTCATGAGGTCCATATTGTAGTAGCCAACCGGCAGGGAAACCGAGAACGGCAGGCCATAGACCTTGCCGTCAAAGGTGCCGAGATCCAGCATGGCCTTGTGGTAGCCGTCTTTCTCAAAGTCGGCTTCCTTGGCCATAAAAGGCTCCAGCGACTTGGCAATGCCTTTTTCCACCAGGATGGCCTGGCGGTTGAGGCCTTGCATGGTCACGTCCGGCAGCTTGTTGGCCACCGCTTCACGCAGGATGGTGTTGGTGCCGTCTTCGTAGCTTTCGTAGGTGGCCCGGAACTTCACCTCAATGTTGGGGTGTTTGGCCTTGAATTTCGGCATCACCTTTTCATAGGTGACGTCAAACAAGTGGGAGTAGGGGTAGCCGAACTCGATGGTCACTTTGTCTGCAGCTTGGGCCGAGGCGCCAAGCGACAGCGTTAAGGCTATTGCAGGCAGCAGTTTCTTCATGGGATATTCCCTTCGTTTCCGTTCGTGAGGCAGGCCGGGGTCCAAGAAGGTCTGCCTCATGGTTTATCCCTCAACGGGGATTTCGGATCGGAGGTCTGCCGTCTTGCCGGACGGCGGACCTCCGAAACTCTCAAAACTTATTTCATTCCGGTCAGCGTGATCCCTTCAATGAAGCGGCGCTGAGCCAGCATGAACGCCACGATCAGCGGGGTGACGATCACCGTGGCGGTGGCCATCATGGGGCCGAAATTGTCGCCGTCCGCATCGCCCTTGAACTCGCGCAAGCCCAGCGGCGGCGTGAACAACTCCCGGGTGCCGGTGATGACGATGCGCGGCCAGAAATAATCGTTCCAGTGGGCCACCACGGAGAAGATCGCAAAGGCCAGAAGCGCCGGGATGGCCGTGGGCAGCATCACCTGCCAGATGATGCCGAACTCGCTCATGCCGTCCATGCGCGCCGCATCGATCAGGTCGTCCGGCACGGTCATGAAGAACTGGCGCATGAGGAAGATGCCGAACACCGAGATGGTCCAGGGCACGATGAGGGCCGCATAAGTGTTGGTGAGGCCGAGCTTGGCCAGCATGATGTAGAGCGGCAGGGCGATGGCGTGCACCGGGATCAGCAGGCAGAAGAGCACCAGCGAGAACACGGTCTCGCGCCCGCGCCAGCGCAGCTTGGCCAGCGCATAGGCGCACGGGAGCGCCACCAGCACCTGGATGAAGAAGATGGAGGCGGTGACGATCACCCCGTTCATCAGATAGCGCAGCAGAGGCGCTTTGCTGAAGGCGGTGGTGTAGTTGTAGATCCACGGCTTGACCATGCAGTCGGCCACCTCGTTGCCGAGCTTGATGCAATAGTCGTCGCGGAAGAGCTCCTGGGCGCCGAAGAAGCCGCCCGTGTTGGTCATGATCTCAGAGGGGCTTTTGAACGAGTAGCTGAGCATCACGTAGAACGGCAGCAGCACGATCACCGCACCCAGGATGAGGCAGACATGCTTGAGGGTTTCCGTTGCGGAGAAGCGGAAGTTGGTCACCCGTTCGGTCCGGGCCGGGGCGCTGAGCGTAGTGTCGGTCATGAGTAATGCACCCTTCGCTCCACAAGCCAGCGCTGCAGCATGGTGAGCCCCATCACGAAGCTCATGAAGATCACGGTAATCGCCGCACCAATGCCCATCAGGTTCTGCTGAATGGCCTTCTCATAGATGGCGAACATCATCACGAAGACCGATTTTCCAGGGCCCCCGCCTTGGGGGTAGAAGGCTTCCACCGTGTCGAACACCTGGAACGAGCGGATGCAGGAGATGGTGACCACGAAGACCGTGGTGGGGCCTAGCATGGGCCAGGTGACCAGGCGGAAGCGCTCCCAGGCAGAGCGGGCGCCGTCCATCTCCGCGGCTTGATAGAGCTCGCGCGGCACGCCGGTGAGGCCGGCGAGATAAAGTACCATGTTGAAGCCGAAGCCCTGCCAGATGCCGATGAAGGCGACGACCCAGATCGCGTAATTCTTGTCGGTGAGCCAGAGCGGGAAGCCGTTTGCGCATTGATAGGCGTACCAGCCCCACACTTCCAGCCAGGAGCCGCAGCCTTTAACCAGGGTCTTGTTGACGATGCCCACCGTGGGGTGCAGCGCGAATTCCCATACGATGGCCATGGCCAAAAGCGCGGCCATGACAGGCAGGAAGTAGATGGTTTTGTAGATGTCGCCAAAGCGGGTGAGCGAGTTGATGGCGAGCGCGGCGGCAAGCCCCAGACCCACGGACGCCGGCACCACCACGAAGACATAAGTGAAGGTGGCGGTGAACATCTTCTCGTAGGTGGTGCGGGTGAAGACTTTCTCGTAGTTCTCAAAGCCCACCCACTCTGCGCTCGTGTTGCCCAGGCTGTAGTCGGTGAAGCTCAAGACAGCGGCCACCAGAATGGGCAACAGCAGGATCAGGCACATCAGCGTGATGGCCGGGGCCACAAACCAGATATGGACGCTGCGTCCAGCCATCAGGCCACTTTGCGCTGCAGGGGTTCGGGCTTGGCTTTGCTCTCCACCTCAAGGCGCGCGCCGTCCCGTCCGAAGATCAAGGCATGTTCAGTGGCAAAGCGTACGTTTACCTCGTCCCCCACCTCAAAGCTCTTGCCACCCCCGGCGGCCATGCGGGCGATCATTTTGGCTTTGCCGTCCATGAGGGCCACATGGCAGAACACGTCGGAGCCGAGATTTTCCTGGTAGGTCACCTTGCCGCTCAAGCCGGCGGCGCGAGCGGCCGGCTCAATCAGAAGATGCTCGGCCCGCACCCCAATGTGAACCGGACCGGAGAGCGCAGGATCGACCCTTAAGCTGAGCGCCTTGCCGGCCAGGCGCACGCTGCCGTTTGCCGCCTCGCCCTCGAACACATTGATTTGCGGTGACCCAATAAACTTGGCCACTTCGAGCGTGTCCGGCCGGGTATAGATCAGATGCGGGGTGTCGAGCTGCATGATGTGCCCATTGCGCATCACCGCCATGCGGTCGGACATGGTGAGTGCCTCGGCCTGGTCATGGGTGACGTAGACGAAGGTGACGCCCAGGGATTGATGAAGCTGGACCAGCTCCGCACGCATATGGACGCGCAGTTCCGCATCCAGGTTCGAGAGCGGCTCGTCCATGAGAAAGGCCACCGGCTTGCGCACCATGGCCCGCCCAAGGGCCGCCCGCTGACGCTGACCGCCGGAGAGCTGGCCGGGTTTGCGCCCGAGCAGCTCTTCGATTTTGAGCACTTTCGCGGTGGCTTCCACCTGGCCCATGAGTGCGTGGTACTTCTTCCGCGCCAGGATGGGGCCGACCACGGGTGCGCGCTCAAGCATGGTCAGATCGCGCAGCTTCAGCGGGGTCATCATGTTTTCCGCCACGGTGAGGTGGGGGTAAAGCGCATAAGACTGGAACACCATGGCCAGGTTGCGTTCGGAGGCCCTGACAGCGTTCATGTGCGCGCCGCCGATTTCGATGCGGCCGTCATTTGGGGCTTCAAGACCGGCCAGAATGCGCAACAGTGTGGACTTGCCGCACCCCGAGGGCCCCACGAGCGTCAGGAACTCACCGGCATGGATGTCGAGATCCACGTTCTTCAAAACCTGAGTGTCGCCAAACGATTTAGAGATGTGCTTGAGCGCAATCGACGCCATGGCCGACTTCCTCCGTGCCGCAAAGGTTATCGAGAGGTTAACGAGCGCTGTTAAAGTTTGTGTGACGAAATATTAGTGTCACTAATGCCAGGCAGAGTCTTTCGCGCGATATGCTCTCAGACGCGATAAGGCCCATGAAATACAGCCCGTTTCAGGTTCAAGCCTTCACCCATGCCGCCCGGGCGGGCAGCTTTTCGCGAGCCGCCAGCCGGCTTGGGGTCACCCAGTCCGCGGTCTCGCAACATGTGGGCAAGCTGGAACACGCCGTTGGCTCGCGCCTGTTCGTGCGCCGCCGCGATGGCTTGGAGCTGACCCATGCGGGGCGCGAGCTCTATGGCTTGTGCGACCGGCTGGTGGATGCAGAACAATTGGTTGAAGAGAAGATCCAAGCCTTTTCCAATCTGGACGAAGGCGAGCTGACGATCGTGGCCACAGCCACACGCCCGGCCATGTCGATCATCTCCGCCTATGTGCGTCAATATCCGAAGGTGAAGATTACGTTCGCCCTTCAAAGCTGGACCCGGTGTATGGAGGCGATGAGCGACAAGTCCGCCGACATTGCCGTGGTCACCGAGCCCGAGCGCCAGGATGCCCTGGTGCAGCGGCCGCTGAACCAGACCCAATATGTGGCGTATCTCAACACGAAGCACCCGCTGGCCAAGCGCCGGGAGCTGTCCTTGGGTGAACTGGCCGGCGAGACGGTCATTCTGCCGGAGGATGGCTCGCTCACCCAGAAGATCGTGACCGGAAAGCTTCAGGACTATGGCTTTGCGTTTCCCCGGGTGATCAAGACCACCACGTTCCTGGTGTTGAAGGAGGCGGTTCTGCATGGGGTCGGCGCCGGGCTCTTCCTGCGCGACAGTCATTATCCTAGCGAGTTTGTGGCGTTCGTGCCGATCAAGGAGATGCCGGAGACCTATACGAACTATCTGGTGATGCACGAGGATAAACAGGACCTGCGCCTGCTCAGCAGTTTTATCGATGTGACGGACGGGATGGTGTCTGAGCTTTAGGGGGTGGGCAGACCTGCTCTGAGCGTCATTCTCGCTTTTCTCCCTTTCGTCTTCCCCGCGCACGCGGGGATCCAGGGCAGGCAGAGCCTCGTCGCTCCTGGGTCCCGGATATTTTGCTGCGCAAAATTCCGGGATGACGAAAGGGGTTAGGCCAGCGCGAAGTCCAACGCCGTCTCGCAGTGGATCAGCGTGGTGTCGAACACCGGCACCTCAACGTTCTGCTGGTTCAGCAGCATGCCCACTTCGGTGCAGCCCAGAATGAGCGAATCTGCGCCCTCGGCCACGAGCCTCTGGGCAATGGCCTCATAGGCCTGCCGGCTGGGATCGGTGACAATGTCCTTGCAGAGTTCTTCATAGATGATGCGATGGGTCTCCGCCCGGTCCGCATCTGCGGGAACCATCGGCTCAAGACCGTGATCGACCAGGCGCTCGGTGTAGAAGGTCTGCTCCATGGTGAAGGCAGTCGCCATGAGGCCGGGCGTCTTGAGGCCCCGCGCGATAATGGCCTTGGCGGTTGCGTCCGCAATATGGATGAAGGGGATGGAAACGCCCGCCATCATCTGCTCAGCCAGCTTGTGCATGGTGTTGGTGGCCAGGATCAGTACGTCCGCGCCGCCTTGCTCAAGGGCTTTGGCCTCACGGTTGAGCACCGCGCCGGCCTCCTCCCATTGCCCGTTCATCTGCAGCGCTTCAATGGCTGCAAAGTCGAGAGAACGGATCAGAAGCTCCGGCGAGTGCAATCCGCCCAGGCGCGTGCGGGTGAGCGCGCACAGCTCGCGGTAATAGATCTGGGTGGAGGCGGCCGACATGCCGCCGAGGATGCCGATGGTTTTCATTCTGCGTGTTGATCCTGAAACTGCGCGGTGCCGGATGCATTGAGTTGCTGTTTCACGCTGTCCACGTCCCCCAATACCCACAGCTCTGTGATTTGGCGACCATCGGTGGTGAAGAATGCCCCGCCGGCCCAGGCAATGTCGCGCCCGGTCGGCTCCACGTTGAAAAACACGCCGCGGTGGCGCCCTTCGAACAGCATACGTGCCGCAGCTCTGGTGTCGGTCACCACCAGATCTTCAATGGTGCAGGTATAGTCCGCCAAGGCGGCGTGGATCGATCGCATATAGTCGATAAACCCGTCCGGCCCGCGCCGCTCCGGCCCAAGCGAGGCGCGGAAGCGGAAATCTTCATGCAGGATCTCATGCGCCACCGCCTCGTCGGCCTGGTTCCAGACGTCGTGGTAGAAGCGCTCGACAAGGGTTTTGGGTGTTTGTGCCATCTGATGGGTCGTTGCGTGGTTGGGGCGGGTGGCTGCCCTTATAGCAAAGAATTAAACAAGCGCGCGTAGTCTGTTCGCAATGGGCAACGAGCGGAGACAGCGTGATGTCTGAACAGCTAAACGAGGAAAGCGCCAGGGCTGCGCTGAAAAGAGCCGATGATCTGATCGAAGACGTGGTTGGCGGTGTGGTCAACATGGATCGGGAAGATCAGGCGTTGTCGGAAGCGGATGTGCTCTTGAACCAGGCCTTGACCTTTTACCGTGGCGAGGGAAACACCCATCACGTTGCCGTCACCCTTGAAAGCATGGCCTATATGGAGCGCCACGGCCGGGCGAACATTGAGCGGGCCCGCGCGCTCTTCTTGGAAGCTGCCGAACTGTTTGAGCAGGTTGGTGATGCCGGGGAACGCATTGCCGCGCTGCTCGAGCTTGGGGAAATGGACCCGCGCAATGCGAAAACGCAAGAGGCTGTGGACGCGCTGTTGCGTACCGGGCTCAGCGAAGATCCTCACCATACGGAAGATCCTGCGCGGTTGGCGGATGCGAAGTGGCGGGCCGGTGATGCAGACGGTGCGTTGGCGCTTTACGATGCCCTCGTGAACGAGGCCCTCACCCGCGACAGCAAAGCCCGCGCCGCGCGGCTGCTGCGCGATGTCGCCCGCATTCATGAAGACGGTAAGCGAGACAAAGTCGCTGCTGCGGACACGCTGGAGCGTGCGCTCAAGCTTGCCGAGGAAGGCAGCGACAAAGACGAAATCGGAGCGGCATTGCTGCGCCTCACCGATATTTGGGTTGAGCGCAACAAACCGAAAGTGGCCCGCGATTACTTCGAGCGCGTTGTGAACATGCGCGGGTTGCCGAGCTGGCAGAAAAAGCTCATCGGCCCCATGCGGATGTACTTTAGCTGAGGTGAGCGGCTTGGGGCGTTGCCTGCAGGGCCTTGCTCACAAAGTCCACAAAAACGCGGATCTTCGGCGAGAGCTGGCGGTTGCTGAGATAAAGCGCGTAAATCGGTATTTCGCGACCGGCCTCAAACTCTTCAAGGACGGAAACCAGCCGACCATCGGCCAAAGCATCCTCCACCACGAACTCCGATACGCTCAGTATGCCTGCCCCTGACAGGGCCGCCTCGCTCAGCACTTCTATCGTGTTGCAAGTGAGGCGTCCGGAGACCCGCAGCTTGGGCTGATCTGTGATCCCGTCGAAGTGCCATTCGTTATAGAACTGGGTCTCATCCTGGCGCACCAGACAGCTGTGCTGAGCAAGGTCGGCAGGTTTGCGCGGCGTGCCGTGTTCTGCCAGGTAGGCCGGTGACGCGCAGAACACGCGCTTGGTTGATTTGATCTTCCGGGCGATCAGCGTGGAATCTTCCAAGTTCCCGGAGCGAATGGCCACGTCTGTGCCCTCTGCCACCAGATCGACGAGCCCATCGGTGAGCTTTAGCTCAATATTGATGTGCGGATAGGTGCGCAGGAAGTCCGGGATGAGTTTGACCAGATAGCGGTTGCCGAACGCATGGGAGGTTGTGACGCGCAGGCGTCCTTGCGGCTTGGCGTAGAGTTCGGCGGTTTCGCGCTCCGTATCCTCAATATCGGCGATGATCTGCGATGCTCTCAGATAATAGGTCTCTCCCGGTTCCGTCAGACTGAGGCTTCTGGTGGTTCTGTTGAGGAGGCGCACCCCAAGGCGTTCCTCCAGATTGCGGATCCGCCGGCTGACCGCCGAGGGGGTCATCTGCATCGTCTTCGCCGCCTCCGCAAAGCTGCCTTCGTCCACGACGTTGACAAGGACGGCCATGTCTGTGGTGTCCGCCATGAAATCCTCATTCATGATTTTAAATCACTAATGTAATGAAAAATGAGAGGATTATCAAATTTTGAGATTGAATTATGTTGGGTGCAGATGATTTCAATTGAGAGATCGCACAACGCGAAAAGGATCGCCCCCATGCAAACGACAAAAACGAACGCACCCAGCTATCTGGATTTCAACGAGATTGAGGCCGCGATGGCTGTGGGGCGGAAAGAGCGTGCAAGGATCTTCGCCTCAGTTCTGAAAGCGCTGGGAGAACGGCTCTTCGGTGAGGCCGACCAGCACCAGGGTGACGCCGTGACGTCCCCGGGCTGCGTGGCCCAAGCCAGCCGCTGAACGCGAGCCTGAGGGTGTTTATGCCCTCAGGCGCTCGTTCTCCGGATCGAACGGGGATTCCTCGATCACCGTGGCGTCATAGAGGTCGCCGAGAAGCTTGATCTGCAGCTTGGTGCCCACGTCGCCTTTGTCCGGCTGAACCATGGCCAGTGCCAACGACTTGCCTACGCGCCAGCCATAGCCGCCTGAGGTGGCCCGGCCGACGAGCGTGCCGGAGGTGTCATAGATGGCTTCGGAGCCTCGGGCATCCACATCCTTCACGCCATGCACGTCCAGGGTCACATAGCGCCAGGCGTCTCCCGCCCCGTGGCGTTCCACCAGCTTATCACGGCCCAGGAACTGGCCCTTATTGGGGTGGACAAAACGGTCGAGGCCGGATTCGTAAGCCGAATACTCAATAGAAAGCTCGCGCCCGATCAGCCGGTAGGACTTCTCAATGGCCATCAGCGTCATCGCCCGGATGCCGAAGGGTTTGATGCCATGTTCGGCGCCCGCTTCCATCACCAGATCGAAGATCTTGTTCTGCATCTCGATCGGGTGGTGCAGTTCCCAGCCGAGTTCGCCCACGAAGTTGACCCTAAGCGCATGGGCCTGAGCAATGCCCACATTGATGAACTTGCCGGTGAGCCACTTGAAGTTGTCCGTTGAAAGATCGGTGTCGGTGAGCTTTTGCAGGATGTCGCGGGATTTTGGCCCGGCCAGGACCAGCACGCCATATTGGGTGGTGATGAGCTGCAGGTTCACGCCGCCGTCTTCCGGCAGAAGCTTGTTCAAGACATCCCAGTCATGCCGCTCAAAGGCGCCGGGACCCACCAGGTAGTAGTCGCCTTCGCCTTTCTTGTAGACTGTGAATTCGGAGCGCACGCCGCCTTCTGAGGTGAGCAGGTGGCACAGCCCCACGCGGCCGATGCCCTTCGGGATCCGGTTGGCGAGGATGCTGTCCAGCCATTCTGCGGCCTTGGGCCCGGTCACGGCATATTTCGCGAAGGCCGACATGTCCAAAAGGCCGGCATTTTCGGTGACGTTCTTCACCTCATTGCCCACATGCTCGAAGTAATTGGAGCGGCGGAACGACCAGAGCTCCTTGACCTTCTCGCCTTCGGCCGGCGGGGCATAGTTCTCCTTGGTGATCACATCGGGCCGGTCGATTTCGCTCTCTTCAAAACCATAGCCTTCCGGGGCAAACCAGTTGGGCCGCTCCCAGCCGTAAACCTGGCCGAAGACGGCGCCAAGCGCCTTCATGCGGTCGTAGCAGGGGGAGGTTTTGAGAGGCCGTGCGTCCCAACGCTCTTCGTCCGGGTAGTGGGGCGTGAAAACGTTGCGATAGGCTTCCTCGTTCTTGGTTTTCAGATAGCCGCGCGCGGCATAAGGGCCAAAGCGGCGCGGGTCGACACCGATCATGTCGATGGTGGGCTCGCCCTCCACGATCCACTCGGCCAGTTGCCAGCCGGCACCGCCTGCGGCGGTGACACCGAACGAGTGGCCTTCGTTGAGCCACAGGTTCCGTTTGCCCCAGGCCGGGCCGATAATCGGCGAGCCGTCAGGCGTATAGCAGATGGCGCCGTTATAAACCTGCTTGATGCCGGCTTCGCCGAAGGCCGGCACCCGTTCTATGCAGCTTTCAATATGGGGGGCGATGCGGTCGAGATCTTCCTGGAAGAGCTCATATTCGGCATCATCGGCCGGGCCGTCCACGTAGCAAACCGGGGCGCCGGGCTCATAGGGCCCAAGGATGAGGCCACCGGCTTCCTCGCGCATGTACCAGGCCGAATCCGCATCGCGCAGCACGCCCATTTCCGGCAGGCCCTGTTCCTGGCGGGCTTTGATTTCGGGGTGGGCTTCGGTGACGATATATTGGTGCTCCACGGGGATTACCGGAATGTCGAGGCCCAGCATCTCGCCGGTTTGGCGCACGAAGTTACCGGTGGCGGTGACCAGGTGCTCGCAGGTGATGTCGCCCTTGTCGGTCTTCACCAGCCACTCGCCATTTGCCTTTTGCTCAAAGCCGATAACCCGTGTCTTGCGGTAGATCTCTGCCCCACCGTCGCGCGCGCCCTTGGCCATGGCCTGGGTCAGGTCGGCCGGCTGCACGTAGCCGTCTTCAGGGTGCTGGATGGCGCCGATCAGCCCATCAGTGTTGCAGAGCGGCCAGATCTCTTTGACTTGCTCCGGCGTCAGCACGCGCACGTCCACGTCGATGGTCTCGGCAATTCCGGCGTAGTACTTGAACTCGTCCATGCGGTCCTGGGTTTGGGCGAGGCGGATGTTGGACACCCGGCGCAGGCCCACATGCTGGCCGGTTTCTTCTTCCAGGCTGGCATAAAGGTTGACCGATTTCTGGTGAATCTTGCCGACCGAGTAGCTGACGTTGAAGAGGGGCAAGAGCCCGGCCGCATGCCAGGTGGAGCCGGACGTGAGCTCATTGCGTTCAATCAGCACCACATCGCTCCAGCCCTTCTTGACCAGAGCATAGAGCGTACCAACACCAACAACCCCGCCGCCTACGACGACCACACGTGCATGAGATTTCATTCGTCCAGATCCTTGCCCGAAATCCTGGCGCAAATCGCCAGGCGCGGCGCCACAATATCTGCCCTTACGCGCCCGGCGTAAAGATTAGCGACGGGTGGGTTGTAGAATCCGACACTGAAGAGGGTTTGGTGAGCTGAGATCAGTAAAGATGAGCTCTGATCACCCTAAAGCCCCTGACCGCCATAGCCCACCGCCAGGTCTCTGCGGGCAGACCGGATGGAGACCGAATAGCCCGCCACAACGTCGATAAACGCGATCACCATGATCAGGAAGAAGGTGGATGTGGCCGCCTCGCGCACAATGATGAACTCCACCAGGCAGGCGATGAACACCAGGGTGGACAGCAAGTGGTCCAAGATGGTGCCGGCCCCTGTTCTTGTGGCCTTCAGCACTTCGATGAACAGAAGGAACAAGGCGGCGCTGATCAACATATCCGACACGGTGAGGCTCCAGAGGGCGCCTGAGGTCATGTTGATCGATAAAATCACGTGGCCCAGTTGTTGAACGCCACTCGTGAACACCACGGCGTTGTAGCCGATGAGCACCAGAAGGATCATGGGGAATGCGAAAATCATTGTTCAGGGCCTCGCGGATCAATGGGTGAGCGAAGCTATCAGAAACTGCTGCTTCGGACAGCCCAAAATGAGAGGACGTTGCTTCCGGAGCGGGTTCACGTTTCATCACGCGGAATGATCATAACGTCAGACGTTTTCATTTGCGCAGAGCTCACTAATCTGCTTGCACAGCTGAGGAGTTTGGACACGCATCCCACGATCTCATGTCCAGTCCCACCTGGAGACGGATCATGACACTCAAGACCAATAATAAGAAGGCGATCATTGTGACGGGGGCAGGTTCCGGCATTGGCCTGGCCAGTTGTGAATTGCTGGTTGAGAGAGGCTTTCAGGTGTTCGGCGGCATCAGGCCTGGGGGCGATGACGGACCGGTGCTGAATGCCGGCGCGGTCCCGGTTGCGCTTGACGTTACGAGCCCAGCGAGCCTGAAAGCGGCGTTGAGCACAGTTGAGCGCAACATTGGGGACAATGAGGTGTGGGGACTTGTCAACTCGGCGGGTGTTGTGGCCGCAGGACCGGCTGAATTGCAGGACATTGAGGAGGTGCGCAATCTGTTCGACGTGAATGTGATCGGCGTGCTCGCCACGGTTCAGACATTCCTGCCGCTCATCCGTCAGGCCAGGGGCAGAATAGTCACCCTAAGCTCATTGTCTGGCCTTCTTGCGGTCCCCTTCCTGGGGCCTTACTGTGCGTCGAAGGCGGCGATCGAATCTCTATCTGACAGTATGCGCCGGGAGCTTCACCCGTTGGGTGTTGACGTTGTGGTGGTGCAACCTGGAGCAACACGAACCGGCATGTGGAACAAGGCGGAAAAGATTGATTTGGCGCCCTTTGCCGGCACGCCCTACGGCGAGGCCACAGCGAAAATGAAGAACGAGGCTGTTGGCAAAGGGCACCGCGGGCAATCACCGCAGAAGGTTGCCGAAGCGGTTCATCTGGCGCTCACAGCACAAAAGCCGCCGACCCGGATTCGGGTGCAGCGTAAGCGCTCTTCACGCCTGCTTTATTCTCTTCTGCCTTGGCTTCCCGACAGCATCGTCGATCGCAAGATCGCCGACGCTGTTTGGGGCGATCTGAAATGATCGCGCAGGGTCACTAAGTAGGCGAGCCGAGTGATTTCCATCTTTAAAATCTTCTTTGGGGCTAAGCGCACAAGACCTTTCATTGTGTTGGCGAGCCTGCTCGTTGCCGGGTTCTTCGAGTTTGTGTCTATCGGGGCCCTGCTCCCCTTGATTGCGCAGATTGGGGGAACGGACACGGCCAGCACCTCAGAATTGAGCAAAATCACCAAAGAGATCTTCGCGTTCTTCTCTATCGAGACGGACCTGGTTTCGATTGTTTTGGTGATCGTCTCGACAATGGTCTTGAAGGGGGTCATTGCGTTTGCCGCGCTGGGATATGTCAGCTATGCGATCGCGGATGCCGTGTCGGCGATGCGCTCGCAACTGGTGCGTCACTTCCTGGACGCCAAGTGGAGCTACTATGCAGATCAACGCGTGGGGCGTATTGCCAATGCGCTGTCAAACGATGCAACCCGCGCCGGGACGGCTTACCAGCGCGCAGCGCGGTTTGTGGCCTACTTCGTTCAAGCCATCGTCTATATCAGTGCCGCCATCCTGATTTCCGGAGAGTTGGCGCTGGTGGGCGCCTCGGTCGGTGGGGCCCTGCTGGTGGCGACGTCCTGGATCGTCAAGATTTCGCGCAAGGCGGGGTACAAGCAGACCGACAGCACATCGGAATTGACCACGCTCATTGCCGATACGATGAACAATATCAAGCCGCTGAAAGCCATGGACCGGCAGACGCTGTTTCTGGATCTGTTTGCGGCCAATATCCAGGTGTTGCGGGGCTCTCTCATCCGCCAGGGGCTGGCGACCTATGGCCGGCATTATGCCCATTACATATTGATGTCCCTGTTCCTTGGGGGCTCGATATACATCGCTGTGGACACGCTCAAGATCCCGCTTTCTGAGCTCGTGGTGTCTGGGGTTGTTTTCTTCCAGGTCACCTCCATCGTGTCGAAGCTCCAGGGAACGCTGCAGGATGCCGCTCAGTTGGAGAGCGCATTTTGGCGGGTGGACGAGCTTTTGAACACAACCAAAGCGGCTGAAGAAGTGAATGAGGGAACGCGGTCAGGCCAGCTCTCAAAGGAGATCAACTTGCAGAATGTGAGTTTCTCGCATGGCCAATCGCTGATTGTGCACAATGTAAACCTGCACATCCCCGCCAATAAGATCACCGTTTTGCAAGGGCCTTCGGGCTCGGGGAAGACCACGCTGATCGACCTGATCATCGGCTTGCACAAGCCCGACACCGGGAGCGTTGAGATCGATGGGGTTCCCCTTGGCGAGATCAATCTGAAGGATTGGCGGCAGAAGATCGGTTATGTGCCGCAAGAGCTCAACCTCTTCCACACCTCGATCCGGCGGAACATCACGCTGGGCGATGAAACGGTCAGCGATGAAGACATTCTCAAAGCCCTGACCCTTGCCGGAGGGGCTGAGTTCGTGCTCGGACTGCCCGAGGGGCTCGATACGGTGGCCGGCGAGCTCGGCACCAAACTGTCGGGTGGCCAGAGACAGCGGATTGCGCTCGCGCGCGCCCTGATCAACCGGCCTCTGTTGGTCATCTTGGATGAAGTCACCAGCGCGCTCGATCCTGAAACCGAGGCAGACATTGTTGCCAAGATCGGCGAATTGTCGGGCGAGTTTACGATCATTGCGGTCACACATCGCCCGGCGTGGGTTGAAGCCGCCGACAAGCTCTACAAGATCTCCGAAGGCGTCGCCGAAGAAGTCGCCGCCTGAGGTGTTGCAGAAACGGGCTCGGCTTGCGTCCGCTGCCGGCCGTACTCTGTTCAAGCCGCCTTGTTCGCAATAGGTGTTTTCTATTGCCGGAGCTTTTGTAATCAATTTGCCGTCCACCCGCAGGCGCACCACGTGCTGCTCAAAGCAAACCCGAATAATGAGTGTTTGCCGTCTGTCGGAGGAGTGTGGACAAATGAACCGGTTCAAGAACATTCTGGTGTTATGTCAGGAAGATAGCCAAGTGAAATTCGCACTTGAGCGCGCGCGCAGTCTTGCAAGCGCGAACGGTGCGCAGATCACGCTTCTGGATGTTGTCGATCTCGATCAGCGGGACGTGGACGATGTTCTTTCAGGGCTGTCGCACCAGACGCCCCAAGAGCTGAAGCAGCATATCGAGCACTACCACCAGGACCGCCTGGATCACCTCGCGGCTGAGTTCGAACGCGATGGTCTTCTCGTCACGACCAAGGTGGTGCACGGCGTGCCCTTTGTTGAGACGATCCGCGCCGTGCTCCGCGATGGCTATGACCTTGTCATGAAGGGCGCCAACGTCAATCCGGCCACCCAGCGCTCGGTCTTTCTGGGGTTAGACCTTCATCTGATGCGCAAATGTCCGTGTCCGGTGATGATCGTCAACGAGCCCTTGATCAGCGACCGGTCCCGTATCCTTGCCGCGGTCGATCCTGACACCGACGATGTCAATAAGGATTGCGTCAACCGTTTGATCCTTGATTTGGCGGCGTCACTGTCCACCTCACCTGAATCGAACCTGCATGTGGCGCACGCGTGGCGGATCGAGGAGGAACATGCTTTGCTGACCAGCAGCCTGATTAATGCAAGCCCAGAGGAGATCAGGAAGATCAAGCAGAAGAAGCGGGCCAAGCGTGTTCAGGAACTCGATCAGCTCTTGTCCGAAACCCCGGCCACCCCAACTGGTTGCGACGTTCATATGATGCAAGGCCATGCGGGGGATGTGATCCCGATGCTGGCTGCAAAGTTTCAGGTCGATCTGGTTGTCATGGGAACCGTCAGCCGCACCGATATTGGCGGCCTGTTCATCGGAAGCACCGCGGAGACCATAATCAGCCGGCTTGAGTGCTCGATCCTGGCCGTCAAGCCGCCGGAATTCCAGACACCCATCGCCCTGGGAGATGCCTTGAGCATCGGCAGCACGGAAGCGCGCTTGGAAGACGCGCGCGCCGCAGCCTAAAGGCGCTTGCGGCTGGCAAACTGCCGCGCCCAACACTCAAGAAATCAAAAGAAAAAGGCCGGTCCTTTCCAGGGCCGGCCTTCCTTATCTCATGCGCAAAGGCGACGATTAGATATCGTCTTTGGGCTCCAGCACCTGGCGACCGCGATACATGCCCGTTTTCAGGTCAATGTGATGAGGACGGTGCAATTCACCGGTTTTCTTGTCCTCAACATAAGTGCGGGTTTCCTTGGTGTGGCCCGAACGGCGATGTCCACGCTTTTGCGACGTGATCTTACTCTTAGGCACAGCCATGATAGAATTCTCCAAAAACATGCGGCCGCTGGCGGGCAGCGGCCGGTTGCTTGGCGCGCCTTATAATCTGATCTGCAGCAAAAAGCCAGTACTGTTTGGCCGCAGTCTCACGCCAAAAACGGCAACGAGACTGCGCTTGAAAAGAGACCAGATCTTAATCAGTTTCACACAAGACGAAGCCGCTAGGTTGCCTGTTTAAGGCAGGTCAAAAGCTACGCCTCAGGTGGGCACGTTCATATGAACCAGATTGATACCGTGTTGATCGTGGACGACGACCCGATCGCGCGTGCCATTTATCAATCCCATTTGACCAACGCAGGGGTGCGTTCCGTTCAGGAAGCGGCTTCAGGCCGGGAAGCCGTTCAGATGCTTGCGCAGATGCCCGGCGGGCCTCAACTGCTCATTCTTGATCTCAACATGCCCGAGATGGACGGGATCGAGATGCTCAAGCACCTGCATCATATCGGGTACGCGGGGCGGCTGGTGATCGGCAGCGCATCGCATCGCGCAAACCAGCAAAGCGCGCTGAAACTGGCCGAGATCTATGGCCTGAATCTCATCGGCTTCATCTCAAAGCCGCTCACGAAACGCAAATTGGATGAAGCTTTGCCGTCACCGCAGGAACAACCGATGGGGCAGCTCACAGGCTAGAGAGGTCGCTCGCGGGCGCGCTTCATTAAAAGTTTAATGGATGTGTTGGCGGTTCTTAAACATCTCGCCCGCAAAATAACCTGTGTTCACAACATGATCCACCGTGATCGACGCGGCGTAGAAGGGATTATGGGGCGAACTATTTTCCGCACGGGATCAACCAAAAAGAGTGCAACTGAGCACCCTTGCTGGCGCGGGCTCACTGTAACGAGTCTGGAGTTGGGTATGAGACCTAGTGCGAATACTCCCGGCCGGGGTAAACTGGGGGCTGTGGTGTAATGACGGCAAACTCTCCAAACAGGTTGGCAGAGATTGAGGGCATTGTGGAGCTGACAAGATCAGCCCGCGAGAAGGCTCTCGAAATAGATCTGACCTTCGAGGCTTACCTGCTGCACACCGCGCTTGTGGCCCTCATGGAACAATTAGAGCTCGAGGACGGGCACCGCTAGAGCAGTTCTGGCCTCAGCCCCGAGGAGGAAACGCCTCAAAGTGGTGACGCAGAATGCCGAGCAACAGGCGGGTAGCATCATCGCCCTCAAGGACTGGTTCATCGCTCATGAGCTGACTGGCCAGTTTCGGTTCAATCTCTAGGCCTGCGGTGAAGGATTTCTGACCGGACAAGGTCAGTGCGCAGTTGGACATCGGACCGCTGACCAGGCCCTGCCTTGAAAGCCATTCCCACAATGGCTCAAAGCCCTCTTTGTGAGCGGTGATGCGTTCGCAGGTGGTGAGATCGATCCGGTCCGGAAAGGCCGTGTCGAGACACCTCAGAACAAACAGCACCACCTTGCTAAAGTCGGGGCCTTCAAAGTCTTGGTCATACAAACGAAATGTTGGAGGAAAAGCACAGTCGGGAGCGCTTCCAGTCATTACTCTTTACTCACCCAATTTCTGCAGACCCTTCAGCTTGGTCTAATGCCAGCGTTCAGGATCTGCGAAATCCCCACAGGCGCAACTGTATGCGCGAGAGTTCGGTTTGGTCAACCGTCATGAACCCGCGCACATACAGTGTGCACGTAACTGCAGATACCATTCCACGCCAATCAGGCTATGCGCTTTTAGGCGGCGTCTGGCGGAGTTGTTCAGTAAGGGCCATGGTGGCCATTTCCAGCAGATAAGCCTCAAACTTCAGCTCCATCAGCTGGGCCTCATCACGCGCGTTTCTTACGCGTTCAAGCATTTCTTCTATGCGTTGTTTTCTTTGGTCAGAAAAATCACGAGCCCCCGTGTTTGCCTCTGACATTGCCACGTTTGTTTCACCTCTCAAAAAACATAAGCGCGGCTCACTCCGACGAGATCGCCGCGCACGAGTTTCCCTCAACCCTGGTCACAAGTTAGTTACTAGTCGGTAGCCTGTCAATGCTTCGCCAACTTGCATTTTCGTCCAATTTGTGGCAGAAAATCAGGGTGTTTTGCACCCATACGTAGCTTTTTGCTATCTTGGGTTTTGTGATCGGTGGCTTGTCCGACTAGTAGGTCGAATCAGTTCAACACATTGCACCGAACAGATTCTGGCGGCATAAGTGCCTTTGAGGCGTGATTGCGTTTGGCTTAAATTCGGGGACCTTACCTGTGGTGCAAAGTAAGCAAGAACAGATATTGGATGTGGCCGAGGCGATCGTGCGGTCACGGGGCTATAACGCGTTCAGCTATGCGGATATTGCTGCGGAGGTCGGCACTTCCAAGGCCAGCCTGCATCATCATTTCGCCACCAAATCGGATTTGGGATTGCGCCTGGTTACCCGCTTCACTCAGAACGTTCTGCAGGCCCTGGACGACATTGAAACCGTGCACTCCAGCGCGTTAATCAAGTTGCGCGAATATGCGCGCCTTTTTGAAGGCGCCATGGAGGAGAACCAGATGTGCCTGTGTGGCATGCTGGCTGCCGAGCACGAGACCCTGTCGGAAGCCATGCAGGTTGCCGTCAATGACTTCTTCGATGGACATGAGCGCTGGCTTGAACAGGTTCTGCTGTCGGGCCGGGAAAACGGCGAACTGGAATTCGACGGTGAAGCCAAGGTGCACGCACAAGCCATTGTGTCGAGTTTCCAAGGTGCGCTGCTGGTTGCAAAGTCACAGCGCTCGATGAAGCGGATGAACCTTGTGTCGTCTCACCTGGTGGAAAACTATCGCGCCAAGTCGTCTTGAGTGTCTTGCAAGCTCGACACGACCGCATCCTGGATGATCTGACGCAGAAGAACCTCCGACGGGTCGCGGTCGGTTGCCAGGCGCCATGCCATGGTGAGATCGAACTCCGGCGAGGTGAACGGTAAAGGGCTGCTCCTTAAGGGTCCGCTTAGCGCCAAACTCTGCGCCACATGCCTGGGAACCGTCGCTACGCGATCGCTGTTCTGCAAGACAAATGGCAGAACGGAAAACGTGGAAAGCGAAAGCTCAATGCGTCGGGCCAGTCCTTGGGCGCTGAGGGTCTCATCCACATAGCCGATCAGGTCACCGGCAAATGTCACCAACACATGGGCGCCGGCGCAGTACTGGGTCAATGAAGACAGGGGCGGCGCAGCCTGGCAGGTGAGGGCCCTGTAGCCCACGCGCGCGAGTTTCTTGACCCGCGCATTGGCCGGCAGCTTGTTGAGGTAGCCAACCACTATGGAGGCCGCCCCGCTATCGAGCAGCGATCCGGCCCGCAGATAGTCGGTGTGCTGCACAATCAGCCGGGCCTTCGGCATGACGGCTTTCAGGCGCGCACAAATGTCCGGCAGGAAGCTGAGCTGAATATCGTCGGACATGGCAAGCTGGAAGACAGGCTCTGCTGTTTCCGGGTCGAACATGTCTCCGGCTCGCAGCGCGTGTTCTATGTTTTCAAGGGCCGGCTTAAGCTGTGCATGGAGGGCGAGGGCCCGCGGCGTGGCCTCCAGGGCTCGACCCGCGCGCACGAACAACGGGTCGTTCAACAGGTCCCGCAACCGGGCCAGGGACCGCGAGACTGCCGGCTGACCCAGCCGCAAACGACGCGCCGCCGCCGTAACGCTGCGCTCTTGCATCAGCAGGTCGAAGACACCCAGCAGGTTCAGATCGAGGGAATAGATATCATTTTGAGTCATAATTAATATCTAAATTATCGATTGGAGTAATGCAAATTGAGCTGTCATAGGTGCGGTGCATGACAATTTCGAGGTGTCCGCAATGGCCAATCCCGCTCTAAGATTTGATGAACTCTATGCCCAAGCTTTGAGGGGTGATCTGGCCGGGCGCGGCGTGTTGTCCGCCGATGAACGGTTTGCGGTACAACTGGGCTCTCTCGCCGCCCTTGACCTTGGACCCACGGAACTGACCGGTGAGCTGTCAGCCTTGCTCAAGGAGGGCTGTTCGCCGGAACTGGCTGAGGACGTGTTGGTTCAGATGGCGGCCTATCTGGGCTACCCCCGCACGAGGCGCTGCATGGCAAGCCTTAACGCTGCCTTGGCAAGCCTGGGACAGGGCTGCGGACCGTTGGCACCTGCGGGGCTGAGCGATGCTGAACGCTACGCCTCAGGCATTGCCGACTACGCCCGGCTCAATCCAGATGCGCTCACAACCATCAAGACGGCCTTTGGTGACCTGGCACCGCATGTGATCGAGCTGACATTCCGGACCTTCGGCGATGTGTATGCGGCTTCGCGTCAATCCTTGCAGGTGCGCCAACTTGCAACGATTGCCGCGTTGGGTGTTCTTGGATCGGCCGCGCCGCAACTGAGATTTCATATCGGTGCGGGCCGGTACGTGGGGCTCACCGAGGCACAATTGGTTGAGGTGATCGCCTGGGTGCAGTTCTTTGCCGGTGCACCTGCGGCCTATAATGCGCTGATTGAGCTGAAGGCATCTCTGGCGGAAGGCGCCGCCGCCACCCCCGCCTATCAGTAGCACGTCCTTAAGGCGTGAGCCTTATCGCTGCAGGCTCTTCACATACGACGTGATGCGGTCAACCCGTTCGGTGATCTCGGCCTCGGTTCTGCTCTGATCGGTCTTCAACAGCCCGCCTGAGGTTACCTCGAAAGCAAACCAGTTGCCCCAGACGGGCATTTGCCGCGTGCCGTGCCCAGCCTCGGTGCTGCGCCCATCTATGCTGCGTTTGACCCGCTCGGCCGGGAAGGTTCCGCTGTTCTCTGCTGCAAGCTGTGTAAGGTCTGTGGGTGCGGTCTCCAGGTCCTTCGCAACGGGGCCGTCCCCTTTCCCTTCGGGCCCATGGCACCGCGCGCACCAAGCCTGAAACTCGCCGGACCCTGGCGGGATGTCTTGGGCGTGGGCGCCTGAGAGCCCGGCGAGGGCAATCAAACAGAGCGCAAGGGTGACAAAGACGGCGGGACGGATCTGCGGCATGAGTTAACTCTCCAATGGGTGTTGGCTCTGCTCTACCGGCTTTCGCTGCGCCGGACTTTGATATGGATCAGCCCGATTGTCCTAGATCAATGCTCTGCTGCGTCGCGTGCCTTACGTTCTGAGGCATGGAAGGAGAGGGTTGGTTATGTTGGATATTTCCCCTGAAAAGGTTGCACATGTGATTGTCCGGGCACGAGAGGTGGACGCCAAAGTCAGTCCTTGGGATCAGGCCGGGGATCCAAGCGATTCCGACAGCATTTTGGAAGACCGTTCGGGCGATGCAACCGAGGCGGAATTGAAGAGTTTCATTGCCAATTGCAATGTGGATGAGCGCGCGAACCTTGTGGCGTTGGCGTGGGTAGGGCGCGGGACCTACGACGCCGATGAGTTTGCAGAGGCCAAGCGGGAGGCCGCAGCTCAATCGGTGACCCCAACGGAGGACTATCTGTTGGGTATTCCGTTATTGGCAGACTATTTGGAAGAGGGCCTCAACCAACTCGGCATCTCCGTGGAAGACGCAGAGGCTGGAGTGCTCTAAGGCTTAGGTGACGGTTTGCCGCCGAACTTCAGACCGGCAATGGCAATGCCGATCAAAATGAGAGCCAGCGCCACATAGGCATTCGGCGAGGGCCGCTCGGCCAGCAAGACGGCCCCCCAGGCGACGCCGAAGGGCGGCACCAGGTAGTTGATCTGTGAGAAGAATGCAGCCCCTTGCCGGCGCACGATCGTGAACAGCAGCAAGGTGGCAACGACCGTGTGCAACACTGCCAGGCCGGCAATGGCGAGACCTGAGAGCAGGCTAGGTTCCAGGCTGAGCGGGCTGTCAAAAAGGAAGGTTGCCGGGATCAGCATCAATGCGGACAACATGACCACCGACGCAGCAAGGCTGCGGGGCGGCAGGCCGGAAAACTGCTTGGTGATGATCGCGTTGATGCCGTAGCACACCGCTGCGCCGGCCACCGCCAGTTGACGCACGGTCTCCTCGCCCAACGTGGCAAGCTTGGCCGGCCCGATCAGCACGATGAGACCGGCAAAGCCGAGCACCACCCCGATGGCCTTGGGGAGTGTGATCTTCTCGTCCGCCGTAAAGATATGGGCCAGCACCAAAGTGGTGAGCGGCATGACCGCCATCAGAATGGCAGCAAGCCCGCTATCGATCTTCTCCTCGCCCCAGCCGATCAGAGCAAACGGCAGAGCATTGCCGAAAAAGGCCGACATGAGTATCCACCCCCAGAGCCGCTTTCCCCTGGGCATGGGCTGTTTGCTCAGAACCGCCATGGCCACCAGGATGACGCCGGCGAGTGTCAATCGGGATGCGGTCATGCTCACCGCCGGCATGGTTTCCACCGCCACCTTAATGAACAGGAAGCTGCTGCCCCAAATGGCTGAGAGCAGAAGAAGCAATCCATAATCCGCAAGGCCCGGGCCGGATGCGGCTGGCGGTTGAGAGGTCATGACAGGATCCAGAATGGGTGCGCGTGGTGAGACTGTGCGCTTCATTCGGGTTAATCATGAAACCGGCCTGTTGTCATGGCCATTTTTACCTAAGCCGGCCATATCCCCGACCAAAAGTGATGAAATATCCCAAAATTCGAGGCATGAAGGACCTAAAGCAAATGACTGCCCTCTCTGCTGTGTTCGACACGAGCGCTCCGGTTTTGGTCACCGGCGCAAAGCGTTTGGCCGTGTGCGAGATGTTTCGACAGTTGGTCGATGCCGGAACCGTCAAACAAGAGTAAACTGCAGACCGTGAGGACTTGGATCATCATGCACACAAAAGCAATGGTACTGAGCGTTTCTTTGCTCTCGCTTTCGCTTTTTGCGAACCCGTCGGCGGTGCGAGCAGAATCCACCGCTGACGACACTCACGCCCGCTCCGGCAACCGGCAGTTTGAATATCATCAAAAGCCCGGTGCTGAGGCCGATACTGTGGTGATCCTTCATGGCTTGGGCCGCAACCGGTCGGCCATGTGGACTTTGGCCAAGCGCCTGGAAGTGGCCGGATACCGCACGGAACGGTTCGGCTACCGCTCGCTGCAACAGTCCCCGGAGGAGATTGTTAGCCGGCTCGGTGCTCAGGTGGCGGCGTGTTGCGCAGGCACTGAGAGCAAGGTGCACTTTGTTGGCCATTCGCTTGGCGGTCTGATCGCCCGTGCTTATCTCGCCAAACACAAACTGCCCAATCTCGGCCGGGTGGTTCTGCTGGGCACCCCGAACCAAGGCTCGGAGCTGGCCGATGCTTATCAGAACAAGTGGTGGTTTGAGTACCTCGGCCCCACCGTAAAGCAGCTTGGCACAACTGATGGCGGACTTGCCGGAAGCCTGCCAAAGCCGGATTACCCTGTGGGTGTGATTGCGGGCGCCCGCAGTGGACGCGAGAATGAAGACGTTCTGCCGGGACAGGATGACGGTTTGGTCACAGTGTCTTCAACCAAGTTTGCCGGAATGACCGACTTCATGGTGATGCCCACCAGCCATTGGGAGATGCGTTACAGCGAGCCGGTGGCCGCCCAGGTTGTGAACTTCCTGAAGACCGGCCAGTTTGAGAAAAACCGTTAGCGCGCTGGGTCCTTTGATTGCGCTGATGCCGCGCGCTCGCCCACCACCACATCTTTGGGGATCACGACGGGAGAGACGGCCCACACCAGCTTGCACACTTCATTCGACCGGTTGCGGCCATGGTGGGGGATGCTGGCGCTGAAACTGTAGCTGTCGCCGGCGCGCAAGGTGATGAGTTCATCACCGATCTGCATCTCCAACTCGCCTTCTATAACAACGCCATGCTCTTCGCCCACATGTTGCTGCAGGGGCTCTTCTGGGCGCTCGGCGCCAGGCAGATAGGTTGCGATGCCCATATAGAATTGCCCGCCAATTGAGCTGGAGAGGAGACGGTCCTCGTAACCCAACTCAACGGAGGTTTGTTGGTACAGGGTGTTCAAGTCACGCCGGTTCTGAGCGCGCACCACATGAGCGCGTTCCATGGGACCATCCCCGGGGCGCTTGGCAAAGAACCAATTGGCGGACACGCCCAGGGCGCTTGCCACGGCGTGTACAACGTCTACGGACGGATTGGAGGCGTTGCGCTCGATCGCGCTCAAGTGGCTGACAGAAATGCCGCTTTCCGCTGCGAGATCTTTCAGGCTCATCTTGCGCGCATGACGCAACTGGCGCACTTCCGAGCCCAGCGAGATCAGCGATTTTGCCAGGGCAATCACGCGCGCCCCGCCTTCCTCATTCCGCGTCGAGTTCGCCATGTCCCATCACCCCGTTCGTCAATTCAACCCCATCCTAGTGTCGTTAGATCGTGCTGAGAAGAATTTTGTTGCTTTTTTCTTCTCTGAAAGGGAAACTTCCCCATTCGTAAGGAACCGGAGGCTGTTCCAGCTTCCGGTATGTGAGGCGAAGTGCGCGGAGTGACGCGCTCCACAATTAGGTTTCTAGGGAGGAAACACGTATGTCCGACGACAATCATCAAGGCCCAAAGGGCGTTGAGTACAGCTCGCTTACGGCCGGCGAGAAGGAAGGGGTACAGCGTGCCCTGAAACGCGGCGCAACGCGGCGCGAAACGATGCAAATGATGGTCGCTGCCGGCATGACCGCCGCGGCTGCTGGAAGTATCGTCACCGCAGCGAGCGAAGCGCTTGCAATGACACCCAAAAAGGGCGGTAAACTTCGGGTCGGTACCGCGCTGCATGGCCCGGACGACACTCTGGATCCGATCCGACTGACCTCTGAAACCGACTATGGCCGCGCCCGCGCGCACTATAACAGCCTGATCCAGCTCAGCGACGACATCGTTCCGCAGCCGGAACTGGCAGAATCCTTCGAAGCCAACAAAGACGCTTCGGAGTGGACGTTCAGCCTGCGTAAGGATGTGAAGTTCCATGACGGCAGCAAATTCACCGCTGACGACGTGGTGTGGTCATTGAGCCGCCACTTGGGCAAAGACTCAAAATCCGTCGGTAAAGGGCTGATGACCACGGTTAAAGAGTGGAAGAAGACCGGTCCTTATGAAGTGAAGGCGATTTGTGAAGCGCCTTACGCCGACCTTCCGGCCGTACTGGGCGAGAAGCACTTTAAGATTGCCAAGGCAGATACGAAAGACTTCGCGACTGCGCCTGGAACCGGCCCGTTCAAGCTCGATTCCTTCCGGCCCGGCGTGGGCTCGCGGCATGTACGCAACGACGACTATTGGCGCGAGGGTGCCAATGTGGATGAGATTGAGCTCTTTGGTATCACCGACGAGGTGGCCCGGGTGAATGCTCTGATCGCCGGTGACGTGCAGCTCATCAATGTGGTTCCGCCAAAGTCCATGTCGCAGGTTGAGAACGCTCCGGGCGTGACCGCGCGGTCCATTCCGTCAGGCTCCTACATGGGGATCTGTCTGCACACCAAGCACGGGGAAGGCAACAATGCCGACTTCGTCAACGCCATGAAGTACATCATGCGCCGCGACCGGATTGTGAAGAACATTCTGCGCGGCCATGGCACAGCGGGTAACGATCACCCGATCAACGTGGCTTACGGCGTAGATTTTTGCGATGCGCTTCCGCAGCGTGAGTTCGATCCGGACAAGGCCAAGGCCCTGTTCAAGAAGTCAGGCCTGTCGGGCGCCGAAGTGCAGGTTGCCGAGGTGGCCGGTGGTGTGACCGACACCATGCTGCTGGTTCAGCGCGAGTGCCAGAAGATCGGCTTTAACCTGCAGATCAAGAAGGTTCCGACTGACGGTTACTGGGGTGCAGTGTGGCAGAAGACCGCCATGAACGTCACCGCTTGGAACATGCGCCCAACCGCGACCATCATGCTTGATCTCTCCTATGCGCCTGGGGCTCCGTGGAGCGATACCGGCTGGGAAAATGAAGAGATGGGCGTGTTGCTGGCCAAGGCCAAGGCGGAAACCGATCCCAAGATCAAGCACGAGCTTCTGTGCAAAATGCAGAAGATCGTGGCCGAGAACGCACCTGTGGTTATCCCGAGCCACCGGAACATCGTTGACGGTATCTCCGACAAGGTGAAGGGCGTGCCGAAGCTCGCGCTCGGCGGCCTTGGCGCCAGTGAGTGGCCGGAGTTCGTCTGGTTCGACGGCTAGGCGCCAGCCCTTCGTTATAACGGTCATGACGTGGTCCCGCTGAGAGCGGGGCCACGTCTCCTGACCGCTTGGGGATTGCCCTCATGACATTGACCGCTTCGTGTGCGTTCGATGACATCGAACACGTGTGGATTGAGATGCCTGACGGTGTGCGGCTGGCCGCGCGCCTCTGGCTTCCGCGCGGCGCGGCGAAGGCCCCTGTTCCAGCGGTCTTTGAGATCATTCCTTATCGGAAGGGCGACATGGTGCGCGCGAGAGATGAGCGCAACCATCCCTATTTCGCGGCCCGCGGCTATGCCTGCCTCAGGGTCGATATGCGCGGGTCGGGTGACAGCGAAGGCCTGATGGGGGACATGTATGAGCCGAACGAGCTTGCCGACACCCGCCACGTGATTGAGTGGATTGCCAGCCAGCCCTGGTGCACCGGGCGCGTGGGGATGTTCGGCACATCGTGGGGCGGCACCGCCGGCTTGCAGGCCAGCGTTGATGCGCCCGAGGCGTTGAAGGCCGTGATCGCGGTGTGTGCCACCCATGACCGCTATGAGGACGATATCCACCATATGGGGGGATGCTTGCTCACAGACTCCATCGAGTGGGGCGCGACGCTGCCGGCGATACTGGCCTCCCCACCGTGTGCGGACACGGTGGGGCCTGAGTGGTGGGAGATGTGGCAGGAGCGGCTGGAGCACCTTGCGTTTCCGCTTGAAGCCTGGGTGCGCGAAGAGGCCAGAGGGGCGTATTGGCGGCACGGGTCTACACGGTTCGATGCTGATCGGATCAGCACACCCATTCTTGCTATTGGTGGCTGGTCAGACCGCTATTCGAACTCCGTAATGTCCTTGGCGGCTGCGCGGCCTGATCAGGTTTGGGGGATCGTGGGGCCGTGGAGCCATCACTATCCCGATGTAGGTCACCCTGGGCCGGCCATGGACTTCCAAAAGGTTGCTCTCGACTGGTGGGACCATTGGCTCAAGGCTTCAGAGCCGGAGGTGCCGTCTTGGCCCAAGCTCCGTGTGTGGCTGCGCGAGCATGATGAGCCGGCTGATGCGATTGACCGAAGGAACGGGCGGTGGATCGAGAGCCAGCTTGCCGAGGAGCATTGGCGCCTGCACTTGAGTGATGGAGCGCTGGTGGAGGAAGTCCCTTCAGATCAGGCGGGCGGAGAAGCGATTGTGCCCCACGATTTGCGGGTGGGGCAGTGTGCTGGGGACACCGGTTATTTTGGCCGGTTCGGCGGCCTTCCGCTGGATCAAAGCGGCGATGATGTCCATGCGCTCTGCTATGAGACGCCGGCGCTGAGCGAAGATTTGATCCTCTATGGTGCCGCTGAGATGGTGCTGCGGGTCGCCGCCTCCGTACCACGCGCACAGCTCAGCCTGCGGCTCAGCGATGTTGCGCCTGATGGCACGGTCTGCCGTGTTGCCTTCGCCGTCCGCAATCTGGCTCTGGATGATATGTTGGATGGAGCGCCAGAGACCCAAAAGGCGGCGATCCGTTTTCACACCACCGCCTATCGCTTCAAGGCCGGGCACAAGATCAGAGTGTCTTTGGCTGCGTCCTACTGGCCGCTTGTGTGGCCGGTGCCTCACACTTCTGAGATCAGCCTCAGTGAAGGGGCGTTGTCGTTGCCGGTGCTCAGCGGCGCACCTGACGCACACATACCTGAGCCGGGTGGGGAGGCGCAGCCGAAACTGCACACGGTCCTTCAAGCTCAGCCCTTAGAACGCCTGGTCGAAGAGGCCATGGACGGCACGCTGGTTTCCTCTTGGCATCAACCCAGCATCCGGGTGAAGCACCATGCCACCAACTCCACGTTCGGATATGAAACCAGTGCGCGCCATCAGGTCCACAAAGATGACCCCTTGAGCGCGCGGAGCCGGTTCGATCACAGCATGGAGTTTGAGCGTCCGGACGGGGTCGCCCGCGTCCGCTCCCATGCCGAGGTGCGCTGTGATGCGGAATACTTTTACCTATCCGGTGAGGTGACGGTGAGTTGGAACGACGAAGACATCTTCGCCCGGCAGTGGGCGCCGTCCATCAAGCGGCGCTGGTCGTGATCCGCTTTTGGCTCAGCGGAAACCTGAGGCTGTCATGAAGTTCTCATAGAGCTTCTTGGAGTCTGCCTTCATTCCGGTCATGCGTTCGTCGGCTTCGGCCTTGAAGCGTTCAAGTGCGCCGGCGCCTGCCGCCTTTTCCAGAGCGTCAGCATATTCAGGGATTGCGCCCCACATGGGGACGGTCGTCTCGTCGATCTCCACATGGTACTGGATCGAAAATGCTTTCGGCCCCCAGCTCATGGCCTGCACCCGGCATGCCGGAGTGGAGACCAGAATGTCAGCGCCCTCGGGGGCCGCTAAGACTTCCGCGCTGTGCCATTGCAGGCACCAGATTGTTTCCGGGAAGCCTTCAAGGAACGGGCTGGTTTTGCCGTTATCGGTCAGATGCACCGGCATGATGCCAATCTCCGGTTCGGCGGCCGGACCCACTTTGCCGCCCAGCGCTTCAGCCAGAAGCTGGTGACCCAGGCACAGGCCCATATAAGGCATCTTCAGGTCCACCACGGCACGGCGGATGGCGGCCTTCTCTGTTTTAAGCCAGGGGTGGGCGTCTTCCTGCCAGGTGTCCATGGGCCCGCCCATGACCCATAGGGCGTCGTACCCCTCCAGCTCAGGAATGGTCTCGCCCTCGTCGAGCTCAACGGCGTCCCACTCAATGCCGTCGGCTGCGAAGTACTCTCGGAACGTGCCCGGGTGCTCGCAGGCGATGTGTTGGAAGACAAGGAATTTGAGGGGTTTGATGCTCACAAGAGGCCTCCGCTAACGTCATCCCGGAATTTGCGTCAGCAAATATCCGGGACCTAGGGCCGAGCGCTCAGAGTGTGCAGGCTCTGGGTCCCCGCTTTCGCGGGGATGACGGTTTGGTTCAAAACTTCCTATAGGCCTTGTTGAGCTGAACCATCGGATGGTCCGGCGACATCTGAAACTTGATCAGCATCTCGCGGGCCATCATGTCCCGGTCCTGCTGATTGTTCGGAAGTTTGATATCGTCCGGGATCGCCAGCCAGCCGTTGATGTTGCGGTCAAACACGGCGGGCTTGCCGTCGTCATAACCCATATGCACATCTTCCAGCCAGTTGAGATCATCCCAGCCCATGAACTCCATATAGCCCTTCAGGAAGGGCGTCAGGCGGTCATAGTCGGGCACCAGGTTCACATCGTAGCGGTAGCCGATGTGTTGGCCGAGTTCGCGCTCACGGTCGGAGTCCAGTCCATCGCCTTTGATGAACTGGTCCACATCCTTGATTTCTGAGCCTTTATAGCTTGATCCTGCCATCGGTTCGTCCTCTCAAGATCAAATGTGGTGATAGTCTTCAACGCCGACCGTGTGGTCGGTGCCGGCCAACGGCACTTGGGCCATGGCGGAGGCTTCCATGGTGAGCGCGGCAAGATCTTCCGGCTCCAGGGAATGGACGTTGGTTTTACCGCAAGCGCGGGCCATCATCTGTGCTTCGATGGTCAGCGTGTGCAGGAAGTTGTAAACCCGCTCAGCGGCTTCATCAGGGTTCAGGCGCTTACGCAACTCCGGGTCTTGCGTGGCCACGCCCACCGGGCAACGCCCTGTGTGGCAGTGGTAACAAGAGCCTGCAGGCACTCCCATTTCCTTCTCATAGTCGGCTTCGGGAATGTCCTTGTTGCAGTTCATCGCCATCATGGCCGAGTGACCGATGGCAATGGCATCAGCGCCCAAGGCAAGGGCCTTGGCCACGTCGCCGCCGTTGCGAATGCCGCCGGCATAGACCAGCGAGATCTCGCCGCGCTTGCCGATATCATCGATCGCACGCCGCGCCTGGCGGATGGCGGCCATGCCGGGCACACCGGTTTCTTCGGTGGCCAGGTGCGGGCCCGCCCCGGTGGAGCCTTCCATGCCGTCGATGTAGATCGAATCCGGATCGGTCTTGGCGGCCATGCGAACGTCATCATAAACACGCGCAGCGCCCAGCTTGAGCTGGATCGGGATCTGCCAGTCGGTGGCTTCGCGGATCTCTTGGATCTTCAGAGCCAGATCGTCCGGGCCCAGCCAGTCCGGGTGACGGGCTGGCGAGCGCTGGTCGATGCCGGCCGGCAGCGAGCGCATCTCGGCCACCTGGTCGGTCACCTTCTGGCCCATCAAGTGGCCGCCCAGACCCACCTTACAACCCTGGCCGATGAAGAACTCACAGCCGTCTGCAAGGCGCAGGTGGTGCGGGTTGAAGCCATAGCGGGACTGAATGTTCTGGTAGAACCACTTGGACGAATAGCGCCGCTCGTCGGGGATCATGCCGCCTTCGCCAGAACAGGTTGCGGTGCCGGCCATGGTGGCGCCGCGGGCAAGGGCGGTTTTGGCTTCAAACGACAAGGCGCCGAAGCTCATCCCTGTGATGTAGATCGGAATGTCCAGCTCAAGCGGACGCTTGGCACGGGGGCCGATCACGGTCTTGGTCAGGCACTTTTCGCGGTAACCTTCGATCACGAAGCGCGTCAAGGTGCCGGGGAGGAATGTCAGTTCATCCCAGTGAGGGATCTTCTTGAAGAGTGAGAAGCCGCGCATCCGGTAGCGGCCCAATTCGGACTTGATATGGATGTCATCCATGACCTGCTGGTTGAAGATCCAGCTTCTGCCCAGGATGGTCGTGTCGCGTCCGTTTCCGTTCTTTTTCGACTTCTTCTTTTTCTTCTTCTTTTTCTCGTCTTTAGCCATGTTTCAGGTCTCCCAGGCCTCCTCAGAGGCGTGAATGGTTAGAGAACAATCTTCTTCTCGGTGGGCTCTAGGTTGTCGTAGTTCCAGAGCTGTTTACCGGCGACGATCTTGGTGAAGTGGTCCACGCCTTTGTCAGGCATCAGCTCATATTGAGTGAGCTTGCGGGTGAGCCAGGCTTTGTCCAGATCCGTCAGCTCGCCCGGCACCGCGTCAACGCCGAGATCCTGGATCTCGCCGCCCACATAGATGGTGCCGTCATACATGCTGTCGCCCAGGTTCTTGCCGGCGTTGCCGCAAATGAGCATGCGTCCACGTTGCATCATGAAGCCGGAGAAAGCGCCCGTGTCGCCGCCGACGATGATGGAACCGCCCTTCATGTCGATCCCGGTGCGCGAGCCCACAGAGCCCTTGCAGACCAGATCGCCGCCGCGCAAGGCCGCGCCGAAGGTGGAGCCGGCGTTCTTTTCGATCACCACGGTACCGGCCATCATGTTTTCAGCACACGACCAGCCAACCCGGCCCGAGATGCGCACGTTTGGGCCGTCAAGAAGACCCACGCCGAAGTAGCCGAGGCTGCCTTCGATGATCAGGTTCAACCGGTTCAAGATGCCCACAGCGATGGAGTGCTTGGCGCCGGGGTTCTTGATGACAATGGTGCCATGGCCCTCGCTCATCAACTCGCGGATGCGGGTGTTGACCTCAGTGGCTTCCATGTTGTCGGCATTGATCTCGGCGCGCTTGTTGAAGTCCACATCAAACGCATCGTAGTAGCCGTAGCCGCCCTCGTTCTCGAGGGTGAACATGGTTTTGATGTCCCGGCCGGTGAGCGGCTCGGTGTGCATTCCCATTTCATGGGAAACGCTGTCTTGGTTCAGGCCTTCCATACCCGGACCTCCTCATCATAAGGGTCATACGTATCGATTTCGTGGGGGATCACCGCGCGGATGGCCACCTCTTCAGAGGCGAGCGCCACCAGGTCGTCGGCTTCGTAAAGCACCATCGGCTTGGCGGCCATGGTGTCTTTGGCCATGCCCAGCTCATCGCGGGTGGTGACCAGATAGGTGAACACGCCGTCGATCTCTTCGATCGACATGCGCAGGCTCTCTTCCAACGAAATGCCCTTCTCAAGGTTCACGGCCGTGTAAACGGCGAGAAGCTCTGAGTCACAGTTGGAGACAAAGCGCTGACCGCTGCGTTCCAGGTGGCGGCGCATCAGCCAATAGTTGGTGATCTGGCCGTTATGCACCACGGCAATGTCGTTGTAGGGGTAGGCCCAGTACGGGTGGGCGGAGCGGATGTCTACGTCCGATTCCGTTGCCATCCGCGTGTGGCCGATGGCGTGGGTGCCTTCGAACTTGCCGAGGCCATATTGGTCGGACACCACGGTGGCATCGCCCAGGTCCTTGATCAGTTCAAGAGCGCTGCCGATCGAGAGGATCTCAGCGCCGTTAATGTCTTCGATCCGGTCCGCAATCTGCTTCATGTCACCGTCAAAGGCGATCCGGTAGCGGTAGGCATATTCAGTCGCCTCCTCTTCCTTCTTCACCTTCACGCCCACTTCTTTCAGGAGCGCGTCCACTTTGGCGCGGCGGTCTTTGATCTCCTGGTGAATGTGAAAGCCCGTGGAGAGCTCTTCCTGCTCGGCCACTTTGAAGCGCATCACATATTCATCCTTGCCCGGTTTGCCGTAAATGGCAAAGCCGGTTGAATCGGGCCCACGGTGTTTGAGTGCCTGCAGCATGGCGGTCATTTCCCCGCCCACATTGCTGGTGCCCTTGCGGTGGATAAGCCCTGCTATTCCACACATTTTTCTGCTCTCCCTTTAGAAATTGGGTTGCACGGTCCTGGGGCGGGCGGCGCCATCGCGCCATCCGCCCAAACTTTTGTCCGCAATGCCGCGCTTAAGGCAGGCAGTGCAGGTAGGTTTCCTGATCCCAGTCGGTCACGGTCGACATGAACCGTGCCCATTCATCCGATTTGTACTCATGGTAGAGGCGGTACATCTCGCCCGGCATGCCGCGCTGGACCACCTCATCCTGCTCCAAGGCTTCCAAAGCTTCGCCCAGAGACATGGGCAGCTTCTTCACCTGCTTGCCGGCTTCCATGGCTTCGTAGATGTTGCGCTCTTCCGGCTCGCCCGGATCCAGGTTGTTCTCAATGCCATCGTCGGCGGCCGCCAGAATGGTGGAGCCCATAATGTAGGGGTTCACCATGGAGTCCACCGAACGGTACTCAAAGCGGCCCGGCGCGGAGACGCGCAGACCCGTGGTGCGGTTCTGGAAGCCCCAGTCGGCGAAGACCGGTGCCCAGAAGCCGGTGTCCCAAAGGCGGCGGTAGGAATTCACCGTGGAACAGCCGATTGCGGTCAGCGCACGCAGGTGGTGCACGATGCCGCCAATGGCTTTGAGACCCTGCTTGCCCGGCATTTGCGGATCGTCCGTGTCGGGCATGAAGGTGTTGTCGCCACCTTCGATGTACATGTAGTTGTCTTTCATGCCCGGCAGCTTTTTGGGATCGTTGCCGGTCTTGTGGAAGACATCCTTACCGCCGCGCCAGAGCGACATGTTGTGGTGACAACCTGAGGCGGAGACGCCCATGAACGGCTTGGTCATGAAGCAGGCAATGAGGTTGAACTCACGGGCCACCTGGGCACAGATCTGCCGGTAGGTGGTGAGCCGGTCTGCATTTCGCAGAACGTCGTCGAACATCCAGTTCAATTCGAGCTGGCCCGGTGCGTCCTCATGGTCGCCCTGGATCATGTCGAGACCCATGGCGCGGGAATACTCCATCACCTTCATGTAAACCGGACGTAGGCTCTCAAACTGGTCAATGTGGTAGCAGAAGGGTTCAGAGAAGCCCCCATTGGGCTTGCCGTTCTCGTCCTTCTTGAGCCACATCATTTCCGGCTCGGTGCCCATGCGCAGGTGAAGGCCTTTGTGCTTCTTTTGGAATTCCTCGTGCAGACGGCGCAGGTTGCCGCGGCCGTCCGAGGTCAGATAACCACCTGGGTTTTCCTTCTCTTCGCGGTTGCGGAACAAGGTGCAGTAGAACCGGGCGATGCGCTTGTCCCAAGGCAGCTGCATCATGGTTTCCGGCTCGGGGATGCCGACCAACTCGGCGGCTTCAGGTCCGTAACCCAGATATTCGCCGGCGCGGTTGGTGAACAGGTTCATGGTGGCGCCATAGACGAGTTGGAAGCCCTTCTTGGCGACGCTTTCCCAGTGATCTGCGGGGATCCCCTTGCCCATGATCTTGCCGGTTACAGAGACGAACTGCAGGTAGAGATACTCAATCCCCAACTCGTCGATCTTTTTGCGGACCTCTTTGACCTTCTCCGCACGGCCCTTCTGTTTTACGAAATTTTCGATGTCCATCGGCATGGTACCCTCGCACCCCTTCAAATTGGTTTTTTGATTGGCCTTAAATGGCGCTAAGGCCGGAGCATACCAATTATGGACCAATTTTGACAACTGGCAAGACTATTTTTAGGGCGGAATTTTTTCACCTCGCCCCGATAGAATGCTTCAATCGAAGCAATGAGCAGGCGGGTGCTGTCAGTTCTTTGCCGTTTACCGGCAGAAATATTAGGTTTTTGTATTTGGGAAGCGGATCACAGGCAGGCGCTGAACCGCCAGATCCTGCGGGTGTTCGGTCAGGTGAAATGGTTACAACGCGGACCAATCGGCGCCCTTTCTGTGGTCAAAACAGAACCTTCCCTCGACGCGGTGCGTAATCATAGGTCATAATGTAAGAAGAAAAACATACCAATTTTATACCAATTATGACCAATAAGGACCAATGAAGGACCCCATGGCGAAGAAAGCTGAGTTCGATGTGAACGGGTTGGCAGAGCATATGCCGGCCGACCTTTCGCCAGGGCGTGGGGCGGGGGCCATCACGGCGCGTCTGCGCAATGCGATCGAAACGGGCGTTTATTCCGATGGTGACCAGCTTCCGCCAGAGCGCCAACTGGCCACCGCCTTTGATGCGGCGCGCAGCACCATCCGCAAGGCGCTGAACCAACTTGAGCAAGCCGGGTTGGTGGAGCGGCGGATCGGCAGTGGCACCTATGTCTCCTACTCAGGACCCATTTCTGAGCAGGGAGATGAGATGATTGACCTGGTGAGCCCGTTGCAGCTCATCGAGGCGCGCTTTGCCATTGAACCCTACATGACCCGCCAAGCCGCGCTTCATGCCACCAAGCGTGATTTGGAGAACATTGAGGCGATCTTGGTGCGCCTTGAGGGAGCGCGCAATGATGAACCCTCGTTCTCTCGCTGGGACAGTGAGTTCCACCAGCAGTTGGCACGCTGTTCTCGGAACCCGCTCATTGTGCGGCTCTATCAGAACATCAACGAGGTGCGCTCCCATGCACAGTGGCGCGCCATGCGCCGCACGATCCTCTCTCCTGAACAGATTGACGTCTATAACGCGCAGCATCGCCAGATCTACGATGCGCTCTGTGAGCGCGATCTGAAAACTGCGTCAAAGCGCATTGAGGCGCATCTGGAAAAGGCTCGGCAAGATCTCATCGGGGCTGAAAGCGGATAGGCGAGCAGAGGCGCATTCAATCATGAGCCCGGTGGTACTTGGCAGCCTGGCGGCCTTATTCTGGGGCGTGCACGATCTGGTGGCCGGCATCTCCAGCCGCAAACTTGGCCATATGGTGGTCGTGCTCGGGGTGACCGTCTTCGGGCTCTTGGCCATTACGCTATGGATTGGGCTGACCTCTGAGTTTCCCAATATGGCGCGTACTGATGTTTGGGTGCCCTTGGCTGCAGGGGTTGGCTATGCGTGCGCGACCCTTTTCCTTTTTGCGTCCTTTGCCGCCGGGCCGTTTTCGATTGCCGCACCGGTCGGAGGGTCTTATCCGCTCACATCTATGATGATCGCCGCGCTGCTCGGTAACCCCACGAGCGGACTGCAGCTTGTCGCTGCTTTGACCGTTATTGCCGGCGTCGTGATTGTTGCCGTCACCGAACCCGGCGGGGACGGCGCGCAGACTTACGACAAACAGGCCATACGGCGCACCATCATCTGTGCCGGGCTTGCTCATATCAGCTTTGCCGTCGCCATCGCGCTTGGCCAACAAGCCGCTGTGCTCTTCGGCGCGGTGGAAGGTACATGGATCAGCCGCCTCGCGGGTGCCCTCTTGATCTTGTGCTTGTTCTTTACCGTCAACACCCGCCGCGCCCTTCCGTTCAAATGGATTGCGCCAGTGGTTGCGATCGGGTGTTTGGACGCGGCGGCCATCAGCCTGCTCAACGCCGCCGGCAACACCGATCAGCCGCAAATTGCGGCTGTGGCTGGGTCTGCCTTTGGGGTGGTGACGATTCTGCTTGCCCGGATTATCTTGAAAGAGCAAATCTCTCCCAAACGTTGGCTGGGGATTGCGCTGACCTTCGTCGGCGTGGCGGTCCTATCGGCTCTGGAGTGACCTGATGATTGAGCTCACCGAGACGCACAAACACACGTTTCGTGAAGACGGCTTTGCCATCGTGGAAGGTGTGCTGGACCGCGAAACCATCGAGGCGGCGCGCGAGAAGTTTCCGCTTCTGTTCAAAGGTCAGTTTGAGACGGGGCTGCAGCCAGATGAGTGGAACTGGCATGAAGGCCGTGACCGCGATACGCTCACCCGGCAGATCTGTAATGGCTGGAAGGCGGACCGGACGATTGCCTCCATCGTTCTGCGCGAGGACATTGGACGGGCATGTGCTGAGCTGCGAGGCTGGCCGGGCTCGCGGATCAACCAAGACAATGTGATCTGGAAACCTCCAGGCTCAAAACCCTTAGGGTTTCACCAAGATGACAGCTACCAGGACTGGATTGTTCCCAACGAGATGATGACCTGTTGGATCACGTTGGATGACACCACGGCCACGGGTGGCACGATCGAATATGTGCGCGGTTCTCACCTATGGCCCTTGGCGCCGCCGATTGGGCAGTTTCATGCGCCTGACGATGCGCTGGCCGATCTGAGGCCCGCGGCAGCCGGTGCGGGTGTGGAGCCTGAGATCGTTCCAATTGAGGTTCCTGCCGGTTCGGCCGTGTTCCACCACGGGCGCACATGGCATGGCTCGCGCGACAATAAAGGTGAGGCGCCCCGGCGCTCGGTGGTGGCCCATTGTATGTCATGCGATGTGGCTCATCATCCCTCGAACGTACACCCGGTCTACAGCCGATATCGAAGGCAAGACGATCTGTCGATGGATGAGAGCTTCTTTCCCATCCTCTGGCGCCAAGATGGCTATCGTACGGCCTGGCTGCCTTAGTTCAGTTCAATAAGGGACATTCGGTTTGCCCAAGCATATCGGAATTGTGGCCTGCTCAGCAGAAGGTGCATCGCTTTGCTACCGCACGATCTGTGTGGAGGGAGCGGAGGTTCTGGGACCTCATGCCCATCCTGAGGTCACCATGCACACGCCCTCGCTTGCCGACTATGTCGCGTGCCTGGATGCGGGCGATTGGGACGGTGTGGGGGCATTGATGCTCGCTTCGGCGGAGAAGCTGGCGGCGGCCGGCGCCGATTTCCTCATCTGCCCGGACAACACCATCCATCAGGCGTTCGGCCCTGTGGAGGCGCACTCTCCGTTGCCGTGGCTGCATATTGTGGACGGTGTCGCCGCGGCCGCCGAAGAGCAAGGCTTCCGCAAGCTGGCGCTTACTGGAACGCAATGGTTGGTAGACGGCCCGGTCTATCCTGATAAGCTGGCGGCGCGTGGTCTGGAGTGCGTGCGGCCCAGTGCTGAGGAACGGGCTGAGATGAACCGGATCATCATGCAAGAACTGGTCAACAGCACCTTCAAACCCGAGAGCACGGCCTACTTTCAAACAGCCATTGAGGGATTGAAGAGCCAAGGATGTGATGCCGTCATATTGGGCTGCACCGAGATCCCGTTGATCATAAATGACGATAACTCAGCTTTGCCGACCCTGGATTCTACCCGGCTTCTCGCCCGCGCCGCCTTACAGCACGCGCTCTAGTAGCCCCGGGCCCGGTTCACCTCGTGCAGGAGGGGTGAACCGTCTAATAAACGCCGATAGTTTTCCGCCACATCCTTGAGTGCGTCGCCCAAATGCCAGCCCGACACGTGGGGGGTCAGCGTCACTTTGGGATGGGTCCAAAGTGGGCTGTCCGGCGGCAAGGGTTCGCTGTTCACCACATCGAGCACCACCCCGCCCACATGATCGGCGTCCAGGTTGTTCATGAGGTCGCTTTCGATCACCAGATCGCCGCGGCCCACATTGATCAGGACGGAGCCCTTCTTCATGGACGCCAGAAACTCCCGGTTCACCAGCCCGCGGGTCTCCAGCGTCGAGGGTAACACGCAGGCCACGTAGTCGCATTCCTTGAGCATTGGCAGCAGTGTATCGGCGCCATGGCGGCATTCGATGCCTTCAATGTACTTGGGCGAGCGGCTGTAGCCGATGACCTTGAAGCCCACGGCCGCAATCATCTTTGCCGTGCGGCTTCCGATGTGGCCAAGCCCAAGCACACCCACAACGGTATCCGGCGTGCTGCGTGGCGCGATTGGCTGCCAGACGCGCTCTGCCTGGCGTGCATCGTGAAACTTCATGTTGCGTTGGTCGCGCAGAATATAGGCCAGGCAGAACTCGGCCATTTCCCGGGCCGGGGCATCGGGCTTGAGGCGGGTGATTTTCACATGGCCTGGAAGGTCCGGATTGCCAACCATCGTCTCAACACCCGCTCCCAATTTCTGAACGAGTTTGAGATGCGGCAGCTTGGCCGCCAGGTCCGGGCGCAGCCGGGTCACGGCCGCCATCTCAATTTCGACCGGGTCGCCCATATTCTCGTAAACCCGCACATCCGCATCCGGAAGCATGGACAAAACCTCTCTGGCGAGAGCCTCATCGGTCATCCATTCCGGCATATTTACATCGATCAACAAGGCCATGCCGCACCTCTCTCTCAACCGCAATCTGAGGGACAGTGTTGCTGAGATCAGGTGCCAAGACAAGCTGCAGTTGTGCTTATGCAGCCTCTCGAGCGCTCTGAGCTTTGGCTTTGGCAATGGCCTCACGGGCCATCTGATCGGCCATCTCGCTCGGCGAGGCGTTCTCGTCGTGGGCGCGGCGAAGGATCTTCTCTGTTCTCTCGCCTATGCGCATCACCGCGTTTAGAACGCGTTCCTTGGTGGCCTGCGGATCGCGCTCGGCTGCCACCGAGATTATCCCGCCTGCGTTGATCACATAGTCCGGCGCATAGGTAATTCCAGACACCGCGAGAAGATTGCCATCGGTCTTGGCCGCCAGCTGATTGTTGGCCGCACCGGCCACCACCCTGGCTTTAAGAGAGCCGATGGTGTCAACGTTCAAGATGCCGCCCAAAGCACATGGGGCGAGAACATCTGCATCAGCCTTCAGGACGTCTTCGATAGGAACCGGCGTGGCCGAAAACGCTTCAACCGCCCGGTCCGTGTTCGCGGTGTTAATGTCCGAAACAATCAGCTTCGCGCCGGCCTCGTGGAGCAGATTGCAAAGATGGTAGCCCACATGGCCGATGCCCTGGACGGCGACGCGCATGTCTCTCAAATCAGCGGTTCTGAACCGATGCCCAATTGCGGCCTTCATACCTTCAAAGACGCCAAGCGCGGTCACAGGCGAAGGATCTCCGCCGCGATATCCATCATCCTTCGGAATCCCGCTCACATAGTCGGTGAACTTTGCCACGGAGCGCATGTTCTCAACAGACGTGCCCACGTCTTCTGCCGTGATGTAACGCCCACCGAGACCGTCCACGACACGGCCATAAGCTTCGAAGAGAGCGTCATCGGCGTTTGATCGGGTCCCACGCATGATCACGGCCTTGCCACCGCCATAGGGCAGCTCGGCGAGGGCGTTCTTGTAACTCATGCCTTGGGAGAGGCGCAGGGCATCCGTCAGAGCCTCGCCGTCATCAGCGTAGGTCCACACCCGGCAGCCACCGAAAGCCGGGCCAAGGGCGGTTGAATGAATGGCGATAAATCCGCGCAGATCCGCCTCAGGCAGGCAGAAGGCGTGAACGGCTTCGTGATTGTCGAATCCCGGTTGGGAGAAGATGGACATGGCGATCTCCTATGCAACGGCACAAACCGCAAATTTTTGCGTGTTTTGCCTTGGGGTCCGCCTCCATTTATATGTAAGTGTATCCCGCCGGGTCTGAACGAACGGTGAATTCAACTCTTTGCGAGTTTTCCTCAAAAAGGCGTAACGGAGGCATTTACAGCCATGCAAGAGAGCACTGTGTCCAAACCAATTGATGCGGCGGATGAGCTGGATGCTGTGATTATCGGGGCCGGCTTTGCGGGCCTCTACCAGCTCCACTGTTTGCGTGACCAACTGGGGATGTCGGTCCGTGTGCTGGAGAAGGCCGATGGCGTTGGGGGCACTTGGTATTGGAACCGCTATCCCGGCGCCCGCTGTGATTCTGAAAGCCATGCCTATGCCTACTACTTTTCCGCAGAGCTTCTGGAAGAGTGGCAATGGTCGGAGCGATATCCGGGCCATGCAGAGATTGTGCGCTACTTGAATCATGTGGCCGACAAGTTTGATCTGCGGCGCAACATTCAGTTGAGCACCAAAGTTGTCTCTGCCCATTACTCTGAGGCTGCAAACCGGTGGGTGGTGACCACGGAAGCTGGCGAGGTGGTTTGCGCGACCTATCTGATCACCGCCGTCGGTTGCCTGTCGGCAGCCAATGTGCCGGACATTGACGGGCTGGAGGACTTTAAGGGCCAATGGTACCACACCGGCCTTTGGCCTCACGACGGCGTTGAATTTGAAGGCAAGCGCGTGGGACAGATCGGCACCGGGTCGACCGGCATTCAGGCTGCTCCTGTGATCGCAGAAACCGCGCGTCATCTCACCGTTTTCCAGAGGACGCCGAATTACAGCGTGCCGGCGCGCAATCACGTGCTGTCAGACGACTTCAAGCGCCATTGCCGGGAAAACCACAAGGACATTAAGGCGATTATGCACTCAACGCCGAATGGCCATGCCTTCACAATTTCAGAGCGCAAGGTCTTCGATGTGGACGCTGAGGAGCGCCAGGCGATTTACGAGGACTATTGGAAAGATGGAGGTTTGCGCTTCCGGTCGTGCTTTCAGGACCTGTTGGCCGACAAGGCGGCCAATGATACTGCGGCGGAGTTTTTGAAGTCCAAGATCCGGGGTATCGTCAAAGACCCCGAAACGGCCGCCAAGCTCTCCAGTATCGATCATCCTTACGCCACCAAGCGCCCGCCGGTGGACACCAACTACTTTGAGACCTTCAACAGAGATAACGTGAGCTTGGTGGATATCCGGGCAAATCCCATTGAACGCATCACGCCGGACGGGATTCAAACCAGCGCCGGCCACCATGAGCTGGACATCATCGTGTTCGCGACCGGCTATGACGCCATGACGGGACCGCTCCTGAGGTTGGATATACGTGGCCGCGATGGGCAGACCTTGCAAGATGCCTGGAAGGAGGGACCGCGTACTTATCTGGGCCTTACAGTGGCCGGTTTTCCAAACATGTTTACCGTGACCGGACCGGGCAGCCCGTCCGTCTTGACCAATATGCCTGTTGCTATCGAACAGCATGTGGAGTGGATCACCAGGTGTATTCAACACATGCGTCAGGAGGGGGCGGAGAGGATAGAGGCCTCGCCGGAAGCTGCAGATCTGTGGGTGAACCACGTCAACGATGCGGCCAACGCCACTTTGCTGCCCCAAGCCGGGCACTCCTGGTATTTGGGTGCAAACATTCCGGGCAAGCCGCGCATGTTCATGCCTTACGCCGGGGGTATGGTGCGCTACCGCACAATTTGCGATGCGGTCGCAAACAACGGTTATGAAGGGTTCCGCCGCAATGACGCGAATGCCAGTGTGCCCTCTGCCGTAGCCAGCGCAACCGTGGGGCCGTTTACGCCAAACACCGAGCCGGCAGCCCCGGGCATCTAGGGGACCAGGCGGGTCCAAGCGCGTGCACCCTAAGGACCGGCGCAAATAAATCGACCGCCAGCGGCGCACGCCTATCAGGCGGACCTTCAATTTCGGTCCTCACCGGTGAAGCTTAAAGTGGTGTGGTTTTGCGGATGTGGTTGACCAGGGCCTTGTCCGGATAGCATGTGGGCTTCAAGCCTTGAGACTTGGCGTAGGTGCCCGCGGCAATGCGCGACCTGAAGCCGATCAGTCCGTCCACGCCGCCCACATCCAAGCCGCGCTTCACCAAGCGTTTCTGCATGTCCAGCGTGTCGCCGCGGGTGAGGCCGCGCACACTGTCCCATTTGCCGGCAAATGTGCGGTTCTTGCCGTATCGATCCGCCAGGTGACCGACGAACAGAGCGTATAGATCGGATTCGTTGTATTCCTTGAGCACGTAGAAGTTCTTCAGCGCAATAAAGGCCGGGCCGTGTGTGCCGGCCGGCAGCAGAATTGATCCTGCTTGCTTGAGCTGCGCCGGGCTGAAGGTTCGCCCAAAGGTGCGCTTGACCCCCCGTTTGACCCAGTCGGATATGGGGCGGCGTTTGTCGGGGCCTTCCAAGGTGCAGTCAAAGCCTTTTGGCAAAACCACTTCATATCCCCACGTGTTGCCGCTCCAGCCTTTCTGCTTAAGGAAGTTGGCAATGGAGGCCAGTGTGTCCGGCACAGAGGCCCATATGTCCGCTTTGCCGTCTCCGTCCTGATCGACCGCATAGTTCAAATAAGCTGACGGCATAAACTGAGGATGCCCCATGGCACCAGACCAGGCGCTGCGCATCTTTGAGGTGGCAATTCCTTTGGTTTGGGCAATCTTCAGGGCGGCCAACAGCTCCTTGCGGAAAAAAGCGGGCCGCTCGCTCATAAAGCCCAGAGTGGCCAGGGTGTGTATTGCGTTATGGCGAAGCTTGGCTTTGCCGTAGCTGGTTTCCTTTGCCCAAATGCCAAGGACGATGCCGGGCGGCACGCCGTAGGTTTTTCGGATCGCGTCCAGGTGCGGCTTTAGAGATGCCTTGCGCTGCACACCGGTGGCGACGAGAGAGTTGATATAGGATTGCTTGAAGTAAGGGCCGGGACTGCGAAATTCCGCCTGCCAGTTCGGTGCCTTCTTTTTTTGCTTGCGGCCGGGAGGTTTCAGGTTCGGCAGCTTCCAATTCAGCTTCACGCCCTTCAGGGCGCGGTCAAATCTGGCCGTGGAAATACCCTGCGCGGCCGCGTCTTTCCGCAGGTCTTTGAGCCAGGCGGAGAACTGCTTGTTCACGCCTGCACGGTAGCTCGTATTTGCGTTTGCGGGTGCTGACAGAACAAGCATTCCCACAAGAACACACACGGCCGATTTATCAAACCAGCGATGACGAAACATGGTCGTAACACAGCTCCGGCGAGATAGGACGTTGAGATAACTATCAGATTCGTGAACGCACAGGAGGTCAAACTTTCGTTGGTCTGCTTGACCCCCAAGTCAATCACGGCGATGCTGACGCTCGTCAAAAGGGCAGAATATTGGGGTTGAAAGGTGTCCGAAAATCCCGCCACCCTGCCGCTTCGGGTTTCCCAAGGGCAGTCTACTTTTCTTCACATTGTGAAGATCTTGGCTATCGCTGCCGTGATCGTGGGGCATGCGACAAAGCCCGATATTCTGTTTGATGTAGACATTTCCCTGCTGGGTCGTGCGACCATCCCAACTTTTTTGATGATCAGCGGTTACTTTGCCGCGCTGACTTTCTCTAAGGGGCAAATCATAGGCGTCAATCGGGGGCGTAAGTTCCTGAAATCTGTCATGACGCGATACTTCAACATGTACTTCATGTTCGTGCCCGCCACCTTTCTTGTGCTGGCCATGGACCTTTGGATGATTAGCGTCGATGCGCCGTTCATTCATACCGACAAGTTTGACCAGGATATGTCTCCCCTCAGGATCGCCAAGGAGTTTTTCCAACTGTTCACCTTCAGCGGGGAGTATTGGGCGCCGAGTACGGTGGGCCAGGGGGTGTTCTCCAACGCCGCTGTTTGGACCATGGACTACCTGATGGCCTATACCGTCGCCACAGCGGCGCTCTATCTGTTGAGCGGACCGGTCCGTGTTTTGACCATGGGGCTGGCCATCATTATCGCCGGTCCAACCATTCTGCTTCTGTCTCCGCTCTGGTGGGCGGGTGTTCTGGCGTTCGAGATCCACAAGCGCTCCTGGGCTCGCGAACAGGCCGGCAAGGAGAGGGCACTGGGCGTGTCGGATCTTGCAGTAAAGCGCCTGTCGATTGGGCTGTTCGGCGCCGTTATCGTTGCTTGGCTGATGTTTGAATGGAGCGGCAAAGGACCGGAACTCTATCAGTGGTCCAAAACCCTTGCCAGCTACGACATCCGCCAATATCTGGGCATGTCAAAACGCTTCTTGTGGCAGTGGATGTATGTGCCGATCCTCTTCACCTTTCTGGTGACCAGCAAGTATATCTTCACCGGACCGGTGGATCCGGTTTTCCGGGAGCGGGTGAAAACGGTGTCGAAATATTGCTTTCCCGTGTTCGCCTTTCACTTCACGACCATGTACTTTTTCCAAGCCTTGATCCCCGACTATCAGGCGACCTATACATCTGTGGATCCATACATCATGGCTGCAGCCTCCCTCGCAGTTTCAATTGTCGGAGGCGTGTGCTGTTTTAACTACGTGAAGCCCATAACCGACGGAATCTACGAAAAAATCACGAGTGAAGGAGAGACCAAGTGAGGGTGTTACTTTTGATCGTGCTGGCCTTCTGGTGGCCCACAGCCGCGCAAGCCGGTCCTAATCTAAACCCGGAACATGGCGATGCCGCCTATCAGGCGTGGAGCATCCTGTCTCCTGATGTGGCCGACCCAAAGGATTATAAGGACAAGGTGATTGTCTACTTTCACGGTTTCAGATCCGCAGTGCCCAACGGCACCTACAAACGGATCCGCAAGAAGTTCAAGAAGACCCACACTGTGCTGGGTGTGAATTACAATTACCTCAACACTGATGAGACGGTGAAGAAGCTCGATGACTTCGCCGAAACGCATCTGAAAGGCCGAAAGGTTACGGTGTTTGGAACATCTCTCGGCGGCTTCTGGGCGGAGTATTTTGGCAACCGGATTGGTGCTGAAAAGATCGTGCAGATCAATCCGGTGTCAGATCCTGCAAAGCAGCTTGAGAAGTATGCGGGCAGCACCCAGAAGAGCAAGCGCCGGGCGATGGAGTTCACGGTGACACTCGATCAGGTGCATTCATACAAGAATGTGGACCGCACTCCCAATCCGGCCACCTCCAGCCTTGTGGTGCTGATGGCCGATGATCAACTGATCGACCACACGATTGCCAAGGAGTTCTATGCATCGCGCGATCGCACCAAGATCTCGATCTACCCCACAGGCGGCCACACGATTGATTTGAGGAAGCACGAAGCGGCCAAGGAGATCGGGGAGTTCGTCTGGGCTGAGTAGGCTCAGGCCGCGACCCGATCTAAAAGGCGGTTTAAGAAGTCATCACACAGGCCGAGTTGTTTGCCGGTGATGAACTCGTCCGGCTTGTGGCCCTGGTCCATGGAACCAGGACCAATGACCACTGTAGGCAAACCCAACCGCTGCCGGAACAGGCCGCCTTCGGTCCCGAACGCCACTTTGATGTGATCGTTGGCGCCGGTAAGGGATTTCACGAAGGTGACGATCTCCTCATCGGGGGCCGTGTTGAGGCCGGGATACTCGTTTGAAATGGTGATGTCTATTTTGGCGGACGGGAAGCGGTCCTGATAAGCGCCCGCGATCTCGGCGGCTTTGGCCTCCAGCTTGGCCATCAGAGCCATGGGATCGTCTTCCAACAGATTGCGGATCTCAAAGCGGAACTTGCAGGCGTTGGGCACGATGTTGAGTGCGGTGCCACCGTCAATCACCCCCACATGCAGTGTGGTGTAGGGCACCACGTAATGATCGTCTCGCGCGCCGGTCTCAATCACATAAGCCTGCAGATCGCGGATGGCGCTGATCATCTCCGAGGCCAGATAGATGGCGTTCAAGCCCTTGGGCGCGAGGGCTGAATGGCTCTCCACCCCATGGCAGGTGCACACGGCATCGGTTTTGCCTTTATGGCCGATAGCGACCTGCATCTCGGTGGGCTCGCCAATGATGCAGAACGCCGGCCTCACCGGGGCATCTGCCAGGACGTCAATCATGCGGCGCACGCCAATGCAGCCGATCTCTTCATCGTAAGAAAAGGCAAGGTGAATGGGCCGCTCCAGCGAGCGTGCCGTCATGGCCGGCACGGCAGCCAGCACACTGGCAATGAAACCTTTCATGTCCGCGGTGCCCCGGCCGTAATGGCGGCCCTCGTCTTCGCGCATTACGAAGGGATCCGTGGACCAGTCTTGACCATCCACCGGCACCACATCCGTGTGGCCGGAGAGCATGACGCCCGGCACGTCTTCCGGGCCGATAATGGCATGCAGATTTGCCTTGCCGCCTTCCTCGTCATGGATCAACTGGGAGCTCACACCGTGGCCCTCCAGGTACTCCTGGATAAAGTGGATCAGGTCCAGGTTGGAGTTTCGGCTAACGGTGGGAAAGGCAATGAGACGATCGAGCAGCTCAAGGGTTTGCATTCAGATGACCTCTTCCTCCCGGTCATCTGTTTCTCCGTAGCGCTTCATGATGGCCGGTTTCAGTCCTTCATATAGCCCGCCAATATTGGCTGCAACCTTGGCGTTCTCCCGTTCAAACAAACTGTTGCCGTCAAGATCACTTTCCACCAGGAAGGGGCCGAAGTTTTCCACGTCAATCACCCAAATGCACTGGGCAAGGCCCAACTCGTCGCGCCAATGGGTGTCGACCACGCGTTTCACGCCGCGGCCCAAAAGGGCGCCGGTACCGTAGCCCACGGTGGTGAGATAGATCGCGTTGTTGGGTACGAACTTTTCCCGGTAGGTTTCAGGCGCCATGCCGCCTTTGCCAATGATGATGTTGCAGCCTGAAAGCGTGAACCAGTCTGAGAGCCATTTCTCAAAGCGGAATGAGGCCGTCGCTGTCACTGAGCCCATATTGTAAGAGCCATCGTCGCGGATGGTGGCTGCTGGCGAGCAGTGAAAGTTCGCCGTGCCGATATCCTCTCGGCTGGCCGGCATGCCGGCGCCGTCCTCCACGGCCTTCTTGTATACTCCTTCGCGCGCGGTGAAGATGCGCCCGTCCAAATAGACCACGGTGCCGATGTCGAGCCCGCGGAGGTCCTCGGTTGTTGCCGGAAGCTTCAGGCGTGCTGTTTTAAGTTTTGTGGCGTTGGCAGCCATTCCACCGTCTCCCGTCTTGAATAGTCTGTGAACCAGCCCGGATCGGTGCGGTAGGCGGCTTTGCCGTCCGGGGTGACCTGCGCGGTGGCCCGCCGCGAAGACAGGCAAAACATGTGCACGCTCATGGGCATGCCGCCGGTATGGCAGTAGCCGGCCTCAATGTGGCAATCCACCACCATGGATGAGCCCATGAAGCCCATGGCGCCCATGCCGATATTGTTGCCCATCTCTTTGAGTTCGTCTTCCAACTCGGCAATGCCCGGATCCGGGTTCTTGGAGCCCACCGTGCGCAGACATGCGGCCTGTTTGCCCAAGGTCATGCACGCATCTTTCGAGCCGCCGAGCCCAATGCCCACAATGGCCGGCTGGCACGCCAGGCCGCGTTTGCCGAACGCAATCAGCGTGTCCAGGTAGAAACGCTTGATGCCGTCGATGCCATCGCCCGGGAAGAGCATCCGATAGTCAGAACCGAACAGGCCCCCTTTGTGCACTGTGGTCAGCTCAATCCAATCGGCATCCGGGTGAAAGCTGTACTCGATCTCAGGGGCGTTGAGCCCCACATTGTTGTCATGGTCGGTACGCCAGAGAGGGTGCACCCTGTTGGGCCTGAGCGGCACGTCCCTTGTGGCACTGGCGGTGGCCCGGCGGAGCGCGGCTTCCAGAGCAATCGGTCCGCCTTCAATGCGCGCTTCATTGCCAATCTTCACATACCAGCGAGGCACGCCGGTATCTCCACACATGGCGCTGCGGTCTTCCTTGGCCGCCTCATAGTTTTCCAACATAGCCTGGATCACGAACGCTGACAGTTCCCCGCTCTCGATGTTGGCGAGGCCGCGTAAGCCGTCCAGATAGTCTTCTGGGATTTCGATGGCGGCCTTGGCCATCAGGTCTTCGGCGGTGGATTGCAAGGCAGATATGGGGATCATGAGAGGCTCCTATTCTGCAGCCACGATATCGTCTTTGATCAGCGTCTCGCCGGGGCGCACGTGGGTGAACTCGACCGGTTCATCGGAGATGATGAGTTCGCCGCTGTCAAGCCGCGCGGTGGTGAACCGGCTGTCTTCCGGGGCGCCGGCGTCGGGGAAGTCTTCGCGGAAATGCGCCCCTCGGCTGTCTTTGCGCTGGAGTGAAGTGCGCGCAATCACCTGGCTGGTTTCGATGAGGCTTTGGACGTTCAGCCAATCGTGCCAGGTCAGATTGAAGCGCAGATCCATGGTGCTGAGGCCGGTTTGGCTCAGCCGTTCAGCCAAGGCATCAAGCTGGCTGATGGCCTGGGTCATGCCGTCTGGCGAGCGGATGACGCCAACCCCATCCCACATCACGTCCTGAAGTTCGTCGCGCAAAGCATGCAGATCGCCTGCCGTCTGGTTGAAGGGCGCCTGGGCCCGGGCCGTCTCGCTCGCGAGGATGGTTTCGTCAGGATCTGCGTGTGTGGCACGGCCCGCCGCATATTCCGCCATTACGTCTCCGGCAATGCCGCCGAACACGGTTGAATTGGCAACGCCGTTGCCGCCAAGGCGATTGGACCCATGTGCGCCGCCGGCATCTTCTCCCGCCACATAGAGACCGGGCATGGCCGTGCTGGTATCAGTTTCACACACCACACCGCCCATCAGATAATGGGCTGTTGGCACCACCTCCACCAACCCGCCGGCGAGATCGAAACCGCAATCGGCGCAGCGTTCCACCATGCCTTTGAAGCGCTTGCGCACATCCTCCGGTCCCAAATGGCTCATGGCGATGTGAACGCCGCCATTGGGTGTGGTGCGCCCTTCGCGCATTTCGCGGTAGATGGAGCGGCTGACAATGTCGCGTGTGGCCCGCTCGGCCTTCTCTTCCTGGGTGGCCATGAAGCGCTCGCCCTGACCGTTCAGCAAATAGCCGCCAGCCCCACGCAGGCCCTCTTCCAGAACCGTGCCGGTCATGCGGGTGTCAGGCCCGGCCAGCAGTCCGGTGGGATGGAACTGCACCATCTCCATGTCGCGCAGAGTGAGCCCGGCGCGTAAGGCCATGGCGAGGCCATCCATGCTCTTGTCGCCGGAGGGCGTGTGGTAGCGGTACATGGTGGGCCCGCCGCCGGTGGCCATCAAGACCGCCTTGGCCTGAACGAGCCGGAACGCGCCAGACCGGATGTCAATGAACAGCACGCCGGAGATGCCGCTCCCGTCCGCTGCGGGGATGAGGCCGATGGCGCGGTGTTCTTCCAGCTTGGCAACGTCCCGCGCCCAGACCTGTTCCATGAGGCGGCCGATGATCTCTATGCCGGTGAGATCACCCTTGTGGACTGTGCGGTCGAAGGTTTGGCCGGCAAAGGCTTTGCCGTGCATGGAGCCATCCGGGTTGCGGTCGAAGAAGCAGCCGACCTCGTTCTCCAGCTCGTGGATGCGTTCCACCGCTGTCTCACACAAGGTCCAGGCCATGCCCTGGTGCGGCAGCCATTTGCCGCCGATAATGGTGTCCATGAAATGGCGTTCAACACTGTCGCCGGGGTTGAGCGCCACGTTGTACCCGCCCTGAACCATACGGGTGCAACCGCATTTGCCCAAGAGCCCCTTGGTGGCAATGGTCACCGACAGGTCAGGGCGGGCGTCCTTGGCGTGAAGGGCGGCGAACAGGCCAGCGCCGCCGCTGCCCAGAATGAGGATATCGGTTTGTGTCCGTTCCATCAGACCACCTGAAACAAGAAGGCGAAGGCGGCCAGCACGGAGGCGCCGGCGGCAAAGGTGGCGATGGTCTTCTGATCATCGCGCCAGGCGAAGTTCTCCAGCACCAAAAGGCGCAAGCCGCCCAGCAGGTGGACGGTAAGCAGGAACACCAAGCCCATCTCCGCAAACTTGACCAGCGGACTATCGGTCCATTTCAGAAAGCTGTCCAGTTCGGCCTCGCCTTCAATCGCCAATCCGAGAACCAGGAAGTGGAACGGCAAGAAGATCGAGAGCGCCAGGCCCGACAGGCGGTGAACCATGGCCGCATACCAGAGCGGTTTCCGGTGAGGTTTGAACATCAGAACACCACCGCATAGACGGCCCGAAAGCCTAATAACATAACGATTAAGGCGAAGGTGTGTGCGATGTTTGCCGCTGCGATGCGCTTGAGTGGGGTCCATTCCTGCAGGATGTTCGCCAAACCAATGGAAACGTGGAACGAGGCGCACAGCACGAACAGGCCGTAGATGCCGCCCCAGAATACACTGCCTTGGGTGCGGCTGAGGATCTCTTGTGCGCTGAGGCCGCCCTGCACGGCGTAGAGGATGAGACCCAAATGCAGGAACACCAGCGGCACCATGATGGCCGCGGTGACGCGCTGGACGAGATAGAGCCGCAACGGTCTCATTTCAGCTTTCCTTTCAGGTAAGCCGATGTGGAGAGCCGCTTGAGCCCGGCAATGGAAGCCGCCGGATTGAGTTGGTTCGGACAGTGCGCTTCGCAGGACTGGTGGCTGCGGCACGAGTGGCACCCCCCGTTTTGGGAGACGGCCTTCAGGCGCTCCGCCCAGCCTCCGTCGCGCTCATCATTGGCGAGCGTCCAGGCCCGGTTGAGGGCGGCGGGCCCCAGATAGTCCTGGTTCCAGGCCACTGTGTCACAAGCCGCATAACAGACCCCGCAATTGATGCATTCGATGCCCGCATTGGCCGCTACGCGCGCAGGTGTGTCGGGCCGGATGCGCTCCATCGGATCCTTGCGGGTTTTCGTCGGCACGAAGCGGCTTTGCGCCTTTTGCCACTTTTCGAAGAACTCGGTCATGTCGCAGGCGAGATCTTTGATGATGGGCATGTTGGAGAGCGGGCCGATTTTCAGCTCACCGCCGCCGGTGACCTTCGACACATGGGTGCGGCAGGTCCAGCGCGGCACGCCGTTGACGGTCATGGCGCAAGAGCCACACATACCCACCCGGCAGGCGAAGCGGTAGGTCAGGGTAGGGTCCAGGTGGCGCTGCACATAGGTCACCACATCCAAAACGGTCTGGCTTTCCCGCGCGGGAACCTCGTAGTGCGCGTAGGCGCCATCAGCGCCGCCGCGCCAGATGGAGACTTTGTGGGTGGTGGTCATAAGCTCTACCGTTTCCGTGGTAGGGTATAGCGTTATTTTAGATTAAATAAAAATGCAGAAAATTTGATTTTTGCATAAAATTATTTAATCTAAGAGACGGGCTCGTGGAGCTTCTTGAGCTTGCTGATGGCCTTGCCTGACTTACGCTGGACGGTCGCAAGGTCATGAGCAGCTTGCATGCGCAACCATGTCTCGGCAGAAGAGCCGATAACAGCTTCAAGCCGCAAGGCCATCTCCGGCGAGATGGCGCTCTGTTCCCTCGTTACCTTGTAAAGCTGCTGGCGGGTCACGCCCAACGCCTTTGCGCCTTCGGCGATCGATAAGCCGAGATAGTTCAACTCCTCTTTCACTGAGCCGCCAGGATGGGGCGGGTTTTTCATGAGCATCGGCCCAATTCCTTTGATCTAATGATAATCCAGCATATCCACGTGGAAGGCATCTCCATCTTCAAATTCGAACACGATGCGCCAGTTTGCCCGAACAGTGACGGCCCATAACAGTCTCATTTCGCCCCGCAGGCGGTGCAGGCGATATGAGGGTACATTCATGTCTTCGATCGTCTCGGAGGCATTCAGCTGAGACAGGATCAGCTTTATGCGCCGCACATGTTCAAAGTTGAGCCCTCTGTGATCGCCGGTTCGATAAAATCTCTCCAATCGCTTGTGCTTGAAGGACTTTATCATACTGCACAAAAAACTGTCGCCTGTTAATTGACAGTTGTCAAAATTGAATTGTTGCTGACTACCTCTTGTTTGAAGGTTGCGCCTATAGGCTGGCGCTTTTCAATGTCTCAAATAGGGGGCTGCTGAAGCCGTTGATTTCATCGCCCACCCGCTGCACCAGGCCAAGTGTGCGGTAGCGGACAGACTTTCCAAAGGCTAAGTGCTTTAAGGGTGGACGGTGACTGCGTTGATGCTCCCGTGCCGGTACCACCGAAACGCCTAGTCCCGCTGAAACCATGGCTTCAATCGCTTCAATCCAGTCAAGGCGCATTTGCTCGTGCGGCTTTAGCTTGGCAGATCGGATGGCCGCGTCGATCACTTTGCCCACCGAAGTCTCCGGCACATAGCGGATGAAGGGGTAGATTTCCACCAATTGCTGTGCAGTGAGATCAGGCGCGTCCGGCGGGGCAATTAGTACCAGTGGCTCGCGGAGGAACGGCATCCACTTGAGGCCCGCCGGCGGGTCCTTCAGATCGCTGACGATGGCTGCATCCAGTGCGCCGCGGTCAACCAACGTCACCAGCTCGGAGGTGAAGCCGGAGGCGAGCTCGATGTGCAGGCGCGGGTAACGCTCCTTCAGGGTGAGCAGCACAGATGGAATGAAGCCGGTGAGGAGGCTGCCGACGGAGCCGAGGCGGAACGCGCCTTCGTAGGCCGTGTCGTCATTGATGTGATCGCGCAGGCCATCATACTCGGCGATGAGTTTCCGCGCGTGAGGCACCAACGCGCGGCCGGCCTCGTTCAGCACGGGCGGGCGCTTGGAGCGGTCAAACAAGTCGCGCCCCATCTCATCTTCGATGTTCTTCACCTGAACGCTTACAGCCGACTGGGTCAGAGCCATCGCTTCTGCCGCGGCCGCGAAGGTGCCGTGTTCGGCGATGGCGACGAAGGTCTTGAGCTGGCGGATGGACATTGTTTCTTTTATTTCGATCAAATGATGATTTGAGTGAAATAATTTTGAGTATTTTCAGGGTGATTGACAAGGGGGTATTGGGAGTCAATAATAGAACAAAATGGGAACATTATGGATTATCGAGTGTGCTTCAAACCGTCAAGACTGCCCGGGTTGAAACCTTGCGCCGGGAAATGGCGGCGCTTGAAACTCCTGTGCGGCGTAAAGGTCCGGGGCATATTTGCTTTGGCGTTCAGGCGATCGATGAGGCCGCAGGCGGTGGCTTGGCGCTTGGCCGCATGCATGAGGTGAACGGCCGGGCGGCCTGGAGTTTTGCGGTGCTCATGGCCGGACGGACCACGGGGGCGGTTTTGTGGTGTGCCCGGATGCGCCATGACCACGAGCTTTATCCGCCTGGTCTTAGCGCCCTGGGCTGCGATCCGCGCCGCTTGGTGATGGCAGGTTGTTCCAGCGAAACCGATGCGCTCTGGACGGCTGAGGAAGGGTTGCGCTCCGGGGCTGTTGGCGCCGTGGTGCTGGAAGGCGAGCGAGCGCTGGATCTGACCGCCGCCCGGCGTCTGCAACTGGCGGCCGAAGAGGGGGGTGCGCTGGGGTTGATAGTGAGTGTTGGGAAGGAGGCTTTGTTTCCGGCAGCGTCCACCCGCTGGTGTTTCGAGCCGCTGGAGGGGCGGTGTTTTGACCTGGCGATGACGCGCAACAGAAACGGAGTGTCCGGAGCTTGGCGAGTAAAATGTGATGAAACGGCGTATTGTTTATCTTTGGCTGAAGAGCCTCAGCACGGACCGGATCGCGCGGCGCACCCCCGCCTTGCGTGACCGGCCATTTGCCCTGGTGGCTGAAAGCGGCAACCGGGTGTTCCTTTATGCGGTGAACCTTGAGGCCGAGGAGATCGGCATTGGCCGCGGCATGCTGCTGGCCTCTGCCCGCACCATTTGCCCGGAGCTGGCCACCCGGCCGGCAGACATGCGGGCCGACTGGGCGTTTCTTGAGGCCATCGTTTCCTGGTACCGGCGCTACAGTCCGCTGGTGGCCCGGGCGGGGGGTGATGGGATTTTCATTGATATCACCGGCTGTGCCCATCTGTTCGGCGGCGAGCGGGCTATGCTGGATGGGCTATTGTCGAAGCTGCGCCTGTTTGGTCTGGAGGTTTCCGGTGCACTGGCGGATACGGCCGGCGCTGCCTGGGCTCTGGCACGCTCCGGGCTGAGCGGCGAGGTGGCCGCACCTCAGGATACCGCCAATGCCTTGAGCCCTCTTCCCATAGATGGTTTGCGTTTGGGCACCGAGACCACCGAAACCCTGCACCGGCTGGGCCTTAAAACCATCGGGGCGCTTTATGGGCTCTCGCGCGCGTCTATTGCCGCCAGATTTGGCCGGGACACCGTGCGCCGGCTCGATCAGGCTTTGGGGGCTGAACATGAACCCTTGCCGTTTGAGCCTGAACGCAGCGTGCATCAGGCGGTGATGCGTCTGGCCGAACCTGTCTTCACGGTGCCTGCGGTTGAAGCATGCTTGATGCGTCTGCTTGATCAGCTTTGCGCCCGTCTTGAGAAGCATCAGATTGGCATTCGCCGGCTGGAACTCAAACTCATCCGGGTGGACAACAGCGAAGGAAAGGTGGCGGTGGGCACGGCAACGCCCAACAGGGCGCCCAAAGAACTCTTCCGACTGTTTGCCGACAAGATCGAAAAGGTCGATGCGGGCTTCGGCATTGAACGCCTGGTGCTGGAAGCGGCCGTCACCGAACCTTTGAGCGCCGCCCAGGAGGTGCTGGAGGACGATTGTGCGCCGCAAGCCGGTCCCTTAGGCAACTTGGTTGATAGGCTGGCCAACCGGTTGGGTTTTGATCGTGTCCTACGCTTTGCCCCGGCCGACAGCCATTTGCCGGAAAAGGCCTCGGTGGTGTCTTCTGCCGCGTTCGGTCCGCAAAGCCCTGATGTGTTTCCGCATCAGCCCGTGCCGCGCCCTGTGCGTCTGTTCAAAACCCCATTGCTTTTGCATGGCTTTGAGGCGGAGGCCAACACCTCCTCCGGCTTCATCGCCCGCTTCCCCTTGTGGCGGCGCCCCGTAACGGCCCGCAACCTGCAAGGGCCGGAGCGCATCTCGCCGGAATGGTGGCTGGATGATCCGGCCTGGCGCAGCGGGGCGCGGGATTATTGGTGGCTTGAAGCGATGAGCGGGGAGCGGCTGTGGGTCTATCGGCAAAGGGATCGGCAGACCGGTGAGAAATGGTTTCTGCATGGGCTGGGGGCGTAAAGCATGAGTTACGCCGAACTCCATGTGCGAACCAATTTCACCTTCCTGGAAGGGGCCTCCCATCCGGGCGAATATGTGCACGTGGCTGCTGACCTTGGCTATGCGGCTGTGGCCATCACAGACCGGAACTCGCTGGCTGGAGTGGTGCGGGCCTATGAGGAGGTCAAGAAGTCGGGCGTCAGCCCAAAGCTGCTGGTGGGCGCGCAGCTTGACCTTGCCGATGGACAGAGCCTCATTTGCTTTCCAAAAGACCGGGCCGCTTATGGGCGCCTGTCCCAGCTTATCAGCCTCGGAAGGCGCCGTGTGGAAAAGGGCTCCTGCGAGCTGCATTTTGAAGATGTGATCAACTGGGCCGACGGGCAGATCTTCATTGTCCTGCCGCCCGAAGCGCCGGACGAGGTGTTTCAAGGCCAGCTCTGCCGCTGGGCCGCGTCTCTGCCGGAGACGGTCTATTGCGCAACCAATCACCTCTACAGGGGCAATGATGCAGAACGTCTGGAGTGCCTGGCCGCGATGGCCGAGGCCGCCGGTACACCGCTTGTGGCTTCAAACGATGTGCTGATGCACACCCCCCGCCGGCGCCCCTTGGCCGATGTGCTCTCCTGCATTCGGGAGGGGTGTACGATCGACACAGCCGGCCGGCTGACCCAAAAGAATGCCGAGCGCCACTTGAAAGCGCCGGAAGAAATGGCGCGCCTGTTCCATGCCTATCCGGATGCCATGGCCCGCACCTTGGAGATTGCCGGCAAGATCTCCTTTTGCCTGAGCGATCTGAAATATGAGTACCCCGATGAGGTGTCTGGCGGCCAAGACCCGCAAGATGAGCTGGAGCACCTGGTGACCAAGGGGTTCAAGCAGCGCTACCCCTTAGGTGTGCCGAAAAAGGTGCAAGCCACCGTGGAGCGTGAGCTTAAAATCATCAAAGAGCTGCGTTATGCCCCCTACTTTCTGACCGTCCACGACATTGTGCGCTTTGCCCGCTCCAAGGGCATCTTGTGCCAGGGGCGCGGCTCGGCGGCCAATTCTCTGGTCTGTTATATCCTCGGCATCACCGCCATCAGCCCGGACCGCATGGACATGGTGTTTGAGCGCTTTGTGTCGGCGGCCCGCAACGAGCCGCCGGATATTGATGTGGACTTTGAACATGAGCGCCGCGAGGAGGTGATCCAATATATTTACGGCAAGTATGGCCGCGAGCGGGCCGGATTGGCCGCAACCGTGATCTGCTACCGCGCGCGCTCTGCGGTGCGCGAGGTTGGCAAGGCCATGGGGCTTTCGGTGGACACGGTCTCCGTGCTCGCCTCGCAAATCTGGGGCTGGTCTACGGAAGGGCTGCCGGAAGAGCGGGTGCGCGAAGTGGGGCTTGATCCCTCAGAGCCGCGCCTTGCCATGTGTCTGGCGCTGGCCCATGAGCTGCACGGCTTCCCGCGTCATTTGTCGCAACATGTGGGCGGCTTCATCATCACCCGCTCCCGGCTCGATGAGGTGGTGCCTATCGAAAACGCCGCCATGGAAGACCGCACGGTGATCGAGTGGGACAAGGACGATCTGGACACGCTCGGCATTTTGAAAGTGGATGTTCTGGGCCTCGGCATGCTCACCTGCATCCGCAAGGCCTTCGGCTTGCTGCGGACCCATTATGCCAAGATGTATGAGCTGACCACTGTGCCGGAAGGCGACAGTGAGGTGTATGACATGCTGTGCAAGGGTGATTCCATTGGAGTGTTCCAGGTGGAATCCCGGGCCCAGATGTCGTTTCTGCCGCGCATGCGCCCGCGCACCTTTTATGACCTTGTGATCGAAGTGGCGATTGTGCGCCCGGGGCCCATTCAAGGCGACATGGTGCACCCCTATATCCGGCGGCGCAACGGGGAAGAGGAGGTGGTTTACCCTTCAGAAGAGCTCAAACAGGTGCTGCACAGAACCCTTGGCGTGCCTCTGTTTCAGGAGCAGGCCATGCGTATTGCCATTGTGGGGGCGGGCTTTGTGCCTGATGAGGCCGATCAGTTGCGCCGGGCCATGGCCACCTTCCGCAAGACCGGCACCATCCACACCCTGCGCGGCAAGTTCATCGAAGGTATGCTGGCCAATGGCTATACGGAGGATTTCGCTGAACGCTGCTTCCATCAGATTGAGGGTTTCGGAGAATATGGCTTTCCGGAATCCCATGCGGCCAGCTTTGCCCTTCTGGTCTACATCTCCGCCTGGCTGAAATGTCATTACCCGGCGGTCTTCGCTTGCGCCCTGCTCAATGCCCAGCCCATGGGGTTTTATGCCCCGGCGCAGATCGTGCGCGATGCCCGCGAGCATGGGGTGGAGGTGCGCCCGCCTGATGTGAACCATTCTGAATGGGACAACACCCTGGAGATGGGGTCTGGTGAAGACATGGCCCTGCGGTTGGGCCTGCGCCAGATTAAAGGTATGAAGGAGGACGATGCCGAATGGATCGCTGCGGCCCGGGGCAACGGTTATGCCCAGCCGGCCGATCTGTGGCGCAGGGCCGGGGTGCGTCCGGCGGCGCTTAAGGCGCTGGCCCGGGCTGACGCTTTTGGATCCCTGGAAATGGGTCGCCGGGAGGTGTTGTGGGAGATCGAGGCCATCAAGACCGATCAGCCCCTGCCCTTGTTTGACCGGGTAGGCGAGAACGACCAGGGCGAGGAGGATCCCGTCATCCTGCCGCCCATGAGCTTGGGCGAGAATGTGGCCCAGGATTACCGCTCCATCCGCTTGTCTTTGCGCGCCCATCCCATGGCGTTGCTGCGCCAGCATTTAAGCGGGCTTACCTTCAACAAGGATTTGCTCACCGTAAAGGCCGAGCGCCGCTATGCGGTCACCGGCCTGGTGTTGGTGCGCCAGCGCCCTGGCACGGCCAAGGGGGTGGTGTTCATCACTCTGGAGGATGAGACGGGTGTGGCCAACATTGTGGTTTGGAAGCATGTGAAGGAGAAATTCCGCCGCACGGTGATGACCGCCCGCCTGATCCGGGTGAGCGGCAAACTGCAGCGCGAAGGCATTGTCACCCACCTTGTGGCTGAGCACCTGGAGGATGTGTCTTATCTGCTGGATAAGCTGGACGAAGGGCTTGGCAGCGGACTTCAGCCGCCTCTGGCCCATGCCGATGAGGTGGTCAATCAGCCAAGGCCGGACTTACGCGGCGTGGACCAGGCAAAGCTGCGCCACCCGCCCCGGCCTGTGCCACGCGCACGCCATCCGCGCGAGCAGGCGAAGACCTTGTTCCCGTCTCGGGATTTTCACTAGAGGCAGACCGGCTCACATCATCAAGCTCTTGCCGGTCAGACCAATTGAGCGCAAACTCTAAGCGGGACCGGCGGGCAAGAAGGACAGGAGACCATAAGATGTGGAAGAAAGTTGCAAACCTGGCAATGTTGGCGGGCGCCGCAGCCGTCGCTTTTGCCCCGCACGCGGCTGCGGATACCACCGATGTGACATGGCAGACCAAGGTGGTGATCGACAAGAAGGGCGATCATTGCGTAGACGATCCTAATTGCTTCAACCGCTATCACCCGGCCATCCCGCCTGTGACGAAGGCTAAGCCCGGTGACATGATCATTTTTCATACGCGCGATGCGTTGGATTCCGATCTAAACCTCACATCCAACGCCGATGATCTTGCTGCGCTTGATCTGAACCTGGTGCACCCGATGACCGGCCCGGTTCATATTGAAGGCGCCAAGCGCGGGGATGTTCTGGCAGTTACGGTGGTGGACATCGCACCGGACGAATACGGATATACCGTCATCGTGCCTGGCTTCGGCTTCCTGCGCGATATCTATACCAAGCCTCATCTGGTCAATTGGAAGCTGTCTCGCACCCATGCGGTGTCCGATCAGATGCCCGGCATCAAAGTGCCCTATGAAGCCTTCATGGGCTCTGTGGGCGTATTGCCTGGCGAGGCGGAAACGGACGCTTGGCTTGCCCGGGAAGCGGCTCTTGGTGCAGCAAAAGGTGTTGCTCTGCCGCCCCAGCCCATGGGCGCTTTGCCCAGTGCGGTGTGCGGGCCGAACGGCTCTCATAAGGACAAGTGCCTCAGAACCATCCCGCCTCGGGAGAATGGCGGCAACATGGATGTGCAGCAAATGCAGGTGGGCACGACCCTCTTGCTGCCCTGCTTTATTGACGGATGCGGCCTGTTCGTGGGCGATGTGCACTATGCTCAAGGCGATGGCGAGGTGTCGGGCACGGCGATTGAAACCGGCGCTGTCGTGACGCTCACAACGGAGATCCGCAAAGGCCAGGGCGCCAACATTAAAAGCCCGGCCGTGGAAGGTGGAGCACAGATCAAAAACATTGAGCCGTCCAGGTTCTACCAGACGATCGGGCTGCCGATTAAACAGGCCGGCGAGGTTCCGCCCCCAATGCAGTATCTGGAAAGCGAGAAGATCAAAAACCTGGAGAACCTGTCAGAAGACCTCACGCTTGCGGCCCGCGATGCGCTGATCAAGATGATCGACTACATTCAGCGCGAGCATGGGCTCACCGCTGAGCAAGCCTACATTCTGGCGAGCGTTGCCGTAGACCTGCGTGTGGGGCAGGTGGTTGATGTGCCCAACTATGTGGTCACGGCCGTCTTGAATATGGATGTGTTCGACAAGTGAGCGTTGCGGTCATGAACCGGCGTGACGTGTTGTGGGTTCCGCTTGCCCTGGCGTTTAGCCAAGGCGCGTGGGCCCACACCCCCTACGGTCAATGGGTGGTCTACCGGAAAAAGCATCTGCTAATCGGCTCTCACCGGGCAGATCCCGCCACTTACGCGGAGGCCAAACGGCTCGCGGCGGTGCTGGCTGAACATTTGCCAAAGTCCCGTAGCCGCGTGGCCCGTGCTCCCACGGCCGGCAGGCTCGCGAGCCTTTTGGGAACCGATCAGTTGGATGTGGCGGTGCTCAGCCGGGATGATGCCATGGCGATGCGAAGCGGTGAGGGCAAGTTTGCGCCCTATGGCACGATCCCGTTGGCTTTGCTTGCGAACCTGGAAGCTCATGTGCTCGTCGCGCATGAGCGCTTTCCTGAACGGCATGCCTGGTTGGTGTCTAAAACGTTGCGTGAAACGGTTGACGTGTCCGGCCCGCCCGGGGCGATTGACTGGCATCCCGGCACACGCATGTTCTTGAACGGGGAGCCGGAGCCGCACGGCTAGTCTGCTGACAGGACGACCCCATCGCGGCGGCGGTCACCGGCGCCGGCGAAGCTGCCATCGGCACGCAGTTCTGCGGCATGAACACCGCCAAAGAACATGTTGGGTTCCGGCCAAGCCCGGTGGTCGGGGCAGAGCGTCTTCAGCGCACGGGCAATTTCAGGTTCGAACTGATCTTCAAAGTCCAAGTGCCCACCTTCGATGTGCAGGCGGGGTCCGGAGACGGCGTCGGCCAACGCGGCCTTGCGCAGACAGAGCGCTGTTACCACTTGGAAAATCGCTGATCGAATGCGGTTGGATCCCCCGGAGCCCAGTGCGATCAAACCGCCGTCGGGCGTCTCGATAAGTGTGGGACACATCATGGAGGCAAGACGTGTGTTCACCGGCCATTGAGCTGTGCCATGGGTGTTTACGTCTTCTTCGCCCAGGATGTTGTTCAGCATGAACCCGAACGGCCCAACAAGTTCGCCGTTGCCTTCGCCGTTCGAGATGGTGACCGCGCAGGCCGTACCCTCGTCATCTATCACCGAAAGATGTGTGGTGCCCCGCTGGCGCAGCGGAACCGCCTCCAGCCGCGCCAGATCGCCGGCAGCCGACCTGCGCGCCTGACTTGTGGCCAATAGGGCGCGGGCGATGTCGATCGGGCTGTCGGTTTCCAGGTGCGCCAAGCTGTGAGCAATCAATGCTCCGCTTGCGGCCGGTAGAGGGTTCATATGCACATGAAAGCCGGAAAGCTCCATGGAGACGGGCGCCCGCTCCACAGCCTGGTATGCATCGAAATCCCCTTGTGTCAGGTTCCCGGTGTCCTTGTGTCCGGATATGGCCATCGCCGTAACGGCGTTGCGGTGCGGTGGTGTCGTGGCGATGATCTCCAATGCGTCCGCCAGGCCCGGATTTTTGAAAACGGACCCCGGTGCCAGAAGGCTGCCGCCTGGTGCGAACAGGCTCGCAGCGTCTGGTGTGGCGGTCAGGATGGGGGCAACGACTGTGCACAGAAAGTTCTGGTAGGCGGTTATGGTGATGCCCGCTCTGGCCGCATCTGCGGCTGGCTGAATGAGTTCGGCCATTGCCAGGTGTGCGCCCTTATCATGCAGCGCTTTAAGGCCGGCGCCAAAGCCGGGGGTTGCGGAGGTGGC
>JANQOW010000072.1 GCA_028285595.1 Hyphomicrobiales bacterium
TGCAGAGCCCGACGCGATCGTTCAGAGCCTCAAGCACAAAGACGCCTATACTCTGGTGCGCCTGGACAAAACCCGCGGCGAAGTGTGGGCCGTAGGGCCGCCTGAGCGCATCGAAGACGGCGGTGATTGTGAAGCCAGCTATCTGCAGGATTTGACCTTCTCCAATGATCAGCTCGGTCTGTTCCAGATCGCATTGAAGGGCAAGCCCGATGACGTGCGCGCCAAGCTGCCATCTAACTTCATCCGCCTTCCCACCAAGGATGAGGATTACATGAAGCTTCTGGAGCGCCACCTGATCGATAAGGGCCTGGAAAACCCGAAGGTGGTGATCAAGCAGTTGCTGGCGGCCGACATTGATGGAGACGGACGCCAAGAGACGTTTATAAACGCCATGAACTCCGAACGCCGCGATGAGAAGCGCGGCGAGTATTCCATCATCCTCATGCGGCGCGAAGTTGCGGGCAAGGAAGAATTGATTGAAGTGCGCAGCGCCATCTCCCTGAAAGATGAGGCGGCTCCATCCCTGCTGGTTGAGCATACGATCGTTGCCGTCATGGATGTGGACGGCGACGGCAATTCCGAACTGATCATGTATGGCGCCTTTGCCTTTGGCGAAGGCTGGGAAGTGGTCAAGATCTCCGGTAAATCTGCAGAGCAGGTTCTGGTCTGCGGGTGTGGCTAAGCCGCGCGCTAAAAACCCTCTCCACAGATCCAATTGAACTGCTATAAGGACCTCCGCTCCCGGAGACCCGAACTTATGCCGTTCCTTGCGAACCCGATCTTCTGCGCCCTGGACACCACGGATGCTGAGCACGCCGCGGCCCTTGCGCGTGCTCTTTCGGGTCATGTGGGCGGGGTGAAGATTGGCATGGAATTCTTCTATGCCAATGGCCGGGCCGGCTATGAGGCCGTTGCGGCGGCGGGCCTCCCGATTTTTCTGGATCTTAAGCTGCACGATATTCCGAACACGGTGGCCGGCGGCCTGACGGCGCTGATGTCGCTGGACCCGCTTCCGGCCATCATCACTGTGCATGCAGGCGGCGGTGGCGCCATGATGCGTGCGGCGGCTGATGCACTGGCGGGCCGGAGCAAGCTTGTCGCAGTAACCATCCTCACCAGCCTCAATGATGCAGACTTGAGCGAGATCGGGTTCACGGGTGAAAAGGGCACTCAGGATCATGCGGTGAGCCTCGCGAAACTGGCCCAGGCCGCCGGACTGGATGGAGTGGTGTGCTCCAGCCTGGACATTGAAGCCGTCAAGGCCGCCACCGCGCCCGACTTCCTCACCGTGGTGCCCGGCATCCGGCCGGCCGGCGCGGACGTGGCGGACCAAAAGCGCATCGCCACGCCGGCCTCCGCGACCATATCGGGCGCGGACGTCCTCGTGATCGGCCGCCCCATCACGCAAGCCCCTGCGCCGGCAGAAGCGGCTGCGGCCATCTTCCAGGAAGTGGAGGCGGCCCGTGGTTAAGGTCAAGATTTGCGGGCTCTCTGAGCCGGACACCATGGCGGCTGCGTTGGACGCAGGCACGGACTTTGTCGGACTGATGTTTTACGAGCCAAGCCCGCGCAACATCGACTACGACACCGCCCGCGCGCTCAGCTCCCAGATCGGCAGCCGCGCCAAGAAGGTCGCAGTAACCGTCGATGCCACAGATCAAAAGCTTGATCAGATCATGGAGGCCCTCGGGCCGGACTATATTCAGGCGCATGGCTCTGAGACCCCCGAACGCGTTGCCGCGATGACCACACGGACCGGAATTCCGGTGATCAAGGCCATTAAGGTGAAAGATGCCGGCGACATCGCGTCTGCAACGCAATATTCTGACGCGGCCGGCTTGGTGTTGTTTGACTCTAAAGCCCCGGAAACATTGGAGAATGCGTTGCCAGGCGGCAACGGAATTGCATTCGATTGGGGCCTCATGGATGCCGGGACAAACCGCCCCCAGTTCATGCTGAGCGGTGGACTCCACAAAGACAATCTGCGAGAAGCGGTAAGAATAACGAAGGCGCCGATCATTGACGTCTCTTCCGGCGTGGAACGGGCGCCGGGGGTCAAGGACGTCAATCTTATCAAAGCCTTCATGGAAGCGGCCAGACAGGCGTAACGATCAGCCTGTGGCCTTTCAAGGAGCCCAGTAAAGTGACGACGAGCGTACCAAACACATTTAGGGCCGGGCCTGACGAGCGCGGTCATTTCGGCATCTATGGCGGCCGCTTCGTGGCTGAGACATTGATGCCGCTGATCCTGGATCTGGAGCAGGCCTATACCGAGGCCAAGGAGGATCCGGAGTTCCATGCAGAACTCACTGCGCTGAACACCCATTATACCGGCCGGCCCAGCCCGCTCTATTTCGCCGAGCGCCTGACCCAGCATTTTGGCGGTGCAAAGATCTACTTTAAGCGCGATGAGCTCAACCACACCGGCTCGCACAAGATCAATAACTGCCTGGGCCAAATGCAGCTTGCCCGGCGCATGGGCAAAACCCGCATCATTGCAGAAACCGGCGCCGGCCAGCACGGCGTTGCGGTGGCGACAGTGTGTGCCCGCTTCGGCCTGCCTTGTGTCGTCTATATGGGCGCCACCGATAT
>JANQOW010000085.1 GCA_028285595.1 Hyphomicrobiales bacterium
GTCGATCAGGGCCAGACTGTTGAGCCGGCAGGCCTAACCAGCACGCTGCCGCTTCCCGGTTCTGAGACCAACGATCTGCCGCAGCTCCAACCGCCCAAGGGTACCGGCGAAGCTGAAGCTGCTGCTGCCGAGACGGCCGCCACCGTCACCTCTCTGCCGGGCAGCGTTGTTCCGCGTCCCAAGCCCAAGCCGGCGTCCATCGTGCGGGCCGCGCAGCAAAGGTCTCAGCAAACCCGTGTTGCCTCGGTTGCACCGGTCACCGCCGCACCCACAGAACCTCTCAGCATTACGCCCTTGCCCGGCAGCCAGCCGCGCGTCACTCAACCGGCGCCCGCACCGGCACCAACGCCCAGCTTTGGCGTGAACCAGAATGCACCGTCCGCCGTTTCGAGCCTCCAGCAAGGCAGCCAGGCCACGCAAGGCCAGCGGGTTGCCGCTGTGCAACAGCCGGCTCCCGCGCCCGCTCCGCAACCGGCGGTGGGGGCAGGGGCATTTGTGGTGCAGCTTGCCTCCTATAAGGATGAAGCCTCGGCGCTGAACGGCTATCAGCAGCTCCGCGCCCGTCATCCCTCTTTGCTGGGATCCCTTCAGCCGCTGATCAGCAAGAAAGCGGTGGGCAGCTTCGGAACCTTCTACCGGCTTCAGGTCGGACCGATTGCCAGTGCACAGTCCGGCAATCAGATTTGCTCATCTTTGCTTGCCGCAGGCGAGAAAGATTGCTTGGTCAAGCGCCGCTAAGCGGGTCTTGAGACCGGCCATTGACAAGAATCGGCTTCGGACCGATCTCTCAGTACATGTGAAAAGTTGCTAGGATTGACGCATGGTCAAAGCGTTTATCTGTGGTTGCGCGGACGCGCGCCTGAGTTCTGAGGAGCTGGCTTTTTTCAGCGGCGAACAGCCCTGGGGCCTCATCCTGTTTGCCCGCAACTGTCAGGAGCCCCAGCAAATTACCGATCTGGTGGCCGCATTCAGACAGTGTGTCGGCCGTGCCGACGCCCCGGTGCTGATCGACCAGGAAGGCGGCCGGGTGCAGCGTTTGCGGGCGCCCCATTGGCCGGCCTATCCAAGCGGGGCGAAGATCGCAGCGGCCTATGAGGCCGACCGCGCGGCCGGGCTCCTTCTGGCGCGCAACATTGCCCGTCTCATTGCAGATGACCTGAGGGCGCTCGGGATCACGGTGGATTGCCTGCCCATTCTGGACGTGCCGCAAGCGGACGTTCACGATGTGATCGGTGACAGAGCCTACGGCACCAGCCCTGAGATGATTGCGGAGATCGGCCGGGCCATGGCCGAAGGGCTCATAGAGCGCGGCGTTCTGCCGGTGATCAAACATATCCCCGGCCATGGGCGCGCGGTGGTGGACAGTCACCACAAGCTGCCCATCGTCTCTGCGTCCAAGGACGATCTGCGCAAGACCGATTTTGCTCCGTTTGTGGCGTTGGCGGATCTGCCTTTGGCCATGACGGCCCACATTGTCTATCCTGCTTACGATGCCGATCTTCCGGCAACCCAATCGCCCACGGTGATCAGCGAAGTGATTCGCGGGGAAATGGGCTTTGATGGCCTGCTGATGACCGACGATCTCTCCATGAAGGCGCTGGCCGGCGATTTTGCCGACCGGGCTGAGCGGTCTTTGCAGGCGGGATGCGATATGGTGCTCCACTGCAATGGGGACATGGACGAAATGCGTAAGGTTGCTGACGGCGTGCCTGCGCTCGCAGGGGCCGCGCAGCGCCGGGCCGAGCGTGGCTTGGCCTGTCTGGCCGCTCCGAAAGGCTATGATCGGGCGGTGGCGCTGGCCGGTCTTGATGAAGTGATGGCCAAATCGGCGTAAAAATCAGGGGATAACCCGCCTGATGCGCCATGTGGCTGGCCTGAATCAGCAAAGCTGCGCTAGGAACGAAATCGGTTTCTATTGGACTTCTGTGCAGCAATCGGGTCAAATTAATCAATATGACCAGTGGTTTGGAATCAAAGCCCGGGGCAGAGCAACCATCAGACGGCACACAGCCGTGGCCTGATGGCGGTGGCCCCTTGCGCACGAGTTCACCGGAGGGCGAGGAAGCCGATCGCCCGTTGATCCTCGATCTTGATGGATTTGAGGGCCCGCTGGATCTTCTGCTTCGCCTGGCGCGCGAGCAGAAGGTGGATATCGCCAAGATTTCGGTTCTGGCCCTGGCCGAGCAGTATTTGAAGTTCATCAACGAAGCCAGACGTTTGCGCTTGGAACTTGCAGCAGACTATCTGGTGATGGCCGCCTGGCTGGCCTATTTGAAGTCACGGCTCCTAATCCCGGATCTGGAGCCGGAAGACGAAGTGCCGGCCGAAGAGCTTGCCGCCCGTCTGGCCTTCCGGCTGCAGCGCCTGCAGGCCATGCGCGACGCGGCGGCGCAATTGATGGCCCGCAACAGGTTGGGCCGGGACGTGTTTGACCGCGGCGAACCGGAGCCGGTGGTTGTTGAAACACAGACCGAGTATGCCGACAATCTGTTTGATTTGCTGAAAGCCTACGCCTCCGGGCGCCAGCGCGATCTGGCGCACCGCACCTATGAAATCGCGGTGCGCCACACCTGGACTGTGGCCAAGGCGAGAGAGATTTTGAAGCGCCTGATCGGCGAGTTTGCCGAGTGGGGCCGCTTTGACAGCTTCCTTGCGGACTATCTGGCAACACCGGAGGAGCGCCCCAGTGTGCTCGCCTCCAGCTTGGTGGCCTGCCTGGAGATGGCGAAAGAAGGGGCTTTGGAGATCCGCCAGGAGAAAGCGTTCACACCGCTCTACCTGAGGACCCGAACACGTGTCAGTACACAGGCGAATGTGGAGAGTATGTCATGACCGCAATGGTAGAACCCGGCAAGTTGGTAGAACCGGAGGCCGTTGAAAACGAAGATCCCGCGCAAGTCGTCGCGCTTCATCCGCGCGCAGACCGCGCCCACCAGCGCCGGGTGATCGAGGCGCTGTTGTTTGCAGCCTCAGAGCCGTTGTCGGAAGCCCAGCTTGGCGAATGCCTGGCCGAAGGGGCCGATGTGCCGCTGCTGCTCTCCGAACTGGCCGAAGACTATCAGGCCCGCGGCGTGGTTCTGCAGCAGGTTGCGGGCAAATGGACATTCCGCACGGCCGATGATTTGAGCTTCCTGCTCCGCCGGGAAGCGGTGGAACAAAAGCGCCTCTCGCGGGCCGCTTTGGAAACGCTGGCCATCATCGCCTACCACCAGCCGGTTACCCGCGCGGAAATTGAGGAAGTGCGCGGCGTGAGCGTCTCCAAAGGCACGCTCGATGCCCTCATGGAGATGGGCTGGGTGAAGATGCGTGGACGGCGGCGCGTGCCCGGCCGGCCCGTGACATACGGCACCACGGAAGAGTTCATGTCCCATTTCGGCTTGAACGATATCAAGGACCTGCCCGGAGCCCGCGAGCTTAAGGGCGCGGGGCTCTTGGACGCAAATGTGCCGGCAGACTTCGAAATTCCGGTGCCTATGTCCGATGATGAGGTCCCCGACGATGAGGACGGTCTGGACGATGAGCCCGATGAGCCCACGCTGGATATGTACCTTCCGGCCGAAATCGGCAGCGAGCCGCACTAGCTCACGCGTTTTTTGATGCTTTTCCGCCTGCAAGTGCGCTAAACCGTGGTCGCAATGACTATGGTTGATCCTCCAACACGCCCGGGTGGGGCCAAGGTTCCCTGGGGACCGCGAGGCACCGCTGCGGCCACTTTCGCCGGCCGCTTGGCTTTTGAGCACGTGTCGCGCTCCTTCAACGAGACGGCGGCCGTCAACGATATCTCCCTGGAACTGGAGCCCGGCGAAACGCTCTGCCTGCTGGGCCCGTCGGGCTGCGGGAAGACCACCTTGCTGCGGCTGGCCGCCGGGGTGGACCGGCCCACCTCGGGCCGGGTGATTTTGGACGATGAGGAAATTGCCGGGCCCAACACCTTTGTTCCGGCCGAACGACGCGGCGTTGGCCTGATGTTTCAGGACTTTGCCCTGTTTCCCCATCTGACCATTCTGCAGAACGTGGCGTTCGGCTTGCGCAAGTTGGACCGGGCGACAGCGCATGAAGAGGCGCTTCTGGCCTTGAAGCGGGTGGGGTTGGAGCGCTACGCGGACGATTATCCCGATGTGCTGTCCGGCGGTGAACAGCAGCGTGTTGCTCTGGCCCGGGCGATTGTGCCGCGGCCTGCTGTTTTGCTCATGGATGAGCCGTTCTCAGGCCTCGATCAGCGCCTTCGCGATGAGATCCGGGCCGAAACGCTTGCCGTTCTGAGAGAGACCCGCGCCACCTGCATGTTGGTGACCCATGATCCGCAAGAAGCCATGTGGCTGGCGGACAGGATTGCCCTCATGCGCGAGGGCAAGCTGGTGCAACTGGGCGCGCCCGATGAGCTGTACAATCATCCCGTCGATATTGAGGCGGCACGGTTTTTCAGTGATTTCAATGAGTTTGACGTCACTGTTGAGAATAAACAGCTTAAGACGCCGATCGGTTCATTCGCTGCGCCCAAGGGACACAGCGAGGGCGCGTCGGCGCATGTGATGGTGCGGCCCCAGGGCATCGCTTTGGCTGGAGCCAGGACAAAGAACGCGTTTGAGGCCTATGTGTCCGGCGTCAGGTTTGTGGGCGAGAGCACATATGCGTTCCTCGCGGTTGAAGGATACGATCAGCAGATCACCGCCCGGCTCGCCGGTGCAGCCAAGGTGGCGCACGGGGAGATACGGAAATTTTCGGTTTTGCCGGAACATCTGCTTATCTTTTCTGGAAAAATCTCTATATAGACCACACAAGGGCCGGTCCGGGCCGTTAGCCAAGAGTGGCTGGATTTGTTGCGGGCCGGGAGTGATTTTGCGATAGTGCCTTGAAGACAAGGCGCATTCTGGTTTGGGAGTTTAAGGGAATGTCAGTTGGACCCGTACAGATCATTTTGATCCTGGTGGTCATCGTGCTGCTGTTTGGCCGCGGCAAGATCTCCGAATTGATGGGAGATGTGGCCAAGGGCATCAAGAGCTTTAAGAAGGGCATGGCAGACGATGTAGAGGAGGTCAAAGACGAGGCTTCCAAAACCATTGATCACAGCAAAGACGAGGTTGCGGACGCAACCAAGTCCAATACCGAAGCCAAATCCTGATAGCGCCACAGCACGTCGACCGGGCCGGTTTGCGCCGGCGCGGCCGCCAGGAACGAAAACCCAATGTTTGATATTGGCGCAACAGAACTGCTGCTCATCGGCATCGTCGCCATCATTGTGGTGGGACCCAAGGAGCTGCCCAAAATGTTGCGGGCATTCGGCCAATTCGTTGGCAAAATGCGCGGCATGGCCCGGGAGTTCCAGTCCATGTTCGAAGAAGCCGCCCGCGATACCGGGGTGGACGACCTGGCAAAGGGCGTGAGCGATGTGAAGAACTTCTCCGTCACCGACACATTGAGCGAAACGTTCGACCCGGTGAAGGATGAGTTTGACGAGATGAAGCTGGATCTGGATCCGGCTGAAGCGCCGAAGTCGCCCGCGACCGCAGACACCAAGCCCAAACCCGATCCGATTGAGGAGGGCAACAGGGCGGCCGCGGAGATGGCGGCGAAAAACCGGGACGAGCCAGCAAAACCGGCGGCGTCAAAGAAGAAAGCGCCCAAGAAGACGGCAGCGGCCAAAAAGAAAGAACCGGCCGCCAAGACCGCCGGGTGAGAGCGATATCTGAATGAGCCAAGAAGATATTGATGCCACCCAGGCGCCGCTCGTTGAGCACCTGACGGAGTTGCGCCAGCGCTTGATCTACGCGGTCATCGGGCTGGTGATCGCGGCGGTGGGCTGTTTCATCCTGGCCGACCACATCTTCAACATCCTGCTCTATCCCTATGAACGGGCCACGGGCGATGTGGCCGAGTTGAAGCTGATCTTCACCGCGCCTCAGGAATACCTCTTCACTCAGTTCAAGATCGCTCTATTTGGCGGGCTCTTCATCTCCTTTCCGGTGATCGCCACACAGCTCTACAAGTTCGTGGCGCCGGGGCTCTATAAGCATGAGCGCGGCGCGTTTCTGCCGTTTCTGCTGGCCACCCCGGTGCTGTTCCTCATGGGCGCGTGCCTGGTCTATTTCCTGATCATGCCACTGGCCATGAGCTTCTTCTTGACCATGCAGCAAACCGGCACCGCCGATCAGGCGGCGATTTCCCTGCTGCCGCGGGTCAGTGAATATCTCAGCTTGATCATGACGCTGATCTTTGCGTTTGGCCTGTGTTTCCAGCTTCCGGTGGTGCTCACCTTGCTGGCGCGCGCCGGGCTGACCACGGCGGACGGGCTCAGAAGCAAGCGCAAATACGCCATCGTGCTCACCTTTGTCGTGGCCGCATTCCTGACCCCGCCCGATCCGGTGAGCCAGCTTGGCCTCGCAATCCCCACGCTGCTGCTCTATGAGCTCAGTGTGTTCCTGGTTGTGATGGTGGAGAAAAAGCGGGCCGAGGCTGAAGCCCGGCGGGATGCTGAGCTGGGTGTTTAATGCATCCTTGCGAACGCGAGGACCTTCTGAGCTATGGTTCCCCGCGTTCGCGGGGATGACGATGGTTAGCGTGGCAGCTAAACCCGCCAGCGCAAGACCCGCCGCTCCAAGGCCCCGATGCCTGCGCTCACCGCAACCCCCAAAACCGACAGAATAACCACGCCGGCAAACAGCCGCTCCAGATCGTAGAGCGATCCAGCCTGGAGGATGTAGGCCCCGATGCCATATTCAGCGCCCAGCATTTCCGCGGCCACCAACAGGATGATGCCGATGGCGAGGCTGATCCTGAGGCCGGAGAGAATTCCGGGCATGGCGCCGGGCAGCACGATTTTCCAGACAATCGAGCGCCAGGTGAGATCAAAGCTCTGACCCATGCGGATCAGGCTGCGGTCAACATTGTCCACGGCGCCGTAGGTGGCGACCACCGTAGGGGTGAAGGTGCCAAGCGCGATCAGGGCGTATTTGGAGCCCTCATCAATGCCAAACCAGATCACGAACAGCGGCAACAGGGCGATCTTCGGCACCGGAAAGAGCGCAGCCACCAGGGGCACCAGCCCGGCGCGCACGTGAGAGAAGAGACCGATTGCAATACCGATGGCAATCCCGCTCACCGCGCCCAGGGCCGAGCCCACCAGGAGCCGGGTGAGGGAGGGCAGAAGGTGCTGCCAGAGCGCGCCGGTGCTCCACAGTTCCACGAATGTGGCGAAGACATCGCTGGGTTTCGGCAAGGTGAGCGCGGTGATGACCCCGCTGCGGGTGCCGATCTCGATCAGCGCGATCAGCACCACGAAGACCAGCGGACCGACCCACTTGATCGACACCGGCTGAAAGCCGCCCCCGCGGAAGCGCACCTGTTTGCGCTCAGACATCCGCCAGCTCCATGTCGGCGGCCTCAGCCTCTTCGCGCATGGCGTCCCACAGCGCGCGTTGCTGGCGCTGCAGTTCAGGGTCGTCCGCGCGGCGCTCGCTGAGCGGTGAGTCCAACTCCACCAACTGGCGGATCCGCCCTGGCCGGCGCGACAGCACGGCGATCACGTGGCCCAGCCGGACGGCTTCTTGAAGATTGTGGGTGACGTAAACCCCGGTCACGCTCTGGCGCGACCAAAGGTTCACCAGATCATCCATCAAAAGCTCGCGGGTCTGACTGTCCAGCGCAGACAGTGGCTCATCCAACAGCAGCACGGCCGGGTTCACCGCCAGCGCCCGGGCAATCGCCACGCGCTGTTTCATGCCGCCGGAAAGCTGCTTGGGGAGCGCCTTGCGGAACTCTGAGAGCTTGGTGCGCGCCAGCACATCCGAGATAATCTCCTCTGCGGCGCGCTCGCCCAGAGAGTGGTCCTCCAGAACCAGAGAGATATTTCCTTCTACTGTTCGCCAGGGCAGAAGGGCAAAATCCTGAAACACGTAAGTGAGGGGATTGAGGCACCCGGCCGGTGCGTCTCCAACTTGCGTGATCTCTCCAGAAACCGGCTGTTCAAGCCCGCCCATCAGGCGCAAAAGCGTTGATTTTCCGCAGCCCGACGGGCCCACAAGACAAACGATTTTTCCTTCAGGCACGTGCAGGTCCACATCCTGCAGCACGGCGAGGTCGCCATACCGGTGGCTGACGTTCTTCAGAACCAGGTCCATGTAGGCGCGCGGGGAGGGCAGAGGCCCCTAGCTGGCCTTCACATAGGAGGGGTCCACCAGCGTCTCAAAACTGACCGTGTCCTTCACCAGCTTTTCGGCCTTGAACCAGTCCAACTGATCGCGCACCGAGGCAGCGTTGAGGCTCGCCCCTTCATTGATGCGCATGGCGCCGTTGACGATGCTGGGCTTGGCCTTCTCGTAGGGCCGGTCGGTGTAGACGTATTTGTGGATCAGCTTGACCATCTCTTCAGCCGCGTCAGGCCCGGCGGTCTTGTCCACCAGAGCGGCATTGAAGTCGGTTGCACCGCGCGAAAAGGCGCGGAGGAAAGCCTCGGTCTTGGTCCGCTGATTGGCCGCATTGGCCGCTGACGTGAACACCGTGGTGACCTGATACTCCGGCAGGTAATCGGAGACGTTGCCGATAATGTGAACCTTGCCGGATTTGGCCAGCGGCTTGGCAATATGGGGCACGATGGACCAGGCATCCACCTGGCCCGATTTCAGCGCCCCGATGATGGCGCCCACTTTCTGCAAGGGCCGGAATTTGACGGAGATGCCTTCCTTGGCGGCCATCTTGGCGCCCATATAGTGGAACGACGAGCCGGCCTGGGTCACCGCATAGGTCTTGCCGTCGAGCTTACCGGGCGCCGTGGCGCCGGACTGGTAGGCGGCGTCTGAGACCAGGAACTTCTGACCATCAATGCCGGCCTCTTCTGAGAGCGCCCCGCCGATCACCTTGGCCGCCCCCTTGTCCGCCAGCGAAATCAGACCGCCGGAGATGGCGGTCACCGCATAATCGGCATCCCCCGATGCAATGGCCACGGCCATGGGCTGTGCGGCCTGGAAGAACTTGAACTCCACGTCCAGCCCTTCGGCGGCGAAATAGCCGCGCTCAAAGGCGACGAAGCTGGCCGAATGGCTTGTGAAGCGCAGGGCGCCCACCTTGATTTTCGTGTTTGCCAGGGCCGGCGCCCCGATCAGCGGCAGCGCCGCGGCTGCCCCCATGAACCCCAAGGCGCTTCGGCGTGTGAACCTGCTCATGTCATCCTCCCTGTCGATCTTTTGCGGGCGATCATACCGCGTACCGGACTTTCTTCAAGCAGTGCGCTGAAGGAGGTAGCGCATCGGTCCTCAGATGCGTATACAGCGTGTCACGGGGCCCGCGCGGTGCCCCCACGTCCTGAAATCTGCATCAACCCATCGACGAAGCCCATGTTCGACATAAAATGGATACGTGAGAACCCTGAAGCGTTTGACGCCGGATTGGCGCGGCGAGGTTTGGGACCCACCTCCCAAGAGGTGCTCAAGCTGGATCAGGCCCGCCGCGACCATGTGCAAAAGCTGCAAGAGGCCCAGACGCGCCGCAACGCCGCCTCCAAGGACATCGGAAAGGCCAAGGCCTCCGGCGACGATACCGGCGCCCAGGCGCTGATCGACGAGGTGGCCGAGCTCAAAAGCTTCATCCAGAACGGGGAGAGCGAAGAGCGCCGGCTCACCGATGAGTTGGACGGCTTTCTGTCGTCGCTCCCCAATCTGCCGCGCGATGATGTGCCGGACGGCACCGACGAGGCCGACAACGCGCTGCACCACACCCATGGCGAGAAGCCCGCGTTCGACTTTGCGCCCAAACAGCATTTTGAGCTGGGCGAAGAGATGGGGCTCATGGACTTTGAGACCGCCGCTAAGCTGGCCGGCTCGCGCTTTGTGGTGCTCACCGGCCCCATGGCCCGGCTGGAACGGGCGCTCGCCCAATTGATGCTGGACGTGCACACCCAGGAAAACGGCTACACCGAGGTGAGCCCGCCCATCCTGGTGAACTCCGATGCGCTCTACGGCACCGGCCAACTGCCGAAGTTTGAGGAAGATCAGTTCAAAACCGTGGACGACCGCTGGCTGATCCCCACCGCTGAGGTCTCGCTCACCAACCTGGTGCGCGAAACCATCGTGCCGGAGGCCGATCTGCCCAAGCGCGTGACCGCTTACACCCCCTGTTTTAGGGCGGAAGCCGGCGCGGCTGGGCGGGACACCCGCGGCATGATCCGCCAACACCAGTTCTCCAAGGTGGAGCTGGTGAGCATCACCACGCCGGACCAGTCGAACGATGAGCTTGAGCGCATGCTTTCCTGCGCTGAGGAGATCCTGAAGCGCTTAGGGCTGCACTACCGGGTCGTGGTGCTGTGCACCGGCGATATCGGCTTTGGCGCCCGCAAGACCTATGACATCGAGGTTTGGTTGCCGGGCCAGGATATGTACCGGGAAATCTCAAGCTGTTCGGTGTGCGGCGACTTCCAGGCGCGCCGCATGAACGCCCGCTACCGGGATGCGGACGGCAACGTGCAGCACGTGCATACGCTGAACGGCTCCGGCCTTGCCGTGGGGCGCACGCTGATTGCGGTTCTGGAGAACTACCAACAGGCCGATGGCACGATCAGCGTGCCGGAGGCGCTCAAGCCCTATATGGGCGGCATAACCACATTTGGGGACCGGAATGGCTGATGGCTACCTGAAGCGCGCAGACGGCTCGTCTGTGCAGATCCTGGTCACCAATGATGACGGCATCAACGCGCCGGGCCTGGTCTCGCTGGAGAAGATCGCCGCTGAGCTGAGCGACAACGTGCTTGTGGTGGCGCCGGAATATGAGCAATCGGGCGCCTCGCGCTCCATCACGCTGTCCAAGCCCTTGCGCATCCGCCAGCTTGAAGAGCGCAAATATGCGGTTGAGGGAACGCCTGCCGATTGCGTGTTGATGGCCTATCGGCAAATCCTCGATGCTCCGCCCGATCTGGTGCTGTCCGGGGTGAACCGCGGCCAGAACATTGCCGATGATGTGACCTATTCGGGCACCATTGCCGGCGCCATGGAAGGCAGCGCGCTGGGCATCCGGTCCATGGCGTTGTCCCAGTCTTACGGCTTTGATCACACCGATCGCCTGACCGTGCGCTGGCAATGCGCCGAAGCCCATGGCGCGCGTCTGGTGCGCCAGCTCTATGCCACCGACTTTGATGCCTCCACGGTGATGAACATCAACTTCCCCGACCGCGAGCCGGACAATATCACGGGCGTGGAAGTGACCGTTCAGGGCCAGCGCGATCAGAACCTGTTGAACATTTTGGAGCGCGAAGACGGGCGGGGGCGGGCCTATTTCTGGCTCGGGTTCCGGCGTGAGCTCTCCAATCCGCCGGAGGGCACGGACCTGCGGGCAATCTATGACGGCCGCATTTCGATCACCCCGCTGCATTTGAACCTGACACAAGAGCCCGCGCTTGAGGGCCTGCGCGCCGTGATCGGCGAGGCGTAAGGTCCCTCACAGTGCGCGCGTTCCGC
>JANQOW010000094.1 GCA_028285595.1 Hyphomicrobiales bacterium
CAGCAAAATATCCGGGACCCAGAAGCAACGGAGCTCTGCGGCCCCTGGGTCCCCGCGTTCGCGGGGATGACGGAGGGGTCGGGGACGCGGGAGGTGCACGAATCTCAAGGGAGCCAGAAAAATGCCGGTTGCGACACTTTCGACAAGCTGGATTACCACATATTTTCAATATCTTACCCACCCCTCGCGCAACTTGACTCGGCCCAGGCCCCGCACTATTGTGCGCGCGGTTTTCAGGGGGTGGATTTTAATTGGTCCGCCAACCCGTTTTGGGGTGTCTCACATGGGCGATGACAAGCATCCGCGGTCGCCTGACAACTTGAAGGATTTCAACGAACGTCTGCGGCACGCGCAGGAGGCGATTAGGGAACAGGACCGGAAAATCGCCGGAAAGGGAACCGCCTATAGCCTCGGATTTCGTATCGCGACCGATCTGGTGGTCGCCGTACTGGCAGGTCTGGGGATCGGATGGGGACTGGACAATCTTTTCGGCACATCTCCGTGGTTTCTCTTGGTGTTCATGCCCCTTGGGATTGCAGCAGGCATCGCAAACGTCATTCGCGTCGCCAAATCAGACGAGGCACGCCGGCATATGGACCAAATGTCCGCAAAGCCGGTGCCGTCAGAGAAAGACGACAAGGATTGAACGGCTGAACGTTAAGGAACAGGCTTCATGGCAAGCAATTCAGGTGACGGCGGTTTGAACCCCATGCACCAATTCGAGATCTCCACCATTGCGGAGATCAAACTGGGCAGCATCGATGCCTCCTTCACCAATGCCTCTTTGTGGATGGTGATCGTGGTGGCGTCGGTTTGCCTGTTGCTGCTTCTGTCCTCCTCCAAGCTGGTGCCGAGCCGCCTGCAATCGGTGGGTGAGCTGGCTTATGAGTTTGTCGCCAACATGATGCGCGATATTCTGGGCGACAGCGGCCGATCCTTCTTCCCGCTGGTCTTTACGCTCTTCATGTTCGTGCTGGCCGCCAACATGTGGGGCATGATCAACATTCCCGGTGTCTTGAAGCCGTTTACGGTCACAAGCCACATCATCGTGACCTTCGCGATGGCCATGTTCGTCTTCGTCCTGGCCACGGTGGTGGGTTTCGTGAAGCACGGCGTGGGCTATCTGAAGCTGTTCGTGCCCTCCGGCGTTCCCACCGTTCTGTTGCCGCTTTTGGTGGTGATCGAAACCATCTCCTACTTCACCCGCCCCATCAGCCTGTCGGTGCGTCTGTTCGCCAACATGATGGCCGGCCACACCATGCTGAAAGTGTTTGCCGGGTTTGTGGTGAGCATGGGCATTCTGGGCGGCTGGGCACCCCTGGCGTTCATGGTGGCCTTCACCGGGCTGGAGTTTCTGGTGGCCTTCCTGCAAGCGTATGTGTTTGCGGTGCTCACCTGTATCTACCTTAACGATGCAATCAACATGCATCACTAACCCATCAACCTCATTTCCATAATTCAAAACCAGGAGTTATTCCCATGGAAGCAGAAGCAGCTAAACTGATCGGTGCGGGCCTTGCCGCTATCGCTCTTGCCGGTGCCGGTGTTGGTATCGGTCACATCTTCGGCAACTATCTGGCCGGCGCCTTGCGCAACCCGGCCGCCGCCGCAAGCCAGTTCCCGAACCTTCTTCTGGGCTTTGCCCTGGCGGAAGCCACCGGTCTGTTCGGTCTGGTTGTTGCCCTGATCATTCTCTTCGTATTCTGATTGGGCTTAAAGCCCTCTTGGACCCCTGGTTGAGCGGTGTGGGCCGCCCCGCGGCCCCACTTGCCCACTTGGGACCACATACGTTTAGACGAGCCGAACTTAAGACGGGACGGGCCTCATGCCTCAACTCGACCTCGCCACATGGCCGCCGCAGCTGATCTGGCTGACGATCACCTTTGGTATTCTTTATCTGGTGATCTCCAAATTCGCTCTGCCGAAGATCGGCGGGACGATCGAATCGCGCCAAAACCGGATTGCTTCCGATCTGGATGAAGCCCAGCGGCTGAAAGACGATTCAGAAAAAGCCATCGCGGCCTATGAAGCCGCCCTGGCCGAAGCGAAAGCCAAAGCTCACGGCATTGCCCAGGAAACCCGGGACACCTTGAAGGCGGAGATTGAGGCAGAACGGGCCGCCCTGGATGCTGAGCTGAACGCCCGGCTGGAGAAGGCTGAAGCCAGCATTGCCGCCACCAAAGCCGAAGCGCTGCAAAGCGTCGAGCAGGTGGCCGCCGATGCGGCCGGAGCCATCGTCAGTCAGCTTATTGGCGGCAAAACCACCGCAGCGGCTGTGAAAAAAGCCATTGCGGACGTGAAATAGGGGCGCGTGGCCATGTCATTCTTTGCAGATCCGACGTTCTGGGTAGGCGTCAGCTTCATTCTGTTCATCCTCATGCTGATCTACTTCAAGGTGCCCGGCAAGGTGACCCAGTCCCTGGACGACCGCGCCGACCGGATCCGCCAGGAGCTGGACGACGCCCAGAAGCTGCGCGAGGAAGCCCAAGCCCTCTTGGCCGAGTATCAGCGCAAGCGCACCGAAGCGGAAAAAGAAGCCGAAGATATTGTGGCGCAGGCCAAGCAGGAAGCCGAAGCCTATGCGGAGGAAACCCGCCAGAAGCTGGCCGAAACGCTGGAGCGCCGCACGGCCCTGGCTGAACAGAAGATCGCTCAGGCTGAAGCCGGCGCCCTGAATGAGGTGCGTGCCGCAGCCACCGATCTGGCCATTGCAGCGGCTGAACAGATTATTGCCAGTGAGGTGAAGGGCGCAAAAGCCACCGGCCTCATTGATGACAGCATTGAAGCGGTGAAATCCCGGCTCAATTGACACCTCACGCAGCGTTCACATTTACATGAACGCTGCGTGAATTCTCTCCTCAGACTTGGTTCAGGCCGGTTTCGCTATAACCGGTCACAGAATGACGGGAACCAAGCAGACCTCAAGGTCTGTGACTTGAAGGAGAGAGACAAAAATGTTTAAGCAAACCGCCCTCGGCATCGCAGCAGCCGCCGCCATCACCGTAACCGCCCTGTCGGGCACCACCACCACCGCTCAGGCCGGCAACTTCCATTTCCACGTTGGCGTGCCTTACTATGGCGGCGCTTACTACGGTGGCCACGGCTACTACCGCAACCCCTGCCGCCACTGGAAGCGCAAGTGGCGCCGGACGGGCCGCTACTACTTCCTGCGCCGCTACCGCCGGTGCATGCGCCGCCACTACTAAGGCCTGGCGCAAAGGCTAGAGTTTACAACCCCCGGAGAAGCCGCTCCGGGGGTCTTTGCGTTTAGCCCCCGTGGCGCTTCATAAACTGCACGCTGGCCTCAATGGCCCGGGTCATATGATCGTCGAGGGTGAAGCCGGAACGCTTCCTGGGTTTGAAGCCATGATCGCCGTCTTCCAGCCACTGGATCTCAATCTGACGGGACAGCTCGTATCCGGCCACTTCCTCGGCCGTGCCCAGAGGATCGCGGGTCCCGTGGCAGATCAGCATCGGCGCGCTGAGATCCTTCAGATGCGCCGTCCTCAGGCTGTCAGGTTTGCCGGAGGGATGGAAAGGGTAGCCGTAGCAAACCACACCCGCAATCTGCCCGGCGCCGTGGGCTTGATCCGCGATCAGGGAACTGACCCGCCCGCCCATGGATTTGCCGCCAAGGAAGAGCGGGGCGGCCTCTCCATACTCTGCAATGCGCTGAAAGAGCTCTTGTTCCAGAACCGGCATCTTGGGCGGTGGGCGTTTGGAGCCGCCGGTCCGCCGCTGGGCCAGATAGTCAAACTCAAAGCGGGCCACCCGCACCCCTTGCGCGGCGAGGCCGTCTGCAATGGTGGTGAGGAAAGCGCCGTCCACCGGTTCGCTCGCGCCATGGGTCAAAATCATGTGCGCCCAGGGGTCGGTGACCTCATTGATGAGGAAACGGTCCATGGCCTAGTTGACCGGGATGGGGAAGTATTTCCGGTAAATCCGATCGTAAAGGCCGGATTCCTTCATGCGATCGAGCCCATAATTGATGATGAGCATGATCTCCCGCCGGCCCTTCCTGGTGGCGAGGGCGGCGCCGTTGCCGAAGTAATAGCTCTCCCAATACGCCCCCCGGGCCAGGCGGCAACAGGTGCGCGAGGTCTGCCCGGCGATCCAGTACATGAGCGGGATGGAGTCGCCGAACAGGGCATCAATGTTGCCCACCCGCAGCGCTTCCGTTGCTTCTTGCATGGAGTTGTAAGGCCGAATGGAGGACCTGCCGAAATAGGATTTCAGGAACTGCTCGTGACCCGTTCCCGCCAAGACGCCCAGCCGGCGCCCGGCCAAGGAACGCGGAACGGCATCTTTGATCGGGTTCTGCAGGCGTACGGCAAAGACCGCCGGAGAGCGATAGTAGGGTTTGGAAAGATCCACCTTCTCCATATTGGCCTCAGAGCGGGCGATGGAGGCGGCGGCCACATCCACCCGGCCTTCCACGACGGCCGGGATCAACGTGACGTAGGCGCCGATGGAGATTTCGCA
>JANQOW010000101.1 GCA_028285595.1 Hyphomicrobiales bacterium
CGAGTGTGTCACCCAGCACACCTTGTTCCGCAAGGAAACCCGGTGGCCGGGCTACTATTACAGAGGGGATGCCATGAAGCTGGACGATGAAAACTGGCACGTGCTCACCGTATCGCGGCGCGATCCCAACACCGGCGAGTACACCATGGAGAAGGCCCCCTGCTATCACCTCGTCGATGCCGACGAGGAAGAGGCAAGCGCCAATAAGGAAGACGCCAAGGAAAAAACCGGCGTGCCCGCAAGCTGATGCGGCTTGCCTGACGGGCAAAACTGGCGTTGATTATCCGCCCCTGAGGATCATGGAAATAGCCTGATCCTCAGGGGCGATTTAGTATGGTTTGGACGTTATCTGCGATACAGCGAAGAGAATGATGAACATAATAGAAAAGACGGATGAGGAGATACTGGAGCTCGCAAATCCCATGTGGGCCGACCTTATCACCCATTCGAACCAAGGAAATTATGGTGATTTCATCAAACGGTTCGCTCCTTCACTTCTGCTCGCTCTCAATGAGGTCGAAGTGGGCCGGCAATTCACGAACAGTGAACTCACCAGGCATTTGTCCGAGGAGTTTGACTTTCTGGGAACGATCCGGCGCGGTGAGCATGTGACCGTACTATACCGCCAGCGCAGCACCAAGCGGGACGGCGAGTGGCTTGGCAGGTTGGTTTTGGGCTATGAAGGCGATGACGTCATGATTTTCGGTGCGTCAATCTTCTAGATCCGCTTCTGAGCTCCCATGGACGACACGATACAAGACAACAAGCTTGTTGAGCTGACCTACAAGGTGACCGATCAGGCCACGGGCCAGGTGCTCACCTCTGTGGAGTTTCCCTTAGGGTACGTCCATGGTCACAACGACGTCCTGGCGCCCCAGGTGCTTAAGGAGTTGGAAGGCAAAGCGGTCGGAGATACGATCGAGGTGCCAATCGATTGCAATATACTTTACGGCCCGCGGGACGAAGGTCTGGTGTTCACTGACCGGATCGAAAATGTGCCGGAAGAGTATCGTGAGATCGGCACCACCATCACCATGGAAAACGCCGAAGGTAAAACGCGGAACTTCATCGTCACCAAGATGGACGATGAGACCCTAACCGTTGACGGCAATAATCCGCTGTGTGGCCGTCATGTGGTGTTCACCCTTGAGGTGCTCACCGTGCGCGATGCCACGGAAGATGAGATGGAAGCAGGCGGCCCTGAGCGTCCAGAGCCCAACATTGATGACAGCCGCAAGGTGCCGCTTTAACGCGCCTTAGCTTGCTTTCGAAAAGGTGAGAGGGTGATCTCTTCTGATCACGGCCGCTTGGGCGTTTCGTACTCTGCTTCTTTCTGGAAGGGTTCCCAGATGGTTTCGTAGCCAACAAATCCCTTTTCATTGGGCTCCATCTGACGGGTCTTAAAGAACCGTGCTTGGCCTTCGGGTACTTTGGTTACGGGTTTTTGCTCGCCCATTGGTCACCTCAAATCTCAATCTGGGCCCCTTAGTCAGTACTAGGGTCGCCAGATTTCACGATCGCCTTTTCCTTCAAAGACTATACAGCTTGTGGATCGAAGAGCAAACTCCTTCTCGCATCCAGCTTGCGCTCATTTGGTTCATGTTGGGTTGTTTTTTGTGTGAGATTTGAGTGTGGTAAGACTTGAGTCAGAGGGAATGCGGGTGATGAAATCCAGCCAGTTATGCCGGGTGATGTGTCTGGGCGAGGCGATGATGGAACTCTCCTTTGAGGGCGATATCGCAAGCGGCGCGGGCGTGAGCTTTGCCGGAGACACGCTCAACACGGCCGTCTACCTAAAGCGCTGCATTGCGGACAGGGGAGAGGTGGCCTTCGTCTCGGCTGTGGGCACGGACATATACTCCCAATGCATGTTGGATCGGATCGCCCATGAGAACGTGGTCACAGACCATGTGCGCCTCTTGGAAGGAAAGTTGCCGGGAATCTATGGAATTTCCATTGATGAGCAGGGAGAGCGGAGTTTCCACTATTGGCGGGAGAACTCAGCGGCTCGGGCCCTGTTTCAAGATCCTGCTCTGATTGCGTGGGATGCAATGAGTCGGGCTGATCTCATCTACTATTCAGGGATAACTCTCGCCCTGATGAGCCAGGAAACCAGACATGTTTTCTTTCGGTGGCTTGAAGATGTGCGCCAGGACGGCAACACGCTGGTTGCGTTCGATACAAACTACCGGCCAGCATTGTGGCCATCTCCTGGAGCGGCTGCTGAGGCAATTGAGGCCGCCTGGAAGATCTCGGACATCGCACTTCCCTCATTGGAGGACGAGATGATGGTGTTTGGGACCTCCGGTCCTGAGGATGTGCTCAAGAGATTGCGAGGATATGGCCTTGAGCGCGGCGCGCTCAAATGTGGACTTCGCGGTGCTATTCCCATAGATCCAAACGCCTCCGCACCAGTGCTGGAGTTTGTTGAGAATGTGGTGGATACAACAGCGGCCGGAGACAGTTTTAACGGTGCTTATCTTGCGAGCCTGTTGACCGGGTCCTCGGATGTCGAAGCCATCGCGGCGGGACATGCGTGCGCCAGCCAGGTGATCCGCAAACGCGGAGCAATTGTGGCGTTTGACGGGACGGGCTAAAGCCTGTCAGTCTGACCTGCTGAGTGCAAGGATCTGCCGGGCCAATGAGCGGATCGCATCGTGACGGCCTGATACAACAGCTTGCTCATCCACCAAATTGCCGCCCATGCCGACAGCAAACGCTCCGGCAGCAAGGTAATCCTTAATGTCGTCAGGTCCGATCCCACCGGTGGGCATAAGCGCAATCTGGGGTAATACGGACCTGATGGCCTTTAGGAACCCCGGGCCACCAAGCTGGGCGGCGGGAAAGATCTTCACGCCAGTCGCCCCCGCAAGATGGGCGGTATGGATCTCGGTTGGGCTCGCCGCTCCGGGAAACCACGCAATATCTGATTGAGCACATAAGGAACCGACCGCTTGGTTGAAGACAGGCGACACGACAAAGCGTGCGCCGGCTTCGATAGCCGCTGTCGCCTGCTCCTCCTGCAAGACTGTCCCTGCCCCAATGGTGAGAGACCCATCTTGAGAAAGCTCTCCGATCAGATCAATAGCATCGGGTGTGGTGAGCGTGATTTCGAACGTTTCGAAGCCCTCGGTGCGCAAGAGGTCGACCGCTTTGGCCGCCGCATCTCGGGTCGACGTGCGCACCACAGGGATCACCGGTCCCTTGAATGGTATCATACTGCTGCTATCCCGGTTGAGACGCCCTTGGATTGAGCGCTGTCAGGTGATTGTCCCAGGCCATGTTAGCGTTCGTTCTCATGGCGATCAATTTTCTGCCACGCGGTGTGGATTGTCCTAACTGGCCGGTGCCCGCAGTAGCGAGAAAGCCGCTTGTACGGGTGAGTGGCGCCAACCCACAGCCGTCCTGAAGCTCAATCGAGGAAAGAAAATCGCCACGTGCGCTCCAGTATGTGATCAGGTTCCCTCTGGGACAGGAAACGGCGAGGAGATCCCCGGTCCTGTTGAAGGCAACGGATCCGCAATAGTTTTTCATGGCGGTCTGGATCGGCTTGGGAGCGTGGTGAAGTTTGAGACCACTTGAACTCACCGAGGCCAAAAGGGGTGGCGTCTCTTCTGGTGCACCTTCAAACTGCGCTGCCACAAACAGTCTGTTGTCTTTGTTGGCCGAAAGGTGACGCAGGCTGAGCTTGTGAAGCTCGCGTGGCAGAGTGTAGCTGCGCTCAAGCCGGCCATCGCGGCTGTTCAGCAAGGCCAGGGATGGCTCCATCTCCGGAATGTTAAGCTTCTGGCGGCCTGTGTCCGGGTGAGTGACAATGCCGCCGTTGGCAACGGCCAGAGTCCGTCCGTCGGGCAACAGCAACACCTCGTGGGGGCCGATGCCATGGCTGTCAAACTCGCCAACGCGCCGATAGCCATCTGAGGCGTCCCATAAACCGACGACGCCGCGCTCTCCATCATAGTCATTCTCAGTGGTGAACAGGGTCCGCCCGTCGTTTGAAAAGCAGCCGTGACCATAGAAATGCCGCCCCTCGGGAGGACGAAGGGCCTGGAGCTGCCGCCCGGTTGATCTGTCCAGCACCAGCGCAAATTGCCCGGGACGTCTTGCAAACATGACGCATTCGCTTTTTCCGGGCCTGAAAGCAGCGCCGTGGCCACGGCCTGGCAGCTCGGCGGTCCAGCGGGCATCGCCTGCTTCATTCAAAAGCACCGCCCTAAATCCGCTGTCTGACTTCGCGGCGGTCAGGTAGAGCGGCGGCTCCTCAAGCGCGCCGGCCGGCCCCTGTATGCCCAGTACCATTGAGGCACTGGCAGCAATCGTAAACTGCCGACGGTCAATCGCCATCTTGCGTGTTGAAACCCATGTTCAGCCCAAGGGCAGGAACCAGCTGATCCAAAACCAACTCTCTTATTCCTTCCAGTTGAGCGACCAGAGACACAACCTCTTTGCGCGCCTCGGGGTCAGTCACCGCATCATGGAGCGTTAGGGGCAAGGCGTCGATACGATCGATCCCAAAATTTATCTGATTGATGATCGCATCCTTTACGCCGAGAGTCTCACCTTCGTTCAACAAGACAGAAGCCAAGCCTGGATGGGCCTCATCGCCCTGGAGCAAATCTCGCAATCCTTCCAGGTTGCTTTTTATGTTGAGTAGAGACATTTGACTGCGCCAGCTTTCAGCGCGGCGCGGCCTGGCTCCCTCAAGTGATTTACCCAACGGTCTGACGAGCTTGAGATTGGCGATGATCTGTAGCTGCTCGATCAAACCGCGCACCACAGCGTCCAAAAGCATCTTGTCATTCTGGGGCTCATAGCTGCCCCATTCTTTCAGGGCTATGCTGGCGATGCTTTCAAGATTGAACCCGATCGCCATCGCTAGCTTGCAGGCCTTGGTGCGTTGTTCAGTTGTCATCGGCTTGGAGCGGAACAATATCCGTTCCAACGCGGGAAGCCCTTGAAGTGCAACGCTGACAGTGCTGATCTGCGCGCTATCGGGGATCTTGTCGATCGGGCCACTGAGCCGTCTGCGAATTTGTTTTGCCGCTTGCCCGTGCTTGTCCGGCCAAAACTGAAACCTGTAGAAGCGATCCTGCACCAGGGCCGGTCCGAACCGGATGTGTTGTACCGCCATCCAAGCGGAGAGAACGTCTTTGAAAGCCTGCTGAGGTTTCTGTGAGGCCAACCGGCCGCCGCCTGAACAGGTGTCCCTAACGACGGCGTGGAGGGTTTTGGATCTTGCAGACAACACTTGGTAGGATTGAACGATGTGGACGCTGACGATGTCTCTCGCCAACTTGGTGTGTTCTTGACTGAACGCAGGAGCCGCCAGGGCGAACATTGTGACCAAGAGTGAGATGAACAGCTTGTGCATGAGCTAAAGTGAGTTGAGATAGTCAATAAGCAGCCGACGTTCTGCGGGTTGCATTTCCACCACACGGTTGCGAGAGGCTTCAGCCTCGCCACCATGCCAGAGAATGGCTTCCAACAGGGTGCGTGCGCGTCCATCGTGCAGGAATTGGGTGTGCTTGCTGACCGCCTTTGTATGGCCAATGCCCCAAAGAGGCGGTGTTCTCCACTCGCTGCCTGATGCCACGCCTTCGGTGAAGCCATCAGCTAAGCCAGGCCCAAGATCGTGCAACAGGAGGTCTGTATGGGGCCAAATGACTTGGCCTCGAAGAGCCTTGGGAATGTTGGCGCTGGTGTCCGTCACGTGGCGAGGTGTATGGCAGGCCGCACAGCCCGCTGACCGGAACAGGGTCTTGCCTTTCAGCACATTCTCATCCCTTGCGCTCACGCGGCGCGGGACAGCAAGATGCTTGGAATAGAAGGTTACGAGTTCAAGCATCTTGTCCGTCACCTCAGGCTCGCCTTTTTCTGCATCGGCGCCGTTTGGCGCGGCTAGGCATCGGGCGATTTCCTGAGTGCAATCTCCCGCATGGTGCGGAAAGAGAGACGTGGAGAGCCCCATATCACCGAGAAAAGCGGCTGAAGCTTGCTGTTCGACAGTGGGTTGACCCGCCTTCCAACCGAACCGGCCCAGACGCACGATCTTCTTGCGCACATCCCAGACTCTATTGGCGCGGCCCGATATACCATCGCCGTTTGTGTCATCAGGGTCCGCGATCTTCAGCAAAGTTTCATCGGGGATTGCTTCAAGGAGCCCGAGGCCGATCATCTGATTGGCCACACGCGGCGAAATCATCAGGTTCGCCGGCAGAGGCCCATAAGCCAGGTCAGAGAAGCTATATGTTGGTTTTCGAAGGGAGACCACTTCGCCGCCATTCAACTCTATCTGCGTCTCTTCGTAGACAATTGCCGGTTGGGCTTCTGCAGGGAAGCCTTGAATGGCCAAATCTTGAATTTGTCCGCCGTAAGCTGGGTGAGGGAAGGTGTTGACGCGGTGTGCGGCCAATTCAGTTCGCTGCGCCTGCGTTTGAGGCGGCACTCCAATGCGGAAGAGCATGGAGACAAATGTGTCATCTGGCCCGGCGGGCGGATGACCGCGTCCATCTTTGAGATGGCACCGTTGGCAAGCGCGCGCGTTGAAGTAAGGCCCTAAGCCGTCTGACGCCTTGGTGGATGCCGGAGATGAAACCCAGAGTTTGCGGAAAATGCCATTGCCCAATTTGAAGGTGAATTCGTCCTCAAAGCTCAAGTTTCCAGATGCGTGGGAAAAGGCGTTGGCTGTTTGCCCTGGGCGTTTGGAGGTTGCAGAGCCACCTGGGCGATCCTCGCCAGGCTCGAACTCGCTGGTGGCGATCTCAGTTGCCGGAGAGGTGATGCTGTTGAAGCCAATGAAGAGTGTGCAAAAACTGGCAATGAGCACGGTGCGGCCAACCTTTAGCGCGTTCATTGCGTGGGCCCCGTGGAAGCTGCATTTGCCGTGCCCGCGCTAGAGGGCATTTGGATGGCAAGTTCACCCAGTGCTCTGGAAAAGCTGGCCTGACCGGTAGATGGAACCGGCAAGAAAGGTTTCTTCAACCGCTTGCACAGCCGCTTGGCCTTCATACAAGCTTGATGATTGATGCAGTTGATCGGGCACACCACCGCGTCGCATTTTTCCACCATCTCGGTTATGAGTTGGTGAGATTGTTCCAAGCCTCCATCATGGTGCAGGAACTCAACATTGAGCTCTTCCGCCACCTTGCGCATGTGCACAATGTTATTGGCACGTCCTCCGAGGTAAAGGACAGCCTTGCCGCACAACCCACGAGGGGAAACGTATCTCTCACGACCCACCGAGTGTTGTGCTTGTGTTTTCCGAATTCTAAGGCGCTCTACTTGCCCTTTTAGGGCGGCGACTTCTGCCTCAAGTTCACGGTTTTTCGTCCGCGATGCGATGAGTGCCCGTTCGCGCTTCATCAGCAGCTTCGCAGAGCGATTGATCGTTTGTTCGTCGGCTGTCTGCGACCTGCGCTCCGCTTTCAACAGCTCTTGCCGGGTTTCTTCAAGTTTGTCCCTGAGCTGAATAATTTCAGTGTCACGCCGTTCGATTGAGCGCCTGGTTTGCGCGGACAAGCGTTCCTGGCGCCTTTCAATGGAATCCACATGAGCCTGTAACTCGGCTGCTGCTCCAACTATACGCTGGGTGGAGCCACCCAAGAGGTGGGACATCATGTGGACTTCTCCAAAAACCCTCGACTTGAGCTCGGAGGAGATGTGTGTATGGGACACGATCGCCCAATAGGCGCCCGCCACAAAGCCGTCGTTCACGGACGTATTCCAGAAATCTACGTGGCTATTCGGGCACTTGATCTTCGCAATCCGACGCACAAAACCATTGTATCGGCTGTCTAGAAGCTTCTGCAGCGCCCGCGAGATGTCGCCCCTTTTGCCCGCCTCCCTAACGAAGAAGCCGTGAACGTCAAACATGCGGGCCTCAGGTCCGAGAGACACGTTCCATTTGCGCGCAACGGCCATGAGATCTTCATGTGTGAGGCACGTTCCCAGGATCGAACAACACCAGCTTCCGAGCTCATAAAGATGTACGCGCTTGGCCTGCGATTTTGATGAGAGCCCGACACCCTTAAGTGTGAGCGCGGAGTGGATGGGTTGGTCTTTGCCAAAGTTTTGCGAACACATGGATTTGCTCTTGATGCTAGGAGCGTGACTTTGATTGTTACTGCACAAGTTACGGCCCCGAAGAGCTTGTTCACGGTTGCCTCAGTCTCCGCTCCATTAATGCTTCATGTTTGGAGCGGTTCCCGACCGACCCTCAAGGGTGGCGGCATGCTCTATGAGGTGCAGCGGTACTGGCAATAGGATCTGATTAGCTTGCGAAAGGGCGGCAGCGAAGCTGGAGCTTGCATCGACGAAGAGATCGAACGCCGAGCCTGGATTGAGGCCTGTTAGCCGGTGAGCTGCGCCGCGCACGGTAGGTAGATCTTGGTGTTGATAGCCGGCCAACAAAGAAAGGCCAATGCACTCGTCCGCGCTCACGTGGCGGCAGCAGTGAGGATAGAATGAGATTTGTCGCACGGAGACATCCCTGAGAACGCGCACCCAGTATTGCAGCTCAGAGAGAAGCAAACGACCATCGCGTGTACCCAGCGCCGAAGAGTACTGTCGCCATGCCGTCTCCCAGCATTGGATGTCTCCATGCTCGTATCCGGCCATCCAGCAGCGTAAACCGGTCAGTACGAGGCGTTCGGCAGGACGCGCGAAGAGATCGTGCTGAGATCTCTCGAACCGCATGTGGAATACCATTTGAGTCTCGCTTTGAGTTATCGGGCTCGATTTTCAGGTTAATCGAATTTAAAAGTGAGTCAACAAAATATATAATAAAATCAATAACTTAGAAGAATTCTAAGTTCAAACTTTAAGCAAGGGATTATGTGTCGCTAATGCGAGGTCAGGTGGGGATGGTAGGCGTGCGATCCAAACACGAGATCGCACGCCTAAGGGGTTTCTAAGAGCTTGGCCCGTCGTTGAACGCCACTTCGTCTACAAGCTCGGTGGCCCGCTTGCGCAGTTTTGCAATCTCTTCGAGCGGTGTTGGATCTGATTTGAAATCTCCCCAACTCTTGACCAGATCAGAAGCGGCAACGCCAGCCTTCACGGGATACTCGTGGTTCACGCTGGCGTAAATCTGCTGCGCTTTGTCTCCGGACAAGAACTCAATCAGCTTCACTCCATTGGCCTTGTTCGGGGCGTGCTTGGCCAAAGATGCTCCGGAAATGTTCACATGGGTGCCACGTCCCCCGGTGTTGGGGAACAGGATCTTGACCGAAGCGGCCCACTCTTTTTGCTCCGGCTTCTTCTCGTTCAAGGCCATTTTGGCCATGTAGTACGTGTTTCCGATCGCAATGTCGCAGAGACCGGAATAGACCCCTTTAACCTGCGCCCGGTCGTTACCGGCGGGTTTGCGAGCCAGATTGGCTTTGTAGCCTTCCAGCCATTTCTTGGCCTTGGCCTCTCCGTGATGTTTGATCATGGCAGCAGTGAGAGCCACGTTGTAGACGTGCTTGCCCGAGCGCACACAGATCTTGCCCCTCCATTTTGGATCGGCCAAGTCTTCGTATGAGATGTTCTCCTGCTTCACACGTTCTTTGGAAGCGTAGGCCACGCGTGCTCGGGTCGTCAGGCCAATCCAGTGGCCTTCAGGGTCACGATATGTGGCAGGGATGTTGGCGGTGACCACATCTGACTGAAGCGCCTGGGTAACGCCCTTCTGTTTGGCGCCGGTGAGGCGGCCGATATCTACCGTAAGCAGTACATCAGCGGGGCTCTTTTCGCCTTCCGTGGCGATGCGCTCTATAAGGCCCTTCTTGGCGAAGATCACGTTGACCTTGATACCAGTTTCGTCGGTGAAGCTCTTGAATAGAGGCTGCACGAGATAAGGCTGGCGGTAGGAGTATACATTCACCTCATCTGCGGCCATAGCGGAGGTGCTTACAGTCAGGAGGCCTACGCCCGCCAGCACTGAGGTTGAGATCAGTTGATTCAAGATACGTTTCTTCATGACGCTGATATAGCTCTTTGCCCAATGGAGTTAATTCTTCAAGACGCTATTAAGTCGGGAATTTGACGCTTGTCAATCAATTCTGATTAAACTAGTCAAGTTTAGAATGATTCAAAAATACAATAAATTCAATAGTTTATAACTATTCTAATCTAAGCGGGGGGAGGCTTCCCCGAAAGGACGGCACTAGGCGTCCGGCGCTCTCTGATGCAATCAACTGCCTCAAATCGCGCACGGTTGAGGAGAGATGCAGCTAGTGCTATGATATTGATTTCAAAGTCAATCTGATGGTCATTGAATGCGTCTCTCCAAACAGACCACCGATGCTGTGAAGGTGCTTGTGCACTTGGCTCGGCATGCGGATACGACCATGTCCGTTCCGGAGTTGGCGAAAGCGTGCGGGATGACCGAACCCGTCACCTTCAAGCTTGTGCCGTTGCTGGTCCGAGAAGGATTTGCCCGCACGGATCGTGGGCGCTCAGGCGGCGTGACCCTCAAGCGATCGCCCGACACCATTAGTCTTGGAGAAGTGGTGCGCGCGCTTGAAAAAGCACCTTTGGAAGCTAAGAGTTCGAAAGGGCTTCAAGCGCCTGATCTGACATCAATTGTGGACCATGCCTTCGGCGGCTTTCTTGAAATACTCGATCAGCATTCCGTGGCTGATCTTGCTAAAAAACAAGGCGCAGAGGGCGCGGCAGGCGGGCAGCTTCTATCAAGTCCCGTATGCTGAGCGGCGTTGTGCCGGGTCTTTAAGACACCTGGTGATCTACTCGCGATAGACTTTCTGCACGCTCGGCCGTTTCATCACGGCGTGGGCGATCCGATCTACATTTGGAAACTCATCTGTTGAGGGGTGACCCAGCGACTGGTCCAGCCACGTGGTGAGCATAAACAGATAAATGTCAGCAGCGCTGAACTGATCTCCCAATACCCACCGGTTCTGCCCAATTTGATCATCGATCACCTTCCAGGTTTCGCGCAGGCGCCTGACACCGCGCGCTTGAGCGCTTGGTTCATCGGCAGGTGTGTCCGCAAAGCGGTCTGGATAGTAGCTGAGCTGGAACGCGTTCTGAACCGAACTTGAGAAATAGACCAACGTTTGGAGAAACAAGCCGCGAGCCGGGTCATGCGTACCCGGCGCCAGGTTGACTTCACTATGACGGTCGCAGAGAAACACCGTGATGGCTGCGCACTCGTACATGGCCTGGTTATCCCAGATTAAGACCGGAATCCAACCGTTGGGATTAAGGGCCAGTTGCTCTTCTGGGCGCGGTTTGTCCATGTCGATCGTGGTCTCGATCAACTCGTACGGCGCGCCAATTTCTTCCAGCAGCACACGAACCCCCATGGCCGCGCTGCCTTGCGCATAATAGAGTTTGTAAGTCACATAGATCTCCTTCGGCGGCCTATAACCTCACATGCACGATATGCACTCCGCCTCAGCTATAGGCGTTCGCCAAACTTTGTGCCGAGGCGCAAACCGGTCGCGGCATCAACGTCTCCCAAGTCTTACAGCCATCGTTGGCTAACTCCTTTGAAACTCTACATGATTACCACTTGCGAACAAGCATTGGCTCCTTGAAAATGAACCACGTACCATGTTGTGCTTCGAACCATTCGAGCGTGATGCGGACGATTGAGGACAGGCTGGTGCGACATGTGGAAGGGTGAGAAATGAGAATTGCATTCATTGGGTTGGGCACCATGGGCATGCCGATGGCGCAATGCTTGAGACATGCGGGCTATGATGTGGCGGGATGGGACGTGACGTCTGCAGCGCGTGCACGTGTGGACTTCTGCCCCGATAATCTTGAGGAGGCACTGCAGGGAGCTGATGCGATTGTCACCATGCTGCCGGCGGGCGCGGATGTGGAGGCCGTGTTGACGCCAGACCGGCTCTCAACGCTGCCGGAAGGTCGCCTGCTGATCGATTGTTCGACAATTGACGTGGAGACCACGCGTCGGCTTGCCGAACTGGCTGGAGAGCATGAGCACATGATCTTGGATGCTCCGGTCTCGGGAGGTGCTGAGGGAGCTGGCAAAGGAGTGCTGAGCTTTATGGTGGGCGGCAAGGCCGATGCCTTTGAACGCGCCCGACCTCTTCTCGAAGTCATGGGCAGTAAGCTTGCTCACTTCGGGCCGAGCGGCACCGGGCAGGCGGCGAAGGCGTGTCACAACATGATCTGCGGTATCACGGCCCTCGGCGTGTGCGAGGCCTTTGCTCTCGCTGATGGGCTGGGACTTGATCCAGATAAGTTTTTCAAACTCTGCCGGGGCGCAGCGGCCCAAAGTTGGGTCTTGGAGAACCGATGTCCCGTGCCTGGACCGGCGGCGGACGCGCCGAGTTCCAATGGCTATGCGCCCGGGTTTGCCGCGCGCCTCATGGCCAAGGATCTTGGTCTTGCCCAAGAGGCTGCGCAAGCGTGCGGCCAAGAAACCCCGTTCGGCGCACAAGCTGCTGAACGGTTTGCCGCGTTTGCCCAAGGCGATGACGGTAACCTGGACTTCTCCGCTATCTACAAGACGATCCTGAAGCGCTGACGGCTCATGAGGCCTCAACTGCGCAAGCGTTCATTGGCGGGATCATAGACATGTGGCTCAATGCAGCGCGCGAGGCACGCTTGCCCGAGAAGTTCGATTGTGTACTCTTCTCCCGGTCCACCCGCGCCATTTTGAATGTACCCTAGCGCCAGTCTTTTTCCCGTTCTGAAACCGAACGTGGCGGAAGTGACGTAACCAACCACCTTGCCATCTTTTAAGATTGGATCGCTTGGCATGGCGTCCGTGTTGGGGCTTTCCAACTCGAAGGCCACAAAGCGCCAGTCGGCTGCCACGTTCGCCATCTCTCGCACGGCGTCTTGGCCGACAAATGCCGGCTTATCGAGGGCGATGAATTTTTCCAACCCGGCATCAAACGGTGTGTACTCAGTGCCGAAATCAGTGCCCCAACCGTGATAGCCTTTTTCGATGCGCATTGCATTGAGCGCGTAAGACCCGAAGTCACGAAGCCCGAATGGTCCTCCAGCTTTTGTGATCTCGTGGTAGAGGCCGTTCAGATGCGATGAGGGTGCATGGAGTTCCCAGCCAAGTTCGCCCACATAGGACACGCGCATGGCAATCACTCGGACACCCGCAATTTCCAGCTCCCGCACCGACATCCAAGGTTGTGCCTCAGATGAAAGATCCGCATCCGTCAAAGTCGACAAAAGCGCTCGCGACTGAGGCCCCATCACCATAAGCGCTCCTTCAAAGGGAGATCCCTTTCGCAACTCTACTGACCCATCATCGGGAAGGTAGGAGCCGAGCCAGTCAAAGTCTCTGTCCACGGCAAGAGTTGGGCCGCAGAGCAGGAAGCGGTCTTCGGCGAGGCGGGCTATGGTTGCCTCCGACCAAAGCTTGCCCTTGGGGGTTAGCATGTAGGCCAGGCGAACTTGGCCTATCCTCGGCAAACGTCCGCAAAACACGTGATCGAGAAAGCGTTCGGCGCCGGCTCCCTCGACTTCGTATTTGGTGAACCCCCCATGATCCATTATGCCGACGTGGTTTTGAACCGCCTCGCATTCCGCTCTCACGGCGGCTCGCCAAGGTTCATCATCATGGAAACTCAAGTGTCCATAGTCATCTGCGCGCCGGCTGTCGGGGGTTCCATCCTGCGTGAACCATAGGGCGCGTTCCCACCCCCCAATTTGGCCGAACACTGCGCCTTTGCCTCTGAGGGTTTCATATAATGGCGTGCAGTTGACCGGTCGGCCGGCCTGTAAAATGCGGTGAGGGTAGGAGATGGCGTACTGCAACCCATAATGCTCGGATGCTCGTGCCTGGGCATAGGCGCCGTCGGCCCAGGCGCCGAACCGGCGCGGGTCCCACGCCGATAGGTCCCATTCCGTCTCCCCTTCACAGATCCATTCGGCCATCGCTTTACCAATTGCGGCTGAATGGGTGATGCCGATTTGCACCCCCGTGGCATGATAGAAGTTTGCAAGCCCCTCCGAAGGCCCGACAAGGGGCATGGCGTCCGGTGCATAGGCAATCGGACCGTTCACACAACGCTGGATACCTGCTTCGGCAAGTAGGGGCACGTGGGTGATCGTTTGCTCGTAGACATCCGCGATATCCTCCAAGCTATCCGGGAAGAGCTGATGCGCGAACTCCTCCGGTGGATCATCCGGCCAGGCCGGCCGGCCTGCATGGGCATAGGAGCCCAGCAGAAAGCTTGAACGCTCGCGCCTCAGATAGAACCTGATGTCCGGATCGCGCACCAAGGGGAAAAGGTTTTGATCCTTCTCAAGCTGGTCCAGAGGCTCGGTAATCAGATACTGGTGCTCCAAAGTGGTGACGGGCACCGCGGATCCGGCGAGCTGTGCCACTTGCGCCCCATAAAACCCGGCAGCATTGATGACAATCTCACAGCGAATTGTCCCCTTGTCCGTAACCACGTACCACTCGCCGGAAGCTGATTGGGACAAGCCGGTCACCTTCGTGAAGCGGGCCACCTCAGCGCCCTTGTCTCTAGCGCCTTTTGCCAATGCTTGGGTAAGTTGGCTTGGATCGATATCGCCCTCATAAGGATCGTGAATGCCGCCAATCACGCCATCGGGACCGCCGGCGTGTGCTTGATAGAAGGGGTGCATGGCCTCCATGTCAGCCGGTGTAAGCATGGCCAACTCGAAACCGGCTGACTTTGAGACGCCCACAAGGTGCCGGAAAAGCTCCATTCTCTCTTCGGTATGGGCCGGCCAAAAAGCACCTGTGTGGCGGTATGTAATCGGGACCCCAACCTTATGCTCAAGGTCCTTATAGATCCGCCAGGCGTAGTTGCCGGCGCGCATGCCCAGCCAACTTGTGGCATAGGTTGGGATGTTGCCAGCGGCATGCCAAGTTGACCCTGAGGTGAGTTCGTCCCGCTCGACGAGTAAAGTGTCGGTGAGTCCGGCCTCAGCCAAATGGTACAGGATGGAGGCGCCAACCGCACCGCCCCCAATGACCACGACCCGCGCAGTATCCTTCATAGTCAGTGCTCAGAAAACAGACGGCCGAAGCCTTGCAGTTGATCAGAGATACCTATGGCTCGGAGGGTCTGCCAGTAAACCGCCGCATTACAAGCCACAATCGGTTTGCTCAGTTCAGCTTCCAGTTCTTCGATGATGGCCACAACCGGCAGTGCCGTGCCCACTTGCAAGATGGCGTCGCACTCGCTCTGAGCCATCGAATGGAAAACGCGCTTGATGTCCGCGATTGGCGTTTCACAAATGGCAGGCAGTGACGGTGCCTCGGTACCTTTGATGGCGACCACTTCGAAACCTGCTTCTTCCGCGTTGGCCTTCACCACCTGATCCACTTCTGCGTTGAACGGTGTGACAATCGCGATACGCCTCGCGCCGAAGGCTTTGAGCCCTTCATGATCGGCTTGCGAGGCATTAAGCACAGGGATGCCGGTGGCGGCGGCCACCTCCTCGCAACGGGCAGCCAACTTGGTGACGCCGCCTGGACCGGCATCGGTTGTCAAGCCGATGGCCAATGCAGCAGGGCCGCAATCCATCAGCTTCTGCGCTTCCTCTACGATATCTTCAGAGACCTTGTCTCCACCCAGCCTGAAACGCTGCATCTGATTGGTGACACCGTCGGGACGCAGCAGCTCAAGCTCAGGTTGAACCACAGTGTTCATGGCTGGCGTCATCACGCCAATGATGGCTCTTGGAGCCAGAGTGTCTGCCATTGGTCTAGTTTCCTTTGAGGTAGTCGTTCAGGCCCAGCATACCGCCGATATAGATGTCATCGCCGACAGTTTTCTCCATCGCCTCTGTTAGATCTGGAGCGCACGCAAATTCGCTTTCCCAAATGCCCAAGGTTTGTGAGCTGTGGGTGATCGGAACGAACCGATGGGTAGAGACATATCCGGTTACGGGCAGGGGGCTTTCCAGAATGTCGTAGGTGTAATAGCGGTCCAGATCAGAATGGGCCAGCAAGGTTTCACGAAAGACCGAGCCATCAACGATGTCCAGATGACGAACTGTTCCGGTCTGTGTGGGCTCGCCACTTTCCAGTTGCGCGTTGGTAACCCCCGGGTTCCAGCGGGACACGCCGTCAAAGTCCCGAACTGCTGCCCAAACCTGCTCAATTGGCGCGTCTAGGATCATGCTTCTGTAAACCTTCATGGAGCTTCCTTGGTGTCAGTGTGATTGTTCAGGCAGACGGATGGGCATAGCCTGCCGAATGCGGTCTTCAGCGGTGCGTGCTAAATGACTGGGTTCGGCGTTAGCCAAGATCTCGCTGACCCGCTCTTCCGCCCGGTCCCAAATCGTGAGACGGCCGGCATCGATCCAGTCTTGGACCGCCCGCCGGTCAGCAAGACGAGGATAGACATACTCCGTTTTCATGCGCTGCACGGTGCTGTCTTCGCCCAAGTAGTGGCCTTCTCCGGTGACAACTCTCTTGATCATCTCCACGTCGAGGGCGTCATCGCTCAACTCAACGCCGCGCACAGAACGCAAGATGGCTCCACACATATCGTCATCTATCACCAGGGCCTCCGGCGAGGCCACCATGATGGAACCCAGCATGCCCACCGATAGATTGATCATGTCAGCTCCGGCATGGGCGGCCAACGCAACGGTGTATCCCTTCTCGTAACCGGCCTGGGCATCAGCGACTTTCGCGTCGGTCATTCCAGCAGACACGGTTGACGGCAATCCCACATGCCGCAAGATCTGAGCGGCCGCTGCGCTGGCGATTGCCGCTTCCCCACCACCCCCTGACATGGCGCCGGTACGCAAATCAGAGATGAAGGGCATCAGTGCGTAGATGCACGGGTAACCGGGAGAGATGAGGTCAACAGCCATGAGCCCGGCGAAGCTCTCGGCCAGTCCTTGCGCCAGCGCCCCCGCCAGCGTGACGGGGCTCGTGGCGCCCGCTTGGCCTGCGGAGCATATTTGCGGGATCATGCCGGAGCGAACACAGGCGTTCAGCACATCGCACCCGTCGGCTGCATAGCGCAGTGGCGGCACCACGTGAACGATCACAGCCATGCAGAAAGGGTTTGCCCGAAACATGCCCTCACCACCCAGCGCCATATCAAACATATCTACGACCGTCTCAAGGTGGCTTGGATGGCTGAAGCTTACGCCGATTGGCTTTTTGGTGGCCTTCATACAGGCGAAGGCTGTGTTGATATCCAGTTCGAACGCATCTGCTAGATCTCTGGCGATGACAGGTCTCACGCCGTAATGGATATTGTCGCATGCGTCTAAGATCTGCATCAGGTTGAACAAATCTTGCAGGGTTGAATCCTGGAAGTCTCCGGTGCCCGTGCGCAGCACTTGAACGGCTGCGCCCCCGGTTCCGATGTGAACACCGCCTGCGCCCCCTATAGTGAGGCCGGATCTGCCGCCAAACTCCGGTAAGTCTATCGATGTGGGGGCCCGATTGATTGCATCCTCGACCATCGATTGGGGAAAGCACAATCGATCATCAGAGTTGAGATGAGCGCCTGAGGCCAGCGCATTTGCGCGCAACTCATCGGGAGCATCTGCCATGCCAACTTGGGCGAGGATGTCGAACGCGCACTGGACAATTCGAGAGCAATCCCGTGCACTCAGAGGACGAAGCATGCCGCCAGATGGCGGCGGTTGGCGTTTTGCCGGTTCACCCGTTGCGCGGCGCGCTTTAGCTCTGTTCGTTCGCGGTCTTGTGTGCTCTGCCAACTCTTACCTCCGGGAGCCTTGCGGTGAGATGATAATGGGTGCGAGCATGGAGATGCAATGAGCCGTCGCCCGTGCGTATGGTGAAAATTTCTCTCAAAAATCAGAGCTCAGCCGAGGGCGGAGCTTCACTCGTTTGCGCCTCGTATCGCCGCAATGACAGCTTCAGTCACTTTCACTGTTGTGGCCTCGCCGCCCAAGTCCGGCGTGTGGAACTCCGGATCGGCCGTAACCTGTTCGATCGCTTTCATGAGGCGCTGCGCGGCGGTGTCTTCCCCTAGATGTTCCAGCAGAAGAACACTTGACCAGAATGTGCCAATTGGATTGGCAATGCCCTGGCCCATAATGTCGAACGCAGATCCATGAATGGGCTCAAACATCGATGGAAAGGTTCTTTCTGGGTTGAGATTTGCGGTGGGCGCAATGCCCAGGGAACCTGAGAGTGCCGCTGCCAGATCGGACAAGATGTCCGCATGCAGATTCGTTGCAACAACGGTGTCGATTGATTGCGGCTTGGCAACCATGCGCATTGTCATGGCGTCAACAAGCATGCGGTCCCATGTTACATCGGGAAACTCCTGCGCGACCTCCGTTGCGATCTCGTCCCACATGACCATGGCGTGACGCTGCGCATTGGATTTCGTCACAACCGTCAGGAGCTTTCTCGGTCGTGACCGTGCCAGTTCGAACGCAAAGCGCATGATGCGCTCAACGCCGGGACGCGTGAACATGGCGACGTCGGTGGCCGTCTCCAGAGAAGAGCCTTGATGGACCCGGCCTCCAACGCCGGCGTATTCGCCCTCCGAGTTCTCCCGAACAATCACCCAGTCCAGCTCTTTGCCGTGCACATGACGCAGCGGAGACGTAATACCAGGAAGCACCCGCGTCGGGCGCACGTTTGCGTATTGGTCGAAGGGTTGGCAGATGGCTAGACGTAGGCCCCACAGGGTGATGTGATCGGGAATTTCCGGATGACCAGCTGATCCGAACAGAATCGCATCATGGTTCTGGATTTGCGCCCGGCCATCTTCGGGCATCATCCGCCCATGAGCCTTGTAATACTCGCCGCCCCAAGCGAACTCATCTACGCGGAAAGTGAAGCCCCCATCACGTCGGGCGACGGCCTCGAGTACTTCGACTCCTGCTGCCACAACCTCAGCACCGATCCCGTCTCCCGGGATGGCTGCAAGCTTAAACGCGGTCAAAACCAAGTCCTCGATGTTCCCATTTGCCGGGGATCTGTACTGGTCGGGGCAGGCTTTTGCAATCGATTACGGCCTGCTGCGTTGCTCCTTGCAAGCTTCGATAAATTCCATGGCACTCTCTCGAGAGGGGTGCGTAGAGTTATCGCTGTCGTATCCTGCCTCATCAGCCGTTGAGTATCGCACTGTTTCCAGTCCGAAGTTCACACTGACCCGCTTGCCGCGATGTGCAAACGACACCCAAGCCTCGGGCCAAACCGTGCATCCGGTCATGTTGATCAGGAAGTACCACTTGCGATCTGAGCGGCCAATCTCGGCTTCGATCGCATCGAACACTTCGTAAACAATATCGGAGTTGGCAAACACCAGATCGCTGAAATCCAGTTCCATTATTTCCGCCACGGGATCAGGGTGGATCCGCGCATTGTAACCATCTGTGCTGTCGGCGATGGGTGTTGCGGGGCTTTCAGCCTGAGCGGCGCCATATACGGCGTCTGCCAGATCGTGCACGGCGCGCTCAAGCTGTTGGCAGCTGCGCAAAGCGGTTGTGACAAACCGCAGGCGCTCCGTGGCGCCAATGTCCGGATAGTCCCTCAGGATTTCCAGCGCCCCGCGGACCGCGGTGAGCGGCGCGACAAAATCGTCCTCAAGCTTGGTCCCTAAAGCCAGCGTCTCAGCTTGATCCGTGCTGCTCGCGGACATTGCCAGGCCTTTATTGGCTAGATTGCTAGGTACTGTTGACGCAGGTCAGCATTGTCCAACACTTCTTGCGCCGTACCGTCGAAGACAACCTGTCCCATGTCTAGGATAATGGCCCTGTCGGCAAGATGAAGTGCTGCGATAGCATTCTGCTCAACGATGATCGTGGTGATGCCCAGCGTCTTGATCTGTTCAAGCGTTTTCTCGATTTCCTGAACGATCACCGGGGCCAGCCCTTCATAGGGCTCATCAAGTAAGAGAAGCTTGACGTCCCGTGCCAAGGTCCGTCCGATGGCCAGCATTTGCTGCTCGCCGCCCGAGAGCGTCGTACCTTCCTGGCTTCGGCGCTCGCCGAGCCGCGGGAACAGGTCGTAAATGCGATCAATCGACCAACCAATTGGTGGCGCAATTTGTGCCAGCTTCAGGTTTTCCTCGACCGTCAAACCTTGAATGATCCGCCGGTCTTCCGGCACCAGCCCAATGCCGACGCGAGACGCCTGGTGCGCCTTCATCTGGTGGAGGGGTTTATGGTCGAGCCAGATCTCACCGTGCCGCAGAGCCGGATCATCCACGCGCGTAATAGCCCGCAATGTGGATGTTTTTCCCGCGCCGTTGCGCCCCAGCAGCGCTACGATTTCCCCTTCGCGCACGTCAAAGCTGACGCCTTGCACGATGTAGCTCTCACCGTAGTAGGCATGAATGTCCCAGCAGGAGAAAAACGCAGGCTGCCCACCTTTGGTCTTGGTAGGTTCCTTGCCCGGCGCCAATCCCGAGAAATGATCATCCCCCAAAAGCGTCTCTGGCTCTGTCTTTGGGGCCTCTTTCTTCGGCTTGGCGCGTGCTTTGCTGCGCGGCTTAGCAGCTTTTCCTGCCGCAGCCTTGGTTTTTGCTGCGCTGGTTTTCCGCGACTTGGTTGATTTGGTCACGTTCGTGCTCATAGATGCGCTCCGCCCAAATATGCTTCTTGAACCTTGGGATTGCCTTTGATCTTCTCCGGCAAATCCTCTGCGATGACCGTGCCTTGCGCCAGCACAGATATTTTGTCGGCCAACGAGAACACCACATGCATGTCATGCTCGATCACGACCATGGTCACGCCACGTTCCGCAATGCGTTTCATAAGATCGATTGTGTTGTTTGTATCCGCTCGCGCCATGCCCGCGGTCGGTTCGTCGAGCAACAGCAGCTTCGGCTTTTGGACAAGACACATTGCCAGCTCCAACCGCCGCTTGTCGCCCCGCGACAGTTGGCTTGCAATGTCCTGCGCCTGATCGCTGAGCCCCACATCCCGAAGCATTTCCATCGCCTCGCCGCTCACTTCGCTCTCATCGGAGACGGAGTGCCAGGGGTTCAGTTGGAAGGCTCCGTCACGCTGGGCGAACGCTGGAATCATTACATTCTCCAGCAGAGTCAGATCGCTAAAAATCTCCGGTGTCTGAAAAACCCGGCTGACCCCGATCTGGTTGATTTCGTGCGGCGGAAGCCCAAGGAGGGAATGACCATCGAATGTCACATTACCCGTATCCGGCATCAGGCGGCCGACGAAACAGTTGAGCAGAGTGGATTTGCCAGCGCCATTGGGCCCGATAATGGCGTGCACGGTCGCTTCTTCAACTTCCAAGTTGACCTCGTTCAGCGCCTGAAGACCACCGAAGCGTTTGTTGACGTTTTTTACAGATAGAACGCTCATATCAGATCCCATCACGATGCTGCGGGTTCAGGAGTGGGTGCACCGTCATCTTTATTCTTGAAGCGAGCGGTCGCCCAATTGACCAGTCTGTTCACGCCTTCCATCAGTCCGCCGGGAAGGAAGATCACGATGAGCATGAACAGCGCACCGAGGGTAAGGTGCCATCCATCGCCCACGAACAGGCCGAGTATATTGACCACACCTGTCTGCAAGCCTTCAGGCAGGAAGCTGAAGATGTTCATAAGCGTGGTATCGTTGTAGGCCGAGAAGATGTTCTCAAAGTACTTGATCGCACCGGCTCCAATAACCGGACCCAAAAGGGTGCCAGTGCCGCCCAGAATGGTCATCAACACCACTTCACCGGATGCAGTCCACTGCATTCTCTCTGCACCGGCCAGCGGATCGGTTACGGCCATCAAGCCGCCTGCGAGACCGGCATACATGCCTGAAATCACGAACGCTGCAAGCGTGTACGGCCGCGTGTTCACACCGGTGTAGTTGAGCCTGTTTTGATTGGTTTTCACCGCCCTCAGCATCAAGCCGAACGGTGAACGGAAGATGCGCATTGAGATATAGAAACAGATGATCAGCATAACCGCGCAGAAGTAGAAGCCGGAATAGCCGGTCATGGTGATGCCGAAGAGATCGGAGGATGGCAGCGTGCTTCCGTAATCTCTGCCAAAGACTGTGGTATCCAACCAGCGCGGATCAGTTTGCACCAGCTGAAGACCGGTTTCGCCGTTTGTAATCGGTGTGAGGACCGAGTAGGCGAGGTTATAGGACATTTGCGCAAAGGCGAGTGTCAGGATCGAAAAGTAAATCCCAGATCGGCGCAGGCTAATGAAGCCGATCACCAAGGCAAATACGCCACCAAACGCGGTTGCCATTATAATTGCCGGGATCGGGTTCATTGAGAACAGTTTGAATGTCCAAACGGCTGTGTAGGAGCCAGCGCCAAGAAATGCCGCATGCCCGAAGGAGAGGTAGCCGGTCAGGCCAAACAGAATGTTGAATCCGATGGCGAAGATGCCAAAGATTGCGAACTTCTGCAGAAGATCAGGATAACCGGCTCCAAACGGAGCCAAGATCACCGGCCCAGCCATAACCGCTGCCGCGAAGCAGGCCAGCAGAATGAGATCTGAAGATGAAGTCGTTTTTGATGCGGTCATGACTTAGCTCTCCATCACGCCCTTGCGGCCCATCAAGCCTCTGGGGCGGACCAGCAGGATAATTACGGCGATCAGATAAATGATGATCTGGTCAATGCCGGGCAGAAGGCTCTTCACCTCATTCATTGAGGCGAACGATTGTAGGATGCCCAGGAGGAAACCGGCTGAAACGGCACCCCCAAGCGAACCCATGCCGCCCACAACGACCACCACAAAGGACAGCACCAGGAAGTCCATGCCCCAATGGTAGTCTGGAGGCTGTATCGGCGTGTACATCACGCCCGCTAGGCCGGCCACCACCGCTGCAATCCCGAATACAATGGTGAAGCGCCGGTCGATGTCTATGCCCAGCAGGCCCACAGTTTCGCGGTCTGCCATTCCGGCCCGCACCACCATGCCAAATGTCGTGAATTGCAGGAAAGCAAAGACACTGCCAATGACGGCCAAAGAGAACAGGAAGTAGACGAGCCGCCACGTGGGATAAGGCACTGCACCTGGATCGAAGCCCAGCATAACCCCGAAATCGACCATGCCTCTGGCGAGTTCAGGTGCCGATTGAGGGATCGGGTTCGCCCCGAAGAACTTTTTGACCACCTCGCCCAACACAATCGCCAAACCGAACGTAACCAGAATCTGTTCGGCGTGGGGGCGTTTGTAGAAAAAGCGGATGAGCCCGCGTTCCATAGTCACGCCGATCAGCAACATCACAGGGATGGCCATGAGGATCGCGGCCGGTACGGAGTATTCTATGAGAAACGACCCAAAATCGCCGAACCAATGTTCTATGTAAGGCGTCTCAATCTTCAGGGGGTTGCCAAGGAAGTCCTTTTGGGTCGCAGATTCTGTGACGAAGGACACCTGCAGAAGGCTTTTCAGCGCCACCGCACAAAAAGCACCCAGCATGAAGAGTGCGCCGTGGGCAAAATTCACGACACCCAGCGTACCGAAGATAATGGTCAGACCAAGTGCGATCAGCGCATAGGCGCCGCCCTTGTCTAGGCCATTGAGTATTTGCAGCAGAATTGCATCCATAGCCGCCGCCCCGTAGGTCGTTGTTCAGGTTTAAGGTTGGGCCGGCCCCGAAGGGAGCCGGCCCGGGTCATGTTATCAACGTCAGGCTGCGCCGTTGTTGATTGAGCCTTTGTTGCAGCCCAGCAGATCTGTGCCGTACTCGACTTGTTTGCGAGGCGTCACTTCAACGACCTCAAGAACGTCGAACTTCGAGGACGGGTTTTCTTTACCCTTCACAACCAGGACGTCTTTAAAGCACTGGTTATCGTGGCCGCGATAAGTGGTCGGGCCGTTACCAAGACCGTCGAAGTCAAAGTCTTTCAAGGCCTCACCCACGCCAGTCGGCATGAAGGTGCCGGCACGCTGACAGGCATCCGCGTACAAAATGGCCTGACAGTACGTGGTGTGTGCAGCCTGCGATGGCGGGAAGCCATACTTCTCGCCGAACGCCTTAACGAACGCTTTGGAGCCTTCGTCCTGCAGCGACCAATGCCAGTTGGTTGAGCCATAGATGCCCTTAACGTTCTCACCGGCACCTTGAGCCATCAAACGAGAGTACAGCGGCACAACGATACCGAAGTCCTTGCCGTTCACTTGCTTGTCGCGCAGGCCAAACTGAACGGCCTGGGTCAGTGAGTTCACCATGTCGCGTCCATAGTGGTTCAGAACCAAAACGTCAGCGCCTGAGTTCAGCACCGGCGTGATGTATTGCGAGAAGTCGCCAGCGCCCAACGGTGTGCGCACGGCCGCTTGGGTTTTCCAGCCCAACTGCTCCGAATACTTTTGGATCGAGCCTTCTTGGCTCCAACCCCAGTTGTAGTCAGCGGTCAGGTGGTAGGCCACGCGCTCAGAACCAAACTGGTTCTTCAGCACCGGTGCCAGAGCAGCGCCCGACATTTCGGTGTTGAAGAAGTGACGGAACCCGTTGGCACGGCAGTCTTTACCCGTCGTGTCGTTGGCGTGAGTCAGGCCGGCCATGAAGATGATGCCTGCGGTTTGGCAGTAGTCCTGCACAGCCACAGCCACACCGGAGGACGAGCCACCAGTGATCATGATGGCGCCGTCTTTCTCGACCATCCGCTTGGCGGAAGCGCGGGCTGCGTCAGATTTTGTCTGTGTGTCGCCGGTTACATACTCAACTTTCTTGCCGTTGATGCCGCCACCTTTCAGGGCTTTGGAGCTGAACGTTTCCAGCATGCCGCCGCCGCCCGCGTTGATGTGCTCAACGGCGAGTTGGTAAGCGCGCAGTTCGTCAGCACCTTCATCGGCATAGGCGCCGGTTTGCGGTACGTTGAAGCCCAGTGTAACCGAGCCGCCTTTGGGCTCGTTCGTATAACCGGCTGCCCAAACTTGGCTGGTAAAGATGGTCGGCGTGGCGAGTGCGACGCCTGCCGCGGCCGAACCCTTCAGAAGGCTGCGGCGGTTGGTGATCGATCTACTCATATGAATTCTCCCTTAGACTGTCGTTTTGGACCGCCGAACCCGGTGGTCCAATGAGCTCATGGGTGGAAAGTGCACCCACGGTCACACTGCAGGACCTCCAGTCAATCTGCAATAAGCCTTTGGGATTACATGGTTTATTTGTAAATTAGTGACAGTATCGGCCGTAAATCTTGTAAATTTTTGACTCATGGAATAAGATCGAACGTGCTCCCAAGGAGGCACGCAGATGCCGAGAACAATTGTAGGCACGCGCATACGCCAGCAGCGCCATGAGATCGGCATAACCCAATCCGATCTGGCGCGCCGGGCTGGAATATCCCCCTCGTATCTCAACTTGATTGAGTGGAACAAACGAGCAGTATCCAACCGCTTGCTGCAGCGGATCTCGGAGGCACTTGGTGTGCCGGCGGAGACACTTGATGGAGCGATCGAGCGCCGATTGCATGATGAACTGTTGGAGATTGCCCATCTTCCCGCGATTGGCTCGTCCGGTGTGGAAGCTGACCGCACCGACGAGATGATCGGAAGATTTCCCGGCTGGTCGCGCGGCATCGCAGCTCTCGCAAAGGCAGAGCAGCAGTCCTTTCGAAGTGCTCAAATCTTGTCTGAGCGCTTGTCTAACGATCCATATCTCAGCGAGGCGGTGCATCGAATGCGCTCACGGATCGCTGCCGTGCGTTCCGCAGCGAACATCTTGGTTGAGTATGATGACCTGACAAATGAGCAGGTTTCCCGGTTCACATCTATTGTCGCTGAAGAGAGTACGGCACTTTCTCATGCCGGCGAGGCATTGACTAACTATCTTGATAAGGCCGAGGGCGCTGACCGGATTCTTACACCTGTTGATGAGGTGGAAGCCCTGTGCGAGCAGCGCAACAATCGCTTCGAAGAGTTGGAGCGAGCCGTTGAAGCCGTGGAAACCGATTTTGAAGACAATGGGCCAACTTCACGAATTGACATTGCGAGAGCCCGTGTTGCCGATCACCTGCAAGGGGCAATAGTTTCGCTTTTGGAGCAAGAGGACATCATAAAAAGCGCTGCCGCTCACAAGCGCGCCCGAGACTTGCTGAGTGACTATGCCATCAGCGCAATATTGATGCCCGATGAGGTATTCAAAACAAAGGCCAGAGAAGCACGCTACGATGTGGAGGCTTTGGCGCAGGCCTTTTCGGTGAGTGTAGACCGCGTCTGCCACCGCCTGACCGCCTTGCCGCTCTCAGACGAGTTTCCCAAGATTGGATATGTGCAGGCAAATGCGGCTGGCACCATTGTCCAGATGCATAACCTTGAGGGCCTTCAGCTGCCCCGCTATGCGGCAGCGTGCCCCCTTTGGGTGCTGTACCGGGCACAACAATCGCCAGAGACTGTCATCAGGCAACGCGCGCTTTTTCCCGAAGGCGCACGCTTTGTCTTCTTGGCGCGCGCCCGGCATGTGGGGGTAAGCGGTTTCGGCCGGCCTCGGCATTACCTGATCGATATGATCACAATGACGGAGAAGGATGCGCAACAGACGGTGTATGCGCCTGATGCGTCCGTTCCTTTGGAGGAGGTGGGGCCGAGCTGCAGGTTGTGTTCCCGCGTGAACTGCGTACACCGGGTGGAGGACCCGCTGAGCTGATCATACGGACGGCTATGTTGCGCAGCTCCAACAGATGGGCTCTACTGAGAGAATGCCCGCGGGCTAACCAGCGGGCAGGGGAGGAGTAACAGGGCATGAGTAAGCGTGTTCTTCTTGCAGAAGACGAACCAAACATCATTGAATCGATCACGTTTTTGCTCGAACGCGCTGGATTGGCTGTGAGCGTGGAGACAGATGGGCGCGCTGCGTTGGATGCCGTGCAAAAGGATTGTCCTGATGTGCTGATCCTTGATGTCATGCTGCCCAGTCTTGATGGCTATGAGATTTTGAAACAATTGCGTGCCGATGTGAACTGCGTGGAACTGCCTATCTTGATGCTGACGGCGAAGGGGCAGAGAGAAGACCGGGAAACAGCGTTTGAACACGGGGCGGATCTGTTCATCACCAAGCCTTTTGCAAATGCGGAGATCGTTGCAGCGGTGGAAACGCTCTTGGAAGGACGCAAAAGCGTCTAAGTGCGGAGCGATAACAAATGGATCGTGCACAGAAACAGCTATGGCAACGTAAGCTGCGCGACCGGTCAGTGGTGGTTCTCATTTTGGGAGCTGTGCTGCTCCTGCCTCCGGTGGGTTCGATTGCGCTGGTCGATGCCGCGCTCTTTGGCTTGCCCGTCCCCATAATCTATGTTTTTGCGGTTTGGGCTCTTTTGATCGCTGCCGCAGCCAGCCTCGCACGCGGCTTGGATCAAGACATGCCTTCAGATGGCGAGACCCCAGATCAGTCAGACGGTCAAGGCCCCTAATGCTCTCGGTAAATCTACTGTTGCTTACCTGCGCAGGCTATGTGGCCCTGCTGTTTGGGGTGGCGTTCGTGGTAGACAGGCGTACTCGGCGCGAGCGGATCAGTTGGCTGCATTCACCGGTCATCTACACCCTCTCGATCTCCGTCTATTGCACGTCGTGGACATTTTACGGTGCGGTCGGCTCTGCCGCACGGAACGGGCTTGAATTCATCACGATCTATCTTGGGCCAACCCTTGTCTTCGTCGGTTGGTGGTGGGTGTTGCGCAAGCTCGTGCGCATTGGCAGAGCGCACCGCATCACCTCCATCGCCGATCTCATCTCATCACGCTACGGCAAGAGTTCTGGGCTTGCTGTGATGGTTACCCTGATCGCCTTGATTGCAACGACGCCGTACATTGCATTGCAACTTCAATCGCTTACGCGGAGCTACCAGGTGATTGTGCAAGACGCGAACGGCGTAGAGACCGCTTTCGTCATTGCTGCTGGCATGGCCCTGTTCGCCATCCTCTTCGGCACCCGTAACTTAGATGCGAACGAGCGTCATCATGGGGTTGTGGCAGCCATTGCTGTGGAAGCGATTGTAAAGCTGGTGGCCCTACTGGCGGTTGGGATCTTTGCCACATACGGCATAGCGGGTGGCTTTCGGGAGGTGTTTTCCAATGTGACGCCAGAGGACATCCGCGGCAGCAGTGACATCTTTGGTGCACGCTGGATCACGCTGACCTTCTTGTCGGCCACCGCGATCATCTGCCTGCCTCGACAGTTTCAGGTGACTGTCGTGGAGAATATCGAGGAGCGGCATCTTTCAACGGCGTCCTGGCTTTTCCCGCTATACCTGTTTGGAATGACCTTGTTCATCATGCCTATTGCTTTGGTGGGTCAGCAAGTCATGCCATCGGAAGCCAATCCAGATCTCTATGTACTGACGCTACCTTTGGCCGCCGAGCGGCACGAGCTTGCGATGCTTGCGTTTCTGGGTGGGTTTTCCTCTGCGACATCCATGGTGATCGTAGCAGCCATTGCCGTATCAACCATGGTCTCCAACCATGTGGTGATGCCGATCGTCTTACGTCTGTTCTTCGGCAGCGCGCCTGTGAGCGGTGATGTGCGCGCGCTTCTTTTGATTTCGCGTCGCGTGAGCATTGCCTGCATCCTCGGCTTAGGCTTTCTGTATTTTTGGATCAGCGGAGGATCCGACGCGCTGGCAGCCATCGGGCTCATCGCGTTTGTGGGTGTCGCTCAATTCCTCCCTAGCTTGCTGGGCGGGATCTTCTGGCGTGGGGCAAGCCGTCAGGGTGCCTTAGCTGGCCTTGTGGTTGGGTTCTTGCTGTGGGCGTACACACTGTTCCTCCCCAGTTTTGGCGGTGACTTCTTGCTCAGCGCGCAAGTGTTGGCCCAAGGACCGTGGGGTGTTGAACTGTTGCGTCCTCAGGCCCTGCTCGGGCTCACAGGTTTTGATCCCATCGTCCACGCGGTCGTGTGGAGCGTTGGAGCGAATGCGCTCGCGTTCATCACGATATCCAGTCTCACGCAACCCGGTCAGTTGGAAAGGTTGCAAGGTACACTCTTCGTAGATGTGTTCCGGTCTGCCGGCGGTGCGCCGACGGGGTTTGCCGCACACTCAGCCCAGTCGGAAGACCTGTTTGTGCTTGCGCAGAGGATTCTCGGCTCAGATCCGGCGCGGCAGTTGTTTGATGAGCTTGCGCGGTCTCAAGGCACTGGGCAGGGAACGCTCCCTCATCCCACGGATGCGGTTATCTCAAGGCTTGAACGGGAGCTGGCAGGCTCTATTGGCGCGGCCTCCGCCAATGCCATGGTGACACGCATTGCGGGGCGTCAAACCGTGGGCATGAGCGAGCTGATCGAAATCGCCGACGAAACTCAGCAGTTGATTGAGACGTCCCGAGAGCTTGCTGACAAGTCGGTGGAGCTTGAGAACACGGCCATGCAATTGCGGGCAGCCAATGAACGGCTGCGTACGCTTGATACCCAAAAGGATGACTTCCTCAGTCAAATCAGCCACGAGCTGCGCACGCCGATGACATCCATCCGCTCATTCTCTGAGATCCTGCTAACGACGCCGGATGTGTCGGATCAAGAGCGCCAGAAGTTTCTATCCATCATCCAAGAGGAGAGCCTGCGTCTGACCAGGCTCTTGGAAGAGATACTGGATATCAGCAGGTTGGAGTCAGGCTCGGCGACCCTTGAACTTGAGAACCTGAACTTAAAACACTCTCTATCCACGGCTATCGATACACTCTCCGGTATGGTCAGCGCCTCGGACTTGACCGTGCGGTTTGATGAGGTGAAAGAGGGATTTTCGGTGAAGGCCCAGCCGGATCGGCTGCGTCAGGTGTTTATCAACCTGCTGTCCAATGCGGTGAAGTACAACCGTGCGGAGGACCCTGAAATTGAATTCAAAGCCGTCAAGGACGGCGACGATATTGTGATTCATGTCGTCGATAATGGTGGGGGCGTTAGCCGCGAAGATGCAGCAATCGTTTTCGAGAAATTTGCCCGTGGAGGGAGTGCCGGTCCTGAGTATGGCGCAGGTCTGGGATTGCCCATCAGCCGGGCGATTATGCGCGCGATGAATGGCGATCTTACCATCGAATTTGCTGGTGATGGGACCAGTTACTTTCAGATGAGACTGGCCAAAGCGTAGAAGCGGAACCGATGCTCTAGTAGAGTGCTTCCTGACCGATGATAAGGGAAGTGCCCGGTGTCATGCTCTGTTCTGGGTTCAGATGCGTATTTGCTATCGGACTTACAATGGCTGCACATTTGAGTTCGGCCGGCTCTGGATGGGCATGTGGAACGATCGTGAGGGTCACGTTCGTGGAGGCCTCGCCGGATGTCTTCGTGATTGAACACTTGAAGGGGTATGAGGGTCAGATTGCCTCTGTCACCATTGATATGTCGCCGTCTGTCGGTGGTGCTTTCGTCGACTCTGCCTACGGGGCAGGAAGCTCAAATTCGGGGGATGGAGTCCAGGTGGATACTGTCATCGGCTTTGAACAGGGCAGCCAGTCTGGAACGGTAACCTTCAGAAAGTTCTCGTCCGGACATCGGCTCAACCTGCTGGTGGACTTGGATGACCGTGCTGCGGGGGGCGACAACGACATGGATGTCCTCACGGCAAATGAGCTGGAAGGCGGCACGGTACAGACACGCATACGCGGCGCTGATGGAGAAGCGCAGACTTGGACGGGCACGTTCGATGCAAAAGGCATCGCTTTGGTGGGCAAGCGTGCTTGTGCTTAGAAACGGTTGCCCAGGATAAGAAGAGTCTTAGCGCCTAAGCGCGGTGTGTCGTAAATCTCTCAATCTCAGACCACATTGCAGGCGCGTTCGAGTACATTGGGAAATGTCCGCACATGGGAATCTCAGCCAGCTGAACGCCTTGCGCTTCGATATGGGCGAGATAACTCAAGTCACCATTCTGGTCGCCGTACATAAACATCTTGGGGCATGGTAGGCCGAGGAAGCGGTCCATGAGCTTGGCATTGTCGGACAGCTCAACCATGGACGAGAAGATTGATGGGACGGCGTCCGCTCGCACCTTGTGCCGAAGGCTGGCGGAGAATAGGGCCGAGGCATAAGCAGGCGCTTGGCGTGCACGGTCGATGAAGGCTTCCATGAATCGTGCCGGGTCCGGGTCAGCATGCTCGACAATTTGCCGGCTCAAAAAGCAGTCTTCCGGAGCGATGTTTCCCTCAATGTTGCAGAAACTCAATACGCGCTTTGGATGTGCATCGGCCAGCATCAACGAGGTTAAACCACCCATGGAATGGCCAACAAGGTGAAAAGTGTCTAGCTCCTCAAGCTGGAGCATTGCCAGTGCGGTTTTGACCAGGAAAGGAATATCGATGCGCTGGAGGTCATTGCAGTGTGTTTCTCCGCATCCGGGCGCATCATAGGCTAAAACGCCGTGTTCGCTGAGGGCCGGATGCAAAGCGATGTCTGCATAGTCTTCCTTCGTGGAACCAAATCCGTGGAGGAAAAGGATTGGAGGCTTGGTCCCTTTTCTCGTCAGGGCGGATATGGCCAACTCGACACCATCGATAGTGAGAGAGTGTGTCTTGTGTTCTAACTCTGAATGCATTGTCGGGTATCCGTTTCAGAGGTGCCGGTCAGCTGCTCCCAAAACCGGACCCCGGTTTGCGATAGTCATCGCGTGGCGGTGCGAAAATATCCAGAATGCGGCATCCTTCAGGACCTGCCCGCATGGTATGAGGAACCCCGCCCGGTGTGCGCCAGAAGTCCCCCTTCTTAAACGCAATTTCCTCTTCGCCTTGTACGCGAACTCCAGAGCCTTCCAGACACACGCCCCATTGCTCTTCAGGGTGATGGTGCAGCTTACCTTCCGCTCCTGGAGCGGCGGTGACAATTGAGACCATGGCCTGATCACCAGGATAAACGCTCGCTGTAAGGCCATCTGCAAGCTGGCGCACTATGGCATCGCTTGCATCGTCTAGATTGTGGAACTCCGGGTGTTTGGACATGGGAACACTTCTCCTGCTTGATCACTAGCCTAAATCTCTTAGCCTGCCCGGGCACCGCTTTTCTAGGTCTGTCATGATCCAAGATTGAGAATGAAAGCGTTCAGTTCGGCCGTGAGCGACTCAGAATGGAAAAGGCGCCAAGTGCTCAGTATCAGCTTAAAGAGCCATGTTGCATCGGGGTTCTCCGTGTGATCTAGGTGGAGACGTTATTCCAGGCGGTTCTGCAATCCACGCTTTTGAGGCTGCTGAGCATCCCAGATGATGGCAATGGTGCGAGATCAAGCGGTCAGAGTGCATATGATATGAGTGTAAAGGGGAGTTTCAGCGACTGCAGCTTTTTGTGGGTCACCAACGCAGGTGCGGCCAGAATTACGGCAAACAGCATCGCGTCGCTTCAGCGGCACGTCCGCAAGAGAGAGCATCCTCTGTTTGTCGGCACGCTGGATCCAGAATCTGAAAGGGTGATTTCAAGTCTCGTAGATTGCACTGACGTTCGGTTTTTTCGCTTGGACGAGGAAACGACGTGGCGTTCCAGCGAGATTGAGCTGCCAAGTGATTACGCGGACTGGGGAACTGAGGATTTCCGACTTATCTGCAAGGCCAAGTACTATGCGATCAGCAAGGTTCTCAGGGATACCGGTAAGCCCGTTGTGTTTACTGATGGTGATATTGCCTTTCTCAAGAATCCGGCCACATATTTTGATCAAAGCGCTGCAATAGATAACACTAGGATCCTTGCGCAGAACGACAAGGATTTGAAGCATTGCAACGAGGATTTCGACGTTCAATATCCGCCCGGCCGTATCCCACCCGGTAGCCAGATCTGTGCCGGTTTCACTGGTTGGCAACCCACCCGTACGCATTTGAACATTGCTGAGTACATTGGCAAACGCGTTACACAAGAGACTTGCGATCAAACTATTTTCAATCGTCTACCATTTTGGAAACGTAGACATGTTCAGCTGTTGCCTCTCAGCCTCTTCCCAAACGGCTCGTTGGCATTTGGGAACCGGGAACATGGGCGACCAGAAATCCGCCTGCAGGGGATGTATATGGTTCACGCAAACTGGCGTCTGGGTCTGGAGAGCAAGATAAAGGTTCTCAAAGAGGATGGATATTGGTTCCTCTGAGCTGCCAGACAAACATTGAACCACTCGCTTGTTCTTACTTGAGCCAAAGCTAAACCGACATGGGACTATGGAAGGCTATACGTCAGCGGCGAACGGAGAGGTTTGACGCGTGCTGGTTCATCTGGGTGACAAACGGTGGAGCTGCCGAAATTACCGCCAACTCAATAGCATCCCTTCAAGCACAATCTCGTGCTGAGCGGCAAAAGCTCCTGGTTGGCCTTCTAGACGACACCGCAGGAGAGATAATAAGTGAGAGAGTTGACACGCGCGACCTTGAGTTCTTGTCAATCGAACAACTGCCGGAATGGCGAGAACTCAGGATAGATCTCCCGATAACCTACGACAATTATGGAACGCAGAATTTCAACTTACGGAGTGCGTCCAAGTATATTTTCATTCAACATCTTTTACGCGAGGCGTCTCTGCCGGTCATCTTTGCGGATGGCGATGTTGTGTATCTCAAGAACCCGATTGCGCACATTCAATCCAACAAGTTTTTGTCTGAGCAGGCAGTGCTGTTTCAAAATGACCGGCCGGCGGGCATCCACGATCCCGGTCTCGCAAGGCAATACCCGGTCGGCTGGCGCCCGAAGGGCAGCGTGGTTTGCACTGGGTTTTCGGTTTGGCGTCCAAGGCCTGAACATCTGCTTCTTGCAGAGCGGGTGAAGGCCGGCATTCATTCACACCGCGATGATCAAAGCAGCATGCAAGAGCTGAATGCGTGGCAAAAAAGGCACGTTCAACTCTTACGACAAGACCTTTTCCCAAATGGATCCCTGGTTTTTAATCCCGACGGCTCGAAAACGGGTATGTTTGACCGCAACGAAGCTTACCTCGTTCATGCAAACTGGGTGTACGGCATTGATGAGAAGATCAGCCGGCTGAAGGCGGGCGGTTATTGGTTGATTTGAGACCGGCAAGCTTTGAAGGGGCCTTACAGTGCCGTCCGACGCTGCATTTGTTCCCTCCACCAGCCGATCGTTAGCTTACGAAAATCGTAAAGACCGTCCTGGAGATTTCTGTTCACTTCGGCGGCTTTGCTTTGCAAGCTCTCCTGGGTGATTTCGGAGACGTGATCCACTTGCCAGATGGGCAAGTCATCATACATCGTCGCCATCGGGGCAAAGCGTTGCACGATCGGCACTGAACCGAGAGCCAGCGCTTCCCATGTCCTGTGGCAGTCCATCCCCGCACCTGGGGGGCTGGCTACAAACTGAAAACGAGACATGGCCCTCCATAACATCGATCGCTCAATGGTGCCTTCAGGGGCCTGAGCAAAGCTCTGCTCTTGAAGGTAGGATAGCCATTCAGATCTTACCGCGCGCTGGGTTCCCACCGTAAAATGGGTAAAAACCTCCGGCGCACGGAGCTCAAATGCGAGAGCCTGTCCGGCGATCGTATGAAGCTGCTGTTCCTGTTGGTTGGGCGTGAGCGTTTCTTCCAGATCGTGCCAGGGGCCCCACTTGTTGGCATGCAGATTGTGAAAATCGAGGCCGAGAGGAATCGGTACAGCTTTTTCGTGTTCGATATCGAGATTTTGCACCCAAGCGCCGACAAGTCGGTCATCATCCAGAAAACGCCGTGCATTCTCCTCTAAGCCCAAAACGGAGACGGGTACCGCGTCGGTCGAATTGCCTGTCACGATTGCTATGCGTTGTGTGATCCGAGGAAATATGGTCTCCACAAACTCCCGTACATGCGAGCCGACAACATAGACGGCTGTTACTGGTTTGTTTGATCGCTGGATCTCTCTTTCGTAGTGATCCATTGAAACAACGAGCTCTCGAAAGTTGCTTGACGTGCGTGGCGGATAGACATCGGCCATGCCGCAAATGAACGCTTTCGACCATACCGTCCCATGTGTGGTTTTGGCCAAGGCACTGTCATAGACAGTCGCGCTCTGAAGCGCGTGCCTGTGTCTAAGGAGCCCCCAAGCCCGTTCAATGCGTTTTACAATGCTGTTGCGCATCGGCGCAGAAATCCTGGCGGGGCCTAGGCCGCGGAATGAGGTACTGCGCCAGGCATGTTTACCTGCTCCTCAATCCAGCCATACGTTTCACTCAAACCTTTACGCAAAGGCTGCGTTGGAGCCCAGCCAAGTGTCTGTGAGATGCGTTGATTGTCGGAGTTGCGCCCTCTCACGCCCTCCGGTCCGGGGACATTTCTGATCGCAACTGTCTTGCCCGATATTTCAATGATCAACTTGGCCAGATCATTGATTGAGATCATTTCATCAGACCCGATGTTCAGTGGAGCACCATGTCCGCTGCGCATAAGTTTCAAAGTACCTTCAACACACTCGTCAACGTAAAGGAAGGAACGGGTTTGGCGGCCGTCTCCCCAAACCTCGATTTCACCGGTTTGAGTTTCACAGACTTTGCGGCAGAGCGCAGCAGGCGCCTTCTCGCGGCCTCCGCGCCAGGTTCCAAGCGGTCCAAAGACATTATGGTACCGCCCGATCGCAACGCCCATGTCATAGTTCCGCGCATAGCTGAGGTAGAGACGTTCGCTAAACAGCTTTTCCCAACCGTACTCGGAGTCTGGTGCTGCCGGATAAGCGCTGTCCTCCTCGCACCTGGGATTTTCCGGATCAGTCTGATTGTGCTCTGGATAGATGCAAGCCGAACTCGCATAGAAAATCTTCGGGCACCGCTTCAGCCGTGCTGCTTCAAGCATGTTCAAGTTTATCAGCGCCGAGTTGTGCATGATCTGCGCATCGTTGTCGCCGGTGAAAACGAAACCTGCTCCTCCCATATCAGCGGCCAGCTGATAGATCTCATCTACATCGTCTGACACGACTCTCTCGCACACGGATGGGGAGCGTAAATCGCCGATCTCGAAAGCATCAGCTTGAGACTCGGAAAACTCAGGATACTTCAAGTCCACACCCAATACATGGCAACCTTCGCTCTTCAACCGTGCCACGAGATGGGTCCCAATAAAACCGCCCGCCCCACACACCAGGACTCGTTTTTGTCTAGTCATTCATCCGATCTCCCTGGTTCCGCTTCGCACCGGTTACTCCAGAATTCGTCGCCACAGTATGGAAAAGCTTGATGCGTTCCATGCCTTTCTGAAATGTATTGGACGGAGTTGGCCCACACAACAATCTTGCCGAAATCTCTTCACTTCGTTGCATGCAAGCTGGACCTCTGAACTCAAACTCAAGATTGAGCTAATGCGGTACTTCTCGTCGCCGACACCATCAAATATGAAAGAACTCTCTGGCGAAGTTGAGCAAAAGTCGTCGGGCAGGGCGACAATCTCAAACTCTGACAGGCTGTAGACTTCATTTGCGAAGCAGCGCTCATCAATGTGATCCAACTTCCGTCCCGTGCTCGCGTGCTGTTGCATTTTTTCAGAGGCTTGATTCAAGATGTGCCTGACCCTCTCCGTGGGCCGGAGCCAAACGAACGCACAGGTGAACGGTGTGGGACGAAAAGGGCCAAGATTGACTTGCACCAGGAGATCATGATCAAGCCATTCGCCAACCACAAACTCCGGCGATTTCAGGAACACCATGTCTATATCGAGCGCCATCACTTCACATGTGTTGAGTGATACGAACTCAGCCAGGCGAGCAAAGCGACGGATTTGAAAGAACTGTGCTCTCTCATGCCGTGTGGCCGGCGGCGCTTCGCAGATTTCCCTGCTGAACGTCAGGCGGTGCTCCGGCAAGATGCCTTGCAGTTCGGCGAGCTCAGGTTGGCACTCTTCTCCCTCCAGCAGCATGATGTGTATGTGAACGCGAAGCTTACGGCTGACACGCGCAATGCCCTGTAAGAGAGATGGTCCGTAGAGTTGCAGATACTTAAGATCCGCGCCGGTGAACACGACGGGCCCGTCTGAATCTTTCTGAAGCGTCAGTTGGGAAGTGGGCTGCAAAGCAGGAACGCCGGCGTGGGCGGCGTTCGCACGGCGCTTGATGACGGCGGTGTTGATGAGGAAGCGGGCGTGATGAATAATCGCATCAAATAAGCAAAGTGGGTTCATGGAGTTTGCGGAAGTTTCAGTTGGAGCGATCGCGCTGCATGTATCTACTTTTAATGAGGTATCGAAGTTGGATCGGAAACTGATGTCGAATGAACCGCACCTGCAACAGCGGGCAATCCTTAGCCGCAAATGCTTGCAAGGTCTATGCGTATTGCTTTTGCTGTTCCCGTGGCTGAGCGTACAGGCCTCTGCAGCGAGCCAGCGCTATTCGCCACAGGTTTATCAGGCTGCCTACTTGCTGAGCTTGTTTCAAGAAAGCCGGCACTTGCGCCTCATACATGAGTGCATCCAACGTGAAGACCGGGCACTCGTTCAACACGCTTTTGCCGGTGATGCGTTGAAGCGTCATGGCTTTCGGAAGATCAAGTCCCTTGATGAACTTGATCGGGATACCTCTATCCTGGCCCTCGTGGAAGGTGAACTCTACGTCCTATCTCAGGCAAAAGGGCGTGCGGCAGTGTCGCGATTTGTGGAGGCTCTTTTGGCGCATCCAAAGTTTCCGGAACTCTATAAAAAGTATGTCAGCAGGTTGGAACTGCACGAGCGAATTGCCGTGGGTGCACTGGAATTGGCCTACACGAAGCCCGAACTCTTGCGTGGTCAAGGAGTGCGCTTCGTGCAGAGGAACATTTTGAAGCTTTCCAGAAAAAATGTGGACCGCCTAAGCGGACAAACGTTGCAATGATCGCCGAGCTCTAGGCGGTGCCTTTGACTTGCATCAGTAGATTTATCATTGCGGCCTTACTCCAGGACTTTCGCCTCCTGATGTCTTTAAGCCGCCCGATCATGCAGTTTGCGCGGAGGTCTGCCGGCTCCACTTCGCGCGAGACCGATTGAGGAGCCTGCCGGAGGCGCTCAGCAAGCCTTGCCTTGTTGCGTCCCTCGCCATCAAATATCGTTTCTCCACTGTATTTCGAAGTACAGAAGTTATCCGGCAAAGCGACAAGTTCCGCATCTCCGTGCTTAACGATTGCCCGGGACAGACAGCGTTCATCGAGATGATCGACAAAGATGCTGCTGTTTAGATGAAGGAGCATCTCATCCGTTGCGGCATTGAACACCCTCCTGCTTAAGGGTGATGGGTTGATGATCATGCACGCACAAGTGAGCGGTGTTGGGCGCAATGGTCCGAGATTAACCTGCAAAGTAAGATCGTGATTTGGCCACTCTGCGAGGGCTGTCTGGGGAGATCTGGAGAACATTACGTCGATATCGACGGCGAGCAGCTTTGTTTTAACGGTCTCCAATAGCCCGGTCAGCCTTTGCATGCGACGGACTTGATAAAATTGAGCCTGGCGCGATGGATGCGGCTTTTGTGGTGTGCACGTTTCAAAGGAAATGGTGAGCCTTGAGGGGGGCATCAAGCTCTTGAGCTGACCCACGGCGTCTTCGCACTCGCCTTCCTGTTGCTGCATGACGTGAATGTGGAGCCTCAAGTCGTTGCTTACGCGAGCTAAGCTTTCCGTGAGCCCGGGTCCATGCTTGCGGAGATAAATGGGATCAGCCGATGTGAAGACAATTGGTGATCCGTGGTCCTCCGGCAGTTCGCCATAAAGGGGTGGCAATTGATCCACTGAACCACTTTGTGGTTTGCCGGTTCGGACCGCAAGCAGGGCCGAACTGATCCCAAATCTCGCCCAATGCCTCACACCATTAAATGGACTGAAGATGCTCATGATCTGGAGCCGGCTCCTGGTGCGCTGCGTGTTGCCGTCAACTGGCAATAGATTCGGGAACTGGCATTTCTCCGGCCAGCTTTCGAACTGTTCCGTCCTGCAGCTCATAGGTGTTTGTTGCCAGTTCGCGCCACGCCTTTCTATGGGCGACAACAAACACCGCCTTGGACTTGGAGAGGTCTGAAACCAGTTGGCAAATCGCCGCCTCATTCTTCTCGTCCAACGCACTTGTGACTTCGTCAAGAACGAGGAGGTCTGGCTCGCCGGCGAAGGCCCTGGCAAGTGCTATCCGCTGACGTTCACCGCCTGATAGCCTCCCCCCGAACTCACCGACCTCCGTATCCAATCCTTCCGGTAGCTCGGCCAGCAGATTGGCCAAGCCGACCTGTTCGAGTGTGCGTTCTATCTCCGCATCAGTGATGCCATCGCGGCCAAAGGCAACGGCGTTTCTGAGACTGCCATTAAGAAGTCGAAGCTCTTGAGGAGCGTAGCCAATCATCTGACGCCAAGTGGCTATATCCAAGACAGACAATGGCACCCCGTCGATCTCCACTTCGCCTCTTGAAGGTTTAAGAAGTCCGATCAGAATGTCTGAAAGTGTGGTTTTGCCTGCCCCGGACGGGCCGACCAGTAGAGTTATGCCGGTTTTTGGTATCGTCAGATTGATGTCGTTCAATACCGTCCGGTCGCCGTAATCGAATCCCAGTTCCTTGAACTCGATCTGTGAGCTGAACGTGGGTTTCTCACTACCGCCAAATGTGTCAGCTTCTTCTTGCCATGTCCGTTCTGAGGCGCGTCCGACTCGAAACGATTCATCCAGCTGGGAGCTTGCTTGCAGATGGCCCTGCAGTTCCCGGGCTGTGCCTCCACCTCTGAGGATTATAACCGCGAACACAATGACCTCAGCGGTGTTGAGGAGCAGATACGTCTTCGCAATGTACAAGCAGCCGAGCAGCAAGACCACCAACAGTGCTTCCGACAATCTGTCTCGCCCGCGGCTCAGAAGCGTAAGAATGAGCGTCTGGCGCTGAATCTTCTTGCTCTTCGCACTCAGTTCCGCGCTATGGCCGGCCTCACGGCCCATGGCCTTGATGGGTTTTAAGTTGGCCAGATAGTCGGTGAGTTCACTCGTGAACCGGGAGGTGAGGCGTGTTTGCTGCTTTGCGACCTCGCGTGTCTTGGAAATAAACGGCGACATGGCAACTGCCAGAATGATGAACACACCGCACGTGAGCAGCACAAGCTGGACAGAGATCAGGAGGCCGGCACCAATGTAAATCAGCGAGTTCACCACATGGGACATGAACCATGCGGAGAGCATGAACGCATGACCGACGCGTCCTGCTTCACTGTTGATGATGTGTGTCACCTCGCCTGATTTTCGAGACGTGAGGAAGGCCCAGTTAGCGAAGAAGATCGATTTGATAAGCCGCCGGCGCAACTTGCCTGTGACGTCGGCCTCAACATGTCCTGCATAGCTTAGCGCTATGAAGGACATGATGTTCTTCATGAGTAGCATCGCCAGCATGAAAATCAGCAATTGGGTGGCGGTCGGCTGCTCCTCAAAGAAGGATAAGAACTGCAAGCTGATATCGGCGAAAGCGCTTGTTTTCTCGACACTGCCCCCTTCGCTTAGCGCAAATATGGGAAGCAGCGCGCCTATGCCAATAATCTCGAACAGCCCGGCAGACACCAAGCAGAGCAGCACAAGCCAAGGCTTGCCATCTTTTTCATGCCAGAATATTCGAAATATTGACTGCAATTTATCGACAGCTGAACGATGGTCAGCGTTCAGCGAGCCCCATCCATTTACGCCTACTTACCAAGATTTGGCTACAGCCTCTGACGGTAAGACGCAACCACAACATTCTAGTTTGCCTTTAATTTCTTTGTCCATGTTGCCCGCCAATTGTCGAATGTGTCAGGCGCCATAAACTCTTTTACTGTAGGAACTTTGAAGCAAAATCGCCAATAGCGAACGAGAACAATCAGACAAAACACCGACATGGGAATCCATAACGTAAGATAGGCGGACATCTCGAGCGTCTTCACGAACTGGCGCCCGGTCAGCAAAATTTGATGGATTGCCACTAAAGCCAGCAAGCCAAACAATATGTTGTATGGCCGGGACGCGCGGGTGGACCGTGCCGAGTACGGTATCGCCATGAAGGGGAGAATGAAGGCCAGCAAGCATTGAGCGATCCGGAAATGCAGTTCACCCTGCAGCTTGCTAAGATCCACAATTCTTTCAGCATTGTTGACCTCCCGAACCAATTCAGACAGCGTGAGTTCTTGCTCAGTGGTGCCACGACTTCGATAGGTGCCGGCGCTGTGCTTGCCAATTTCGTGCAGTACGGACTGGGAGTTCATCTTTCTTGCTGCGGGCACTGGTTTGGAGTCGAAGTCATACGATTCGGCCGGAACTTGCAGCCCCACGGCGTCTGTCACGACCACATAGCTCTCATGTGTCTGCGGGTCTACGTGATAGACCCCTGTTTTTCCGGTCCACGCTACAGTCGAGTTATCCGCGTTTTGTTTGTACACGAAGATCTTTTTGAACTTACTGGCCTTATGGTCAATCTCCTGGATAAAGAATGTCGATTCGTTTCTTTTGAAAAACGTTGATTGTTCAACGAGGTAGACAAACTCTGTCTTGCCGACGAAGTGGATCATCTCGCGAAAGGAGTGGAGCGCGTGTGGTTGGATCCATCCGATGATCAGCAAGCAGACTGCGGTAATCAACGTCGCTTGCAGTACGATGAGTTTCGTCACCGAGGGGAAGCCGTAGCCAACCGACAACATGCCGGTGACCTCCGAGTTTTTGCTCAGCTTGGAGAAGCCGAACAAAAGCGCCAGGTAAAGGCCAATGTAGGCGGCGAACGCGAGATAATTGGGAACCCAATGCACAAGCAGGTCCAGCACGACCCAGGGCGACCGCCTTTTCTCTAATACCAGATCAAGCAGTTCGATCGTGCGCTGGGTAATCAACACGATCATTCCGCCGAACAAATAAATTACAAGTGGTCGGCAGATCCTTGCGAACACATATCGCTCAATCAGGTTCATCCGCACTCTGCCTATTCACTCAAGCTTGCCTGTTCTGGCCAGAGCAGCGCGGACATCGTTTGCGCAACCACATTCCAACTCGACTGAGACACCACCCTGTGTCGGCCCATTCTGCCCATTTTGGCACGAAGCTCTTCATCCTTCAGAAGCTTAATGATCGCTTGCCCGATCGATTTGCTATCCCTGCCATCCACAAGCAGCCCGTTTACGCCGTCTTGCACCGCTTCCGAAGCCCCGCCAGACTGACCAGCTACAACCGGCAGGCCGCTCGATGCTGCTTCAAGAAAGACAATACCAAATCCCTCCAGTTCAAGGCCGCCATAACGGCTTCTGCAGGGCATGGCAAATATGTCAGCCGCCGCATAGTGCGCGGGCAGGGTTGACTTGCCAACCTCGCCGAGAAGCCAGATACGGTCTTTTGCAGGGCTGCCATCACGCAGTGCTTGAAGTTTTTCGGCATGGTAGCCCTTGCCTACAATGAGCAATGCAGCATTGGGGCATTCCCGCAAAATCATCGGCATGGCCTCTATGAGTTTGTCTTGGCCCTTCCGAGGCACTAAACGCGACACGCAGAGTATGATCCGCTCATCACCAAGCCCAAGGCTCTCTCTGATAGACGAGCCGTCCTGGTCCGGTGAGTACTCATCCACATCCACGCCTGGAGACAGTTTGTGTAACTTACCTCCGTCTCCGATGGCGCTTAAGAAGTTGTCATGGAAGCTGTCGACAAGATAGGTGGCTGCATCGATGTGCTTCATGGCTCGGCGGAGCAATGCTCGGGCAATTGGCAGTTTTGTCCAAGCCAGCTCCGACCCGTGGGTCATGGTGACGATCCGCTCAAAACCGTCCGCTCTAAGGCGCTTAGACATCAATCCAAGGGGGGCGAGTTCGGTAAAGAGGATCCGGTCGCAGGCATGGTCTTTAGCGATCTTGGAGATCCGCTTCACCACGGATGGGGAAGGAAGAATGTACCGTTCCGCAACCCGGACGACAGGGTACGGCTGATGCGGGTCAAAGCCGGCAGAGCCTTTGCGTGTCGGCGCAATGACGACGGTTCTGTCTTCAGGCAAAGCAAGCACAAGCTGATGGACAAATGTCTCGATTCCTCCGAATTTTGGTGGAAACCAGTTTGTGACTACAGCTACCTTCGAGACCATGACGCTTCCTACAATGCCAGGTTTGTCGTGACAATCCTGAGAGCGGAACTGGCCAAGGATCTGGATCAGTAGCTGTTCATGTTTCAGCGGGGGCCTGATAGATTGATATTTGACACTGCTTTGGGCAACTGGACAGGTTCGGCGATGCAGTAGATCTCGCAGAAGGGAGACGTGCGCACTACATGGATCGCCGCGTTATCATATTCGATTCCCAAGATAAGATTGGTATGTTTGCTACGCTTTACTACGCTGTTGCGGCCGCAAAGTACTGTGAGCGCAGGAATTTAATTCCTCTTTTCGTGTCGTCCAACCCGTATTTGATCGATCAGGATCGTAGTCAAAACTGGGTCGAATATTTCTTTGAATACAATTTTTTTGATGGCGACTATCAAAAGTACTTTAGCTCCGCAGAAGTGGTTGCGATCAAAGATCGGCGGTCTCTGAATAAATACATGTCAAATTTTGCGTTTATCGACATTCAAAATCGCTTCTCGTCCGTATCTGAGTGTGCCGAGCTTTTCTTCAAGCACCTCTCCATTAAGCAAGACATCCGCGCCGAAGTTGATGAATTTGCAAATGCGCATATGACGCAAGCTCCGGTGATCGGGATCCATTATCGCGGTACGGATAAACATTTCGATGAGGCTGATCCTGTGGCTTTTGAGCAGGTCATCCAGTCCGTCACCAAGTATGGTGGACCGGCTCCGAGGATCTTTCTGGCAACCGATGATGTGGCTTTACCAGGAGCGTTGCGCGAGCGGTTTGGACAGAGCAACGTCATTATGCGCCGTGAACCGAGCGGTCTTAGCCACTATGAAGACCTGGGCGACAACTATACCAAAGGGCGGGATGCTTTAATCGATTGCCTGCTCCTGTCACGCTGCGCCTTGCTGGTCAAAACGCCCTCTCAACTTTCGGCCTGGAGCAAGGTGTTCAATCTGGATTTGAAGCTCGTCTTATTGGGAGAACCTTACAAGAGAAGCCACAATTTCGAACTGTTCGGCAAATGGTATGAGTTTCATATTCCTCTGAAAAACAAAGGGTATTTTCCCGAGAGCGCGCTCTACAATCCGAAGAAGCGTGCAATGGAACGGAACAGGGTCCTCGAGATCATGTCGAGGTGAGGTTCTGCCTTCAAGACTTTTGCAGCCGATTAATCCCGGCGGCCAGTGTTAAGCATAAAGCTGCAATCACCAACACAGCCCCTGCTGGCCAGATCACACCGAGCACTCCATGATCGCTGCTCTGATGCCAAACCGCGTAGCCGAAGAGCACTGGCAGGGCGACCGCGATGACGGGGAGTTTGCCAAAGAACGTCAAAAACCGGAACCTCACTCGATCTTGTCCGAGGAACGTGATCCAGATCCCGGCAAAGAGTGAGAAGAAATTGAGAAAAACCGTTATGCCTATGGAGACAAGCACAAATCCAGCGCAGACCAGCCAAATGCAGAGCCGGGATACCCCTTCCAGTTTAGCCGGAGGCTGGCGACCAAAGCTTGAATAGGTCAATTTCAGCACGTGCGATCTCTCGTTAAGCAGTTTTTCGAACTGGACGCTTTCAAGTTGCTATCCCCCATATTCTGCCAAAACACAAGAGCACCGAACTGTTGCCGTTGCCGGATAATTTGTTCGCAAGGTGCCCCCACCCGGTGTAGTGTTCGCTCCAATGTTTGCGGCTCGGATCGCCCTCGGGGAAGCGTGGATCTAGCACGGGTCAATTGAGTTGCTGTGGCGGTGCCCATAAGAACAATGCTTGAGTTTCTCCAGAACTTTTTCAGGATGGATGATGCCAGTTTCACCTTCATAGGCTGGTACATTGCTTTGGGCTGCAGCGCATATGTTCTAGGGCTGCTGTACACCAGGACACGCAATCAGCCCGAGCGTGGGGGAACTGGTGAACGTGCAAAAAAGGCCCCAGTTCAGTTTGCGATCCGCATTGGCGAACGGTTTGTTGCGATCGTTGCGGCAACCGGTGTGACACCTAACCAGATTACCGTGATTGGATTGTTGCTCGTTTGCATGAACTGCGCACTGTTTGTGTGGTCTGCCAATGCCTTGTGGTTTGGATCGGGGCTCATTGCGGCTCTTCTTTTCGACAGTTTGGATGGCATTGTTGCGCGGGCTCAAGGCGCCTCAAGCAAATTCGGTGGGTATCTGGACGCCGTAATTGACCGTTATCAGGAGGTGGCTATCTATCTATCGGTAGGTTGGGTCACCGAGCTCTGGGTGCTGGTGTTCCTGGTTATGACCGGCTCGTTTTTGACAAGTTACAACAAAGCTCGCGTCGCCTTAGAGGTGTCAACCGACAATAAAACATGGCCCGATCTTCTGGAGCGCCCCACGCGTCTGTTCATACTCTGCGTTGGGCTGATCGGAGCTCCAATTCTCGATTGGTTCCTCCCAACAGCTTTATGGATGTTGGTGGTCATGACGCATTTCACGGCACTTCAGCGGTTCGCGCGGGCGAAGTTTGTTCTAGAGCGTGACGCGCGGGGGTGAGAGATTTGAGCGCCCCCAATCCCGCCCTCAAAGATACGTTACGCTCGCCTCATCTGCTGATCGCCCAGTGCGCTGGGGTGGGGCTGATTCCTCTCGCGCCTGGCACCTGGGGCGCATTGGCCGGCGTCGGCATGTATGCTGGGTTAAGTTTGTTTGACCCAGCGATAAAGGTTGTTGGCTACGTGGCGATTTTTATCTGTGCCGTGTGGGCTGTCCAACGGGCAGGAGAAGACCTGGGTGAACATGATCATGGATCCATCGTAATTGACGAAGCGTTGGCGATGTCTCTGGTCCTGGAGATGGCACCATCGACGGCCACCGGATGGATCGCCGCATTTGCACTGTTTCGTCTGTTTGATATCTGGAAGCCATGGCCGATCGATGTCGTGGACCGGCGGCTCAATAACGCGTTCGGCGTGATGCTGGATGACGTGCTGGCGGCTGTGTACGCCGCACTGGTTCTGTTCGTCGCGCACGCCTTAGGTGCTTTGTAGAGGTGTTTGGATGGCCTTAACCGTTTCCCTCGGTAAAGGCTAACAAACGCTCATAGGCGTCCTCGTCGAGACAGGTTTCGGGGGGTGATTTGAAGAGATAGCCGTTTACCTCGTCAATCGATCCTGAGAGGTTTCTGTCCAAGGCAATTTTGGCACATCTTATGGCTGTGAGAGCCATGGCGGCCGCATTCGGTGAGTCTTCAACGTCCAATCGCACTTCAATGTTCACAGGCGCGCCGCCGAACACACGGCCTTCCAAGCGCATGTGCGCCGTTTTTCGATCTTTCAACCACGGCACGTAATCTGATGGACCGATCCGGATATCCTCGCTGTTAAGCCGTTCTTTGAGAACGCTCTGGACGGCCTCTGTCTTTGATTGGCGTTTTGATGTCAGCCGTTCGTCATTCATCATATTGAGGAAGTCTGTATTGCCGCCCACATTCAATTGGTAGGAACGGTCCAGCTTGGCGCCGCGCATGTCAAACAGACGCGAAATGGCCCGTTGAACGATGGTGGCTCCAATCTGCGCCTTGAAATCATCTCCGAGGATCGGCAGACCGGATGTGCGGAACCGTTCTCGCCAACTCTCGTTACCAGCCAAGAACACCGGTATCGCATTGATGAACGCAGCACCGGAGCGCAGTGAGCATTGGGCGTAGAACTCACTCGCCTCTTGCGAGCCCACCGGAAGAAAATTGATGATCACGTTTGTCTTGCTATCCTGGAGCTGGCGCACAACGTCGTCTTCGGAAGGCTCAGGCTCATCGCTGACTCTGAAGGCGTTTGGAGCTGGAGCGTCCGCCATATTGCTGGCAACACCGTCGAGGGTCTTGCCGCGGATCACTGCGACGTCCTTGCCAGGAATCTGGGGCCAAAACTTCTCTGTGCAATTGGGTTCGCAAAACACCGCCTCGCTGATATCCCGCCCCACTTTGCGGGTGTCTACGTCGAACGCACAAGACACCTCAATGTCTCTCGGTGTATAGCCGCCGAGGCTGTCAAAAGGTAACCCGACCGCTTCGTTGCGCAATGTGCGGAAATATTCTAGACCCTGGACCAGAGAACTTGCGCAGTTACCAACCCCAACTATACCAACCCGAATTGGCTCCATTTCGCTATCAGCCTTTGTTCGTTACTATTGATCATCCGGCCCTGACCTTTTCCAAACCTGTACCTGACTGGCTCGGTTTGGCAAGGGCAGGAGCGACAAATGTATGCCGAGCGGACAGTTGGTGAGTTTCAGACGCGAGATGACAGGCAGTGAAACGACGAAGGCCGAGTATCAACGCCCGTTGGGGATTTTGCGACTGTTACTGCGCTTCTGGTCGGTGGACCTGAGGTCTTGAAGCTTAACCCATGCTGTATGTCCGGTCTTTGAGCTTCCACTGTGCAGTATTGCTAACCGGTGCCGTGTTCGTGCTTCTCTTTTGGCCAGCGGTCTTTGCGCCCCGCCGGATCGGTGTTTTGATCATAAAGCGCTACCTAAAGATCATGCTGTGGCAGCTGAGAGTGATTTGCGGTTTGTCCTATGAGGTCCGTGGGATCGAACACCTGCCTGATGGTGGTTTCATCTGCGCCTGTAATCACCAGTCAGCATGGGAAACGTTCAGTCTCATGGTCCTGCTAAATGACCCGGCTCTGATATTGAAAAAAGAGCTGCGCTGGATCCCTGGCCTTGGTTTGATTGTAATGAAAACGGAGCAGATTTGGGTCGACCGAGCGGGTAGCTTGAGCTCGACAGAGCGGATGTTGAATACAGCAGAAAAGGTGTGCAAGGCGGGCAGGCCTGTGGTGATTTTCCCAGAAGGAACGCGAGTGCCGGTGAACGGCCAGGAACCCTATAAACCTGGTGTCTTCATGCTTTACAAACGTCTGGGTGTCGCGTGCGTGCCGGCCGCTGTGAACTCAGGTTTTTTTTGGCCCCGGAAGAGCTGGGTGAAGCATCCTGGCAAGATCACCATTGAGTTTTTAGAACCTATCGAACCTGGTCGAGGCAAGGATCAGTTTTTCGGAGATTTGGAAGGCTCTCTTCGAGTAGGTGTTAAGCGTCTAGCCATTGAGGTTAGCCCTGCTTGAAACGAATCCCAATTCTGCACTCTGGCTAATGCAACACACTGAAGTGTCTTTGGAATCCAAGTGACTGACACGTGAAGCCTTGTAAATAATTGAAGATTTGTCTGTTGCTTTCGTGATAAGTACCGGTGCTGACAGCAATTTTTGACGTGTGGCTAACTAAGAATGACTGTTACGACTGCCCAAACAGCCTCCGATTTGTCCAAACTGAAGAGCAAGATTCTTGAGATCGTGGCCACTGAAGGCTCGATCGAGGTGGAGCGTCTCAAACCCGATGCAAAGCTGGCAGATATTGAGTTCGTGTCCTCCGACATGATCATGGTCCTCATGGCTTTGGAGGATGAGTTTGACGTCTATATTCCCGTTGACGATTCCCTGTCTGAGGCGGAAACCGTTGACGAGTTGATCGGTAGTCTGGCAGCGCACGTCCAATCTCAGAAAGAAACGAAGTAAGCTTTGCGCTCCGTCGTTGTGACAGGAATGGGTTGTGTGACAGCCGCCGGACTTGGAGTTGACAAGCTCTGGACGGCGGCCGTTGAGGGCCAAAGCCAGGTCAAGACACTAGAGTTCGAGCGTTCCTACAAGCAGCGTGTCACCCAGGCCGCCTATCTCAGTGAGTTTGATCCGTCGTCGATGATTGATGATGACGTGATGCGCTACTGTGATCGGTTCACACAGTTCGCCTTGGTTGCAACGGATGAAGCTGTGTGCAAGGCGGGGCTCGAGACCCACCAACCTTTCGGCAGCCGCACCGCTGTGATCATAGGGTCTGGGATTGGTGGTGCCTGCTCTAACGACGACGCGCACCACAACTTCTATGTCACCCGTGAACGCGAGGAGGCCATGACCGTACCGCGGGTCATGCCCAATGCTGCCACGTCGCAGGTTTGCATCAAATATGGGTGTACGGGCCCTTCATTCGCGATTTCGAGCGCCTGTTCTTCTGCCGCCCAGTCGATCGGTGTCGGCTTTCAGATGGTACAATCCGGAATGGTCGACCGAGCAATCGTGGGCGGTAGTGAGGCGTTGCTCACGCCCTCTGTGTTCCGCGCATGGGAGGTGATGAGAGTATTGACCCCTGAACTCTGCAGGCCGTTCTCCAAGCACAGGACCGGGATGGTTCTGGGAGAAGGTGCGGCGTCCTTTGTGATCGAAACAAAAGAGGCAGCATTGCAACGGGGCGCCGACATTCTCTGCGAACTTGTGGGATACGGAACAACAACTGATGCCTATGACATCATCAGGCCCCTCAGCGAGGGCCAGGTGACGTGCATGCAGCAGGCGCTGGAGGGCGCGGGGATCTTGCCGCATCAAGTCGGATACATCAACGCGCACGGTACCGGTACCGTACTGAACGATATTGCGGAGACGGAAGCCATACGAGAGGTTTTTGGAGCACACGCCGATAACCTGCCGGTTTCATCCACAAAGCCCATCCACGGTCACACCTTGGGTGCTGCCGGTGGTTTGGAGCTCGCGATAACGATCAAGACGCTGATAGAAGGCACGGTGCCTCCGACCATCAATTGGAAAGAAGCAGATCCCAGATGTGAATTGGATATGGTGCCGAACGCCGCAAGACCTGCCGAAGTGGAGTTCGCCCTTTCGAATTCATTCGCGTTTGGTGGGATAAACGCCGCGCTGGTTGTAAAGAAAGCGGATTGATGTAGCTTGAGTTTTCCTGGCTTATCAAACTACCCTCAAGGATGGTATGAAGGAGTCGTTGTGGTCCCAGGCGGAGGGAACAAGCATGCGTCCAGGAATTTTCTATGACACGGTGCGTTTTTATGCCGAAGGGGTCAAAATCGTCGAAAGCCACGGTCTAGCCCTGGAATTGGGCGACGATTTTGACGAGTTTGCCCGTATATGCGGCAAGTTAAAGGGGCGCGTTTCGGAGCATTTCGATCCCCGTTACATGGATTTGCTGTCGGAACGGGCTATTTGGATGGCGTGTTACAACGGCAAAGGTAAGGTTGTCGCCGTGCAGGCGATCCGGTGTGATGACCTTGGATCTGCTACGCTTGAAAGATTTCTGGAGAGCCAACTCCCGCGGATAAACGGCGGCGTTCCTAAAATTGTATCGCCTGGGCCAAGGCGGATCAGTGGGCGTGTCGTGTACCACGGTGAGTTGTTCTTATCAGAAAACATTCGCGAAACTCAGCTTGGCCCGTGCCTCATTCGACTGGCCCAGGCTGAGGCCATGCTGCGCTGGCAACCGGCGGCGATCTATGGGCTCACCAACAAAGAGCTCGTTTTGAAAGGCTTCAATATGCGCAAGGCATATGCGCATGGTCATCCGCACGCCATAGAGTGGGAAGAGTTGCCGCCAGGATACAATCCAACCTACTTCCTTATCTGGAATGAATGGGAAGATCTGGAGTGGATGGTTCGGGCAGGGCACGAAGCTTACGTTGCAGGTCTAGGAAAACAACAAAAGCCGGAAGTTGTGCGTCTTGCTCAACAGGCAGGATAAGCCGTTCATACTGCAACCACCACCCACAGGTTTCCGCCACGATCAGATCTCTGGCCGGCTGGTTGGTGGAAGATACTTCGGCGTAGCGTGAGGCCACGCTTCTTCCGAATCTCTGATCAGGTAGTCCACGGGTGCCGACAGCGGAATCGGCGAACTGCCGGCCGAAATACTGCGCTGCCAGGCTCCGGCTGCCTATGAAAGAGTAGGGCGGATTTGACGTTCCGTCATCTGTGAACACTTGAATATGGCTGCAACAATTCGGCCCCATAAACGAGCTCACAGCAGCACCGCGAAAATGGTATCGATCAAGCGCCCGGTCCAACAACGCCCCTCTGGGTGCGCTCAAGGGAACGCGTTCAATCTTAGCCATTGTTCCGGCCGCCGTTAATCACCTTAAATGCGAGTTCAATCGACTCTGCGTTACGGCGCTCTTGTTCAAGCTCAAGGTTTTTTCGAGCGAGCGTCAGCAGAAATGAAAACAAGAAATCCAGATCGGTTTCGTTGAGGTCCTCGATCCGTTGACCAGGGAAACGGTCGTTCATCATTCCATCGCAGAAAGTTTGAACGTTCCCAATTTCACACAACACTTTGATGCAGCCGCACAAGTGTTCTCTCGGCACTTCTTTGGACAGTGCAAGCAGAGTGATGATGCGTTCTTTCACACTTTCTTTCATAGCGTCCCCAATGACAGCCCGGAAGCTCAGCGTGTCACATAATCTGGAAGCGTACAACATGCGAAAGCTGTTGATCATGTTTCCGGATTCGATCTCAACAGGCTGATCTGGGCAGGATAAGAGCCTCTCGCTCACTCTTGCGGCTTTCACGGCGTTCCTGAAAATGGCGGGCACTGCGTCTCGTTTAAGCCCCTAGCCGAACCAAAGGTCCGCTTCTTCAGGCTAAGTTTGTTTGATAGCTTGATGCACTCTGTCCTTCCTTAGGTGTGTCCGTGGGACTAGGGTTGGACCTTCAACATCCGTGCAAACAGTTTTGCGGAGCACCAAACGATGCTACCTCCCAAGAACAAAGACATCTACAACGCCACAATCAAGATGTTTGGGTCAGAGCCTGAGCCGGCGTTTGAAAGCCCTGAACGCATGCAGCGGGTTTGGGGGCGAAACTGGGGATGCGACAATGACGTGGGCACGCTCAGGGCTGTGCTCATGCACCGACCCGGTGATGAGTTTAATGTGATTGATCGCAGCAAGCGGATTGAGGAAATCGGTTCGTTCGGTGATCTGGACGCAGGCTGGTACTGGCAAAGCGACGACATTCCAGATCTGCCAGAGCTCCAAAAACAGCATGACATGCTGGCAGATACTCTCCGCGCGGAAGGCGTGGATGTGGTCTACCTTAAAGGTGTTGATGGGGGGCGATTCAAATCGGTCTATACCCGAGACAGCTCGTTCAGCGTGAAGGGGGGCTCGATCATCACTCGGCTTGCACCGCGCATGCGCCACGGTGAAGAGAGGGCGGTCACACGAACTCTGGGCGAGCTTGGCATGCCCATCCTGCGCACCGTTAGCGGTACAGGCATGATTGAAGGGGGCAGCTTTGCCTGGTTGAACTCAAAGACTGCGGTGGTGGGTCGCGGTATCCGGATCAATGACGAGGGCATTCAACAGGTCCATGATGTGCTGAAACACCAAGGTGTAGAGCTCATCACCATTGACCTCCGGGGGTACGACATACACATCGATGGCCACTTTTTGATGGTAGACGTGGATCTGGCTCTGGTGTGGCCACGCGGATTGCCGTTTTCATTTCTCGAACGCCTCAAAGAGCTTGGCATTCGGACGGTAGAGATGACACCGGAGGATAACAGCTGGATTGTGAACGGCTTGGCCGTGAAGCCCGGACGGGTGATTATGCCGAAGGGGATGTCCGATCAAACCCGCGAACGCCTTGAGGGTCATGGTGTTGAGATCGTCGAAATTGATTATGATCGCGTCCAGTTGAATGGCGGTGGCATTCACTGCTCGACGTGTCCCTTGATCAGAGACTCTGTGGACTGAAACAGACTATTGTGGAGACGGCTAATGAGTACAGAACTCGGCCCCATTAAAGACCGCGATCGGCGGGTCAAGAATATTCACCGTGATGGCTTCGTGCCTTTCATCGACGGTAAGGGACGCCATGATGGTGATGTGTTGCAGGCAAACCCGGACAATGAAACTGGTTCGGGCTTTCACGTCTATCGCATGGATCCCGGGCACACCACGACGCAGCATGTGCATACGAACGGCGAGGAGTTCTTGATCCTGGAAGGCGATCTCGTCGACCATGACGGTTTCAAATACGGGCCGGGGGACCTGGTGTGGCTGCGAGAGGGCACGGAGCACTACTCGTACTCGCCGAACGGTTGCCTCATCGCGGTGTACTTGCCGGCCGCGGAATTCTGAGCCGCTACAATCCGCGCTGTTCCATGACGGCCCGCATGCCTTTCATCAGTGTGTCGGCCATAAAGTCAATCTGCTCGCGCGTGATCGTGAGCGGCGGCGACATCACACACATATTGTAGACGGGGCGGACGAGAAGACCCATCTTCATGCATTGCTTATCGAGCTCGCTCGCGAAGGCCATGTCGCGGCTCTCATCTGGAGTTTCTGGATCGAGATCACACTCAACGCCTGCCATCAACCCAATGGATCTGACCTCCGAGACGACGGGCAATTGGCCGAGCTCGCTTAGGCGCTCGGCAAAGTAAGGCGCAATATCCCTAACGTGTTCAAGCAGGTTCTCCCGCTCAAAGATATCAATGTTTGCCAAGGCTGCAGCGGCCCCCACCGGATGGCCGGAGTAGGTGAATCCATTGGAGAACCATTTATAGTCCGTACCAGACGCCTTAATGTCATCAATGAGACGTTGGGAAATCATGAGACCTCCCATGGGCTGATAACCGGACGTCAGGCCCTTCGCCATCGTGATCATGTCCGGAACGATACCGAAGACTTTTTCGGAGGCAAACATCTCGCCCAAACGACCGAACCCGGTGACGACTTCATCGGAAATGTAGAGCACATCATACTTGCGACAAACATCCAGGCAGCGTTTTTGATAACCTTCCGGCGGAATGATCACGCCGCCGGACGCGAGAACAGGTTCAGCGATATGAACGGCCACGTTCTCGGGCCCAGCTTCAAGAATGGCGTTCTCCAACTCTGCAACCTTCTCATCGCAGAACGCTTCGAGCGACATGCCGGCCGGACGGAGCAGCGGCTTGGGCGCAGGAATCAGGATGATGTTCTCTGCCATGTCCAAGTTGGTCTTGTCTGAAAGTTTGCCGGAAACCGAAGCGCTCAGAAACGTGGATCCGTGATAGCCGCCGATGCGCGCGATGATTTTCTTCTTGTTCGGTCGTCCCAACGCATTGTTGTAGAACTGGGCGAACCGCAAAGCTCCGTCCACAGCCGTTGAGCCACCACACGTAAAGTAGATGTTCGTGAGATCGCCTGGTGCATACTCGGCCAGTTTCTCGGCGAGCAGCCCGACAGATGAGGTGGCGTTGGAGAAGGGCGAGTAATAGGCGAGTTCCATGGCCTGTTCTGCGATGGCATTGACGATTTCCCGGCGACCATAGCCCGCGTTTACACACCACATGCCAGCAGGACCATCGAGCATTCGATTGCCGTCACTATCGATCACATGAACCCCTTCACCGCGCTCGATAACCAGGCGTTTATGAGTTCCTATGCCGCCAAAGTTCTCCCATGGATGCACGACCTTGTTGTCAAGACGCTGCAGGGCTTCGGTGTCCAGATTGTGACCTTGTGAGGGAATGGTTGATGACATGGCCGTGCTCAAATGGTTATGGCGGTGGTGTGCTGATATCCCTACAGTTACACTCTGCAACACACAAGTGGACCAAGGAGGGCGTGGCATGTCGGAGGACCAAGGACAGGAACATGACGATGCCATGGTCACACTGCTGGAGGCGGTTTGGGGCGATGGTTTCCTCTCGCCGGGCGGACCGGATGAGATCCGTAAGATTGTGGATGGTATCGATTTTACCGGTAAGAACGTGCTCGATATTGGGTGCGGGACCGGTGGGATCGGCTTGTTCCTGTCTGAGCAGTATGAACCGGGTTCTTTCACGGGCATTGACGTGGATAGCGGGCTCATTGCGCGAGCCAACGCAGAGGGCGAAAGACGCGGGCTCCAAAAAACGGCCAGCTTCATTTGCGTGGAACCGGGACCTTTGCCGTTTGATGCGGACACGTTCGATGTGGTCTTCAGCAAGGATGCGATGATCCATATCCCTGAGAAGGAGAGCCTTTTCCAAGAGATCTTTCGCGTGCTCAAACCAGGTGGGCTGGTTGCCGCGTGCGACTGGATGTCGAGTACGGACGGCCCATTTTCCCCGGAGCTAAAGGCCTACATCGCGTTGGAAGATCTTGGGTTCGGTATGGCCTCACCGGAGCGCTACAGAAATGCAATGGTCGCGGCAGGGCTGACCGATATCACAATGACCGATCGCAACCCTTGGTATCGAGAGAAAGTCGCGCATGAATGTGACGCGCTTTCAGGTCCGCTCTATGAGGGGTTGGTGCAGGAAGTGGGGCAAGAGTTTGTGGATCATTCGGTCGATATTTGGCGCGCCCTGAAAGTCGTTGTGGACAGCGGCGAATTGCGGCCAACCCATATGCGTGCTCGAAAGCCTTAGTCTGCGTTTTTCGTTTTCTGAGTCGCTTCATCTTTACGCTTCTTCTCGCGCTCTTTCTTCCGTTTCAAAAGCGCTTGGTGCCTTGCGGTGCACGAGTTGCATTCGCGCGTTTGTGACGCGGTTTCGGTAGCGGGCTTTGATGTGGCGTCCTCAGCTGAAGAAGCTGCACCTGGCATCAAAACTAAGAAGGCAAGGCAGATCGGTGTTCCAACCTTCATCAGATACTCCTGATCAATTCGGGGTGTTGTACCTCAAGATATCTGAGTAGCGGCGCTGTGCTGTCGTCTGCTCCGACATGCTCCAGATTGGCAAACTCGATTGCAGCAGTTTCGTGAGCCGTCAGGAACTTCAGTTGAGGCAGGTCGGCCTTTGGCGCCATCTTCTCCAGACCCTCAAAATCATCCATGTAAAGTGGATAGCGCTCCACCATGTAGTGGACAAGCTGATGCCAGCTCCAGGCGCCGTGGGTCCGAATTGTGTCTGCCTCCAGTGCGCTGAGCTGCTGATCGGATCTTGGCTTCAGATCATACTTCACGATGAGGGGACGCACCGCTTCTGCGGCGTGTCGTTCCACTTTCGCCAGCAGCCGCAGCTTTTCCTGCTGATCGGGGGTGTCAAAGCAGGCCGCCAGACCGTTGAAATAGGCCTCGCCCATGATTTCCTCCTCAAAATAAAGGAGGAGCGTGTCCCGGTAGGATTTGCTAGCCGATGGGGTCTTGTCGCGCATGAGCCTAGTCGAGATCGCGCCAGCACGTGAACACAGCGTCAACAACGGCCCGGTTAACCGCGGGGTGAGTGGTCGCTATGTTGGCGTCGCGGTCGGTCAGGTAGGCGTAAGAGCGGTCCAATTGATCTCGGTCCCGAAACATCATCACGGCATAAAATTCAGGCGCATCTTCGCGATCTGTATCCATGGGCGTTGCCAGCTCGCGCCTCCCCATCTGACCAGTGCCTTCAACCAGCCCTAGAGCCTTCATGTCCGCGACTAGCTTCATATAGTCATCTCGGAATGTCTCAACGGTTACGCCCGGCTTCAGATTGAAGCGGCTCAACATATGGATCATGGATGGATCTCACCTTTATGCTCAGATACGGGCGGCAACTTGCTGGGCCACCGCTTCTCCACTCAAATAAGCCCCGCCGCAAAGCGTCGCATGGGCTCCCGCCATGGCCTCGCCGGCAAAGTACACGCGTTCACCCAGCGGGCGCGCCAGCTCCGTGCGCGCGCCATACTTGCCCGGGCGCGCGGCAGCGTATGCGCCAAGTGTGAGAGGATTCTCCGCCCAGCCCGTCAGGTGGCCCTTCACAAAATGATCTCGCGCCTTGCTGCCCACGACCTTGACGACTTCTCCCAGCGCAAAGTCAACTGCCGCGTCTGGTCCGGCTTTAGATAGCTCCCATCCGAACGCCCCGCCCATGAAGCCAATCATGACATCGAACTCGAAGGGCCAGGTCAAAAAGTAACAGGCCTTGGCCGGCATTTCCTCAGGCACCCAATAGGTGAGCCAGTTATCGGAGGTAAAACCAAAACGCTCGCCGTCGAACTGAAGTGTGATCTTCGCAAGAAGGCCCATTGGCAAGTCGTCTATGGCCTGTTGCTTCCAGTCTGGTAGCTCCGGCGTGAACTTAACGGCGCCCGCACCCAGCACGCCGGTTGAAACAGTAACGATACAGGCCTTGGCTCGGAGTTTGCCTTGCGCCGTTTCCACCGCAACCCCGTTTCCGCTCCAATCGATCTGTGTTGCCGGTGTGCTGAGCTTTATGGGTAGTCCGTCTCCCAGCCGCGCCACGACAGCGCCGTGTCCCTCCTTCACCATGAAATTCGGATTGGCATCCGCCGATTCCCAATTGTCCTTGGTCGAGAGATCCTTGAAATCCACGCCCCAATCCATGGCGCCAATCCAAGATTGAGAGATGCCGGAGTATTCCAGATCGGCCGGGATCACCGAGGCAGCAGACACATCCAATCCGTCGCGTCCGGCCTTCGATAAGGCGCCCTGGATCTTGGCCCAGCTTGTATCATACTTCTTGCGTTCAGACGCATTTGCGCGCCGGTCACCCACGAAGAACGCTTCGCCTGGACTGACATGGTTTCTGAGTTCAAAGCCCCAATCCTTTGCCATCTTTGCGTAAGGGTTGTTGGCGGCTGTAATCCAAGAACAGCCATGGTCAAAGGGAACGCCGAAGGTTGAACTCTCTGTATAGGCTCTCCCGCCGATACGATCTGCTGCTTCCACGATGACAACGCTCTTGCCCATTGCCATCAGCGTTTTGGCTGCGGCAAGGCCTGCAGATCCGGCACCTATCACAATCACATCCGGATTGGATGGCAACGCGGCAAAAGCTGGAAGTGACACAGATGAAAGCGATCCAGCCACGAATGCACGGCGCGAGAGTCTTTGGATCATATCGAGCTCCACAGATTGGCTATTCGATTACTTCGGGTCGTATATGGCGTAAATTTTGCGCACCGGTTCTGAGTTGTGCCAACGCATCTGCGTTCCCTTTGAGACGTAGACCGCTTCACCGGCCTGAATTGTTTGCTCTTCTCCATCTTCGCCGCTCAGTGTGACAGATCCTTCAAGCAGGCACATCAACTCGTTTCTGGGGAATGTTACCGGATGCCGGTTAGACGCGGTCGTTGACCAAATGCCCACATGCATCTGGCCGCTGGGATCGTCAAAGTACATTTGGTTGGTCAAATTCGGCGTCTCGCCGATGTAGACCGAGGCGTCCGGGATATCCATTGGTGCAAGTTCGGCAGATGGATCTGGCAAGATAACGCCCTGCTTGGCAACGTGTTCCAAAGGGGCTTTGCCGGGCTCTTCGAAAATCATGAAGAACTTGCGGACATAATCGGGCTGAACCCATTTGCAGGGCAATCCCTTAGGGATCACGAAGGATTCTCCAGCGCGCACCGTCACCTGGCTGCCATCCTCAAGCACCAGAGTGACCGAGCCCTCCAAAAGGAACATGAACTCGTGCACGGGATAGGGACCGAACTTCAGGGTCATTGCCGTGCAATCCCAAACGCCGGCCATGTAACCGGCGTCGGCGACCTCATGGTAGATATGACCGCGTTGCGCTGGCGATCCGGTTTCGATCTCGTCAGGAGCAATCGGATCCCACTCAACCAGCCCTGAGCCGTGGGGACCATGAGGTTCAAATTTGACGATACCGGGGTCAGCCATTTTGGGTTCCTGCCTTCTATTGGCGCAAGCTAAACTTGACTCGCTTTGGCGGGCGATCATAACATTTGATTGAACGTTCATATAGTCGATTGGAAAAATGTGAACGTTTGCGGGTCGTTGGCGTCCAACCATAACGATCAATGGGCGCTAGGTGACACGCTTATCAGGGAGCTTGCTGGAAGCCAGATCGCCTCTCAAGGTGGGGCTGCCGCATAATTGGGAGAAACTCAGATATGGATGTCGTTGATCATTTAAATGCAGTGCGCACCGGCGCAATGAGCCGGCGAACTTTTACCAAAGGCTTGGCAGCGGCCGGTGTCAGTTTGGTGATGACGCCAATGGCGCCGAAGCTTGCAAGCGCGGCGGCTGCGGACCAAGCAACCTATTTCACTTGGGGCGGATACGACGTTCCGGAAATGTTTGCCAGCTATATCAGCAAGCATGGCGAAGCCCCAAACTTCACGACCTTCGGTGGGTCGGAAGAGGCTTTGACGAAGATGCGTGGCGGATTCGTGGTTGACGTTGCACACCCGTGCAATCAGGCGATCCCGCGTTGGGTGGCCACTGGACTGTTCCAGACCGTGGACACCAGCAAACTGTCCAACTGGGGCGATGTGATGCCCAACCTCTATAACCTTGAAGGTAACATGGCGGACGGTAAGCCCTACATGGTGCCGATGGACTGGGGGCAGACATCCGTGACCTACCGCACGGATCTGTTCGATCTTGCAGGCCAAGAAGAGTCTTGGGGCATGCTGTGGGATGAAAGATACAAAGGCCGCATGGGCGTTTTGGCTTCCGCTGCCGACACCTGGTGGTGCGGCGCGATCTATGCCGGCGTGGACTTTAAGCAGCTATCAACGGACGAGAACTTTAAGAAGGTTGCCGATCTCATGCGCAAGCAGCGTCCGCTGATCCGGCAATACACGGACGACACCACCACGCTTGAGCAGGCGCTGGCCTCCGGCGAACTGGTGGCCGCTATGACCTGGAACTCATCGGCTGTGACGCTTCAGAAGCAGGGCGTGCCGGTGAAATTCGCCAAACCGAAAGAAGGTGCACTGACTTGGGTGTGCGGCGCCATGATACACAAGGATGCGCCGAAACTTGACCGCGCGCACGACATCATTGACGCCATGATCAGTGTGGAAACCGGCAAATGGCTGATCGGTGATAACGGCTATGGGCATTCCAACAAGAAATCGTTCGATCAGTTCGATGAGGCGAAACTGGTTGAGCTGGGTCTCAGCAAGAATCCCCTGGATATTCTCAACGCGGGTCATTTCCAAATTCCGCAGACCCAGGAGTTTGAGACCAAGATGAACAAAGAGTTCGAGCAGATTAAAGCTGGCTTCTAGCTTGCAGATTTGCCTTGAGCGGGAGGCGGCAGCCAATGTCGCCTCTCTCAGGGGCCTGCGTTTCATCTGTTCCTCTCACGACGACCTTTCGGAGAGTCGTTGCCGAACATTGCGGCGTGGGCCTTAGGCTCTAACCTATTCAGGTCTGGAGGTCCGGTTATGAGCACCACGACAGTTGGCACCCATGTGACCCCGAGCAACGTTAATCGCACGCGTGATCGGATCACCGCGATGTTCCTCGGCAATGAAGCTCTGCGCGGCTACACATTGTTGTCGCCGACCCTGGTGGTGATGGCCATCGGTATCCTCGTCCCGTTTGCAATCTTGCTCACCATGAGCTTTTGGACGCAGGTGGCGTTCGAGTTCGACACGACCCCCTCTCTGAACAACTATGCGAAAGCACTTGAGCACCCGGTGTATGAGACGCTTCTTTGGCGCTCAATCATGATCTCAGGCGCCTGCTCCATCGCAACGGTGCTGTTGTCCTATCCCATGGCCTACTACGTCGCCTTCCATGTGAAGCGCTATAAGATGTTGTGGATCATTTTGATGACGCTTCCGTTCTGGACGAGCTACCTGCTCAGGGTGTTTGCCTGGAAGGTCATTTTAGGTTTCAACGGCGTCATCAATTCAGGGCTCAAGAGTGTCGGCATCATCGAGCAACCGATGGAGTTCCTGCTCTACAGCCCAACCGCCGTGGTGATTACTCTGGCCCATGCCTGGGCCGCCTTTGCAATCCTTCCGATCTATGTCTCACTGGAGAAGATTGACCGCTCACTCTTGGAAGCGGCAACGGATCTTGGCGATGGCCCAGTGGCGCGGTTCTTCCGCATCACGTTGCCTTTGTCTCTGCCGGGCATCATCGCAGCCACGTTGATCATCTTCATTCCAACGGTTGGTGACTATGTGACCCCGGCTCTGTTGGGTGGACCGGACGGGATCATGATGGCCAACATGATCCAAGCCATGTTCGGCAAGGTGAATGACTGGCCCATGGGGGCAGCGCTCTCTGTAGGCATGATGGTGACGGTTGCGGTCTTCGCCATCACCTTCATGTTTGTCTCGCGTAAAGCCACGGAGCAAATCGGATGAGTGAAGTATCCTACATTGATCGGCCGAACCGCACCTTGGCTGTTTACGCGATTGCCTATCTTCTGTTCTTGTACATCCCGGTTTTGTTCCTGCCGTTGTTCTCCTTCAACGATGCCATTTATGTGGCGTTTCCGCTGAAGGGGTTTACCACCAAATGGTATGAGCAGCTGTTCAACAACGAGCCCATGTTTGCTGCCTTGTTGAACAGCGTGCAAGTGGGGGCTGTTACTGCGACGGTCTCCACACTGCTTGGAGTGTTCGCGGCTAAAGCGGTCACCCGCTACCGGATGCCCGGTAAGAATCCAGTGGTCGGGTTCATTATGCTCCCACTCGTGATCCCAGGGATCATTTTTGGTGTTGCCCTGCTCATCTTGATGAGCCGGCTAGGCGTGCCATTGTCTCTCTACACTGTGACGCTCGGCCATATCATCGTCTGCGTTCCGTTCTCAATGGCCACGCTGATCCCGCGGTTTGAAGGGTTCGACAAATCGATCGAAGAAGCCTCCGCTGATCTTGGTGAGAACATGTTCGGCACATTTTGGCGGGTTACGCTCCCCATGGTGTTCCCGGGGTTGGTGGCCAGCTTCCTACTCTGCTTCACCATTTCATTTGATGAGTTCATCATGGCGTTCTTCCTGTCGGGAACCGAGCCTACCTTGCCCATCTTCATTTGGAATCAGTTGCGTTTTCCGCAGCGGGTGCCGGGCGTGCTGGCTCTGGGCACTATCATTCTGGTGATATCGTTTGCCGTTGTGTTCTTTGCGCAATGGATCAGGAACGTTGGCATTCACGACAAAACCAAGCGGGGAATGTAAATCATGAGCAGTTCGGACCCCATGATATCCATTCGGTCAGTCGCCAAGAGTTTCGGCCCGGTGCGGGCCGTTGAGGCGGTTTCGATGGAAATCGCAGAAGGTGAGTTCTTCTCGCTTCTCGGACCTTCTGGGTGTGGAAAGACAACCTTGCTTCGGATGCTTGCCGGATTTGAAACGCCGACGTCGGGCGAGATCTTCATCGATGATCAGCCCATGTCTTCTGTGCCGCCACACCAAAGGCCAGTGAACATGGTGTTCCAAAGCTATGCCATTTTCCCCCACCTTAATGTGAGGGCCAACATTGCGTACGGTCTACGCAAGCAGAAACTACCGAAGCAACAACAGAATGCCATGGTCGATGAGATGCTGGAGCTCATCAAGCTGCCAGGCTACGGAGATCGCCGCTCGCACGAACTGTCCGGTGGCGAACGCCAGCGGGTCGCGCTTGCGCGGGCTCTGATAAAACGACCCAAGGTGCTGCTGCTTGATGAGCCGCTCGGCGCACTCGACAAGCAATTGCGCGAGCAGATGCAGCTTGAGCTGCGTGCGCTGCAGCGGTCAGTTGGCATCACATTTGTTTTCGTGACCCATGATCAGGAGGAAGCTCTGACCATGTCGGATCGAATAGCCGTCATGTCTAAAGGGCGTTGCCTGCAAATTGATACACCAAACCGGCTCTACGAGGCGCCAAGCAACCGCGAGGTTGCCGCTTTTATCGGCACGATCAACTTTTTCGATGCGAGCATCAAATCCGTCAACGGTGAAACAGCAAATGTCGATGCAGGTGTCCTTGGCGAAGTTAAAGCACCTGTGGGTGATGGAACATTTGCGAGCGGCATGAAAGTGTTGCTCGCCATCAGGCCTGAGAAACTCTCAATTGAAAGCAAGAAACCCAAACGTTCCGCCCATGCCGTTGAAGGCGTTCTGGATGCTGCGGCGTACTTGGGTGAGCGCAGCCACTATTATGTGCGCGTTGATGGAATCGAGCGGCCCATTGCTGTATCGGCCCAGAATGCGCACCGGATGCTGGAAGGGATCGACGATCAGCCGCGGCCAGTATGGTTGTCATGGTCGAGTGACTCGGCCGTCATACTGGATGCTAAGTGAAGTGGAATAATGCCGGCTGGTTGGTACCATATGTCTGGCCGAACACAGAAAGAACAATGCAAACAACGACGGCACGCACAATTGAACGCAAGCGCACCGCATCAAGGGAAGTTCGCCGACAGCAATTGATTGACGCAACGATCGACTCGATTGCCGAGTATGGCTTGTCTGCTACGACGATGGCGACCATCACGAGTTTTGCCAATCTGTCCCAAGGGATCGTAAACTTCCATTTCCGGAGCAAAGACCGCCTCCTGATGGAGGCGGTGGGCTATCTCGCCGAAGAACACCACTTATTGTGGCAGAAGCGTTATGCGCAATCTGGTCCTTCAGCAAGAGAGCGGCTTTCGGCCCTTATTGAGTCCGACTATCATCCCGACATCTGCAATCGGAAAAAGCTCACTGTCTGGTTTGCGTTCTATGGCGAGAAGAAATACCGGGACGCCTACCGTGAACGTTGCGCAAAGATTGATGAGGATCGCATTGCGGAAACCGTGCGCCTTTGCCGTCAGATTAAGGAAGAAGGCGGTTACGACCATGTGGACGCGTTGATGTTTGCACAAAGTCTTGAGGCCTTCACCGATGGCCTCTGGCTGAACATTCTCTTGTATCCAGATACGTTCACCCGCCAGCGGGCAAAGGATGAGTGTTTTGCCTATCTGGCTTCGGTCTTTCCGGATCACTTTCCGCACCAGAGAGAATATCAGAGTTGCGAGCGATCATGAGCCGGGATCCGCGATACGACAT